>DATELZ010000253.1:0-21530 GCA_035276045.1 Pyrinomonadaceae bacterium | reverse complement strand
GGCGGCGATCGCCTTCGGCAGACGAACATCGGCGTCGCTTTCCGTAAACATCGTTTGGCGCTGAAGGTTGGAAGGCTCGACGAAATCGCGATCGACGATGCGCAATCGACCAACGCCCGCGCGTCCCAGGGCTTCGGCGTGCGCGGTTCCCAACGCGCCGCAGCCGACGATAAGAACACGCGCCGCTAACAAGCGGCGCTGTCCTTCTTCGCCAATTCCGTTGAAAAGAATCTGTCGGCTGTAGCGTTCCGTCACTGCGTCGTTCACTGCGAGTCAGTATAGCAGTGAACCACAGATAAGGCGGATCAGGCCTGCGGCTGGTATACCGGCATGATGTTGTAACGCTTGATCTTCGCGTTGAGGGTAGTCGGCTTGAGACCGAGCAGTCTGGCAGCCCGGATTTGACTGCCGGAAGTGCGGCCCAATGCCGTCCGGATCAGGGTAACTTCAAACTGCCGCACTTCGTCGGAGAAGCGGGCGCCACGCTTGATGTCGACCGGCCGGGAGATTGCCAGCGATTCGACCTCGTCAAGGAGTTGCAGCACTGTCTCGCGCAACGTGTTTAGCCGAACGTCGACGTTCGCATCGCTATTTGCTTGCTCGATTGTTCCGTTTGATTCGATTCCTAATGTTGTCTCAATGTTCATGACTCCACCTCTTCGTCAAAGACGCCTGGGGTGATTGAATACTCTCAAACCTTATCAACAATGGAGATAACTCTGTGACGGAACGGCTAAATTTTGTGATGGAGCGGCCAGGAGAATGGATAAAACCATGATTTTAAAGTGTGTTCCCGACAGCTTCCTGCAAATTCGCGCGGTAATTCCGGCTTAAAGCGAGCTGCTTGCCGTTCTCCATGATGATCCGGTACTCGCCGTGAAACCACGGCTGCATCTCCTTGATCCGATCGATCTTGACGATGGCCGACCGGTGAATCCGGAGAAACTGTTTCGGGTCGAGCTGCTCTTCCAGGCTGCTGATCGTCTCGCGCAGTAGATAACCTTTTTGGCCGTCGTAGACGCGGACGTAATTTCCTTCTGCTTCAATGCAGTAAACGTCCTGCACGTGCAGAAAGAAAACGCGGCCGCCGTTTTTGATCACGAGCCGTTCGAGATAGCGCGGGCCGGCTTTCAGCTCTTCGAGCAGCGCGATGATGTCCTGGTCGCGGCGGCTGGCGCGATCGAGTTTGAGCTGTTCCTTGGCTCGTTGCCACGCTGCCTCGAACCGTTCGCGGTCGTACGGCTTGAGCAGGTAGTCGAGCGCATGAACTTCGAAGGCGCGCACGGCATACTGATCGTAAGCAGTCACGAAGATCACGTAAGGTGTTGCTTTCGGTTCGAGCGACTCCAGGACTTCGAAGCCGCCGAGCTCTGGCATTTGAATGTCGAGAAAAACGATATCAGGCGCTGTTGATTGAATAGCTTCGACCGTTTCACGACCGTTCGCACATTCGCCTACGATCTCAACTTCCGAATCGTTCTCCAGCATCTCGCGAATCATTTCGCGTGCGAGTGGTTCGTCGTCGACGACCAACGCTCGAATACGAGTTGCGTCCGTCATCCTGGGCCCCCCACTTGAACTTGTTTCTAAAAACACGTCAACGCGTGAAGGTGAGACTCACACGTAACTGATAAACACCGCACTGGAATCACTTATGGCGTGAATCAACACGCAGTCGTTGTTACGATCCAAGTGGATGGAAGGTTCAGTTGGGGTGTGTGCGAACGAGAAACTGGAAAGGTGATTCAAGTTCGTGAATGCCGTCGCGGGATCTCGATCGAAACAGTCAATCCACCCGAAGGACGATTTGTCATTTCGAAGCTCGCTTCGGTTCCATAAAGCCCTACAAGCCGCGCTTGGGTGTTGGCGAGACCGAGACCTCTGCCACGTCGCGCTTCGCCACTGCGATCGACATTCAGGCCGGGTCCGTTGTCGTTGACTTCGATATGCAAAGAGCCGTTTAACGGAAACGCGGCGATCTCGACGTGTCCGGCATGACTGTTTCCGACAGCATGTCGCATCGCGTTCTCCACGATCGGCTGGAGAATCAGGTTTGGCACGCGAACGTCGAGCACGTCCGGATCGATCTTGATCTCGGTGGTCAGTCGATCCTGAAAGCGAATGCGTTCGATCTCCAAATAACCGTTGAGGAATTCAATTTCCTGTTGCAGGGTGACTTCCATCGAGCCGGAGTTTTCGAGTGTCAGACGCAGAAAATCGCCGAGGCGCGTGATCATCTTGCGCGCGCCTTCCGTGTCTTTGCTCAGCAGGGCGGAAATCGAGTGCAGCGTGTTGAAGAGAAAGTGCGGCTGCACCTGCATCTTCAGCGCTTCGAGTTGCGATTGCACGAGTTGCGTGCGGAGTTGTGACGCTTGTAGTTCGCCTTTGCGATAGCTGTTGTAATAGTTGAACGCGTGACTCATCAGGAAGATGAACCAATAGACGAGCAGCCAGCGGTCGAGATTGGGATACAGGTAGCCAAGCAGGCGTATCGGCGTGATCGAACCCGCGCGGCCGCTGAGGATCATATAGACGACGAAGTGGAGGCCGATTAGCGTGATCACGATGGCGACGCTGAAAAGAAAGTGTAGAAAGACTTTGCGCAGCCAGTTGTTGCGATCGATGCGAAAGCGGCGTGCGAGCCACAAGAGGAGCGGAGTTACCAATGCCCAGAGATAGCAGGCTGATGCCTGGACGAGGAACGCCCGTTTATAAGGGATCGGCTGGCCTTCCGAGTAATACATCATGAAGACCTGGGTGCTGAAGAAGAGGGCGACGATCGTCCACATCCCCCAGATCACGCCGATGCGGATTAGACGCCTAACGAACGGGGACTGGCGCGGGTGGTCGTCAGGGAGAGAGAATTCGCTATCAGAGATGGTTGGGCGCAGACTCATAGACTATCTGTCTTGCTGAAACACTGAAACAAAACGTGGGCTCGGGAGGTCGACTGGCAATCCCGAGCGTATAACGCCTTATTAACACCGGCGCGCAGGCTTTTGTGACCAATGGGACTGGCGGGAGTCCGAAACGGCTTGGATCTGCGCACTAGGGCTGGGTGGCGATTTGGGCGACGGTGGTGAGCGGTTTCTCCAGTTGCTGGGCCACAGTCAGGCGGGTGACGTATTCGATCTCGTCACGACAGACGTCGACCACGTACTCGGTATTCTTGATACTCAGGCCGATGTCGTTTCCGTCATCCGACAGTATCCACTTCTTGTCCGCGCCACGCACGAGATGCCCGAGTTCGTGCAACAGCAACGCGACCCGCGTCTTCCGCGTGTTGGGTTGATAATTCGCGACCGTTGGAATGCGGTGCTCGGATGGCGAGTTGCTGCGATAAAAAGATCCCATCATGTTGATCTCGGCCTTCTCGAACATGCGAAACGAGAATCCGCTCGTGCCATTGCGATACATCGTCGTCGTTCCACTCATGCGGACGGCGATATTACGCTCAAGGTAAGCCGGACGCAGAACGCGAACCAACTCGTTGAGCGCTTCGAGCACTGCTGGTCCACCGTAGAGCCTGCTGCATGGGTTATCGTTCCGCAGGATCGTGTACGCGTCGAGATAAGCCCTTTCGAGATCGTTTAACCGCTCATTGTTTGACGCGAGCAAAGTGAGTCGTGAGATCAAACTGGGATCGACGGACGGTGTGGCAGAAACAGTCTGAACAGTTGCGCAGATAACTATAAGAATAAAAGCCGGAATAGTTCTCTTCACGATTGCACCTCCCTGTTCGTGCGAAAGCTCGATTGAGCCTTTGCGTTAATCCCGACAGCAGTGGAGCAACGTGTGAGTGACTGTACGCCGCAGTCACGGAGCGCGATGAAGGTTTGTGATGGAGAGGTGAGATTTAGTGACGATGAGGCTCGAAAAGAATACTAAAAATCATCGGTCCAACGCGGTGGATGCGGCCTGATACATATTGGATATAGAAGGCGTTTGACCAGTCCACAATTCAAACTGTATTTTTGCTTGAGCGACTAACATTTCGAGTCCTCGCACAGTCCTGCAGCCTGCATTGGAAGCTTCTTTCAACAAGCGCGTCTCGATCGGATTGTAGACGAGATCGTAAACGCAACGAGCGCCCGCGAGTTGTTCCGCGGTGGCTGGTGTTTGATCGATCAGATCGCCTGAGCCGAGTGGCGTGGCGTTGATCACTATGTCGTAACCGGCGAATGAAGCAGCGGCGAGCGATTCGGACGAAACGTCGAATACTTGTCCAAGCGCGTGAGCTTTCGCAGGGTCGCGCGCAAAGATTGTGACGTCTGCATCCTGCCGGCGAAGCGCCCACACGGCAGCGCGCGCGGCGCCGCCTGCGCCGATCACTGCTACACGCAAACCACCCAATGAATCGATGAGTTTGACTAACGGTTCGATGAAACCGGCGGCGTCTGTGTTGAAGCCGCGAAGCTGATCGCCTTCGACGACGATCGTGTTGATTGCGCCGATTTCTTTTGCTGTCGGGTCGATCCAATCAAGACATTCGACGACGTTCGATTTATGAGGCGCGGTGATGCTCAACCCGCGCACGTTCCAGTTGATCTCTCTTGTCCGCGGATGAACCATGCGCGTGATGAACGTCTTCACGTCACGCACTTCAAGCGGCAGGTAAACGCCGTTGACTCCGGCCGATTCAAACGCCGCGTTGTGCATGTGCGGTGAGACAGAGTGCATCACCGGAAGACCGGCGAGGCCGCAGATCATCGTCTCGTGATCGATCTTATCGACGTGGTAAAGGGAACGAAGTTTCTGAGCGGTGATCTGTCCGGGCGCTGTGGCAGCGTCGTCCTGCAACGCGGCATAGGTCAGGAACGCGCCACGTGACGGACCGAGTATGCGCGTTGCCAGACCGGCGTTGCCCATCGCGATCGCGATCAGCTCTCGACCTTCCAATCGAGCGCGATCCAACAAGTTAAAAACAGGAATGCAGTCGAGGATGTCGTTTGCGTGGACGGCGATCTTGATCACGGCGGCAGGCGTCGAAGCGAGTCTCTCATAGATCTTTGTGAGATCGTCGGGAATGCAGGAGAAGTCGTGATGCGAGACGATCACACGCGGCCAGTCAGTTTCCGGCGTCGCGAGATCCGCTTCAATGTCGCGCCACGCAGTCTGCGGAGCCGTTCGCCAAAACGATTGGCGGGTTTCAAGATCCAACTTGCGATGCCCGCCTTGTTCCGCAGGACGAAACGTGAGAATCACCGGACGCGACACGCGTTCCAACACCCACCGCAAATCGTCGAGCGTCCCAAGGCAATCGAGACGCAACTCGATCACGTCTGCCCACTCACCTGCTCGCTCACACGCTTTCGCTAATGCGTCCAGGTTCTTTTCACAGACCGAGACGCAAATGCGAGTCATTGGTTATCCGGATTGTTGCGACTGAGATGGCGGGTCGTTCCCTCGGTGACACTCGGAACGGGCGGAATTAGTTGATCTGTGTGTGGAGCGGACAGTGGTTGTGCAGTGGGACGATTAGCAAACGACCGCGGGTTTGAGCTTGCGTCCAGGTGCTGGTTGTCTCGCTGCCGGAGGCGAAGGAGTTGCGCGATTCCAACCCCCATCAACGAGAACGCCGGCAGCAACATCCAAAACCACCAGGTCCAGCCAAACGGCAATCTTGAAAGCACGATGGCAATGATCAAAAACGCGAAGCCCATGAACACGTTTTTGAAAGCCGCATCCAGCGTCAATTCCTTGCCTGATCGCTGGCCGTGTTCTTCTTTCGCGACACTCGTCTCTTCACTTTGGCGCGCGATCTGTCCGGTCATTGCCTGCGGCACGAGACTGATATTCGCGCCGCACGAGCGACAAAAACTCGCTCCGTCGAGATTCTGTGTTGCACATTTAGGACAGAACATTTGCGTCTCGCTCTATGTGGTTTCGTTTCCCAGCTTCAGGTCTTTCGCTGGCGTCGTGCTTCGTAGAGCAGAACGCCCGCAGCTACGGAAACGTTCAATGAATCTAGTTTGCCCACGACCGGAATATGGACCAGTGTGTCGCAGTGTTCGCGCACCAGCCGGTGCAGGCCATGTCCTTCGTTACCGAGAAAGAGCGCGGTGGGAAGTTTCCAATCCCACTCCGTGTACGACTGCCGCGCTTCACCCGCGGCGCCGACGACCCAGATGTTACGTGCTTTCAACTGCTCTATCAATCGAACGAGGTTCGTCACCCGCGCCACCGGAACATACTCCAAAGCTCCGGCAGCAACCTTCGCGACGACGCCCGTCAAACCTACCGCACGCCTCTCGGCGATGAAAACACCGTGCACGCCGGCGCATTCAGCAGTACGTAGGATCGAGCCCATATTACGCGGATCCTCGATCCCGTCCAAACCTAACGCCAGCGGCGGATCTTCAGTGCCGATCTTAGTTTCGAGCGCGTCGAGCAAAGCGTCAGCGTCGGCGTAACGGGCGGCTGCGACGCGAGCCACGACGCCCTGATGCCGCACTTCGCCCAACGAACGATCGAGATCCAACCGCGGCACACGATGAACAGGCACGCCCTTCTGGCGCGCGAGTTCGAGCAACGATTTCAAGCGATCCGGCCGCGCGCTTTCGAGGATCGTGATCGTTTCGAGCTGGCGTGTTCCGGCGCGCAGCGCTTCCACGACTGCGTTCACGCCATAAATCAGGTTTGACGAATCAGTCATCAGTATTCGCTTTAAGATGAAGGTGACGAAGCAAGCGCGAGTAGCGAGTGAACTGCGATTCGTTGCTCTTGATCGTCGCGGCGCCGACGCTCAACCGGCCGGGACGTTCGCGTCGCCAACCACTCGACTGCGTTTCCGATCGCGAGCCCCAAACGAGATCGAGGGTGTGTCGCAGTCGTCGATATGAATCGTCGAGTTTGGCGTGGGCCGCGTGGTCCACGATCAGTTGCTGGAGACGCGTGATGTTTTCGTTTGCGACGAGGGCTTTGTTTGGGCCAAGACAGGAGAAGTCGAAACCGTTTGCACTCACGCGCCAGGTCTCCGCATCGGTTGCGGCGTAGAGATCGATCACGGCTTCGTCACTCGAGAACTCGCTCGAGTGGACGATCTCGTTCTCGGCGCGACGTGATTTGCGTTCCTCGATCTCCATTCGGGTAACAAACAGCCGGCCCGTCACGACCAGGACCACGTCGCGCCAGCGTATTTCCGTTGTCTCTTTTATGCCCGCCTGGTGGATCGTAATCAGTTGCTCGTCGACGTGCAGCGCTTTCACTCGTTTGACTGCGGTAACGCCGAGTTCGTCATCGCTTAAAGCGATCGTTTGTAAACCGAGATCCACGAGGCGTTGCGAAACCAGTTCAGCCTCGTTGCGACTCGCCGTCAAGGCAACCGGCAACGGCGTCTGCTCAGCGATGATTCTCTGCAAGTCTGCCGCGCTGAGTTTCAAAAGACTCGCGGCTTCCGCCAGCGTTTCCCCCGAAAGCTCAGCAGCATCGCCAACGAGAATGTTGCTGAAGCCCGACTGGTGTTTCTCAGGTGGACGCAGCACCGGTTTGCGCAAGCGCGCGGTCGCTTCCGTCATCGGCAACGACGCGCCACAATACAAACACGCCACTCGCGTCGGTGGGTTGGCTCGTAAACACTCGTCGCAGCGAATCATTTGATCCGGCGCAAACCCTTGCGGCTCAGTCGGTTCAATTGGGCCAGTAAAGGGCAGACGAATGTTTTCGTTATCTTTAGGCAACACGTCCTCCAAGTATTTGGATTATACGACGCCCGGGGAAATTCTGAGGTAATGATGCTTACACGTTCCGCAAAACGAGGTCTGACCGTCATTCAAGGGCCGCTGGTCCTGATGCTCGTGGTGCTCGCCGGCGGGTGCGCCGCGTTTCGCGCAACCGACGCGAACGGACCACGTTCCGATGTTCGACTCTACCCGGTCGGACTAGCAGATCCGTCAGCGCGACTCGAAGAAGCATCCTTGGCCTGGTATCAGCTTTCGCAACACTACGGAGTTACCGATCGCACCCAGGTGAATCTCGATCCACACACGGCGACACTCCGGAGTTTGCCCGCTAACCTGACAAAGCCAATCTATCTCCCGAAGGTCGGCGACGCAGAGCAAACTGAAGAACAGACACGCGAATCGTTGCGCCGTTTCATTGGCGAATGGCGACGCCTGATCGGCGCTGAACCTGAAGAGTTGTCGCTGGTTGAGAGAATCGACGAGCCGTCCGGGATCAAACTCGCGCGCTACGAACAGCGGCCGTTTCGTTATCCCCTGCGCGGTGGTTACGGCAACCTAACGATTCGCTTTCGCAACGACCGGCAACTGGTCTCGATCTCGAGTAATTGTTTGCCCAATGCCGAACGTCTTCAGTCGACACTCGCACAGGTGAATCCGCAAGTCACCGGCGAAGACGCAGTAAACAAACTTAAAGAGCAGCCTTTTACGATGGGACAGCAAACGATCACGCTGCCCCCTAATGCAGTATTGGAACCCCGGCAATTAGTTGTTTATACCCTGCCGCCACCGGGACAAACCGGCGGCCTGGAACTACATCTTGCCTGGGAAATCAATGTCACTAATGGTCCCGTTAGGACCATCTATTTTGACGCCGTTTCGAGTCAGGTAATTGCGGCCGTGTGAGCAAAAACACATGGACCGTCAACTTGACCAATGAAGACTAAAACAGCATGCTAGCTTCAACACAGGGTAATTGGTTCGGAGTCAGTTTATGAATAATTTCGATCCTACTAACAACGTATCGTGGCAGCTTGGTCATCGCGGAAGAGTAGCGGTTTTTATTGACGGAAATAACCTTTTCCATGCAGCGCGATTTCATAACATCGACATCGACTACAACAAGTTATTGCGAGTCCTGTTGGGCGACGGACGCCTTTTGAGAGCTTTCTTTTACACGGGCGTCGATATCGGCGCCGAGCGGCAACAGGGCTTTCTGTTGTGGATGCGACGCAACGGATTTCGCGTTATTCAAAAAGAGTTGAAAACGTTCTACGACGGTACACGCAAGGCTAATCTCGACGTCGAGATCGCCGTCGACATGCTCTCGCTCGCAGGCCGTTATGACACTGCCGTGCTCGTGTCCGGTGACGAGGATTTTGTGTATGCCGTTAATGCCGTTGCTTACAAAGGATGCCGCGTCGAGATTGCCGGCTTTCGTTCGAACACTGCGCCGAAGTTGATCGACGTGGCCGATTATTTTATCGACCTCGGCGAGATTGCAGACAAGGTGCGCAAGGAGATCTCGCACGGAACGCGGTATGATGAGCGTGATTTGCACGAGCCACTGCCGGCGCCATATCTACAAGATCAATGTCAGATGGTGAAACCGCAGTCCGAGAGTTATCAGGCTGCGATGCGGGTAGTGCTCGAATCTGATATCGACGAGGAAGCGGCCGAATTCGAAGCGGCCACCGAGTTCATCCGCGTCACCGATGAACACTGACGGCGAACATTGACGGCCCCCACAAGATGAAGTTATTCACCATACAGGAAGCAAATGCCCTGCTTCCGAGCGTGAAAAGCATTCTCGAGAAGATTCAACGCGCGCATCGGGCAGTGACCAGGTTTCGCGACGAGGCCCGGAAGGCTGCTGACGCCGCCGAACAAGGCGGCGGCGGAATCGCGGAGGGCGTAGCCTACGCCGGCGTCCTGACCGAACTGACTTCCCAGATGAACGAATTGGAAGGTCTCGGCGTCCAGCTCAAAGACTTCGAACGCGGACTGATCGATTTCCCGTCACTCCGGGACGGACGTGTCGTGTTGCTCTGCTGGCAGATGGGCGAAGGCGACGAACTGGAGTGGTGGCACGACGTCGACGCAGGCTTCGCCGGTCGCACCCCACTCTAAAAAACCCGTTCGGGCGAGACGACAACCTCAATCCCTGCTTTATTTTCTCGTTGACCAGTTAAAGTTATTCCTGATAGGATGCGTCGCGATTGCGAGAGGCCGATTCGTCTGACGACGCGCACATGGAATCAACCGGCAACACTCCAACTCAGCCTCGGGAAAGAAGATCTACACTTATCGAGTTTCCAGGCGTTTCGCGAAGCTCAGTTCCCGAATGGCGAAAAGAACTGAGCGAGCGCGTCCGCGAAGTTCAGGAGCGACGCGCGCGCGAAGCCGCCATCGAGGCAGCAGACGCGGAGCGTTCCCGGATCGAGTCGGCCGTCAATCCACCGCAATTGGAACTACTGCCGCCGGCGGAAAGCCCGGCACTTAACCCTCTGGTAATCGCCGCTCTCAAACGTATCGAGCGTGCGCATCAAACGGCTCCCACCGAAACTCGCCAGCCGCGATCCACCCTCGCGACGGCCATTGCCTACGCCCCCGCACAAGAAGATAACGATATGAACGAAACAGTTGGTCCCCCGACGACGCAACTCACGTTCGAGTCAGATATAGCCGTTGAAGAGGTCCCCGTTGAAGAGCCGCCGCCAGTAGTTGAGAAGACTCACTTGGTCGTCGTCCCGCCAAGTGAGCTGGCGCTGCCTGCTCCCAAGCGATTGATTCGCGACGACCCGAACGATCCCGCGCTCAATTATCTCGATTCGATCGCGCGGAACCTCCGCGTCGACGATAGCGCGGCAAAATCGGCTTCGGCGTTTCGACGATTGATCTCCGCCGCGCTCGACCTGATCTTCTGCGGCATATTCACGTCGACAATCGCCGGAGCGATATATCTGACGGGCAACGAACTGCGGGATCCGCGCGCGCTTACGGTTCTCGGCGGAAGTTTTGTCGTCCTGACTTTCATGTATCTCACCGCGATGACGGCGCTGACTGGCCGCACGTGGGGCATGCGTCTGCTGCGGATGAAAGTGATCGACACGAAGACGATGTTGATCCCGACCGGTGGACAGTCGATCGGACGCTCGTTTCTCTACTTGCTTTCGTTGGCGACAGTGCTGGGAATACTGACCGCGCTCTTCAGCCGTGAAGGCCACGCCGTCCACGATCGTCTTACGCGCACGGCAGTCATCATGACGACTTGAGCCGCGGATCTGTTACGCTTCGGCAGTCATGCATCAGGATCTTGTTCGGCATGTTGTCGAAGAGCTGCGAACGACGTTAACCGGGCGCTATCTCGGCAAGATAATTCAACTCACGCCACTCTCGTTTGCCTTCGATTTTGGGCTGCGCGGGAGTTTTCTTTACGTTAGTGTCGACCCTTCGAGTCCTCGTCTCTATCTAATCGAGCGCCGCGCGCGCGACCTGCAAAAAGCCTCTATTCAACTAACTTACTTTGGTCAACTGCTGCGGGCGAGGACGAATGGCTGCGCACTCGTCAGCGTCGCGAAAGAACCGCTGGATCGAATCGTTAGACTGACTTTTCGCTGCGAAGACGAGTCAGGGGCGATCCACTTTTGCAGGCTCGTGATCCAACTGACCGGCCGCACGGCGAACCTCTTTCTGCTCGACGAACTGAATCGCATCATCACGGCCTTGCGTAGCCCAAAAGGCCAGCTTCCCGGTGAGATCTACTCACCGCCCGAAGCACCCGAGCACAGTGGCGAACAATCCGCCTCTATCATTGGTTCGCCATCGTCGCATGCTGATGCTTACTTCAATGAAATCGACACCACGAAGACGTTCGATTCGCGCGCTTCCGCCGTGCGCTCGCGATTGCGAAGCTTGATCCAGCGGCAACGCAAACTGAAACAAAACTTGAGCAAGGACCTCGTCGATCACGGCGATCCCGAGGAACACAAGAAAACTGGCGACTTGTTGTTGGCGAATATCGCAACCGCAGTGCGCGATGGAGGGAAAGTTTTCTTGACCGATTACTACTCGGAAGACGCGCCACAGATCGAAATCCAAGTTGACGAGAACACTTCCTTACAAGACGAAGCGACGCGCCGGTTTCGCCTTTATACAAAAGCAAAGCACGCCCGAGAGGAAGTTGTGGGCCGGCTCGCGAACGTCGATCGCGAGATCGCGCAACTCGAAAAACGTGCCGCAGATCTGGAACACATCATCAACCAACGTGATGCTGAGGCGTTGGAAAGTTTCGATAAGTCTCCCGCCAAAACAGCCCCCAAAAGCCGAGCCGGAGCGGAAACTAAAACGATCTCAGGCGTGCGCCGTTATCTTTCAACTGACGGCTATGAAGTTCTCGTCGGACGTTCCTCGCGCGATAACGACACGCTCACATTTCGCATCGCGCATCCGAACGATCTATGGCTGCACGCGGGCGACTATCCCGGTTCCCATGTCGTCGTGCGCAACCCGACGCGCAAAGAGATCCCGCATCGGACGCTCATCGAAGCCGCGCAATTGGCCGGCAAGTTCAGCCAGGCAAGCGAAGACGCGAAAGTCGTGATCCACTACACTGAACGAAAATTCTTATCGAAACCGAAAGGCGCGGCGCCCGGCCTCGTGCGACTGTCACGTTTTCGATCGATTACGGTAGAACCAAAGGAAGCAATCAGCAGATTATAAAATGCAGACCAAATCAGACCAACTATTCGCGACTGCCATCGACCTCATACCCGGCGGCGTCAATTCGCCCGTGCGCGCGTTTCGCGGCGTCGGCGGCACGCCTCGTTTCATCAAATCAGCGCGCGGCGCGACGATCACCGACGTCGACGGCAACACCTACATCGATTACGTCGGTTCGTGGGGACCGATGATCCTGGGCCATGCGGATGAAGAAGTCATCGCCGCCATTCAGGAAGTCGCCGCAAACGGCACGAGCTTCGGCGCGCCGACTGAACTCGAAATCGAGCTGGCGCAGGAAGTCGTCGACGCCGTTCCCTCGATCGAGATGGTTCGCATGGTGAGCAGCGGCACCGAAGCGACGATGTCCGCCATTCGTCTCGCGCGCGGTGTCACCGGACGCACGAAGATAATCAAGTTTGAAGGCTGCTATCACGGGCATGGCGACAGCCTGCTCGTGAAGGCCGGCTCGGGCGTGGCGACACTCGGTTTGCCGGACAGTCCGGGCGTCCCGGCGCTTCTTGCGCAAAACACGCTCACCCTGCCCTTCAACGATGCGACAGCGCTCGAACAAACCTTTGCCGAACACGCGGACGTCGCCGCCGTGATCATCGAACCCGTCGTCGGCAACATGGGTTGCGTGCCGCCACAACCCGGTTATCTCGAAGCCGTACGAACGCTCTGCACAAAACACGGCGCGCTTCTGATCTTCGACGAAGTGATGACGGGATTTCGGCTCGCACGGGGTGGCGCGCAGGAACGTTACGGGATCAAGCCCGACATCACGACACTCGGAAAGATCATCGGCGGCGGTTTACCGGTGGGCGCTTATGGAGGAAGCCGTGACGTGATGAACCACGTCGCCCCAGCCGGGCCGGTCTACCAGGCAGGCACGTTATCCGGAAATCCTCTTTCGATGACCGCCGGACTCATCACACTCCGGCGTCTGCGTGACAAAACGATTTACGATCGACTCGAAAACTCCTCGCAGAAACTTTGCGATGGACTAGCACGCGCCGCCCACGATGCCGGCGTCACAACCGTCACAAATCGCGTCGGTTCGATGTGGACCGGCTTCTTCACTGGCGAACCGGTGATCGACTGGACCACGGCCAACAAATCAAGTCGCGAAACGTACGGAAAGTTTTTTCACGCGATGCTGTCAGCCGGAGTCTACCTCGCGCCCTCGCAATTCGAAGCGGCGTTCGTCAGCCTGGCTCACACGGATGAAATTGTCGAACAGACGATTGAAGCCGCGAGGAAGGCTTTCACTCAGATTTAAACCGGCAGGTCGATGCTGAACTGCGAACCCTGGCCCGGTTCGCTGGCGACGTTGATCTTGCCACCATGCTGTTCGACGATCTGCTTCACAATCGCCAAACCAAGCCCGGTGCCTCGTTTCTTCGTCGAAAAGAATGGTTCGAAGATTCTTTCGCGCGTCGCCTTGTCCATTCCTCTTCCTTTGTCGGCGATGACGATGCGCGCGAAGATCTTGGCGGGTTGACCGTCACCATCAGCGGTGCTCACCAGGTCAGTCGAGATCCGCACCGGCGCGCCTTCCTGACTCGCATCAACCGCATTCGCAATCACGTTAACAAACACCTGGCGCAACTGGTTCTCGTCCCAGCGGCCCACGATCTCGCGATCGATGAACTGCTTCTCGACCGCCGCGTTCTTCTCCTGAATCCTCTCGCTGACCAGATCGAGACTGCTTTCAAGCGACTCATGCAGGTCGACTGACGAACGTTCCAGCTCTTTCTGTCTCGAAAACTGTGTGACGTCGACGACGAGTTTATTCAGGTGCTTGATGCCGCGTTCGACCAGTTCGATCGTGTTCAACGCGTCGTCGTCCGTCACGCTGTCGCGCAACATCGAAACGCCGAGTCGAATACTGCCGAGCGGATTGCGAATCTCGTGGGCCACCTGCGTCGTCGCCTGTCCGACGGCTGCGAGCGATTCGCTGCGACGCAACGTGCGCTCAGATTCGGCGGCTTCCGTAGCGTCTACGAGAGTGACGATTTGTCCGCGGTCGCCGTTGATCGCGAGTGGCGCGGAATAGACGTCGAAAGCCTTGTCACTTTCCTCTACCTGGGCGAGGAGACGACCGTGGTACGTCGCTTTGTTAACGCGCAATGACGTGACGGTATCGAGCATCTTCATCACGTCATCGGGAGCAAATCGTTCCAACACAGACGCGCCGATACTGGCTTTCGGAAAGATACGAAAGAAAGCGGCGTTAGCGCTGCGGATGCGATCGTCTTCGTCGATCGCGGCGACAGCGCTGACCATGCCTTCGAGCAATTGCGTCGTGAATGTTCGTTCGCGGCGCGTCTCGAACATGCTCCGGCGCATCTCGCGAAACTGCCGCTGCACCTGCCAGATCGTTCCCGCTGCCACGAGGGCGCCAAACAACAGGGCAATATAGGTCCAGCGCCTGTTCGACCTCTTCGCCGTCTCCTGCATCTGCTGCACCGCCGCGCCAACGTCCTGCCGTTCGGCCTGCACCTGGTCGAGCAGGCCGTTGACTTCGGCATCGACGGTCTTGAATGCCGTAAATCCTTTGAGACTGTAAACCCTGCGATCCGAGGCAATCTCAATGTAATTCTCAATGTCGGTCTTCATCTGTTGCCAACCCGGCTGTTCGGCAACTGTAGGACGGTCCAGTTGTTCCAGAGACACCCTCAATTCATCGCGCGCGTTATTGAACCGGGTTTCGAGCGGTATTGAAGAAAGCACGCCTCTCGACTCTTCAAGATGTCGCGCGCGCGCTTCGTTATCGAGTTTGGTTAAGTTCAAACGAAGCTCGAGCAGCAAACTGAGCCGTGCGGAATGTCGCCGCCCGAGTTCGCGAGCATCGTTGGCCACCTCGTCCATCTTGTTGACGTTGCGTAGACCAAGGACCGTGATGAGCCCGAGCAGAAGCACAAAACCCACAATCAACGGGACCAGCGCAGGCGCAAAGCCACGCAGTCTCGACAGTGCAGGCGTCGGCTTCGGAACGATCGTCTTCCGGTAAACTACCTCAGGATGTTTCTCTCCGGGTTGCATCAGAAATTGCGAAATGCGAAGTGCGAATTTCGAAATTCACATTTCGCATTTCCTTAAGGCTTCGCGTCCATCCAATTCTCGCCTACTCCGACGTCGGCCACCAGCGGCACGTCGAGTTCGACGGCCGTTTCCATTTCGTGCTTCAGTATTTCGATAACCTTGTCGACTTCGTTTTCAGGCACTTCGACGAGCAACTCGTCATGCACCTGCATCAGTAACTTCGCCGCCAGGCCATTGCGCTTGAACTCCTCGTCGACGTGCAACATCGCGATCTTCACGATGTCGCTGGCGGTGCCTTGAATCGGCATGTTGATCGCTTCCCGTTCGGCGGCCTTGCGAATATTCGCGTTGCGATCGGTGATCCCTGCAAGCGGACGGATGCGGCCATAGATCGAACGAACGTAACCGTGCTCACGCGCCCGCACCGGCACTTCCTCCATGTAACGGCGAACGCCTTTGTACGTATTGTAATAATCCTCGATGACTTTTTTCGCTTCGGGACGCGAAATGCCGACGCGCTGCGACAGTCCCCACGGTTCGATAGCATACGCGATGGCGAAGTTGACGATCTTCGCGAAACGGCGCGCTTCTTTCAGTTCGGCGTCGGTTTTCGCGCCGAAGACGAGTCGCGCCGTGCGCGCGTGAATGTCTTCGCCTTTCTGAAACGCTTCGAGCATCACCGGATCCTGGGTGATGTGGGCCAACAACCGCAATTCGAGTTGTGAATAGTCAGCGGAGACGATCTTATTTCCCTTCTCGGCCACGAACGCGCGCCGAATGCGCCGTCCCATCTCGCTGCGAATCGGAATGTTTTGCAGGTTCGGATCGCTCGACGATAGGCGGCCGGTCGCGGCGACGGTCTGGTTGAGTTGGCAATGAATGCGTCCGTCAGTGGCGATCTGCTGCGGAAGAGCGTCCGTGTAGACACTCTTCAACTTGTCCAGCTCGCGATACTCGATGATCAAACGCGGCAGCTCAAACTGTTGGGCCAACTCTTCGAGCACTGCTTTGCTCGTGGAGATTCGACCGGTCGACGTCTTGCGGCCGATGTCGATATGCAGATCGGAAAGCACTTCGCCTACCTGCTTCGGCGACCCGATGTTGAACTCGCGCCCGGCCAGCTCATAGATCTTGATGGTGAGTTTGTGCAATTCCTGTCCGATGTAACTCGACAGATCGGCGAGCACTTTCTTATCGACTTTGAGACCCGCGCGTTCCATCCGGTAAAGCAGGGGCGCCAGTGGCAGCTCGACTTCGGAATAGATCGTTTCGAGTTTCTTTTCCAGGATGCGGGCGTATAGAACGGGCGCGGTTTGAGCGGTGAGATCGGCAACAACGGCGGTTTGCCAGGCTGTTTCAGACCAGTTTGCCGGTGGCCTGTTTCCGTCTTCGACGTTCAGCGCATCCTTTGCGAGATCGGCTAGATCGTATTTACTGCGCGACGGATCGAGTAGATATGCGGCGAGATAAGTATCGTGCCTGATGCCTTCCAACTTGATGTCAAAATGGTCCAGCAAACCGACGGCGCGTTTCATGTCGTGAACTGTTTTGTCGACGAGGCCGTTCGACAACACTTCGCGTAATGGTCCAAGCGCCGCTGCCACTCCGCCGGCAAATTTTTCCAGATCGACATAAGCTGCAACACCAGCGGCCGTCGAAAAGGCGATGCCTCGCGTCGATTGCAGTTCGGTGAAACACTCCTGCTCGCCTGTTCCCGCCGGTGTTGAAGTCGAATCGGCGATGGCGATGCCGACACTCTCCGCGTCGAAAAGCGTGCGCACGAGGTTGTCGAGATCGTTCTTCGTTTGCACGACTCGATAATTGCGCTCTGATTCGGAGGCGACGGGCCGTGCAACTGCGGCGTCGGCATACTCCTTGACCAGGAGAGTAAATTCCAATTCGCGAAACAGCTCGTAAGCGGCAGTGCGATCGGGCGGACGCGTTTTGATCTCGTCGAGTTTCAATTCGATCTCGAGATCCGTGCGGATGCGCGCGAGTTCGCGTGACTGTCGAATGAGGTCGGCGTTGTCACGCAACGACTCGCGATATGTTTTGTGTTTGACTGATTCCCAACCCGCCAGCGCAGCTTCGATCGAGCCAAACTGCTGAATGAGTTGGACCGCGCCTTTTGAGCCGATACCCGGCGCGCCCGGTATGTTGTCGATCGAGTCGCCCATCAAGCCGAGCAGATCGACGAGCTTGTCAGCCGTCACGCCAAACTTTTTCTCGACCCACGCTTCGTCACACCATTCAACCGGCGGCACCGGCTCCTTGCGCTTCATCACCTGCGAATTCTGCCGCATGCAGACAATCAACGGATCGCGGACGAGCTGGCACATGTCTTTATCGTTTGAGACGACGACCGCCTGCAAACCTTTTGCGGCCGCTTGAACCGCAAGCGCGCCGATCACGTCGTCGGCTTCGTAACCCGGCGAGTTGAGCACCGGAATGTTCAGCACTTCGCAAATCTGGAAGATGTAGGGCATCTGCGCCGAAAGATCCGCCGGCATTTCGACCCGGTTCTTCTTGTAGTCGGCAAACGTCTCGTGACGAAATGTCTTCTCGCGCGACTCGAAGATGGCGGCGATATATTCCGGCTTCTCTTCACGCAATAGCTTGAGCAGCATGTTGGTGAAGATGTAGACGGCTTGCGTGACCAGCCCCTGAGACGTGGCAAGCGGTTGCGCGCGGTTTTGCATCGGCGCGAAAAAGGCCCGAAAAATGTGCGACATCGAGTCGATCAGGAAAACGCGTTCGGGCCGTTCTTTACTCACTGAAGACTGTACGGCAGGCATGTGAAGAGATCATAGGAAGCGGATCTGAGAGTGTCAATCGTGGCTAATCGAGGTTACTGAGTTCGGCCAGTCTCTGCGTCCCTCTGCGGTTCTCTGCGTCTACACGCTCCACGTCTGATTTGGACCGCAGACGCAGAGAGAAACGCATAACGGCTACTGATCTGCATTCAGCTCACGCACATGCGCGAGCACTGTTCCGCCCAGCGTCTTGAGGTTGTAACCGCCCTCGAGACACGAAACGAGCCGTCCCTGGCAAGCGCTGTCCGCCCATTGTTTCACTGCTTTTGTCATCGCGACGAAGTCGTCATCCTGTAGCAGCAACTGGCCAAGCGGATCGTGCAGGTGCGAATCAAATCCCGCGGAGATGATGATGAGGTCGGGCACAAAACTGGTCGACATGTCTTCGAGGGCTGCTTCGAAGCCGCGCTTCTGTTCAGCCGCGGCTGTTCCGGCACGCAGCGGCAGGTTCAACGTGTAACCCGAGCCGCGTCCGGTGCCCTTCTCGCCGCGCGTGCCGGTTCCCGGATACCACGGATACTGGTGTGACGAGAAAAAGTAGACCGTCGGATCGTCGTAGAAGATTCCCTGCGTGCCGTTGCCGTGATGCACGTCCCAATCGAGGATCGCCACTTTATCGATCTCCGGATACTTCCGTTGCGCATAACGCGCCGCGACGGCGACGTTGTTGAAGAGACAAAACCCCATCGCTCGTTCTGCCGTCGCGTGATGTCCCGGTGGACGCACGGGAACGAACGCGTTCTTCACCTCGCCGCCCATGATCAGATCGATGGCCTGACACGGAGCACCCGCCGCATATTTCGCCGCGTCGAGCGAACGCATCGAGACGACCGTGTCGGCATCGAGATAACCGCTGCCTTCGCTGACTACGCGCTCGACCTGTTTGTAAAGTTGCGGCGAATGGGCGGCTTGAATGTCTCCGCGTGGTGCGGCAGTCGCGTGAACCTCGCGCAAGCTCGACCACAGTTTGTCGCCTTGTAATGCCTCCATCACGACGCTGTAACGCGAAGGAGTTTCCGGATGTCCCGGACCGGTGTCGTGTTCTTTGAAAATCGGATGATGAATGATTGCAGTTGCCATTGGTATTGATCCGTACATTGATCGGTTTACGTTGCTTCGTAAAGCGTACGATAACAAAACGACTAATCGGTGTTCCAGTCATGAACCCTCGTATTTGGGCGGTTTGACGATGCGGAATGACGTTTGCCAAACCCCGCAGTGGAGCGAACGGAGGGATGGGTGATGAAAAGACTCCTCGTCTTGATACTGGTATTGAGTGTGTTGGTGGTGACCGGAACGCTGGTGTCCGCCGATGGACGAACGCGCATGAATAGATTCGCAATTCAAAAATCTCTTAGTACAACAACGGAGGCAACTGATGTCATACGATGAAGAACAAGCCAGACGAAGCCGCGTGGTAGTGGACACGCCGAGCGAGCGGCGTGAGGTGGTCCATTCGCAAACGGTTCGCACACCCGATCGAAGCGGTGTCTCCGCGGGAATGGTAGGCGTGCTCGTGGTGGTGGCGATTGCGTTGATCACGATGCTGGTGCTCTTTTGGATGAGCAGTCAGCCGACAACTGAAGAGTCGGCCCTGACGCCGACACAACAGCAGCCGACAGTGATTCAACAACCTGCACCGGCGCAACAGCCTCCGGTCATCATTCAACAACCGGCGCCTGCGACTCAACCAGCGCCCGTCATCGTGACACCACCGGCAGGCGGCACAACCGCTACTTCCGAAAATGTGAACATCGATTCGACGATCCAGCTCGCGGTCGACAAGCGCCTGGCAGACGATCCGACGTTCTCGCCTCTCGGCATTACGGCCAGTGTAGTTAACGGCAAAGTGATGCTTTCCGGCACGGTCGCGTCGGAGACGTTAAAGGCTGACATCGAACGCGTAGTCAAACAGATCAAGGGTGTGAAGGCAGTGGACAACATGATTATTGTGAGTGGCTGATTGAAGGGGCCAGCAACGGAATAGCGCCGCGATTGCTTTATCGGATCGCGGCGTTATTCTTTTATGCTGATGTTGCGCGTAGTGAATGAGGTTTCGAGCGTGATGTTTGCTGTTTCGCAGTTGAGCACCAGCCGCCGGCCTTCGTCAGATTCAAATACATCCACCGATTGAATTGGCGAGGGCGTTGCTATCGCTTCCCAGCGCCTTTGATCTTTATCCAGTTCCATTTCCGCAAGGGCCAACGCTTCCGGCACCAGCCCCATCTCGGCGTCGAGATAGATGTTCCAAATGAATCCAATATCGAGCAGCAGATAAGCCGTCTCGTCCCAGACGAAGTAACTCACCACACTCGCGCCGATCACATGCGCGATAACGTGATCCTGGTGCGTATTCGTTTCGGCCGGTATCCACACGAGAGATTAATCTTCCTCTGCGACATCTCTGCGTCCTCTACAATGTGTTGCCTTACATTAGATTTACGGCAGAGATGAACTAGACTTCAAAATCCATCAAGCTCTTCGATCGCCAGGCGGCGATCGCCGCAGCGGCGATTGAACCGAGTCCGCCGGTAACAACCGACAACGGCGCGCCAATGACCGCCGCCAGTGAACCTGCTTCCAACTCGCCGAGCTGTGGACCGCCCATGAAGAACATCATGTTGATCGACGTCATGCGTCCACGTAGATGATTGGGCGTCACTAGCTGGCGAATCGTCTGTCTTAACACCGTACTCACGGTATCGGCAGCGCCTGTCACCGCCAGCATCAACAACGAGAACCAGAACACGGTCGAGAGGCCAAACGCCGCCGTTGCTAAACCAAAAATCGCCACGGAGACAACCACCAGGCGGCCCTGTTTACGAAGAGTGCCGAGCCGGGCCATCGCGAGCGCCGTTATCACAGATCCGATCGCCGGCGCAGCAGCCAGAAAACCGTAGCCGCGCGCGTCGACGTGTAATCGTTCACTCGCAAAGATCGGCAACAGCAACGTGGCTGACGCGAAGAACGTAGCCACGAAGTCGAGCGTCATCGTCTGCACAATGATGGGCGTGTTCCAAACAAACCGGAAACCCTCTTTCAGTGCTGCAAGACTCAACGCGCTTCTTGGCTCGCCGGTCGATTCCGGTGCACCGCTCGTCTTCATTGCGATAACCGCAATAATCACCGCGACGAACGAGAGTGCATTGAGGCCATAAATAACTGCCGGTCCACTTTCCGCCAAAAGGACCCGGCGAGCGCTGGTCCACAGATCGTCGCCACGTTGAAGACGAGCAACCCGAGACTCACCGCGTTTGGAAAAACTTCGGCT
>DATELZ010000252.1:0-7261 GCA_035276045.1 Pyrinomonadaceae bacterium | reverse complement strand
CTGCGTTTGTCGAGCACGACGCGTTGATGTGTGGGTTCTGCACGCCGGGTTTTGTCACCACGATCTCTGCTTATCTGAAGAAGAACCCGAATCCATCGCTCGCCGAAGTGCGCGAAGCGTGCAAGGGAAACTTCTGCCGGTGTGGAACGTATCCGCGCGTTTTTGAAGCAGCACTCGCCGCCGCCAAAGGACAGCAGGCCTAAATTAGATTAACGGAAGACGCTCATGCCACAACAAGCACAACCGTCACCATCACCAAAACCGAAAAAGAAGATTCGCGTCCCGCGCGTCGTCAACGGCGTCGAGCAGATGGTCGAGATCGAAGTTGACGAAGATTCCGGTCCCGGTTGGGGACCAAACGACAAGCATCGTTTGCTCAATCAGCGGATCACGCGCGTCGATGGACCACTGAAAGCCGCGGGCTTCGCGCGTTACACCTACGACCAGCGCCTGCCGGGCATGCTGCACGGCCGCATCCTGCGTTGTCCGCACGGCCACGCGCGCGTCACGAAGATCGATACCGAAGCGGCGGCGAAGATTCCGGGCGTGAAAGCAATCGTCGAAGCGCCGTTGACTGAACTGCGTTTCGCAGGCGCGCCAGTCGCCGCAGTAGCAGCGACGACGCCGGAAATTGCCGGCGACGCATTGCGCGCGATCAAAGTCACTTACGAAGTGCTGCCGCACGTGGTCCATGCGCAGGAAGCAGTCAAACCGGGCGCGCCGAAAGTAGTCGCCGAAGAGAACAATCTTCAGGAGAAGGCGAAGAACGGCGATCCGAAGAAAGTCGAAGCCGCGTTTGCCACTGCCGACGAGATCGTCGAAGCCGAATACACATCGCCACGCATTCATCATGCATGCCTCGAAACACACGGCATGGTGGTGGACTTTCGCGGCGGCGATACGGCTACGATCTACGCCTCGACACAAGGCACGTTCACGATTCCCGCCGATGCAGCGAAAGAACTCGGTCTGCAACAAAGCGCGGTGACGTCGAGTGTCGAACACATGGGCGGTGGTTTCGGATCGAAGTTTGGCATCGGCGTCGAGGGCATGCTGGCGTGCCGCTTGTCGAAACAGACCAAGGCGCCGGTGAAGATGATGCTCACGCGCTACGACGAGTTTGTGATGGGAGGCAATCGCTCGGCAGCGTGGCAGAAAATAAAAGCCGGCGTGAAGCGAGACGGAACGATCGTCGCGATGCAGGCGAGGCAGTATCGTCTCGGCGGCATCGGCCAAGGCTCGCAAGCGGGCCAGCCGTACATCTACACGATGGGCGAAGCATACCGCGAGATCTACGCGCTGCACACCAATGAAGACTCCGCGATCGCGATGCGCGCGCCCGGTCATCCCCAGGCGTCCTTCGCAGTTGAATCATTAGTCGACGAACTCGCTTACAAGATCAAGATGGACCCGGTCGAGTTTCGCAAGAAGAACTTGCGAGATCCGATTTATCACCGGCAGTTGGACCGCGGCGCTCGGGAGATTGGCTGGTCCAGGCGCAATCCCGTTGCCGGCGGTAACACTGGTCCATTGAAACGCGGCTTTGGTTGCGCGGTCGGCACGTGGGGCGGCGGCGGCAACAACCAGTGCAAAGTGGCGCTCACTGTTTCGCGCGACGGATCGGTCGTCGTCGCAGTGGGAACGCAGGATCTCGGCACCGGCACGCGCACCTACACGCGCGCGATCGTCGCTGAAGAATTCGGTCTCGGCATCAACGACGTGAAAGAGCAGATCGGCAATTCGAAACTCGGCGGCGCGAATCCGTCGGGTGGATCGACAACCGCGCCTTCGCTGTCGCCATCGGTGAAAGACGCAGCGATCAAGACGCGTCTATTGCTGGCCGAACGCATCGCGCCATTGCTTGGCAATCCGAAACCGGAAGAGATCCTGTTTGCCGACGGGCGCGTGAGCGCGAATGGCAAGTCGCTAACGTGGCGAGAAGCATGCGCTTCGCTGCCGGCGGCCGGCGTCACGGGCAATGGCGAGTGGCGTTCGGATCTGCAAACGCGCGGCGTTCACGGTGTTTGTTTTGCTGAAGTGGAAGTGGACGTCGAGACGGGTCACGTCAAACCGATCAAGATGATCCACATTCAGGATGGCGGTTTGCCGTTGAACCGGTTGACGTTCGAAAGCCAGGTTAACGGCGGCATGATCCAATCGCTGGGTATGGCGTTGTGGGAAGAACGCGTGATGGACGCGCAACTCGGCATGCAACTCAATCCGGGTTTTGGCGATTACAAGTTGCCGGGAACTCTCGAGATGCCGGAGATGGCGCCGATCATCGACGACGACGACAAACGCGAACAAGTGATCGGGATCGCCGAAGGGTGCAACATTCCCGCGGTCGGCGCGCTAGCCAACGCCGTGTTCAACGCGACGGGTTTGCGCATCCGCGAGTTGCCGATTACGCCGGACAAGATTCTGATGGGATTGATGAATGGTTCAGTGTCGAGGGCACAAGCATGAAATCGTTTGAATGGACCAATCCGACGACTCTTAACGAAGCGGTGAAGCTGTTGAATGTCCCTGCTTCCGACATCGACGAAGCGCCGCGGCCGATCGCGGGCGGTCAGGATCTGTTGACCACGATGAAAGACTACACGTCGCGGCCGGCGCGTATCGTCAATCTCAAAAACATTCGTGGCTTGAACGGCATCACGCTGAATGCGCGCGGGCTGACGATTGGCGCGCTCGTGACGCTTACCGAGCTGGAAGAGCATGCGGGCGTGCGCAAGAGTTTTCCCGGGATTACGGAAGCGGCCCACTCGATCGCCACGCCGCAGATTCGCAATCTCGGCACGGTTGGGGGAAATCTTTGTCAGCGTCCACGTTGCTGGTATTTCCGGCTTGAAGAAGTGAACTGTTTGAAGAAGGGCGGGTCGGAGTGTTACGCGGCGAAAGGCGAGAATAAGTACAACGCGATCATCGGTGGTGGTCCATCGTACATCGTGCATCCTTCGGATCTCGCGCCGATGCTGATGGCTCTCGGTGCGCGTGTCACGGCTGCCGGCAGCGGCGGAAGGCGCGTCATTCAGCTCGACAAGTTCTTCACTTTGCCGACTGAGAATATCCGGCGCGAGAATGTGTTGAAGAATGACGAGATCATTACCGAGATCTTCGTCCCGGCTTCTGCGCTCGCTTCGCATTCGACTTATTTAAAATTCAAGGAGCGTGAATCACTCGACTTCGCGCTTGCGTCAGTGGCGGCGGCGGTTCAACTCGGGCCGAACCAGAGCGTGCGGGCGGCGCGCATCGTGCTCGGCGGCGTGGCGCCGATTCCGTGGCGTGTTCCCGCGGCAGAGAGATATTTAGCAGGCAAAAAGCTGAGCCCCGACGTGCTCGCCGAAACCGCAAAGCTCGCGCTCGCCGAGGCCAAGCCCCTCGAAAAGAACGCTTACAAAGTTCCCCTGACCCAAACGCTCGTGCGCCGCGCGCTCGCAAAGGCTGCTGAAGTTTAGTTGTTTGGAGAAACGATCATGGCAAACGAAGCAAATGAAACACCATTCGAGTCGCCATTCTGCGGCTCGCTGCGTTCGAAAAAGTTTTTCATGCTCGATCGCCTGGCGACTAGCGCGGACGAATATCTCGACGCTGCCAATCACGTCTGGTGTTGTGAGACTCAGGAAGTGATCGGCCCGGATAATCGCCGCGTCGACCCGAACGCCTGCTGCCCCGGCAGGGCGTGCTACAGTTCCGCCGTTTGAGCCACAAAGAGGCACAGACCAAAGCCACAAAAGGCACAAGAGAAAGATACAAAGGGATTGTCGATTACGCCGTGGGGGTTGTGTTACGCGTTGGTGATTGCTATGGTTTTGTTTGTTTATGTGCCTTTTGTGGCTTGGTTTTGTGCTTTTTTGTGGAGGTAATTGAGATGAGAAAAGGATTATTCGCAGCGCTGTCGATGATTTTGGCCGTGAGCGCGTTGGTGTTCAGTTCACAAGCTGAGGGCGTGAGCGTGCGTGGCGAGTACGTGGAGGTTCGCACGGCGAGCGTCTTCGCCGGCGCCTGTCACTACAACGGCGAAGTGGTCACAACCGGCCGCGACGCGATGATGGCCTGGAACGTCACCTCCGGAAAATGGAACGGCGTCGATCTAACCGGCGTCCGCGCCATGGCGATCGTCAACTCGACCTCCAACCTCGGCGAACAAAACGCCGCGCGCCAATCGGAAGTCATCATCGACTCAGCCGCATCGCAAACACAAGCCCAAGCAATGTTGAGCGCGTTGAAAGAAAAATACGCCGCGTCGCTGGGCAAGATCGTCGCAGTTCGCAACGCCCCCGTGAGCTTCGAACGCAAAGATCGCACTTACAAAGTCTCCGCCGACGACGCCACGATCAACGTCGAAGCGATGCCCAACGATCTCTGCTGCAAGATGCCAAATCTCGTCTGGTACACGCCACTCGTCGGCCTCGAAAACCGCAAAGTCGGTTACACGACGAAAGCCGCGTACGCCGGTCACAAAGTAAGCGATCCGTGGAGCCGCTCCGGCGAGAACAGCGCGTTCTACGGCACCTTCGCTTTGTAAGTTCTATCAGTGTCATCCGTGTTCTGTGTTATACAGGCACGGATGACACTTTTACTTCTCCTCTTTCTTTTCACCCAAAACGATCTCCGCAAGACCGCGTTGAAAACTACAACGCCTTCCGACGAGATCGTCCGTCTCGACATCAACAACGACGGCAAACCTGACATTCTCGAACGCTGGTGGAACGGCAAACGCGTCCGCTGGCTCGACGAAAACGGCGACATGCTGCCCACCGACACGCGTGGCGATCAGGTCGCCGACGTGATGCAGATCGACAAAAACGGCGACGGCATGTACGACACCGCGCTCGACATCAGCATCAAGTGGGCTGACAACGACGGCGACGGCCGCGCCGATCTGCAAGCCTTCGTCACCCAGGGACGCGAATGGTCCAACGGCAAATTCAATCCGGCGCAGTCGCACTGGATGGTCTATATCGACGTCGAAAAAGATGGCGTGCTCGGCTGGATCGATTGGGAAACTTACGATTTCGAAAACGACAACTGGGGTTACACCGGCACGACCGATTGGCTTCCCGACTATAACGGCGACTCTATCTTCCTGAAAATTCATCGCCCGCCGCAGTCGCTTCCCGACCCGCGCTTGAATTGGGAAAACCCCTTTGCTTTCTATGATTTCGATAAAGACGGCGTGAGCGAGATGGCGATGCGCTGGCTCGATCCTGTCCCCGCGCTGGATAAAGACAAAACGAACCTCACCGGCGTGCTGAGCGAAGCGTTCGTGACCTTCGACGTCGACAACGATTCGACGCAGGGAAACGAAACCGACTTCGACATGTCGCTGCGCGGCGCGGGTGGTCCAGGCATTCCCTATCGCACGATGGTCCATAAGTATCCCGCGCTCAAAGGCAATCCGAAATTCGACGGCTGCTTTGAATGGAACAACTGGCGGCAGATCGACGAGTTGATGTACATGCCGCACGACAAGAGCTACAACGCGTTCTTCAGCGCCGGTTGGGCCACGATGTATTTCGTGTTTGACGAAGACGACGACGATCATCGTTGGGAACGCGTCGAGATGTATTACCCGATGCACGGCTTTGGTGGTCCAAAGGAGATCGATCTCTACACGACGAAGCGTTGGCGACGCGGCAATTACGCCGAGCACGAGATGGTCGCGCCGGATCAAAAGCCCGGCATCAGCGGACACCCGCAGGCTGACTCGCTCGGCGATCGTGGCGAGTTTGACGAAGACAATTCCGGGCGCGGAAAACTCTATGTCGGACGGTTCGATCGCAAGCTGCACTTGTACGGCGCGGAATGGGGCGCATGGACCGTCGACAAGAACGCCGAGTATCACGGCGGCAACAAGACGCCGTCGCCAAAGCCGAGCGCGCCGCGCGTCGAGGAAGTCGTGAAGTACACCGATACGGATAACAACGGTTTTCTCGACACGATCGAGTTCGATTACGAAGGCGACCGCACGATCGACTTGCGCGTTTCCCTTCTCGATTACAAGTCGACGGCGCAACGGGTTCCCGACGGGGCGGTGGTTTTCAATACTCCAGCGGGCGGCTGGAAGGGACTAAACGACCTATTCACCGAGATCGCGAACCAGTCGTTTCAGGAAGCGCTGCTGGTCTACCGCGCAGCGTGGCGTCGCGGTTTGACGACGCCGGAGATCGATAAGCTGGCGAATGGATCGTCGGTGGGCGAGCGTTATCGCAATGCGTACTGGATCAAGGAGAAAGTGTTTCGTGAGATCCGGAAGGAGCTTCATCGCGTCCGTTCGCGGGACGCTGCGCTCATCGCGTTGGAGAATGATCTGATCCGTCTTTATTACCTGGGCGAGTTCAACGAATACGCGAAACGAATCGCGGACGTCCCTGCCCGCTAAGCTCTCGCAACTCGCAGGAACGCTCGCGCGGCATGTGAGAGCGTCGCGCCTTTGCGATAGATCAACTGTAGCCGCCGTTCGAGGCGCATCTCTTTTACCGTCAACGTCGCGAGTTGCCCGCGTTCGATTTCGAGTTGCGCGGTCAATCGCGGCACCAGCGCCACGCCCATCTCCTGTTCCACCAAACGCTTGATCGATTCAAGCGTCGGCATCTCCATCGAGATGTTCAGCGGCGTCTTGTACTTCTCAAACGTCTTCACAACTCGTTCGCGATACGGCGACGCCACGTTGTGCGCGATGAACGACTCCGCGCCCAGCTCACGCACCGACACGACCTGCTTCGCCGCAAGCGGATGCGACGGCGCGACGATCAGCGCTATCTCGTCGCTCATCGCCGGCACCGAGGCAATCGCCTGGTCCGTTGGCTTGAACGACACGACGCCAATCTCAACGCCGCGTCCTAACACTTCCGACGCAATCCGGCTCGCCAAACTTCGCTTCACTTCCACTTTGATGTGCGGATGCCGCGCGCGAAAAACCGCGAGCACCGGCAAGAGATACATCACCGTGTACTCGTTTGCGCTCAAAGCAAGCTTTCCGTGTTGCAGGTCTTTCAGTTCCTTGATTGCGCGATGAGCGCCCTGGCGCAGGTTGAGCATCTGCTCGGCGTAATCGTGAAGCACGCGGCCGGCGGCAGTCAGCGTCCCATCCTTCGACGATCGATCGAACAGCGGCTCGCCCAGCTCAGCTTCAAGCCGGCGAACCGCTTGGCTCACTGCGGGTTGCGTGCGATGCAGCGACTGCGCCGCGCGGGAAAAACTCTGCTCGCGCGCAACGGCGATCAGCACCTCCAATTGATTGACGTCCATTTCATTT
>DATELZ010000251.1:0-25541 GCA_035276045.1 Pyrinomonadaceae bacterium | reverse complement strand
GTTGATGAGACTTTCAGTAATCCCATCACTCAGGTACTCAGTGCTCGGATCGACGCTGTGGTTGGCAAAAGGCAGAACGGCGATCGAATTGATTGGCGGTCTGTGACTTCGGGTGGAATAAAAATATGCGATCGCAAGAGTGAGTGTGACGGCGATAATGATCGCGGCGGCGATCCAATGGCGCTTAGATCTCCCGCGTGCTGTTGTCACGCGCGGCCCTGGACTGTGAGTAGTTTCAAGCTCACGTTGCAGGCTTTTCAGATCGTTCAGCAAGTCTGTAACAGTTTCGAATCTCTGATCACGGACTTTCGCCAGCGCTTTTTTCAGGACCGATTTCAACTGCGCTACGTGGCTCGCGAGGGGCGCTGGTTCCTTTTCCACTATCGAGACGATCACGTCCGCCGGCGTCGTTCCTGCAAAGGGCACACGCCCCGTCACCATCTCATAAAGCACGACGCCGAGGCTCCAGACGTCTGTGCCGGCGTCCACCGAAAGACCGCGCGCCTGTTCCGGCGACATGTACCTGGCGGTTCCGATCACGAGACCCGGCTCGGTATCGATGTCCGTCGCCGGCGAAGTGGTCGTCAGACTATAGCTGTCCGTCAGCTTTGCTATTCCGAAGTCGAGCACCTTCACATATCCATCCGGCCGCAGCATGATGTTTTCGGGCTTGATGTCCCGATGGACCACGCCCTGCTGATGAGCCGCCGCGAGTGCGCCCGCAATTTGAATGGCGATGTCGAGCGCCTCGTTCAACTCCAGCGGCGCGCGCGCCATTCGCTCTCGAAGCGTTTCACCTTCGATAAACTCCGTCGCGATGAAGTGGATCTCGCCTGCTTGTCCGATGTCATAAATGGTGACGATGTTCGGATGGTTCAGTGCGAGCACGGCCCGCGCCTCTTGCTGGAAACGGCGGGTGCGCTGTTCATCCTTTATGAAGTAAGGAGGCAGGAGTTTGAGCGCGACTTTGCGATTCGTGTTTGCGTGCAGCGCCAGATGGACTTCCCCCATCCCGCCGGCGCCGATCTGCTGCAGAATCTTGTACGGACCGAGTGCCTGTCCGCGCAGAGAGTCAGTATTTGCAAACACGGGGGCATCCATAAAACTCCACGCTTGATCGTGAGCGAGCAACGATTCAACTTCGCTTCTCAAGGCCGCATCGTTGCGGCAAGCCTCGTCGAGGAAGTTGGCGCGCTCGGAAGCGGCACGCTCGAGCGCAGATTTGAAGATGGCGTCGATCTGCTGCCAGCGTTCACGATCCATCCCGTTCAATCCTTCTGAATCTCGCGATGGAGCCATGCTTTGGCGCGTCTCCACTCGCGCGTAATGGTATCGGGCGATACTCCGATCACGCTGGCAATCTCCTCAACGCTGAGCCCGCCGAAGAATCGCAGTTCGACAATTCTGCTCTTCCGCTCATCAATCTCCGCCAGGCTCTTGAGCGCCTCTTCGAGTGCGATCAACTCTGCCGCTCGTTCGTCACTCAACACGGCAGCTTCTTCAAGCGACAACTTGCCGGCGCCGCCGCCTTTTGCCGAAGCACGTTTGCGGGCGTGGTCGATCAAGATCCGGCGCATCATCTGCGCGGCGATGGCGAAAAAGTGTGCCCGGTTCTGCCAGCGCACGTCTCTTTGATCGATGAGCCGCAGGTAGGCTTCGTTGACGAGCGCTGTCGTTTGCAACGTGTGGTCCGATCGCTCCCGTTTCAGGTAACGGCGCGCCAGGTAGTGCAGCTCCGCATCGACGAGGGGCGCCAATTTATCCAGCGCCGAACGATCCCCCTCGCTCCACGCGGCCAGGAGATAGGTCATTTCCTGTTGTGAAAGTGAGGGGTTGGTCATATGCAGCCTAAACGGACTAGGTGATTTGAAACAACGGACGTAAGGCGCGTGATTATACATCCTCAGCAAGACAGACCTGCAACAGGACTGACCCCGCAGGTGGTGTCTTAGTTCAACTCTGCGTTCTCTGCGTTCCTTGGGGCCTCTGCGTAAACCTCACTTTAGGCGTGTTTAAACGCAGAGCACACAGAGACACGCGGAGAACGCCGAGCAAAATAACAAGAATTTAACGAACCCCCGTTGCCGGATTTCGCGGATCTCGTTCGCGTTAATAGATGAGGAGACTTAGAAATGAAAAACCTATTCTGCCTGTCTGTAACGATCACCCTGCTTGCACTATTCAATTCCAACGCGCTTGGCGCAACGAAAACCTCCGCCAAATCCGGCCCCTTCGGCTTTCCCTCAACCTGGACCGACGGAATCGCGCCGGCCCCAGGTGACAACATTGTTATCGAAGGAGGACACCATGTCGGAGGAGCAACGGGAGTGATTAACAACCTGACGCTTAATGGAACGCTTTCGTATTCGGGCCTGACAGCTACCGGCGAAGTCAGGATCGGAGTCAGCGGTGTGATGACAAACCTTCACGGCGGTTTTCAGTTGTCTCTGAAGGGACCGAAGATTTCTAACAACGGGATCATCAATGGCCAAACAAGAATTAACAGCGACTCGACTCAGGAGATTTCCGGCGCGGGTTTCTGGAACGGTGGTGGAGAGTTAAGTGGCGCTGGTGAGAAAACCATCGAGCATATGAACGTGGCGACGGGCCTCTGGTCGGTGCTGAGCGTCGTCACTGTCGATCGCACATGGACATTTACCGGTGGTTCTGCGAGTAAACAAAGCGCCGGAACTGTCCGAGGCAGCGGCAACGTTGTTTTCGATAAGCCCGGACGGCTCACGTCCGACGAATCTACGGGTAATCTCTGGACCACTACGATTACCATTGCCGCGCATGTGGCGATTACTTCCAGCAGTTCCGTCAGCGCGCCGATATTCATTCGAGACGAAGCGGTTCTTTCTGTGACCCTGAAACAAGTATTCGAGGCGAAGTCTGAGTTTATAGTTCTTTCAGGCGGCAAAGTCGTGGGAGAGGCCGTCAGGCTTTCCGGCGAAAATATCTCGAACAATGGCGAGATTAATCCGGGAACTCTTTCCTTCAATCGGGCTGGCAATCAGGTAATTTCGGGAGACGGATCCTGGCAAGCAAACGGCACAACGATCGCGGGCAGTGGTGAAAAATCTCTTGCGAACAGCATGACGATGAGCCCCGGTGGTTTAGTTATTAACAGCACTCTCAATATCAATGGGCACACGCTCACGATCAATGGCGGTGCATTCCAAAAGAATCAAACGGGAACGGTTACTGGTCCAGGCAAGATTATCTTCCAGGGCGATGGGAGTCTGGCTTCGGACGAGTCGACGGGAAATCGTTTTACCGCTCCGGTTGAAATAAACACCGGCAGGAGAGTTGTTAGTGCTAGTAGTGGAATCAGCGCCCCGATAACAGTTGAAGCAGGCGCTGCGCTGGGAATAACCGCGCATGCAACGCTCAACGCGCGCGACGACCTGACTTTAAAAACAGGCAGTTCGCTCGACGGGCAAACTCTCGCCTTCTCGGGCGAGAATTTCATTAACGATGGCACGGTAAATCCCGTAAACGTCGTATTCACGCGCGAAGGAAAGCAAACGATTTCAGGTTCGGGAGCGTGGAGATCTCCGAACGGAATAGAGCTGAACGGCAGTGGAGTTAAACTCTTGACCAGCGACGTAACCATGCAAACCGGATTGTTGAACGTCAACTCCATACTCGACATCGGTGGCAAAACGCTCACCTTTGTTAATGGCGCTTTCAATAAACAATTGCCCGGCAGCGTGACCGGAACGGGGACTGTCAAGTTTATGGGCAACGGCACTTTGAATTCGTTTGTTGGCAACGGAAACTTATTCACCGTTCCCATCGACATCGTTACCGGCACTCGTGGACCAGTCGCTTCAAGTGGTTTCGATTCGCCGATCACCGTTCGCAGTGGCGCGACGCTGAATATTTCGGCTCACGTTACGATGAACGCCAAAGGGGACTTAACTGTCGAGCGTGACGCGAAAGTTATGGGCCAGACATTGCATTTCCATGGTCCAAACTTCATCAACCACGGAACGGTCGCGCCCATCGTGACCGTGTTCAAGAGTGGTTCGCATGCGCTTTCGGGAAATGGATCTTTCGGTAACACCGTCGACATGGCAAGCGAGTCGTCCACCGTTCTGCAGGGCACTCAACAATTCAACGCTCTGAGAGTGCTGAGCGGAAGTTCACTTGATATTACGAACTCCACGATAAAGATTGCGCTGAACTTCAATAACAGCGGCACTGTAAAAACGGACGGCAGCACGATTGAATACAATCGCAGTAACGGCGATCAAACGCTGTTGACTAACATCACCTATCACAACCTGGTGATCGACAATCCGCAGCAGGTATTCTTGCATTCACCGGAGACGATCGGGAATATTCTTCGTTTGCAGCAGGGAATTTTCGAAATCGGCGCCAATCGCCTGGTGATGTTCAATTGCGCGCAGATCGTTCGCGCCGGCGGCACACTGAACGGAACCCCTGTTTGTGTCAACGACGCAACTTTTATTGACAACCGCGACGCTTCTCGGTTATAAGCCCCGAACGATGTTCAGCACGGATCGCAGCCATCATGGATATTGGCATCACCACCACCATTCCGGTGGCGGGCCGGCGATCGTGTTGTTCGCGCTGACGACCTAGATTCAGAAACAGCGCAAAGACGATTCCACACCCGCTGCCAACGCGAAATTGGCGGCGGGTTTTTATTTGAGATCTAAGATCTCAGATCTGCGATTTAAGATGGTCTCTCGAATTCCAGCCGGAATGCGTTACTACATCGGCGCTGAGGCGCGTCTGCGTCGCACGATCGAAGACGTGGCGATGTCTGTATTCGAAAGCTGGTCGTACGAGGAAGTGATCACGCCGTCGGTCGATTATTACGACCTTTTCGAACACGGCATGGGTCCGGCCGAAGCGCAACGCGGCTTTCGTTTCACCGACAACGACGGCCGGCTGTTGGCATTGCGGCCTGATGTCACTTCGTCAGTTGCGCGAATGACGGCGACGTTGCTGGCGGACCGGCCGCGTCCGTTGCGCTTCTGTTACGCAGCGCCGGTGTTCAGGCAGCAGCCGCAATCGCATGCCGAGTGGCGTCGTGAGAACACCCAGCTCGGTTGCGAGTTGATCGGCATCGGAGGAGCGCCGGCGGATCTCGAAGTGCTTCGCCTGGCCGCGGAGATTCTGCAGCGGCTCAATCTGCAATCGAGTTATTGCATCACGATAAACAACGTCGAGTTTTTCAACGGCCTCGCCACGGAATTAAATCTCGATACGCTCGCGCGCGAACGGTTGCGCCGCCTGATCGACACGCGTGAAGCAGCAGAATTGCAGCGTTTCCTCCAGGATTATGCGACTAGCGACGGTCGCGCTTTCGCGCAGTTATCTCAACTCACCGGCAAACAAAATGTTATTCAGGCCGCGCGCAGTGTGATCCGCAACGAACGATCTATCGCCGCGCTCGATGCGCTGGAACAGCTTTGGATCGATATCGAATCGTTCGATCTTCAAGACTCGTTTGAGATCGATCTCGGCGACGTGCCGAGTCTCGACTACTACACCGGCTTGAGTATGAAGGTCTTTGTTCATGGCGCGGGCGCGAGCATCGGGCGTGGCGGACGTTACGACGGGTTGACGGGCAATTTCGGACGCGCTGAGCCGGCAGTCGGGTTTGTGTTGAATCTCGACGCGCTGACGGAAGTGGTCGGACGCAGGATGGCGCGAGACAAATGATCACGATCGCGATTGCGAAAGGAAGAATGCAGGACGATGCGCTCGCGTTGCTGGGGCGTGCCGGCATTCGTTTGGGCGCTGAAGAGCTTAATTCACGCAAGCTCGCGCTCACGGATGAGTCTGGCGGATACCGGTTTCTATTTGTGAAGCCCGCGGACGTTCCGGTTTACGTGGAACATGGGATCGCGGATTGTGGAGTGGTTGGCCGTGATGTGTTGCTCGAGTCGGAGGCGGATCTTTTGTTGCCGCTCGATCTTGGTATCGCGCGTTGTCGCATGGTCGTGGCGGCGGCGGATGCGGATGTGTTGACGCGAGCTGTCGGGATGTTACGCGTGGCGACGAAGTACGAGCAGATAGCGGCGTCGCACTTCGGAGCGCGCGGGATGCCGGTGGAGATAATTAAGCTCTCGGGATCGGTTGAACTTGCGCCTGCGCTGGGACTGGCAGACTTGATAGTCGACCTCGTCGAGACGGGGCGAACGTTGCAGGAAAACGGATTGACGGTTGTCGAGGAGATTGCCTTGTCGACGGGCCGATTGGTGGTGAACCGGGCCAGTTATCAGTTGAAAGCGGAGGCTGTGGCGCGGCTGGTTGCGGCGTTGCGATCGGTGCTGAATGGAGGCGAACAAGCGTGATTCGGATCATTCTTCAAACCGAACGTGATGCGCTGGCTGGTTTGCTCGCGCGTCTCGAAGCGCGTTCGGTTGCGTTCGATCCGGAGTTGATGAGCGTTGTGTCTTCGATTATCGGCGACGTTCGGGCGCGTGGTGACGAGGCGTTGATCGATTACACCGCGCGGTTTGATGGTGTTGAATTAAAGGAACTGCGCATCGACGAACAAACGCTCAATCGTTCGGCGGATAAAGTCGATCGACGAGTGCTTGATGCCTTGCGTGAAGCAATCGAGAACGTGCGCGCATTTCATCAGCAGCAGGTCGAACCATCGTGGATGATCTCGCCGGAGGAGGGTGTGCGATTGGGCCAACGCATCACGCCGCTCGAAAGCGTTGGGTTGTATGTGCCCGGTGGGACTGCGGCGTATCCGTCATCTGTGGTTATGAATGTCGTGCCGGCGCAGGTTGCGGGCGTCGAGCGAATCGTCGTCGTCACTCCGCCGCGCACGTTGGCGGAAAATCCGGCTGTGGCGGCGGCTTTGCGGGAGTTGAATATTGGCGAGGTTTACGGCGTTGGTGGCGCGCAGGCGATTGCCGCCCTCGCCTTTGGCACTGAGACGATCCGGCGGGTAGACAAGATAACGGGACCGGGAAACAAGTACGTGGCTGCGGCGAAGAAGTTTGTATTTGGCGTGGTGGGCATTGATGCGATCGCCGGACCGAGCGAGGTTGTGATCCTCGCGGACGAGAGTGCGCGTCCTGATTTTCTCGCCGCGGATCTGTTGGCCCAGGCGGAGCACGGCGACGATGCGTCGGCGATGTTGATTACGACGAGCGAGTCGCTGGCCCAAAGCGTGGCCCGCGAGGTCCAACGCCAGCTTGAAACATTGTCGCGACGTGAGATCGCGGCTGCGTCGCTTAAAAACTATGGCGCGATCGTCGTCGTCAGTACCGTGGATGATGCGTGCGAGATCGCAAATTGGATCGCGCCCGAACATCTTCAGCTTGTCACTGACGACGACTACGCGGCGGCAGAAAAGGTGCGGCACGCCGGCGCGATCTTCTTTGGTGAGCACACGCCGGAAGCAGTCGGCGATTATCTTGCTGGTCCAAATCACGTATTGCCCACGGGACGGGCCGCGCGATTTTCCTCTGCGCTCGGCGTTTATGATTTCGTGAAGCGGACGAGCCTGTTGCAATACTCGGCAGCGGCGTTTACCAACGTGTCCGATTCAGTTGCGGTCCTCGCCGAGTGCGAAGGACTGGACGCTCACGCGCGGTCTGCTTCGATCCGGAAACACAGATGAAGAACCGATTGGATAACATCAAACCGGCCGTTCGATCGCTGCGCGCTTATTCGCTATCGCTGCATCGCGCGCATGTGAAGATCAATCAGAATGAGAATCCGTGGGACACGCCGGTCGCTATTCGTGAAGAAGTGAGGTTGAGGTTTGAGGCAAGGAAGTGGTCCCGCTATCCCGATTTCCTGCCCGCCAGTTTGCACGACCAGTTGGCGGAATTTGCTGGACTGCGGCCCGATCAGATCATCGCCGGCAACGGCTCGAACGAGTTGATCCAGGCGCTGTTGATGGTGACGATCGGCCCCGGAAAACACGTGCTGATTTCGGAGCCGACATTCGCGCTCTACAAGCAGGTCGCCACAGTGCTCGGCGGCACTGTCGAAAGCATTCCGCTGACGAACAGTCTGCAATACAACAGCGATCTGTTGTTGAGCATCGTCGACGCGCAGCAACCTGACGTCACGATCATCTGCTCGCCAAATAATCCGAGTGGTTGCGTGATCGACGACCACGATCTCGTCAGGTTGCTCCGCGTCGCGCGTGGGCTCGTGGTGATCGACGAGGCGTATCACGAGTTCGCCGAACATTCGGTCGTGCCGTTGTTGGAAGAGCATGACAACCTCGTCGTGTTGCGGACATTTTCGAAGGCGATGGCGCTGGCGGCGCTGCGAGTCGGCTATTTAATGACCGCACCCGATCTGGCCCGCGAGATTCGGAAAGCCGTACTTCCTTACAACCTGAACCCGTTTTCCCAAACGGCAGCGGAAGTGGCGCTTGAGAAGTACGAAAGCGATCTGCGTCCGTTGGTGAAGCGCATCATCTCCGAACGCGAACGGCTGTATTCGGAGTTGGCAAAGATTCGCGGCCTTGCGGCTGTGGCCTCGCGTGGAAATTTCATGGTGGTAAAGAGTGAGATCGATCCGAAGTCGATCTTCGAAGAGTTGTTGCAGCGCGATGTTTTGGTGCGCGACGTCAGTTCGTATCCGATGTTGCGGCAGTATTTTCGTGTCAGCGTCGGGCGGCCCGAGGAGAATGACCAACTGTTAGCCGGATTGCGGGAAATCTGTGATGCGTAGCAAAAAAGCGAATTCTCGATCAGCGGATGTTCATCGTAAGACAAAAGAAACAGACATCCGTGTGAAGCTCGCGCTCGACGGCAGCGGGCGTTCGAAGATCTCGATCGGTTTGCCGTTTCTGGAGCACATGCTTGAACTGTTTGCGAAGCATGGACTGTTCGATCTCCAGGTGAACTGCAAAGGCGATCTCGAGATCGACGATCATCATTCGGTTGAAGACATCGCGATCACGATGGGCCACGCCCTCGTCCAGGCGCTCGGCGACAAGAAGGGAATCAATCGCTACGGCGAAGCGGTGGTGCCGATGGATGAAGCACTGTGTCGCTCGGTGATCGATCTTTCGGGGCGCTTTTATCTTGTTTACGAAGTGCCGACGAAGAGACAGAAGATTGGAAACTTTTCGGTCGAATTGGCGGAGCACTTTTGGCGTTCGTTTTCGGAGACGGCGAAGTTCAATCTGCACATCGACTGTCTGCGGGGACGCAACACGCATCACATTTTGGAAGGGACGTTCAAAGCGTCGGCGCGTGCGTTGCGGCAGGCGGTGGAGTTGAACAGCCGCGTCACTGGCGTGCCGAGCACGAAGGGATCGTTGTGAGCCAGGTAGCGATTATCGATTACGGTGTTGGGAATTTGCGTTCGGTGGAGAAGGCGTTTGCGGCGATGGGCTGCGAGGCAGTGGTTAGTGGTGATGAAAGTGTATTGCGGAGCGCGGATCGATTGGTGTTGCCGGGGGTTGGCGCGTTTGCGTCGTGTATGAAGGCGTTGCGGGAGCGAGGGTTTGATTCGTTGGTCCATGAACGAGCCGGGAGTGGGACGCCGCTGTTGGGAATTTGTGTCGGAATGCAGATGCTGTTTGAAGTGTCTGATGAATTTGGAACCACGGAGGGACTCGGATTGTTGCGTGGTCGCGTGCGGCGATTTGAATCGGATCTTGTGGCGCCGCAAGTCGGGTGGAATCGGATACAGCAGAGACAACGGCATCCGTTGTTTGCAGATGTTGTCGATGGTTCGTTTTGTTATTTTGTTCATTCGTTCTACTGCGAGCCCGCAAGCGAAGAAGTCGTGATAGGAGAAACTGAGTACGGTGAGTTTTATGCGTCGGTCGTCGCAGCAGGGAATATCTGTGGCGTGCAATTTCATCCGGAAAAAAGCCAGGACGTTGGCTTACGAATGTTGAAGAACTTTTGTGATTGCTAAGCGAATCATTCCGTGTCTCGACGTCGACAACGGCCGGGTGGTCAAAGGAATTCGCTTTGTCTCGTTGACAGATGCCGGCAATCCGGTCGAACAGGCGAAACGTTACGACGGCGAAGGCGCGGATGAGTTGACGTTTCTCGACATCACCGCCTCGTCAGACAAACGCGACATCGTGGCAGACCTGGTGCGGCGTGTTGCCGATGAAGTTTTCATACCGTTTACTGTTGGTGGCGGTTTGCGCTCGGTGGAAGATATTCGCGCGATTCTGCGGGCGGGCGCAGACAAGATCACGCTCAACACGGCGGCGATCGAGAACCCGCAACTGATTAGCGATTGCGCTGAGACGTTTGGCAGCCAGTGTATCGTCGTCGCTGTCGATGCGCGGAGACGTGTTGGATCTGACGGTTGGGAAGTGTTTACGCATGGTGGCCGTCGCGCAGCGGGATGGGACGCGCTCGAATGGACCATGCGCGCAGAGAAACTCGGCGCGGGCGAGATCTTGCTGACGAGTATGGATTGCGACGGCACGCGCGCTGGTTACGACATCGAGTTGACGCGCGCTGTTTCAGATGCGGTGCGCATTCCGGTGATCGCGTCTGGAGGCGCAGGCAACGTGGAGCACTTTTACGATGCCCTCGTCGCTGGCGGCGCAAGCGCGGTGCTGGCCGCTTCGCTATTCCACTTTGGAGAACTAACAATCGGCGATGTAAAGACTTATCTGAGGAGCCGTGGTGTGGAAGTTAGATGAATGAAGTGAGATGAATCCTGACGAGTTAACATTCGATGACCGCGGTCTCATACCGGCGATCGTGCAGGACGCGCGCACGCGTGAAGTGCTGACGCTCGCCTACATGAATCGCGAAAGCCTCGCGAAGACGATCGAAACACGGCAGACGTGGTTCTGGTCGCGTTCGCGAAACGAGCTATGGCACAAGGGCGAGACGTCGGGTAACACGCAGGAGGTTGTCGATCTCGTCGCCGATTGTGATGGCGATGCGCTTGTCGTTCTCGTAAACCCGGCTGGTCCAGCGTGTCACACGGGCGCTCGATCCTGTTTTGAATTAGATCTGAAGGAAGATATTGGATCTCTGCTTAACCAACTCTACGACCTCGTCCAGGACCGCCAACGCGAACGCCCCGAAGGTTCGTACACGACGTACCTGTTCGACAAAGGCATTGATAAGATTCTCAAGAAAGTCGGCGAGGAGTCTGCCGAAACGATCATCGCAGCGAAGAATGAAGAGACAGCGCCACTCGTTGGCGAAGTGTCCGACTTGATCTATCACCTGCTCGTCTTGCTGGTGGAACGCGGTGTCAGTCTCAACCAAATCCGCGACGAACTCGAACAGCGACGAAAATGAACAACGAACTGGACCAACTGCGCGAGTTTGCCGTCGCGATCGCTCGCGGCGCCGGCGATATCACGCTGCAATACTTCCGCAAGCGCCCGGAGACCAGCACGAAGTCCGACGGCAGCTACGTCACGATCGCAGATCGCGAAGCCGAGGCTTACGTGCGCCGGCAGATCGCGGAGCGTTTTCCTGACGATGGCATCGTCGGCGAAGAAGAAGGCGAGTCGCCGGGTAGATCGGGACGGCGTTGGATCGTCGATCCGATTGACGGGACATTTGCTTTCGTTCATGGCGTGCCGTTTTATGGGGTCTTGATCGGGTTGGAGATCGACGGCGAGGCGAGTGTCGGCGTGATCAATATTCCGGCGCTGGGCGACATCGTTTCTGCTGCCAAGGGTTCGGGTTGTTTTTTGAATGGAGAACGGGCGCGTGTGTCGAACACCGCGCGACTCGACGATGCGTTGTTGTTGGCAACTGACTTTACGGCAGGCGAACGTTATGGCTTTGGTCCGGCGTGTGAACGGCTGCAACGCCGCGCGAAGGCGAGCCGCACGTGGGGCGACTGTTATGGTTATGTGCTCGTCGCAACTGGCCGGGCTGACGTGATGCTCGATCCGGTGATGAACCTGTGGGATTGCGCGGCGTTGTTGCCGATCGTCGAAGAAGCGGGCGGCACGTTTACTGACTGGCGCGGCGTGCGCAGGATCGACGGCGGAAACTCGATCGCCACGAACGGGTTGTTGTTTGATGAGGTGATGAGCCTCGTGGCAGGATGATGCTCGTTATACCGGCGATCGATCTGAAGAACGGTTCGTGCGTCCGGCTGGTCCAGGGGCGGCAGGCGGACGTGACGGTTTACGATGAAGATCCTGTTGCGGTGGCGCAGCAGTTTGCGGCCGCAGGCGCGCGGATGATTCACGTTGTGGATCTCGACGGCGCGTTCAAAGGTGGTGAGTCGCCGAATCGCGCGGTGGTGAAGAAGATTGTCGAGGCGCTGGATGCCGGAGTTGAGTTTGGTGGTGGAATGCGATCGGTTGACGACGTGCAGGAACTTTGTGATGCGGGAGTTGCGCGGGTTGTTTTGGGAACCGTCGCGGTTGAATCGCCGGATCTTTTACGCGAGTTGATCGATTCATTTGGGGAAAAGATCTGTGTTGGGATTGACGCGAGAGATGGACAGGTTATGACACGCGGCTGGGAAGAGGGAACACGGATCGAAGCCACAGATTTAGCGAAATCTGTTGCGGCTTGTGGAGTTCAACGAATCATTTACACCGATATTTCTCGTGATGGCATGTTAACTGGTCCAAACGTCGAACAAACCGTCGCCGTCGCTCGTGCTGCGAAGGTTCAGGTGACCGCCTCCGGTGGTGTTTCCAGTCTTGACGACATTAAACGTCTGCGCGACGCGGGCGAACCGCTTTTGGATAGTGTTATCGTTGGCAAAGCTCTATACGAACAAAAATTCAAACTCGAAGATGCGCTAAATTTATGAGTGAATCGATTTTTGCTAAAGACATTTTGAACGGACGCGTGGCATTTGTAACCGGCGGCGGCACGGGAATCACCGGCGGCGTCGCACGCGCGCTTGCGGAGGCCGGCGCCGCGGTTGCGCTGGTCAGCCGCAGCATGGACCACCTGCAACCTGCCGCAGATGCAATCAACCAGAACGGCGGCAAAGCGATCGCCGTCGCGGCCGATGTTCGTCAACCGGAAGCAGTCGAACAGGCCGTCGCCGCCACGATCGAACAACTCGGGAAGATCGACATCGTCGTGAACGGCGCTGCGGGAAACTTTTTGTGCAACGCCGAACAGTTGTCGCCCAACGGATTCGGCACGGTCGTCGACATCGATCTAAAAGGCACGTTCAACGTTTGCCGCGCTGCGTTTGCGCAGTTGAAAGAACACCGCGGACAGATCCTGAACATCAGCGCCACGCTTCACTATCTCGGCACGCCGATGCAGCTTCACGTTTCAGCCGCCAAAGCGGGCGTCGACGCGTTGACGCGCAATCTCGCAGTCGAGTGGGGACGTTTTGGAATTCGCGTGAACGGCATCGCGCCTGGTCCAATCGAAGACACCGAGGGAATGCAGCGTCTCGTTCCGGAACCGGTCAAGGAGCGGCTCAAGAAGAACATTCCGCTCGGCCGCTTTGGCAGAATTGCCGACATCGAAAAAGCGGCTGTGTTTCTCTGTTCGGAGGCGGCGAGTTACATCAGCGGGACTGTGTTGGTGGTCGACGGCGCGCAGTGGTTAGCCGCGAATCGCATGGTTGGAAATCAATAGATGCTCGATCTGCAACCTTCATCATTCGAAGCGTTTGAACGCGAGGCGGGACAAGGCAACGTCGTGCCGGTCGTGCGATCGGTCCTCGGCGATTTGCATACACCGGTCGGCGCGTTTATGCGCATTGCGGGCGACTCGCGTTATGCGTTTCTGCTCGAATCCATTGAAGGTGGCGAACGAATCGCGCGCTATTCGTTTCTGGGCGCGGATCCCGAGATGATCGTTCGCGGTCAGGGAATGCAAACGTACGTCGAAAAAGGTGGACGGACGGAGTCGTTTCCGATCGTGGCGACGCAGTGGGTGCGGGATTACTTCCGCGGGCGTTCGCTCGCTCGTCGGCCGGGGTTGGTTCCATTTGCGGGCGGCGCTGTCGGTTATGTTGGTTACGACGCGGCCCATTGGTTCGAACCGGCGCTGCGCGAAGACATCACCCAACCGCTTACTGGTCCAACCGATGCCTTCTGGATGTTTTATCGTACCGTGATCGCTTTCGATCGCGTCAGGCAGCGACTCGAGATCGTCTCGATCGTCTTCACCGAAGAAGCCGGCGGCAGTCGCGAACGATTGCGCGAGCTTTACGATGGCGCCGTCGCGCGCACGCGAGAAGTCGAACAGGCGATCTTCGACGCGAAGTCACGTCCCGTGAAAGAACAACCTCACATCGAGACGCGTCCCCTCTCGTTGCAGTCAAACTGGTCGCGCCACGCTTTCGAAGATGGTGTGCGTCGCATCAAGGACTACATCGCCGCCGGAGATTGTTATCAGGCGGTGCTCTCGCAAAGATTCTCGACGCAGTATCACGGCGATCCACTTCAGATCTATCGCGCGCTGCGAGCGATCAACCCATCGCCGTACATGTTTTTCCTGCGCGCAGGCGAGGAAACCGTCATCGGCGCGTCGCCGGAAATGCTGGTGCGTTGTCACGGGCAGCGACTCGACTATCGGCCGATCGCCGGCACCAGGAAACGTGGCGCGACGGAGACCGAAGACTGGATGCTGGGCGAGGATCTGAAGTCAGACGAGAAAGAAGTTGCCGAACACATGATGCTCGTCGATCTTGGGCGCAACGATCTCGGGCGTGTTTCGGATTACGGCTCGGTGAACGTCGAAGAGTTGATGACGGTCGAGCGTTATTCGCACGTGCAGCATTTGGAAACCACCCTGCGCTCGCGTTTGCGCGACGATCTCGATCGTTTCGATGCACTGGCCGCGTGTTTTCCGGCGGGCACGGTGACGGGCGCGCCGAAGATTCGCGCGATGGAGATCATTCGCGAACTCGAACCGGATCGCCGCGGGATCTATGCCGGATCGGTCCTGTACATGGACTACGCCGACAATCTCGACTCGTGCATCGCGATCAGGACCATGGTGTTGCGCGAAGGACAGGCGATGGTCCAGGCCGGCGCGGGCATCGTTGCCGATTCAGTGCCGGAACACGAGTATGCGGAAACTGTAAACAAGGCGCGGGCGTTGTTTCGCGCGATTGAAATGGCGGAGAGAGGATTGTGAAGTTATTAATTTTGTCTTTGTTCGTGTTCTTGTCGCAGGCCGTTGCGCAGGAGCCCGCTAAGAAGGCCAACACGCGTGACGCCGCTCCGGAAGTTGTCGCGGAACCATTCGACAACGCTTCGGTCGAGAAGATGGCGGCCAACTGCGTGACGCTCGAAACAGAGCTTGGCGCGATCGAGATCGCGATGATGCCGGAAGTCGCGCCTGAGTCTGTCAGGAACTTTCTCAATCTATCCGCGATCGGCGCGCTCGACACGACGACGTTTAGCCGCACTGTGAAAGGCTTTGTGATCCAGGGCGGGAATCTTCAGACGAGCGAAAAATGGGGTTTCGAGTTGGCGAAGCGGATGTCGAAGCGGCTCCCTGATGAACCGGGTATCGTGAAGCACGTGCGCGGTATCGTTTCGATGGCTCGCACCAGCGAACCAAACAGCGCGACGACGCACTTCTTTATTCTGGTTGGAACAGGATCGCATCTCGACGGCAAGTTCTCAGCGTTTGGGACGGTGACGAAAGGCATCGAAGTGGCCGATGCGATCAACCAGGCGCCGGCTGAAGCGGAGAAACCGGAGAAGCCGGTGAAGATCACGCGAGCGGTTGTGAGTCCATGCAAGAAATGAGCAAACATTGGCGCGTGTTGTTGCTGTTGTCGTGTGTGCTCGTCTTTGCGGGTTGTGTGGAGAGCGATCGCAAGCCGAAGCCGGAAGCAGCGCAACAGTTATTGAAGTTGCGCGGCTACGAGTTTGACGAGAAGAATTTTCACCAGGCAGCGGCTGTGCGCGACATGATGGCGATCACTGCCTTTCTCGATGCCGGCATGAATCCCAACGCGCAGAATGCATCGGATGGACGCACGCCGCTCATCTCTGCCGCCGTGCAAGGCGATCTCGAAGTTGTGAAGTTGCTGTTGCAGCGTGGCGCGGATGTCAACGTCAAAGACAAACAAGGGGACACGGCGCTGTTTAGTGCGATCGAGATGAGAAACGAAGCAGTGGCGCTGGTGATCCTGGACCAGCCGAATCTCGATCTGAATGCGAGAGGTTTGAATGGCGTGACGGCTTTGATGAGTTATGCCTGGCGTGATGACAACGGCGTCGTGAGGAAGTTGTTGGACCGTGGCGCCGAAGTGAACTTGCAGGACAACGATGGTGATGCCGCGCTGCACGGCGTCGCGAAGAGTGGGAACATGGAGCTTCTCAACTTGCTCCTGGACAAAGGCGCGAACCCAAACCTGACGAACAAGCTCGGCGGAACGCCGTTGATGTGGGCTGCGGTTTTCGGACACGAACAGGCGGCGCAGCAGTTACTCGCGCGTGGCGCTGACGCGGCAATAAAGGATGCCGAAGGTATGACTGCGCTCGACTGGGCGGTCAAGAACAAAAGCGAAGCAGTTGTTCGACTATTGAAGAAATAATTCGACAAAGCACAAAGACCAAAGTTCTAAGACCAGACAGCTATGCTACTCGTTATCGATAACTACGATTCGTTCACTTACAACCTGGTCCAATATCTTGGCGACCTCGGCGAGACGGTTGAAGTGCGGCGCAACAATCGAGTCACGCTTGACGAGATCGAGACGAGTTTGCGTCCCGCACGAATCGTGATCTCGCCGGGACCGGGAACGCCGGACGGCGCTGGTATTTCGCTGAGCGTGATCGAACGTTTCGCGGGGAAGATACCGCTGCTGGGCGTGTGTTTGGGCCATCAGGCGATCGGCCAGGCGTTTGGCGGACGCGTGGTGCGCGCGCCGGAGTTGATGCATGGCAAGGCGTCGGAAGTCAGTCACGACGGCAAGACGATCTTCGCCGGGCTCAGCGATCGTTTTCAGGCTGGACGTTATCATTCGCTGATTGTCGAAAGAGAGTCGTTGCCGGAGTGTTTGGAAGTGTCGGCTGCGACGAAAGACGACATCATCATGGGTTTGCGCCATCGCGAGTTGAAAGTCGAAGGCGTGCAGTTTCATCCCGAATCGATCCTGACCTCGGAAGGCAAGCGACTGCTGGCTAACTTCCTGAAAATCTAAAATGGCCAATCATCGATTAACTGAGTTTCTGGCGCGTCTCGTGCGGCGCGAAGATTTGAACCGAGAGGAGGCGGGACAGTTACTCGACGCGTTGCTTGACGGAGAGGCTACTGATGCGCAGATCTCGGCTGCGCTCGTGGCGTTGGCCGCGAAGGGTGAAACGATCGACGAACTGACCGGGTTGGTTGAAGGATTGCGATCGCGCGCAGTGCGCATTGTGCCGAAGCATCCGTGCTTTATCGATACTGCGGGAACGGGATCGAGTCGCGCGAAGACGTTCAACATCTCGACCGCGGCGGCGTTTGTGATCGCAGGCGCGGGACTGCCGGTGGCGAAACACGGAAATCGCGCGGCGAGCAGTAAGTCAGGCAGCGCGGATTTATTGACGGCATTGGGAGTGAATGTCTCGGCGATTCCGGTCGTGTCTGAGATCTCGCTCAACGACATCGGGATCTGTTTTATGTTTGCCCCGCTCTATCACGGAGCGACGGCGCGAGTCGCGGGTATTCGCCGCCAGTTGGGGATTCACACGACGTTTAATTTGCTTGGTCCATTGAGCAATCCGGCGGGCGCGCCGCGGCAGATTATCGGCGTCTGGCGGCACGATCTTGCGGAACGAATGGCGAGCGTGTTGGCGGCGCTGGGAACGGAACACGCATGGGTGGTCCATGGCGAAGATGGTTTGGATGAGATCACTTTAGCCGGCAAGACTCACGTCGCCGAAGCGCACGACGGCGAGGTGCGGACGTTTGAGATCGGACCCGAAGATTTTGGTTTCGACAATGCTTCGTTGGACCACTTGCGCGGTGGGGACACTGACGCGAATGCGCGGATCGTGCGTGCCGTGCTTGATGGATCTCGCAAGGATGAGGCGCGGGCGTTGGTTGTGATGACCGCAGCGGCGGCGTTGATGTTGGGCGGAACTGCCGCTGATCTTCGCGAGGGCGCGACACTGGCGGCGGAGTCGATCGACAGTGGCGCAGCGCAGTCAAAACTGGATTTGTTGATAGAAGCAACGAGCTAATGAGCATTCTCGAGGAGATCATCGATCGGAAACGCCAGCGGCTCGAATCAGCGAAACGAACCGTCCAGTTTGATGGCATCGAAAGACGTTCAAGTCCTCACCGGTTCCGCCAGGCGTTGCTGCGCGATGGGATCAATGTCATCGCGGAGTTCAAACGCCGCTCGCCATCCAAGGGCCTGATTCGCGCAGATGCAGATCTAAATGAAATCGTTAAGAGCTACGAAGCAGGCGGAGCGGCGGCGCTTTCCGTACTGACCGAAGAAGATTATTTCTCCGGCTCGCTGGACGATTTGCGCGCTGCAAAATCAGTTGTCGATCTTCCTGTTCTGCGTAAGGACTTCGTATTTGACGAATATCAGCTCTTCGAATCGGCAGCCGCTGGCGCTGACGCTGTATTGCTGATCGTCGCTGCGCTCGACGACGAAAAATTAGTGGCCCTGCACCGCCTCGCCGCCGAATTAGGTCTGGATGCTTTGGTAGAAGTTCACACGCGTGAAGAGATGCAGCGCGCGATTGCCTGCGGCGCGAACCTGATCGGCGTCAATAACCGTAATCTCCACACATTCAATGTGTCGCTCGACACGTCTCTTTCACTCGCACAGGACGCCCCCAAAGACGTGGTGCTCATCAGCGAAAGCGGTCTACGCAACGCAACCGATCTCCTGCGCCTGCGCGACGCTGGTTATCGCGGTTTCCTGATCGGCGAATCGTTGATGCGTTCAGAAGATCCCGCCGCAGCCCTGCGAGCCCTGACAGGCACGACATGACCCACGACATGATCTTCGTAAAGATTTGCGGCATCACCAACCTGGACGATGCGCTGGCCGCCGTCGACGCCGGCGCCGACGCGCTCGGCTTCAACTTCTACAAACCAAGCCCGCGTTACGTCACTCCCGAAGCCGCCCGCGAGATCGTCGATCAACTACCGGAGCACGTTCTTACCGTCGGCGTCTTTGTCAACGAACAGTCGCCCGAATCCGTGGAAGATCTCGCCCGCCGCGCCTCCGTAACTGCGATCCAACTGCACGGCGACGAATCACCGGACTACTGCCGCAACCTCATTCATCGCAAAGTCATCAAAGCCCTCGCCGCCGGGGCCGGCTTCGACGCCGAAGAGGCTCGCGCATACGAGGTCGACGCGATCCTGCTCGACACGAAAGATCCGGCATTACGTGGCGGCACAGGTCGAGTTTTCGACTGGTCGATTGCACAACAGGTGAACCGCCTCGTGCCAAAGCTGTTTCTGGCTGGTGGTTTGAGCCTGCAAAATATTGAACAGGCAATCATTTCCGTGGATCCCTACGGCGTTGACGCATGCAGCGCCCTCGAAGAACGGCCCGGGAAAAAGGACCACGTGCTGGTGCGCTCGTTCATCAAGATGATTCGGGGTGTTAAACCTTGACGATGGACTACACTGACGAGGTATTCTTGACCTTGCCCCAGGGTCAGAGAACATCAGCTTGTCCTCCCCGAACAAGTTTGTTTGATTTGTCGACCTCTCCAGGTCTGATGATTATGACTGCGCGGGCGGAACAGAAACAAAACACCAAATCGGGCGACCGGTCACGCGGTCGCGTGCTCCTGATTACAGACGAAGATCAATCGCCGTTTAGCGACGCCATCAGCGAGAGAGGCATCGACGTCGTCGGCGTTTCTCACGGCACTGCCGCGCTCGTTTCGCTGCAACGATCGCGTCCGCATCTCGTCGTCGCCGACGTGAAAGCGCGCGGGTTGAGAATGCGCGAGCTTGGCAGGATGTTGGCCCAATCGGATGACGGTATCCCGTTGGTCCTGGTCGGATCCGAACCGTCGACTCTCGCCGCGCGCCGCGCTGCACTCTTCAACGGCGCTTTCGATTACTTCGAGTATCCGGCGGAGATCGAGTTGCTGATCGAGCGGACTCACCAGTTGGTCCTGTTGCGGCAGAAGATCGATCAGCTACGCGCCGATGCCGATCTCGATTCGTTGACCGGTCTGGCAAACCGGCGTCGCTTCCGCGTCGCACTCGCGCGCGAAGTCGAGCGCTGGCGTCGTTATCGCATTCCGTGCGCATTGTTGATGCTGGATATCGATCACTTGAAGCAGGTAAACGATAAGTTTGGTCATCCTGCCGGCGACATGGTGATTCGTCAGATCGCGCAGACGTTGAAGGAAGTCTCGCGCGATAACGATACCGCTGCGCGGCTTGGCGGCGAGGAGTTTAGTCTGTTGCTTGCGGGTGTCGATCTTGAACGCGCCGCGACGGCCGCAAATCGTTTGCGCGCAGTGCTCAGCGGGAAGCGTGTCGAGGGCGTTGGGGTTGTTACCGTCAGTATCGGCGTCGCGGGTTGTCCTGAAAGCGGCACGACCGAGCGCGCGCTTTATGCGGCCAGCGATCGCGCGCTTTACGTTTCGAAGAACTCTGGCCGGGATCGCGTGTCGGTCGCGCCGCCGTTACAGGAGAAACTTCCCTATGAGGTCTGAGATCTCAGAGCTGAGATCGCAACCTGATCCTTTGGGCCATTGGGGGAAATATGGCGGCCGCTTCGTTCCTGAAACGTTGATGGCGCCGCTCGAGGAATTGACCGCGGCGTATCTCGCCAGTTGCGACGACGAGTCGTTTCAATCACAACTACATGACCTGCTGCACAACTACGCCGGGCGTCCTACGCCGCTCTTCCACGCTGCCCGCCTCACCGAACACAGTGGCGGCGCAAAGATCTACTTGAAACGCGAAGACCTGCTGCACAGCGGCGCGCACAAGATCAACAACACGATCGGCCAGGTGTTGCTCGCCCGGCGCATGAACAAGCAACGCATCATCGCCGAAACAGGCGCGGGCCAACACGGCGTTGCAACAGCTACCGTCTGTGCTTTGTTTGGTCTGAAATGCCTCGTCTACATGGGCGCGGATGACATGCGCCGCCAGGCGTTGAACGTCTTTCGCATGCAACTGCTCGGCGCGGAAGTGTGCGAGGTCAACGCCGGATCGCGCACGTTGAAAGACGCGATCAACGAAGCGTTGCGCGATTGGGTTACGAACGTCGCCGATACCTACTACCTGCTCGGCAGCGCGCTTGGTCCACATCCTTATCCGCTGATGGTGCGCGACTTTCAGAGCGTGATTGGACGCGAGGCGCGGGCGCAGATCCTCGAACAGGAGGGTCGCTTGCCTGATGTTTTGATCGCTTGCGTCGGCGGCGGTTCGAATTCGATCGGTTTGTTTCATCCGTTTTTGAACGATGCGTCTATCAAGATGATCGGCGTCGAAGCGGGTGGTTCCGGCGATGCGTTGGGCCAACATGCGGCGCGCTTCAACACTGCGGGCGGTGGCCGGCCCGGAGTCTTGCAGGGGACGATGAGTTACGTCTTGCAGGATCAGCACGGACAGGTCGCTTCGACTCACTCGATCTCGGCTGGTTTGGATTACCCGTCGATTGGACCGGAACACGCGTTTTTGCATGACCTCGGTCGGGTTGAATACAGTTCCGTTTCCGATGACGATGCGCTTGCGGCGTTCCGGCTTCTTTCACGGCTTGAAGGCATCATCCCGGCGCTGGAGTCGGCCCACGCCGTCGCTCACGCGCTCAAGATTGCAAGCGGCATGAAGCGCGATCAGATCGTCGTCGTGAATCTTTCCGGACGCGGCGACAAGGACGTGGATTCTGTTCGCGAACGACTGAACCGTGAATAGTAGAGGCGTGAACGTGGGACGCATCGCAGATGCCTTCATTCAATTAAAGCAGCAGGGAAGAAAAGGCTTCATCCCATACATCACCGCCGGTGATCCCGATCTTGCAACGACCGAACAACTCCTGATCGAATTGGCCCAGGCGGGTGCCGCCGTGATCGAGCTGGGTGTGCCGTTCAGCGATCCGATGGCTGATGGTCCCGTAATTCAACGCGCTTCGGAACGCGCGCTCAGGAACAGTTTTGGTTTGCAGGATTTGCTCGACATGACGGCGCGAGCACGAAAGCAGATCGACACGCCGATCATTCTCTTCAGTTACTTCAATCCGCTGCTTCAGTTTGGTTTGACATCACTGGCGCGTGCTGCGGCGGATGCGGGTGTCGACGGCGTGCTCGTCACCGATCTGATACCGGAAGAGTCCGGGGAATTCGAAGCTGAGCTGCGCGCTAACAATCTAGACATGATCTTCCTCGTCGCGCCGACTTCCACAGACGAGCGTTTGAAACTCGTCGCCAAACACGCGAGTGGATTTGTTTATGCTGTCTCGCGCGCCGGCGTGACCGGCACGCGTGAGACCGTCAGCGTGGAAGCCGAGAAACTGGTGCTTCGCATGCGCGAGTTTACGTCGCTGCCGATCGCGGTCGGGTTTGGTATTTCGAACGTCGAACACGTGCGAGACGTGCAGCGATACGCTGATGCAGTTGTGGTCGGATCGGCTATTGTCGCCGAGATGGAAAGACTCGCCGGCGCGGCAGATTTGGCGCAGCAGATCGGAGATTTTGCGCGCGCACTGAATCGGTGAAGTTTGTGTTATGCTGGCGCGCACAATCTCACAAAGTCGCAGAGAGGGCTGCGGCGCGAGTCGTTCCGGAAAACCTCACCCTCTGGTAAAAATCCTGCTGTTGCAGGCGTGAAACAACGTTCCATTTTCGGTTTGGATGTGTTATGCTGCGGGCCTTTTAGGAGGACCGGCTATGCAGACTGAGAAGAGGAGCGAAAGAAAGAGATGTATGTCATGGCAGATGACCGATTGAGCGCAGATCGCGGCAAGGCAATCGAAGCCGCATTGGCAAATATTGAGAAGAGGTTTGGCAAGGGATCGATCATGCGGCTGGGTGAACGCGATGTTGTAGAGGTGCCGGCGATTTCCACCACGTCGCTCAGCCTTGACGCGGCCATTGGCGTCGGCGGCGTTCCTCGCGGGCGCATCGTCGAGATTTATGGTCCTGAAAGTTCAGGTAAAACTACCCTCGCGCTGCACATCGTCGCCGAAGCGCAGAAAGCGGGCGGCATCGCGGCGTACATCGACGCCGAACATGCCATGGATGCCGATTATGCCGGCAAACTCGGCGTAGACATCGCTCAGCTTCTGATTTCTCAGCCAGATTCCGGGGAGCAGGCGCTCGAGATCGCCGAAGCCCTCGTTCGTTCCAATGGCGTTGACGTGATCGTGGTCGACTCGGTGGCCGCTCTTGTTCCACGCGCGGAACTCGACGGCGAGATGGGTGATTCACTGCCGGGACTACAGGCGCGACTCATGTCGCAGGCCCTGCGCAAATTGACGGCCATCGTCGCGCAGTCGAATACGTGCTTCATCTTTATCAACCAGATTCGCGAGAAGATTGGCGTGATGTTTGGCAATCCGGAGACGACCACGGGCGGACGCGCGCTCAAGTTTTATTCGTCGTTGCGACTCGACATTCGCCGCATCGGCGCGATCAAAGACGGCGATCGCGTGGTTGGCAATCGCACGAAGGTGAAGGTCGCGAAAAACAAGGTCGCGCCGCCGTTTCGCGAGTGTGAGTTTGACATCATGTATGGCGAAGGCATTTCGCGCGAAGGTGATCTGCTCGATCTCGCGACTGCGCAACGCGTAGTTGAGAAGAGTGGCGCCTGGTTTTCTTTCAAAGGCGAACGGTTGGGCCAGGGCCGCGAGAACGCCAAGCAGTTGCTGAAAGACAATCAGGACGTGCGGGGTCGGATCGATCGGGAAGTGAAGTTGAAACTCGGCATTCCGGTTCGCGAACCGGACGCGAAGGCTGCGACGGCCGCCGATAAGAAGTAAACTGACACGGATAAAATCGCATCATCCGTGTCATCGTGGCTTCGATACTGATAAAAAACGGCTCGCTCGTGACGATGGACCCCACGAACTCCATCGTTCAGGGCGAGCTGTTGATTGTTGACGGAAAGATCGCCAGCGTTGGCGGTAGTGGACATTCGGCAGACCTCACGATCGACGCCATCGATTGCGCCGTTATCCCCGGATTCATCCAAACTCACATCCATCTTTGCCAGACTCTATTTCGCGGGGCTGCCGACGATCTCGCGCTGATCGATTGGTTGAAGAAACGCGTGTGGCCCATGGAAGCGGCGCACTCCGCTTCGTCTATCGCAGCCTCCGCGCGTCTCGGGATTGCCGAGCTGATCAAAGGCGGAACGACGTGCGCACTCACGATGGAGACGGTCAATCATACTGCCGAGGTTTTCCGCGTGGTTGAGGAGAGCGGTTTCCGGGCGACTGTCGGCAAGTGCATGATGGACAAGGGCGACGAAGTTCCTTTCGCGCTGCGGGAGGAGACCGCGCGGTCCATTGACGAGTCGCTATCATTGCTCGACGCGTGGCACGGTCGCGCTGAGGGACGAATTCGTTACTGTTTTGCGCCGCGGTTTGCGATCAGTTGCACGCGCGAGTTGCTCGAGCGAGTTGCGCGTCTGGCGCGTGAGCGTGGAGTAATGATTCACACGCACGCGTCGGAGAACCGGACGGAATGTGAGATCGTCGAAAGTGATACGGGTCTGCGGAATATCGCCTACCTCGACAGTCTCGGTTTGACTGGACCACACGTCGCGTTGGCCCACTGCGTTCATCTCAGCGATGACGAGATCGATACGCTCGCTGCTTCGAAGACCAATGTGGTCCACTGTCCCTCTTCTAATCTGAAGCTCGGATCGGGCTTGGCGCCCATTGCGAAACTGTTGGACCGTGACATTTCGGTATCGCTTGGCGCGGACGGTGCTGCCTGCAATAACCGGCTCGACATGTTCACCGAAATGCGTACTGCGGCGTTATTACAAAAAGCGTTGCACGGTCCGGAAGTGCTGACGGCCGATCGTGTCCTGCGGATGGCAACGATTGACGGTGCGAGATCCTTGGGGTTGGACGCTGAGATCGGAAGTCTGGAAGCAGGGAAGCGGGCGGATGTGGCGCTTGTCCGCATGAACCGGTTGCACATGACACCGCGGGCGGAAGTTGTTTCGACGCTTGTTTATGCGGCTGAAGCGACTGATGTGGATACAGTCGTGGTCGACGGGCGGCTTGTGATGCGGGATCGGAAGTTGTTGACGTTAGACGAAGCTGACGTGGTGTCGCGGGCGAACGCGGAAGCTAAAGAGCTGATGAAAAGAGCCTGAAAATAGCTGTGCCAGCTCGAAGGTAGCGACTGCGGGGGGCGCGATCGGCGGCCGAGCTGGCACTGGCGGGCACTATCAATTTTGAATTGGATGGCCGTCTTTCGACGTAGCTGATGTTTGGGCATCAACCCCACCCGCAACGTCGGGAATTATACACCCGGCGAGGAATCAGTCAACGACTTTTTGTGACTAATCCGACAAAAACCCCGATTCGCCGACACATTCAATTTACGTAGGTCTTTGAGTTGACAGGCATTTGCGTGAATCCCTATACTACGCCTCTTTTTGCTCCCTCTGGCCAGGTAGCTCAGTTGGTAGAGCGCGGCCCTGAAAAGGCCGGCGTCGGCGGTTCGATTCCGTCCCTGGCCACCA
>DATELZ010000250.1:0-44289 GCA_035276045.1 Pyrinomonadaceae bacterium | reverse complement strand
GCGGCGGTGAATCAATTGGCAAGCCTTACGTACGGCGCGTCGAACTGTACTGAACGAACTGCGGATGCCGAGTATGTGGAATGTTCTGTTGCCGGCGGTGAGCGAAAGATCATCGGCGCCGTTGATGGGACGTTAGTTGTCGTCGGCAATACTGAAAATGCGGTGCGCAGTTGTTTGGAAGCGAGGCGCGGGACGCGTCCGAGTATGCGGAGCGATCCGGAGTTGGTTCGCGTGCGGGCGAGTTTTGCTGCGGACCAACCGCTTGCGTTTGGCTATATTTCGGCAGCGAACTCGGCGAAGTTGTTTTCGTGGGCGGCGCCGTTGTTCATGGGACTCGGATCGGGTGATCGACAGTTGGAACAGTTGTTGGCGGTGAGTGCCGGCAAGATCCTGCGTGGCGTTGCGTGGACCGCGGTGTCGAACAATGGTGAGATCGAAGATCGTTATCACTTTCCACTCGAAGCGGATGTTGTTTCGCGATTGCGGCCTGCTTTTGAGACGGCTGAACGGGATAGTGATTTCTGGAAACTTGTGCCGGAGGGTTTTGAGTCGTTGACGATCTATCGCAGCAAAGAGCCGGCGCTGGCGTGGCGGTCGCTCGATTCGGCAGTGGCGCTGAAACTCGATGCGCTGCCGGCGGTGCTTTTTGGGACGATTTTGAAATCGAGTCTGTCGGCGTATGGGATCGGCGATCCGAAAGAGGTCTTGACGACGCTGACGCCGCCGTTGTTGACGATGCGGCCTTCGGCTGCGGTTGAAGGCTCGGTGCTGGTCGCGCGTGTTGCCGACGAAGCGCGGCTGCGGCGCTCGCTGGCCCAGGAGCATGTCAAAGATCACAACGCGCAGATCGTGGAGGGGATTCAGTCGGAGCTTGATCCGGAGTTGGAGTACTCGGTGGTTTTTTCCGATGGATATGTGTTGTTGGGCAGAACTGAGAACATGCAGTCTTGTCTCGTTGCGCTGCGCCGGAGTGCGGCGATGAATAGTGACAAGATCAGGAAGGCGACGCAGGAGAGTTCCGCAGCGATTTTGACTTATGCAAACGACGAGCTGCGTTTGAGAAACTTTATCCTGACGCTGTTGAAGTTTCAGGGCCGGCGGCTTACGGCTGAAGAGCTTGCGCGTTTGCATGAGACGCTGGGCGATTACACTTTCTCGTCAACCGAAACGCGGTTGGGTGAGGATGGTATCGAACGTAAGACTCGGTCGGCGTTTGGGCAGTTCAGCACGTTTGTTTCGTTGTTGCGGCCTGAGAACGCTGATGTCGTATCGCGTTAACTTATGTTGAATTCGCTGCTGTTGGGCACTCGCAATCCGGGAAAGATTCACGAGATCAAACTCATCATCGGAGATCTGGGCCTTGAGCTGCGTTCGTTGCAGGAGTTTCCGGGTGTTGAGGTCGCAGAAGAAAACGAGAGCGCCTACAGCGGCAACGCTATCGCGAAAGCGGTGTTCTATGCTCGCGCAACGGGGTTGTTAGCATTGGCTGACGATTCGGGTCTGGAAGTCGAAGCGCTGGGCGGCGCGCCGGGTGTGCTTTCGGCTCGTTATGCTGGTGAACACGCAACCGACGCCGATCGCCGTGAGCTACTGCTCTCTGAACTCACCAAGACTGGGATCGCAAATCGTCGCGCGCGCTTCGTCTGTGCGATCGCCATCGCGCGCGCCGATGGTGAAGTGCTAAACCTCTCCGAAGGCATCTGCGAAGGCGCAATCACCTTTGCGCCACGTGGCGACTCTGGTTTTGGCTACGATCCACTATTCATTCCCGACGGCTACAACCAAACCTTCGGCGAATTGAGCGACGAAATCAAAAACCACATCAGCCACCGCGCCCGCGCCCTGCAAAAAATCCACCATTGGTTGACGTCTTAAAGCACCCAACTTGACCAGTTGTGAACTGGCTCTTAGAATGACTCCCTTTTCGGGGCGTAGCACAGCCTGGTAGTGCGCTCGGTTTGGGACCGAGAGGTCGGAGGTTCGAATCCTCTCGCCCCGACCATTAGAATCAATAATTTACGGCTGCCATCACCGGCGGCCGTATCTCATTTGTGGCCAATGATGCTGTCACCGCGGAACACATACATAGCCCTCCTGGTTGTGCAAGCGCTGCATCTTCTTCACCATCGATTAACCAAACGTCATATTAGCTTTGCGGAAGTGATCTCAGCCTTCGTGCTATGCATTCCCTGGTGGGCGCCACTTCCGGCTTTTCTTCTAATGGGTTCGCATATCGTCTTGATCGTGGTCCAGATAATAGGAAGTGTCTGGATAAAAAAACTTTCACCTGATTGGAAATAGTTAATTGGGAATGCGGCGAATCCCCTGAAAAGGATCGCCGTACGCCTGAAACAAAACCCGAGTTGCCTCATGCTGTACTCACTTGCCTTACATTCCCTTCAACATGTTCTTTCTTCGCGCGAGGTGACTCGTGCGCTTTCCTGATAAGGAGATTTTTAATGAGTATCCAACGATGCAAGATCATCATTCTAGTCCTCGCGGTGATTGCTGTTGGCCTGGTCGCTTTTACCCCAAAGACCTCCGCCGACAACGACAGTGTTCTCAATGAACAGTTGTCAACACTCCTGGACCAACACGGCTTCACTGGCAGAGTAGGCTCATCACTCGAGCAACGCCTGCGTCGAAAGATCGACAACCAACTAGCCGATCTCGGAAGGCTCGCCTTTCACGACACCCTGCTTGGTTTGAACGACGACAACTCGTGCGCAGGCTGCCATTCCGCGCCATTGGGTTTTGGCGACTCACAATCGATCGCGATTGGCGTTGAAAACAACAATATCGTCGGTCCCGATCGTGCTGGCCCACGTAATCAACGTCGCACGCCGATTGTTATCAATAACGTTTTCTTCCCGGCACTGATGTGGAACTCGCGCTTCAACTCCATCTCCGGTGATCCGTTCGATAACAGTGCCGGCTTTCAATTTCCTTTACCCGAAGGTCTGTCGCTCTCCAATATGGACCACTTACTCGGAGCGCAGGCGTTCATTCCAACGACTGAAAAGCCCGAGATGACCGGGTTTCATCCGAGTGTGCCTGGAACAAACGATGGCATTCGCGCCGCCGTTGTTGAACGGCTGAACGCCAACGCCGAATACAGGAAACTATTTGGAAAGACTTTCAAAGAGGTGAAGAGGGGCGCGCCGATCACGTATGAAATGCTCGCCCGTGCGATTGCCGAGTTTGAGTTCACACTCGTATTCGCCGATGCGCCGATCGATAAATTCGCACGCGGGTTGAAGAACGCTATGACCGAGGATGAAAAGCGCGGCGCCGTGCTGTTCTTCGGCGCGGCTAACTGTGTCAGTTGTCACGCCGTGGCAGGCCAGTCGAACGAGATGTTCAGCGACTTCCGGCAACACGTCGCTGGAATACCACAGATCGTTCCTGCTGTTGGCAATGTCAACTTTGATGGTCCAGGCGCTAATGAAGATTTTGGCCTGGAGCAAGTAACCGGAAACCCGAATGATCGCTATGCGTTTCGCACTTCGCCACTGCGGAATCTCGCCTTGCAGCCTACGTTCTTCCACAACGGTGCTTTCACCCGATTGGAAGACGCCGTGCGTTACCACCTGGATGCGATCGGTTCAGCACCGAGTTACAACCCGGTAGCAGCCGGCCTGGACGTCGATCTGCAAGGTCCACAGGGACCGATTGCGCCGGTACTTGCGCGCATTGATCCAGCGCTGGCGACGCCGGTCGCATTGACGAATGATGAGTTTCGCCAACTCGTCGCGTTTCTCCGCAACGGTCTCCTCGACCCGAAGGCGAACGCGCACAATCTACGCAAGCTCGTTCCGGCTCGCGTCCCAAGTGGCCGGCCAGTTCACGTCTTTCAATAGGAGTCCGATACTTTTGGGCGTGTCGTCCATGAATAAGTGACGGCGCGCCCAAATGGAAGGATGAGTCGTACAACCATGGACCCCCTCCTTCCAACTTGACTGATTAGACCACCAGCCACCCGGTATTCAGGACAAAAACCGCAAAAATCCCTGAAAAATGCTGGATTTGGTGGAGACTTTGCCGCTTGAGTGTGATATATGAGTGTCCGACTTGGTTTTAATTCTGTTTCTCGTTGGAGGTGTTACACCAGACTATGGCGACCAAAGCCGCGACAGGCAAGAAGCGGATGACTCAATCCGAAGTAATCAACCACTTTGCCGAATCCACAGGAATGAAGAGAGCGCAAATTAAGGAGTTTTTTGACGAATTGTCGACCCTCGCAGCGCGCGAAGTGAAATCGAACGGTGAATTCGTTCTCCCCGGATTTGGAAAACTCGTAAAGAGCGAGCGGAAGGCCCGCGAGGGACGCAACCCCGCGACCGGCGAAACTATTCAGATTCCCGCCAAAACGACATTAAAGTTTCGAGTAGGCAAGTCAATGAAAGATACCGTGCTACCAAAAAAGTAATAGCCAGCACTTATTTTTCAGCAAACGGCGCCGCCCCTTACCCATTCGTGGAACCTGGGCGGCGCCTTTGTCATTAAATGCACCTAATTGCTGATATAACGTCAGTTACACACTCACTAAAGAGTAGTGTCTTATTTTGGCTCTGCGTTTTCTGCGATCCTGGGTGAGCTCTGCGTTAAATATTTGGAGGTTAGTATTTACGCAGAGATCTCAGCTACGCAGAGAACGCCGAGTTGAAATAAAGACACTACCCACTAAAGAAAAGTCTAGACGGTTTTCGGTTCCTTAAGTATAATCTCGCGTTTCGCACACCACCCCTGCGGCAATGTGTACTAGACAGCGTTTGTTTTTGGGGTTTTTGCCCCGAATCCGGAGCTTTGCTATGGGCGGTGGGCTGCATCCAAGGGGTTAGTTAAAGCATCTATAGTTCATACATTGAAGACGCAAAGATTCTAATTGGAGGGATATAGGCAATCGTGACTTTTGATACGCACCTGCCGCTAAATGAGCGGCTCATGAGAATCGATCATATCCAGGCTCGCCGTTATTCCAAGTTGAACGGTATGGCGCTGGAGATCGCTACCGAAGGCATCATCAGACACCTGAAAGCGTGCGACCGCATGGATGTAAATCCTGAGACGTCGGCTGTGCGTGAGATCATCGATGACGCGCTGAACGGTCGTAGAGTTTTCGCGGAAACCAAAGAACACACCCGAGCGGCATAGTTCTCTGCACTTCCTGGTTTCGAAAAGAGATCGCCCCAGCGGGCGATCTCTTTTTATTACACCCGCGAACGCGAAAGAGCGCGTTTACCAATTACGCAGTCGACGTGCTAAGATTCGCGGGCCATTGACATTGATGCCCCTGTAGCTCAGCGGATAGAGCATCTGCCTTGTAGGAGCCTTAATGGGGAAGCGGTCTGGAACCCATTGAGTGGACGACCCTGTATGCGGGGACGCCCTGAGAGCCTCCGGTACTTCGGCCTTATGGTCCCAAGTAAAAATCCGAGAGGATTGGGTAATCCGCAGGAAACCTGGTTCACTACTGATTTCAAAGTGGGACCGGGGATCCTCAGAGACTATACGGGTCGGGACTGTGATGTCCAAGATATAGTCCAGCCAGCAACCCCGGTTAGGGCGGTCAGGGAAAGCCTGATGCTGGAAGCTAAGCAGAGGGCCGCAGGTTCGAGTCCTGCCGGGGGCACCACGCCAAATTGTATGGCGGCATTAGCTCAGTAGGTTAGAGCGCCAGATTGTGGATCTGGAGGTCGTGGGTTCGATCCCCACATGCCGCCCCAACACCTCGCTTTAATCCACCTCTTTTTGATCCAATTTCTTTAACGAGTACGAATCAAGAAACTGCGGATCGTGTCCGTGCGCGATCAGCAGGTAGGCGCCCGAGCGCGCTGCGACTTGCCACGTCAGTTTGTAGTTGCCCTGGTTCTGCAAACGCTCCGCACTCTTGAGATCGGCCACTTCGTCGTAGCGAATGCGTGGGCCACCGGTGCGGGCAATCGCGGTCACGTAACGTACGCGCAGTTCCGGATCGTAACCGACAAGCACGTGCGAGATACGCTCGTCTTTGATGGACCACACTTCCTGCCGCTTGCGTGTTTCCCTCTCCAGTGTTCCGAGTGATTGCAAACGGGTTCGGGCATCAGCTCGGTTCATGCCGAGACTGATGCCCATGATTTCAGACTTCGGCGTTGCGGCGAGAGCAATTGCTGTAACGCCGAGAGTCAACACCAGGACCAAACACAGAGTTAGCACTCGATTCATCGTTTCAACTCCTTATCTCGTCTTCACGCTGACGACGTTTGAATAGCTCGACTTGCCACCCGCATTAGCCGCACGCACACGATAGAAGTACGTCGTCTTGCGAAACACAGTGTTATCGGTGAAGGCCCTTGCGTTTGCGCCGAGGGTGGCGATCTGAATGTAACCGCCTGCCATGATCGTCGAACGTTCGAGAAGGAAGTTAGTTTCGTTGTCAGAGTGGTCGGCCCAACCGAGTATTACCGAGCCTTTACCCTGACCGTTCGCTGCCGCAAGTGCAGATGGCGCTGCCGGTCTCGGCTCGCAAGCAGCGTTACCGATCAAGGTATACCCGACCGTCACACTCGGACTGCCATAGTTCGCGCTATCCGGCACGGCCGCGATAAACGGCACGCGCACAAAGATCCGCGAGAGCCGTCCACCTGCTTGCGGATTACCGATCTTGTTGTTCGAAACGACAAACGTAATCGTGTCGGTCTGCGCGTCGTACCTGCTCCCGGCGTCGAGATTGCCGGCGACGGTAGCCGTGCCTTGCGAGTTGTCTGCGTTGTGAATGTAAGGACCGTACCTGAAACTCACCGCTCCCAGCAGATCCGTACTCATGTCGACGAAATACCCGGTGTTATTTGCGCCCGTGAAAAAGACGCGCCACTGTGTATTCGGCGTGAGCGGGGCACTGATGTCAGTCATCTTGAGCGTGAAGACGAGCTTCTCTGCGCCTGGAACGGCAAACGGTTCGGCGATGTGCAGCGAGCGAATGTCGTGTCCGGCGATCTGGTCCAACGAGTCACCGGCCGGATCGCTGAGTATCGGAACGCCTAAACCAGTGCAGGGACTCTCCGGCGTCGTCGGAAACACGCGCGGTGACGACGCGCCCTCGCCGTTAGCATTCAAGGCTGCCACGCGATAATAGAAGTTCGCGCTGCCGGCCTCGTGGTCCGTAAACGAATTGACGTCGGGATCTAATTTCCCGAGCAACGATTCAGCGCCGCCCTCGATCCCGCGATAGAGTCGATAACCAGTGAGCGGCGAACTGCCCGCGTCAGGTATGGACCACGTAACGTTAACAACGTCACCATCTCTCGAAGCAAGGAGCAACGGCGGCTCGGGTTTCGCATTCTCAGGCGGATCGAATGCTGCGAATAAACGCTTGCCACCCGTCTGGCGAATAATCGTCCCCTTGTCTGTGCCATCGTTATCGTTGCTATCGATCCGGCCGTCGCTGTTTCGATCGACTCCACGAATACAATCGGCGGTCACACAACCGTCGGCGACAGCCGCAAGCACGCGGCCCTGTTTGTCGACCGTCACGTCATTGAAATCGAGCAGGTTCCGCGTCCCACTGGGACAGGACGTTCCATTCGTGCAAACGACGCCACGTTGAACCGGATCGTTTGGCGTAGCGTTGACCGTCACCCAACTCACACCGCCGTCGTAAGTCGTGGCGATGTAACCAAACCACGCTCCGGGAAACGCCAGATCGGTGCCACGACCGTTAGCGCCCGGCGTAGACGAACCAAGGAAGAAATACGCCGCGCGATTGCTGTCGCCGCCGACCAGCGCCGGAAACACTGTATTCTGAACGCCGTGCACAGCGCCGACGTCCTGAACGTGTTCCCACGTAGCGCCGCGATTGTGTGAAACGGCAACGCGCGCGCGTCCGTCACCATCGGCGAAACCGAAATAGACAGTGCCATCAGCGCCGATGCCAACCGACGGATCTGTGTCGCCGGGCGTACTTCCCTCAACCGTGCGAATGGTCCATGAAATACCGTTGTCCTCAGAAACGGCGACTCCCTGTTTGCCGCCGCACGATTTGTTGGGCACGTAGATCGTGCCGTCAGGCGCGACCTTGATGGGACCATGCAATCCGTCGCACTGGGCCAACGTCCACATCGGGATCGCAACCCCAAAAGTGAAACCACCATCATCACTGCGGGCGATCTCGGCGAGACCGATGTCCTGCGACGCGTAGTAGACCGCGTTTGGATAGATCTGTCCGTTCGGACCTGGCCGTTGGATCGCACCACCTTTCAATGTGCCGTCGATACTTCTTGCGTATGGACCACCGCCGAGCGTTTGGTGGTCCACACCGGAGTTGATGCCTGAACCCTGACTGATGGTCCACGTAGCGCCGTCGTCATCGGTAAACGCCATCGCGCTTGCTTTACCCAACAGTTGAGAGACAAACGTGCGATTGGTTCGAGAAGCGCCGGCGTCGCTATCGGTAAAGAGAATCGGATCGAGCGTGAGCAGCGAAGTGGTTGGCGCGCTGACGTCTTGCCAGGTTGCAGGCGCGGGCGATGCCGTGTCGTCCCACTTGACGCGCAGAGTTTGCAGCGAAGAGATGAACATTGCGTTGCCGGTGTTCCAGTTCACGCCGAGCGTCGGTTCGCCTGCCGAATTGCCCAACTCGGGTGGCGCCGGATAGTTGTGATAACGCGGCGCAGCTTCAGTGGACGGCGTCGGCGGAGGCGGTTGCGCCGGCTTTGTTTCGATCGTCGCGCTGCCGCGGTATTGATCGAGTGCAGTGGCGAGATAGTAAACGGCGCGGATGGTGTAAACACCAGTGCCGGTGATTGCCGGATCGATCGTCGTGTCTTCCCACGTCAACGGTTCGGTTGCCGACGTTGCGCCACGGCCGGAGCTGCCGACCAGTGGTCCTGTGTTCGAATCTTTGTGGATATAAAGGTCATAATCGGTCACGGGAAGCAGCCACTCGATCTTCACGCGGATCAATTTGCCGGACCAGTCTGCTGCGGTTCCGCCAACAGTCAAGGTAAACGTGTCGCAGGTCAGTCCTTCCTGGCATAGATCTTCGCTGCCAATCAGAAGTGGAGCGTTGATAGCTCCGCCGCCGGTAGCCGTTCCGTTCCAGGTGACTGGCGCGGTTGCAGCCGGGTTGATAGTCGCGCCGGTTGGTGTCGATGCAGAAGTACTGCTGAAGACCGGTAGCGCTATCACCATTCCCAGTGTTACAAGAATTGCAGTGATTGAAAGTGAATTGCGTGAATGCTTACGACATGTCGGGTTGTTGTGAGTCATTTGCTTCCCCATTAACCAGCCAGAACGGTAGCTGGTCTCCAAACACTAGTTAGTGACCTTGCGTCGGGGGGCCATCTTTAGTGCCTTTAGTTCCCAGGGGATGAGTTCTAAGTACGAGGAAGAATAGTTGGTGTGATCTACGCTCAAAGTTTTACAGAGCAGTCACAGATTCCCGGCGAATGTTTTGAGAAGGTCTTAAGGTATTCTTGTGGCAATCGTAAGGCTTTCTTGCAGCGATCTGGTAAGATTCGTCACTTAATACGAGCCGTTAACAAAAAGGAGAAAACGCGGTCTATGCCTGAAGAACAGAGAGTAGCCAATAACTCTCAGACTTATGTGGCAAATGCAGAGGAGTTTCAGTTTGAGACAATGGAGCAGCAGAACGGTCAGGCGACCGTGATCCGTTTTCGACTAGAGGATCCTCGTTATCACGCTGGCGACGTGTTGGTGGTGTTGAGTGGAAGTGAGATTCACTTCCACGGAATGATCGGCCAGGTGGCAGACGGTTGGGCCATAGCGAGCGACCATCGCGGTTCACTACTCGCAGCGACAGTCCAATAACAGATCTATCGCACGTGGCCGCTCGGATACGCGATACGCACGCCAGGCGTCGCCGACTTCACCTCGATCTTATGGAATCCCTTATCCAGGTGCGTCGACAGAAACGTTAGCGCCGCCTGTTTCTGTAGCGATATATCCAACTCTCTAATGAATGGTGCGAAACTCACCGGCGCGCCCGTTCCCTGAAAAAACGCCATCCCGCCTGTTTCATTCGCCAGCCGCAACAGCGAACTTTGCCCATTGGCGGCAAACAACGAGCTGGCTGTGGAGGCGGCCGTGGGGGCCCAAAAACCATAAACCGCGACACTACGGCGTTGCGACTCATTTATCGCGCGCTGTAGATCAACACTCTGCATCGGCGATGACACATCTGGCCCACGCGAAATATCCAGACCATCCGACACTAATAATATCGCTCGCCGGCCCAACGGCTGCGCTTCAAACTTCCTGAGAGCTTCGATAACTTCAACGTACGGATTGAAAGGACCGTTACCCGCAAAACCACTCGGCGCACGCAACGCCTTCGCTGCCTTTTCCAGATCGCTCGTAAACTTTTGTTTGACTTGCAGGCTCCCGGTGCGTAAGTGGCCGACCATCACCCGCGACCCTTTCGGAAGTCCCCTGATAAACTCCGCCAGCGGCTTGATCTCGTTAGCCACTGAAGAAACGACATCGTCCTGAATCAACACCGCGAGTGTGATTGGAGAGTTTGTGCCGATAGCGCGAATCGAGAGGATCGTTTGCGGTTCGCCGTCCTCGCTCACCGTCAGATCGATGTTCTGTAGTTCATCCTCTGCGTTGAGCCGGATCGTCAACGGAATCGTCACCGGCCTGCCCGGCCCGCGCGAGGGTGCGCCGCCGTTGATGTTCGTCGGCGTCGGCGGCTGACCAAACGCAGTCTGAGTCATTAATGCCAAAGCAAACAAACTAAGAATCGGGTAGAGTCGTCGGAGAGTCTTCATTTGACCTTCTTCCTGTAATATGGACGACATTATACAGTCGCACCGCGCAAATGGCTTTGGCCGAACCTCTCGCTGGCAGACGCCGTTCTCATAAGCTAAGATCTCGGCCCTGGGCTCAAGATGACATTTTTGACGAGTCAAACAAAAGGAAAATTGTCCGGTAAGGATGCGAAAACGGCCAGTTTGCTCAAGCACGCGCCGTGGATCGCGGTCCTCGCTGCCTCTATACCCGCTCCGCTTTTGTTTCTGGTGCTGTTTTTTACCGCAACAGCGACAGAGTCAGCGGCAGTTTTTTTACTGTTGGCGGGCCTCTCGTTAACTATTGGCTTCGCGCTCGGGTTGGTTATCGCAGCCATTGTCCTTTTTTACCGCAGGAACTGGCTCTCCAAATTGCGCGACCGGTTAGCATCGGATGGAATCACCGCCAATGAGGTTGTCTGGTTCCGGTCTGAACTGACCTCAGCAGAGCGAAAGTCACTCGCTGAAATCGAGCGCAGCAGCCCTTTACTGGCAGACGCGTACACGGAAACGCTGGCCAGCCGTCTCATGGCATCACGCATCATGGCTCGCTCTCGCAAGGAGATACTGAGAGTCGAGCGCCACATAAACCGGGCTCGATTACTGCGAACTCCGGAATCAGCCGCGCTGCAAAAAGATCTCGAACAAGACCACAAACGGCTGAAAAACGTGCACGCGCAGGCGACTGAGCACCTGAACAACGCCAAAACCCGGTTACAGGTGATCGAAACGACTGCGAGCCGAAAACTGAGTCAGGGCGAGACCGACCAGATGATGCAGCGCCTGGGAACTTCCCAGGACCAGTTGCCGTTAGTGCTGGAAATCGCCCAACTCGAGCAGCAGATCCTTCGCGAAGGACTCCCTCCCGGCAGCGACAAAGCCCTGGATGTTGGAAGTTAGCCACTGGAAGCTAAACTGGCCGGCGCAAGTTTCGCGAGACGATAAACTCCCGGCGCCAGCCGCGTCGCGAAGCCTTCGTCGACTAGCGCCCAGTTACCCAAACCCGCTTCCGGCGCGCGTAATCCAGTAGCCCGCGCCAGTTCCCCACGAAGCGTCATTCCGGCGCCGCTCAGGTAAGCCCGCGCGATCTCCGTCACCGCCACTTCCCTGTCCACAACCTCGCCGAGTTGATCGGCAAAACGCGCTTCCGGGATCGACCAGATATAAGTGAACGTCGGCTCGTACAAGACGTCACTGGGAATAACCTTCAGCGTTTTCTGCAATTCAGCGAGGGCTTTATCGAAACGCGCTCGTTCCTTGATGCCACTCTCTTCACGCAGATCGCGAGTCGCCATCTCCCACTCGCTCCGCATGATTTTGAGAATCAATTGAGCTTCCGTTGATAAATATTTCTTCTCCATACGGCGAGGGATTCCCCAAATCGCGTTGAAGAACGGAAGCAAACGCGGCGCGACAAACGTCATTCGGCCGCGCAGGACTTTCCCGTAAAAACAGCGGCCACGACGCATCACGTCGTCTTTAATGGTCCAGGCCAGACTCGCTTCCGGATCCTTCTGCACGTTGCGCGGCATGTGCGCGTCACGACGGCCGCAAACCGCGACGTACAGCGATGGACCAGGCCGTCGTGCATCAGTCAGGGCCTCACAGAAGCCGACATCTTCGATAAACCGTTCCGCCGAGTGGGCATCTTCCACCCGGCACTCCGGATCGCGCCGCCAAAGGCGATCGCGATGGACCTCGATCTGTTCAGGTAACCCCAGCTTCTGCATGGTTGCGGATTCTATCAAAGTGAATTGCCGCAACAGTCAATCTGAGCAGTTCGGTCAGGCTAAAACTCATGTCTTTAGCGTCGGAAGATCTTCCAACTTGTTGATATAGCAGTACATAGACCACTCACGTTGACGTGGCACAGTCCCTGCACAGTGAGATGCGCCGAGTTTTGTGGCCTTGGTTGAAAACTCTCTGAGACGGAGATTAGGTGTTGAAACCGACGAATCGTAAAAAACGTTTGCTTGCGCTCGCAGTACTGACGAGCCTCATCCTCGGCCCCTCGGTTTTTAGCGGCAGTCTTTTGGCAGGTGTTGCGAATGCCAAGGACAAGCCGCTAAAGCTCAAAGCCCGCAAACACGACAAAGTGGCCCCGGAACTTCGCGGCCGCATCGTTCGCAACAACACAGTCAAAGTGATCCTTCAGCTCGACGGAAGGCCGAGCGGCCAACTCAACGCCCTGCTCGCCTCAAACGGCATCAAGATCAGAAAGCATTTCGACAAACTCAATTCATTCGCCCTTGAATTGCCAACCTCGGTGGTCGATGTCCTTCCGGATTTCCCGGAAGTTTCGTTCGTCTCCGTAGACAGTGAAGTTCGTTCCTTTGGCGGCCACGTGGCCACCACCTCCGGCACTGACAACGTTCGCGCGATGGCTGCCGACGGCAAGCTCGACGGCAATGGTATCGGTATCGCAATCCTCGATTCAGGTATTTACGGCTCTCATAGTTCTTTCACCGACACCCAGACCGGTCAATCGCGAATCGTCGTCAACCTCGACTTCACTGGTGAAGGCCGGACCGACGATCCCTACGGCCACGGCACACACGTCGCCGCGGCCGCCGCTGGTAATGGACTCGTTTCGCGCGGCCAATACATCGGCATCGCGCCGCGAGCCAAGTTGCTCAACTTGCGTGTTTTGAATTCGAGAGGAATTGGATCCGTTTCAGGCGTACTCTCTGCCCTAAATTGGTTGCTCACAAATGGCGCGAGCCACAACGTTCGCGTCGCAAACCTGAGTCTCGGCATGCCCGCCGTGAACTCGTACAAAAACGATCCGCTCTGTCTTGCCGTCCGCGCGCTCGTCGATCGGGGAATGGTCGTCATCGCGGCTGCGGGTAACAACGGCAAGAACAGCGCGGGACAGAAGGTGTACGGTCAAGTTCACGCTCCGGGCAACGAGCCTTCCGCGATTACAGTCGGCGCCGTGGACACACGCGGCACCAATACAAGAGCTGACGACACGATCGCCAGCTACAGCTCCCGTGGACCAACACGCAGCTTCTGGACTGACCAGGACGGCGATAAGAATTACGACAATCTAATCAAACCCGAAATCTCTGCTCCAGGTAACAAGACTGTCTTTGCGCAGTCTCCCAACAACTACCTGGTGTCGCAAAATCCTTCGCTGAACGCGGGCGTCAGCAGTAATCCGACTCGCAATCAGATGAAACTCAGCGGTACGTCGATGGCGGCCCCATTGGTCGCCGGCGCTGCCGCGCTAATGTTCGAAGCCAACCCAACTCTTACCCCCAACCTCGTTAAGGCATTATTGATGTACACCGCTCAGCAGCTTCCGAATCAGAACCTGCTCGAGCAAGGCGCGGGCGAACTCAACGTCGACGGCGCTGTCCGTCTCGCGAAACTCGTCCGCACGACGATTACCAACTCGACCGCACTCGGCGCTTCGTTGCTGACGACATCAGCGCCGACTGCCCAAACCAGCATCGCGACCGGCACTGGCGCCTACACCTTCTCATGGTCCAAGGGCCTGATTGTCGGCCAGACCTATGCGAAGGGCAGCCAACTGATCACGCAGTATCAAAAGGTCTATGGCAAGGGCGTGTTGCTAAACGACGGCGTGTTGGTCGGCGACGCGCTCGGCGTGCTCATCGGCGATGTGCTCGGCGTGCTGATCGGCGACTCCACGAAGTTCTCCAGTGGTGTGACCTTGGGCCAAAACATTCTGACCAGCAATGGCACTTCGTTGGGCCAGGGCACAGACTTCTGCTCCATCGGCGTACTGATTGGCGATGCCATCGGCGTGCTGATCGGCGATGGCGTCTTGATCGGCGACGGCGTGCTCGTCGGCGATGGTGTTTTGATTGGCGATGGCGTGCTGATCGGCGATGCGATTCTGCAAGCGTTCAACGCGTTGACGGCCGGAGATCCCGGCACGTCAATGCCGATCGTTGCTGACGACAACACAGACTACCTGGATTACTAAGCAGTATTCGATCCTGATTGAAAAGTCCCCACTGCTTAGACGAAGGATAGACGCATGTTAGCGAGCAGCACGATAACGCAGGAACGAACCTCGCCCGCCCCGGTTAATGTCAAACCGCTGGCGAACAGCGAGCAATCCGAGGTGCTGCAGTTCCTGTCACAGCGCGCAATCCACACGGTGTCTATGATGAGCTTGATTCAGGACAACGGAATCGAGAATCCCTTCAATCGCGGCACGTTCTACGGCTGCCGCGACGCGCAGGGCCAGCTCGAAGGTGTCGCGCTCGTGGGCCATGCCACGTTGCTGGAAACAGTTTCCGATCGCGCGTTGGCCCTGCTCGCACAGGTCGCTCAACAGTGTCCCAACACCCATATGATCATGGGTGAAAAAGAGCGAGTCGCCGATTTCTGGGTGCACTATGCAAGCGCCGGACGCCGGCAACGCCTCGCCTGCCGCGAATGGCTGTTTGAGCTGAGCCGGCCCATTGCCGCCCGCGAAACAGATACTTGTTTGCGCCGCGCTACCGCGGCTGAATTGGAATTGGTGATGCCGGTGCAAGCCGACCTCGCCTTTGCAGAAAGCGGAGTAAATCCGCTGAACGTCGATCCGCAAGGCTTCCGTGCGCGTTGCCTGCGGCGGATCGACCAGGGACGAACCTGGGTGGTGGTCGGAGATGGTCAGTTGATCTTCAAAGCTGACGTAATCTCAAAAGCTTCGGATGTCGTGTACCTCGAAGGAATCTGGGTGCGCGACGAGGAGCGAAACAGCGGCGCCGCCCAGCGTTTCATGAACGAGTTGACCCACACACTTCTTGAAGACGCAAAATCGATCTGCCTGCTGGTAAACGAAACAAACGAGCGCGCACAGAGTTTTTACCGGAAGTGCGGCTTCCGCTTCCGCTCGACTTACGAGACGATCTTCCTCCCCCGGAAGGAGTTCCCCCGCAATTGATGAAGCCTAGCGCCCAGATCCGCCCCCGATCACAGGCAAACCTGACTCTCACTTTGATCTCGAAACCTCGCGATGTCAGACACACTTGGCACTATAAGATCCAAGTTCTTCGGGCCATTCCTCTGGGTAGTAACTGCGACGGGTAGTATTACATTCGTCTATTCCGTCACGCAGTTCAATGTCCACCGGCTCGACTCTCGATTTGTCATCCTGGCGGCGATGGCCCTCCTGCTGGCGTCGCAGATCACGGTTGCGATTCCCCGCTTCAGCTCGCGGATCTCGGTCTCCGACACGTTTGTGTTTCTGCTCCTGCTGCTTTATGGCGGTCCGGCGGCAGTAATAGTGGGCGCGATCGAAGCCGTTGTTTCATCACGTGGCTTCTCCAAAAGACCGCACATCATCGCGTTCAATTTCGGCTGTTCGGCGCTTTCGATATTTATCACCAGCACGGTGATGCACGCCTTGTACGGCGACTTGCTGACACTGCCCGGCAATGCGATCAGCGGCACGTTTGTGGCAGCAGTCTGCACGATGGCCCTCACGCAATACATCATCAACTCCGGCATCGTAGCCATCGCCGCGGCCTTCAAAACGGACCAGCCGATCTGGCAAACGTGGAACATGCATTATCTCTGGTCTTCGATCACCTATTTCGCCGGCGCGATCGCTGCCGGAGTGATCGCCGCACTCGTCTACTTGATCGGCACTTATGCCTTTGTCATCACCCTCCCAATCATCGCCATCGTCTTTCTTACTTATCGGACTTATCTGCGAAACGTCGAGACCTCAGCCGCGCAGGCAGCGCAAGCTGAGAACCACGTCAAAGAACTCTCGCACTACATCGCCGAACAGGAACGCATCCGCGAACAGTTCTCCCAAATGGAGAAACTGTCAGCTCTCGGCGAACTCGCTTCCGGCGTCGCGCACGATTTCAACAACACGCTCGCCGGCATTCTCGGCCGGGCTCAACTGCTGCAACGCACCAGCGACCCGGAGAAGCTCAAGCGAGGTCTCGACATCATCATCAAGACCGCCGAAGACGGCGCCAAGACGGTTAAACGAATACAAGATTTCGCGCGCCAACGACGCGATCACGATTTCGAACTTGTTTCGATCGATCAGATCCTGATGGACGCGAGCGAGATCACGCGTCCGCGTTGGAAGAATTGCGCCGAGGCATCGAACATTCACATCGCCCTCGATCTGCAAATCGGATCGAACGCAATGGTCATGGGCGACGATTCCGAGTTGCGCGAAGTGCTCGTGAACATGGTCTTCAATGCCATCGACGCGATGCCGGAAGGCGGCACGCTCACGTTAACGAGTGCCGCCGACGATCAGTTGGTGACCATCAAGATCGTAGACACTGGTGTCGGCATGTATCCCGAGGTGCGGTCGCGAATCTTCGACCCGTTCTTTACGACAAAGGGCAAGGCTGGATTGGGCCTCGGTTTGGCGGTGAGTTTCGGCATCATTCGCCGTCACGGTGGCAACATCGAAGTCGAGTCGCAATACGGCAAAGGGACGGAGTTTCGCGTCACGCTGCCGGTGGCGAAGATCGTCGAAGGTGGTATCACGGTCGAGTTTTCAAATCCGGAACCGCCGCCGGTCGTGCTGAGCGAACTCCCGGCGCCCGAACAACATGCTCAACTGAGGCTGCTCGTTGTCGACGACGAAGAGTTCGTGCTCGAACTGTTGCGTGAGATCTTCGAGAGTGAAGACTGCGACGTGCAGGTTGCGACGAGCGGCAGCCAGGCGCTCGAAATGTTTCGCGAGAATCAGTTTGACGCAGTCTGTACTGACGTTGGCATGCCTGGGATGAGTGGCTGGGAACTGGCGCGAGAGATTCGCGAAATGGACCAGCAAATTCCGATCGCCGTCATTACTGGTTGGGGCGAGGCTGTCGGTTCAAACGAACAGAAAGCCGCGGGCGTCGAATGGGTCATTGCCAAACCTTTTACCGCCGACCGCATCGTCGAACTCATGCGCGACATCATGATCCATCGCGAACAAAGCGGGGCTAAGGCATTGGCGATCGCCGCCGCTTAAGTCTTATTGGACTGGCGTTGGGTTTGAGTTGTACCGGTATTCGAGTGCCCGCTTGACGCTGTCCTCAACCACTTCCAACCGAAACGGCTTCAACAGGTAGTCGAACGCGCCGAGCCCAATCAAACTCTGCGCCTGTTCCTGATCGCTTAGTCCGGAAATGATGATCACGGGCGTGCCTGGATAGAGTTCGACGACTCTGTTCAGCAGGTCCATTCCGCTCAAACCCGGCATCGAAACATCAGTCAACACCACATCGAAAGCCTGCGCTTCCAGCTTCGCGAGAGCGCCCTCAGCAGTGTTAGCCGAATGACAAGCGTGGTCCTCTGATAACAGTTCGCAAAGAGTTTCACGGATTATGTCGTCGTCATCGACGACAAGAACATCAGCCATGATGGTCCTCCCACTATACTCACCAAAGGGTGTCTCCCTGGGCTATAGGGAAGATCCGAAGACTTGACCTTTGAACTTTGCCGCAATGAGGCAGAGTGCGTGAGACGCAACGAATCATAACATGTTCCGCAGGCTGGTGAACGAAAGTTTAGTGGTTGAATCAGAAAGAGTTAGGAGTTCTAAATAGAACATCCCTACACGTTCAGACCTGTGTGCTATTCTCTCAACGCGCGGAGTTCTGATTAATGTCGACGAAGAGTGTGAAAGCGACGGTGCAGTTTGTCGGCGACGACTTGTTCGTCGGCATTACTCCGTCGGGCCATGCCATCACGCTCGACACGGACAGCAACAGATCGCACGCGCCATCGCCAACCGAGTTGCTCCTGCTGGCGGCGGGAGCGTGTACGGCAACGGACGTCGCGAGCATCCTCGCGAAGAAGCGGCAAAATGTTACGCGTTACGTCGTCGAAGTCTCCGGAGAGCGCCGCGAAGAATTTCCGCGCAAGTATACGTCGATGAAAGTGCATCACATTCTGACCGGACGCGGCCTGTCTGGAAACGCCGTGGCACGGGCGATCGAACTCTCGGATACAAAGTATTGCAGCGTTGCGGCAACGCTAAGGCCGGGTGTGGAAATCCAAACCAGCTTCGAGATCATCGAAGACGCGCCGGCAAGGGGAGAAGTAGATTAAGTGTTAATCAGAATCGCGGTAGTTTTCGTTTTCCTCGTTTTCAATTTATCCGCATCTGGAATGCAGTCGGCGAGCGAGTCGACCCTCGCGTCAGTCCGTCGCAGCGACGCTGCCAGTCGCGACTCCGGGGGCAAGTTGCAAAAACTGACGCCCGCCGAGCACATGCGGCGCGCCGCAGTCTATCTCAGCGTGCGCGCTTTCGCCGAAGCGCGCGATCACTGGCAGACGATGATCGACAACTATCCAACCGATCCACGCGTGCCCGAAGCCTTGCTCGGGATTGGACGTTCTTATTTCCTTGGCAAGATCTACGAAGACGGCTACACGGTCTTCAACGAGCTGGTCCAGAAGTACAACTCGACTAAAGAAGGACGCGAGGCGTTGAATTTCAGCGCTGCGTCGTTGCTGCGCATGGGCCGCTTTACCGAATCGGCCGCGCGCTATAAGGAATACGTCGAACGCTTTCCTAACGGCGAACGCGCCGACACCGCGCATTTAAACGTGATCGACACGCTCCGCGAAGCAAATCGTCCCGCCGAAGCGCTGGTGTGGGTCGCGAAAACGAGAGAACGGTTCGCAGGCTCGGCAGTAGAGACGAATGCGATCTTTGCTTCACTGCGACTCCACATTGCAGAAGGAAACTGGTCCGAGGCAGTCCGCGCCGCGAGTGAATTATCAAGACGAACGTTTTCCAAGGCTGTCGACACGTCTCGCTCCGAAGTCGCTTATCTGCACGCGTTCAGTCTCGAACAGGCCGGCCGGAAAGACGAAGCATTCAACGCGTACCTGGCGATCCCTGACGGCATCGAGTCGTATTACGGCTGGCTCGCAACTCAGCGTTTGCGCGGACTCGCCGGACGTGGCGAGCGCGCCGAGATCGTCACCAGACGTGAGGCGCAGGTGCATGCGACGATCGAGAATATCGCCGCTTCGTATCCAGCGCCGTACCGGCAGTCGATACTAAGCGCCGCCAAAGCACGCAAACTCGATCCGCGTTTTATCCTCGCGCTGATCAAACAGGAAAGCGTTTTCAAGCCGACGGCGAAGTCGCCGGCAGGCGCTCGCGGTCTGTTACAACTTACGATGGACGCAGCCGTGAAGTACGGGCCGCCGGCCGGATTTCGCTCGGTCAGCGAAAACCAGCTTTACCAGCCCGACACGTCGATCACGCTCGGCGCCGAATATCTCGAATTTCTCACCGGGCTGTTCCCGAAGATGCTCGAACCGGTGGCGGCGTCGTACAACGGCGGCGAAGACAACGTGGCGCGGTGGCTGAAGCGGGCAAAACATAGCGATCCGGGCGTCTTTACGTCGGAAGTCGGCTTTGACGAGACGAAGGGATACGTCCAGAAGGTGATGGCTAACTACCGTATTTACCGCGAGCTTTATACGGCTGATTTGGTTCGTAAGTAGATGGTTAGCCACAGTTTGGCGCGATTTGTAAGAGCTTTCTCACAATACCGGGATACATTTGGCGAGCTTTTTGGGTTGAGTGAGACCCGAGGGAAAGGCTACAATTGCCCCGCCAATCCGGGATGAAATAAACTGACAAATTGTCGTAGTCGTTCCCCATTAAGTGCAGGCTTAGGAGAAACTGATGGAGTATGCTCTGACCGCAACCAAAACCGAGGCGCGCGCGGGATCCTATTATGATCGGATCGCCCGGTTTTACGATCTGACTTTTAAAGTCAATGGTTACGGACGCGCGTTGGATCAATACTTCCAAACCCACCCGCTGCCCGTCTCGCGTGGACATCGCATTCTCGACGCAGGCTGCGGCACGGGCCTGCTGACGATGGCGTTGCTGCGCGCGATTCGCTTCCCTGTCTCCATCACCGCGCTCGATCTGTCGTCGACTTCGGTAGCGGCGGCGCGGAAGGCGCTCTACTACAGCGACGGACGTAAACGCGACGTCACGTTTGCCCAGGGAAATTTGCTATGCCTGCCTTTCGCCGATGAGTCGCTCGATCTGATTGTGACTGCCGGCGCGCTTGAATATGTGCCGCTCGTAGACGGTCTGACAGAATTGGCGAGAGTGCTAGTCCCCGGAGGTCACTTGCTGCATCTTCCGATTCATCCGGGCGTCGCGGGCAAGTTTCTCGAGATCCTGTTCCGCTTCAAGAGCCATCCACCGAAGGAAGTGATCGACAAAACAGAGCACCACTTCCGCATCATCCACCAATACCGTTTCCCCGCCCGACAAGCGATCGGGTGGAGCAAGACGGCAATCCTGGCGCAGAAGGTATAAGCATTTTCCATTTGTCATTTCACATTGCTCATTTGTCATTAAACGGAAAATGACAAATGGAAAATGACAAATGGAAAATGATCACGGTTTAACCGGCACGAGCCGCATGATGCGGTCGTCGTCGCTGGTGGGCTTGCCGCGCCCGTCTTTGTTTGACGTCGAGAAGTACAGGTAGCCGTCCGGGCCTTCGGCGACGTCGCGAATGCGTCCGTATTCCTTAACGACTCCTTCCTGGCCCACTACGCGGCGGCCGTCGAGCGCCACGCGAATCAACATCTCCCCACGCAGACAGCCGAAGAAAAAGTTTCCTTTGAACTTCGGAAATACGGAACCACGATAGAACATGCCACTCGCAGGCGCACAGGCGGGTGTGTATTCGAGCAACGGAGACTCGAGACCGTCTTTCGTCTGCGTATGATGGATGAGGGGCCAACCGTAGTTCTTTCCCTTTTCGACGATGTTGACCTCGTCACCGCCACCTGGACCATCGAACCCGCTCGGCCCGTGCTCGGTCTGAAACATCAGGTTGCTGCCTGGCTGGAAGTCCAACCCCTGCGCATTGCGATGGCCCAACGACCAGATCTCGGGACGCGCGTTCTGCTGGCCGGCAAAGGGATTGTCCTGCGGGACAGTGCCGTCGTCGTTCAAGCGCAAAGTCTTGCCGGCAATCGAGTCGAGTTTTTGCGCGAGTTGGCGATCGGTCGCGTCTCCGGTCGTGATGTACAGCTTGCCGTCCGGGCCAAAACGAAGCCGGCAACCGGCATGAAACTGCGCCGCCGGAATGTCCTCGATGATCACTTTTCGATCGACAAAACCTTCCGGCGTCTCGCGATACCGCACCACGCGCACGCGCGAGCCTCGACTGCCATAACCATAAGAAAGATAGACGAACTTGTTGGTGCTGAACTGTGGATGCAGAGCGACGCTCATCAAGCCAGTCTCGCCTGTTTGTTCCACGTCGGTGACGACGAACAAAGGCTGCGGCCGCAACGCCCCATTCTCAAACACACGCACACGGCCGGCACGCTCGGTGAAAATCATGCGGCCATCCGGCGCCCAAACAATGGACCACGGCACCTCCAGGCCGCCAATAACTTTTTCAACTTTGAATTGGACGCCTGTCTGCGGCGAGTTCGCAACTTCACCCGCTCCACGGCCAGCAGGAGGTTGACTACAACCAAAAGCCACAAGTATGGCCAGCACGAATAGAGAATACGGAGATCTCATAGTCACACAAATAGTCACACGAATTAAACGGACGATTTTCCAGCCGGGGGGCTTTAATGTTGAATGTACTCGTGCAGCAGTTTGATCTCATCGCCCTGCTCACCAACTTCGACGCGCAGGAGATCGCGCATCGATAGCATCCCGACCCAACGTTCGCCGTCGACGACGGGCAGATGACGCGTGCCGATCAGCTCCATGCGCTCGAGTGCTTGATGCGGAGTTTCGTCACACTGAATCACTGCCCGCAACTCGCTCGTCACATCGCCGACAATGACGTCTCGCGGATCGCGCTGCGCGACGACAACGCGATTCAAAACATCACGCTCGGAAAAGACGCCGAGCAGTCTTCCCGCCTCGTCGATCACACAGACAGCGCCGATATTGCGCGCGGCCATAAACTCCGCCGCCTCCTGGACGGTCGCCGACGCCTTCGTCGAGTAAGGCTCACGGTCACGGATCACGTCGCGAATAAGCATCGCAGTGGCCTCCTGATCCTGGGATGATTTGGGGTGGCGGTATTATACCCTAACCAAACAGATTTGCCTGCGCCGATGGCCTGCGGAAGGTGGTGCGGGCCGCGGTTTTATGTTCGCGCTTCTTGTTGAAGCCGAGACGTTCGCAATGGATTTTGAAGAGACGCGCGGTCGCTTCCCAATATTGCCCCTTGCCGCGCATGCGTTCGCCAAAGACACTCGAGTTCATCTTTCCACCGCGCGCTTCGCGAATTCGATTCAACACACGGTCGGCTTTAGTCGGCAATTTCTCGCGCAGACGTTCTTCAAAATAAGGCGCGACGCTGCCGGGCAAGCGCAGCATGTTGATGAACGCCATTTCAGCGCCGGCTTCTTTGGCGCGCTTGAGCAGCACGGGAATGTCGGTCGACAAACCGGGAATGACCGGCGCAATGCCGATGCCTACACTGATGCCCACCGCGGTAAGTGCTTCCATCGCGTGAAATCTCGCTTCGGGCAACGGCGCGTAAGGCTCGACCGCGCGCGCTGTTTCAACATCGGTAAAAGGAATCGTGAAAAACACTCCGAGACTCGCGTTCTTCGCGAGATCCTGAAGCACGTCGATGTCGCGGCGAATCATCGCCGACTTGGTAATGACGCCGACCGGATTACGAAACTCGGCGCAGATCTCCAAACAACGCCGCGTGAGTTTGTAATTTGCTTCGAGCGGGATGTAAGGATCGGAAGTAAACGAGAAGACGATCTCGTCGCCCTTCCACGACGGTTTCATCAGCTCTTTGCGCAGGAGTTCGGGTGCATTCACCTTCGCAACGATCTTTCGATCGAAGTCAGTCCCCGCGCCGTAACCCAGGTACTCGTGCGTCGGGCGGCTGAAACAATAAGTACAACCGTGGATGCAACCACGATAACAGTTGACGGTGTAATCGAAACCGACGTCGGGGCTATTGTTGTGCGTGATGATCTGGCGCGTTGATGTCTCTTCGAAGACTTCGAGTTTGGCTTCGGGAGGCTCGCCGATCCATTCAACCGAATGAACTAACCACGGGTTTGGCGGATTTTCGACGTACTGCATAAAACTTCAATTGGTCCATGTCACAAAAAAGAAACGATACTTGTCAGGATCTTCGAGCGTGATGAACCGTCCTCCCCAGCCTTCGTCGACCGGCGGCAGAACGTCCGCGCCTCGGTCGATGAGCTGTTCGTAATACTCGTCGACATCTGCAACGCCGACGAAGAAGTGGACGCCACGCCCGCGCCGCAACATCGTTTCGAGATGTTGGGCGAGCGTAATCTTCAACGCGCCGCCACGAACCTTCGCCATCGGCGGTTCGGCAGTCGCGTTGATCGACTCAATCTCCATCCCCAGCACGTTCTCGTAAAACGCCACCGATTCCTCGAGGCTGTTGACTTCGAGAAACAGAAGATCGAGCCCCTTGATCATTTCGCTCATAGCGACATCAATAAATAGAGACCATACCCGCTGGTGATGATCACCACCCAGAACGCGACTTCCTGTAACTTGGTGTGCCGCTTGAAACGGTTCGTGACGGGAAGCGATTGATTGACTTTCACCATCGCGCTGCGGGCGAGTAACACACCGAAGCCGACGACGAACACGGCCAATATTCCGAGCGGCCAGAGGAACCAGATCCACTGAAACCGCACCAGCAACAGCAGAAAAAGCCCTGCGGCGAGACACAACCCGGCGCTTAACACATGTCCAAAGACGCCAACGTCACGCGCTGTCGGCGTGGCAACTGGTCTTTGCGTCTTTGCGCCTTTGCGGGAAACTCCTCCAAACGCCGACGGACGTCGAACGGCATCATACGCACGACGCGCACTCGCATCTTTCAGAACGCTGTAAGCTTCGTTCAACTGCTTCATGCGTTCCTCGCTGCCACCGCGATCCGGATGATGCTTTGACGCCATTCGCTTGTAGCTCCGATCGATGTCGGTCCGCGCGGCATCCTTGTCGACACCTAAAACGGCGTAGTAGTCTTTCTTCGAATCGAACTGGCTCATCGCGAATTGCCTGATTCTAGGGGTGCTTTTTTCATTTGGCAAATCACATTTTTAATCCCGGCGACGACTTGGTTTTTCAGCTCGAAAGCGGCTTCGGAGTACTTCGCGTACTCGCAATCGAAGGCGAAGGAGCTGACACTGTGTGGCATCTTCTGGCCTATGACGACTTCTTTCCGGACGTCGAATCAGCGGAACAAGCGCTCGCCGGCGACGCGCCGCTGCCGGTGCGCAAAGCTCACATGGCCTTGACCAACCGCGCCTTCGAACGAACGCCGGCGGCCCGTCTCGGCAATCGTCCCGTGATGGACGACGAACTGATCGAATATCGCAAATGGCTCGATTCTGAAAGATTGGTGTCCGACCGTTCAGCTCTTCTAATGCTTGGTATTCGTTAAATCCCGTGAAAAAAACAATACGTCAATTCAAGCTTCTCACGTGTCTGCTCGCTCTCCTTGTTCTTAGCTCTTCCTTTGCGTATGCAACTCGCGTCGAGCGGCTGATCGATAGCTGGCAACCGAAGCACTACGCCGTCAACCTGACATTGAACGAACAACTGTCGGAGTTCATCACCGCCAGCGCGCGCATCGACGTGCTCGTGCTCAAGCGAACGGCGTTGATCGATCTCGACTTCGGCGAGTTGCAAACCAAAAGCGTCACTGTTGACTCGAAGCCGGCAACATTCACTCACAGAAACAACAAGCTCGAGATCAAACTCGCCGAACCGGCAAATCCCGGAACAAAGATCGTTATCGAGGTCGTCTACCAGGGCAAACCAAAAGACGGTTTGATCATGACGACGGACAAAGACGGTAAACCGTCCGCGGTCGGCGACAACTGGCCCAATCGCGTTCATCACTGGATCCCGACACTCGATCATCCATCCGCCAAGGCGACGATCACTTTCAACATCACTGCGCCGGCTCGTGAAGAGGTCGTCGCCAACGGAAAGTTGGACCAGGTGCAGACAACCGCAAACGGCACTCGCACGTGGACGTATTCGCAAGGTGTTCCGATTCCGCCTTACTGCATGATCATTGCCGTGGGCCAGTTCACCCGTCTCGAACCAAGCCAGCGAACGTTGACGCCGCTCTCATACTACGTGCCCGGATCTGACGGCCCGGTTGCAATCAAAGGCTTTGCGCCTTCAATTCCGTCGCTGGAGTATTTCACTGAGATCGTCGGGCCTTATCCTTATGAGAAGTTAGCAATGATCGTGGGCGCGACTCAGTTTGGCGGCATGGAGAATTCGAGCGCCATCGTCTTCGCCACCACGTTGTTCAATCCACGGCCACAGGCGAAGATCAGCGAGCCGTTCGGCATTCCGCGAGGAACTGTGGCCCTCATCGCGCACGAGATCGCGCACCAGTGGTTTGGCGATTCAGTCACCGAATCGACGTGGGCGGATCTTTGGTTGAGCGAGGGTTTTGCAACCTACTTCGCGGGCCTGTTTCTACAACGTTACGAGAGCGAAGCTGCGTTTCAGGATTATATGAACAATGCGGCGCGAAACGTGTTTGAGTACGAGAAGAAGAGCCGGACGCCAGTCTTCGACCGCGAAACGGAAGATTTAATGAACCTGCTCAACGCCAATAGCTATCAAAAAGGCGCGTGGGTGCTGCACATGTTGCGCTCGTCGCTCGGCGATCAGGCTTTCTTTCGTGGCATCCGGGATTACTACGAGACACACAAGAATGCAACCGCAACCACCGAAAGTCTCCGCACGGCGCTAGAGAAAGCTTCCGGAAAGGATCTAAAGGGTTTCTTCCAAAGATGGATTTACGATAGCGGGCATCCCGAGTATCGACTGACTTCGGAGTGGCGCGGACGACAACTGCGTCTGGTGCTGAGACAACTGCAAAGCGGAAATCCGTTTCTCGATCACGTGCCGATCACGATCACAACTGCCGGCGGCAAGCGTGATCTCGTCCTGAAACCATCAGGCAAACAGCACAGCGAGACAATTCGATTGAGCGAAAAACCAACGTCGATCGATATCGATCCGCGTAATACTTTGCTGAAGGAAGTTAGGCCATAAACCCGAGGTTTGCGGTCGGGAACCTTCCGATCAACGGGAACACTGCCGGCAGATCGGCCGTCGACAATCCATACCATGTCGCCAACGTCGCCGCGTATTGTTCGACAGACGTCGTCGGTATCCAACGACCGCGCGGGCTCGAACCACCATCGGTATCGTCTGGTCCACCCAACCGCAACGTCGGATAAGTGCCATAGAACGTGTGGCCCAGCACCGAACCGCCGACAATCAGTTGATGATTTCCCCATGCGTGATCCGTGCCGACTTGATTGACGCCCGTGCCGGCCGGCTGGAATGTGCGGCCGAAGTCAGACATCGTGAAAGCCGTGACCTTATCCTGCAAGCCCAGTTCGACGGTCGCGGCGTAGAACGCGCCGAGCGCCGCGCTAAGTTGAGTCATCAGATTTCCCTGCCCCGTGATCTCCGCCGAATGCGTGTCGAACCCGCCGATCTGCGTGAAGAAGATCTGGCGCTTCATGTCGATTCCCGCCGTCGAATCCGTGCAGGCCTTGATCAACAGTGCGACTTGCTTGAGTTGGCGGCCGAGTGATGTGTTTGGAAACACTGTCGCCAACGTAGGAGCAACGCTGCTCAGCGCCGCATCCGTCTGCATCGAGCTTGAACGCGTGTCACTCGCGGCTTTGACCAATTTGAAGTTGTTGTCGAGCGTGCGCAATTCGTTGAACGAAGCGAGACGCGAGTTGTTGTCCGCGGTACTCAACCCCGACCCGTTGTTCAATTGCAACACGTTTGCGAGCGATGTATTTGAATCGGCGACTGCGAGTTGACGTGTGTCCACGCCAGTCAGCAGCAGGTTGATCCCGGCGATCGAAACGTTATTCGGAAACGTCGCAACGCCGTTGAGACCAAGCGTCTTGTCCGCCAATCTCCCACCCCAGCCGGTTTGACTGACCGAGTTTGAGATCGCGGTCTGAAAGAGCCCGACCTGATCGGAGTGCGAGAAGAGTTGCAGCGGCTTCTTGCCCTGGCCGTTTTGATAAGTGGTGCGCGTGATCGGCTCGACCAGTGGACCATTGTTGCAAAGCACCGCGAGCTTGCCCTGGTTGAACAGATCGCGAACCTCGGACATGTTCGGGTGAAAACCATACGAGCCGCCGCTGACCGGCGAGATCGGCAACAGGTTCGCTTGTGGAATCGCCAAGCCCGACGCGGCGCGCACGTTTGAATAACCTTCGACAGTGCTGCCTGCTGGTCCATTGTACTGATCGAGCGAGACGACCATGTTGTTGCCGTCGTTGCCGCCGTTTAGAAAGATGCAGACGAGGGCTTTGTAACCCGTCGCGCCTTGCGGCGTCAGCGCCTGGACTACGCCAAACGTGTCGATACTGGAAGCGAGTGCCATGCCGCCGAGCGCGCAGGCAGTTGTGCGTAAGAAATCTCTGCGTGATTGTGACATGGCGTTTATCTCTGAATGTCGTACTGCGAAGAAGTTGCAACCAGGTAGACGGCGGCACGGGCTCGTTTTAGATGACGAGTCGTGACGTTTGAGTCGTTGATGGCATTCATCGCGGTGATGATTGAAGCGCGCATCTGCGGGTGCATCGTGCCGTGCAGCAGCAGCGCATCAAGATAGTTGACGACGTCGACGGGATTCGCGGCCAGCGCTTCGAGATTGGCGATGTCGATCGACGTGCCGCGTGGACGATCAGGGCTCGCCGGCGTAGGCGTCGTGTTCGCCGAAACGCCCTGGTAAGTCAGCGTGTTGATCGCATTGGCCCGTCGCAGCGTGGTGGTAGTGGAAAGGATGCCAAACGCCGGGCCCAGGATCTTCGTGCCGGGCACTTCGTAACTCGGCTGGTAATAACTGAAGACAGTCGCCGGTTGGAAGATCGGCTGGTCCAACTGGCCGGTAAAGTCGTTGCCTCTGCTGCCCAGAACGCCATCGCTGGTCGTCGTCTTGTCAAACGACTTCACGTTCATAGCGCGGAGGAAGCCGTTGACGTACTGCGCCGGCTCGCGCAGCTTGCCGTAGTTCGGCGCGGTCTTGAAATCGCCGCGAGCTTCGGGATCCAGCAGTATCGCCTGGATCACAAACCTGAGATTGCCGCGACTGTTAGTGCAATTCTGCTGATAGATACCGTGGCAATCGTTGTTGAAAACACGCGCCACGCGCTCGACGTAAGCCGGGCTCGGATTGCTCGTCACCAGGTGTTGGATCAACTGCTTGCTCAGGAATGGTCCAACGTTCGGATGGATCGCAAGGTGATCCATCACCGTGGTCATGTTGAACTGGGCGCAGGCGATGTTCTGTGTGCCGTTCGAGCTTTGACACGAGTTAATAATGAACCCATTCAAGAGCGTCTTTGCGCCGGCGTCGTGGTTCTGCCCGCCGCGCGGGACCATCGGATCGCGGAAGTTTGTGATTCCCGGCCCGATCAACACCGGATTGAAATTCCAACCGGTAAAGACGCGCGTGAAGTCGTTGACGTGCGTTTGCGTGTAGCTTGCCAGCGGCATGCCTTGCGAATCGAGTTGCGGCGTGCCGTCGAGATTCAGCACTTCCGTGCCGATCGAGAAGAGTTGCAGGATCTCGCGCGCGAAGTTCTCGTTCGGGTTGGTTCGCGTGCTGAGACGCATATCGAGATACTCGCCCATCGCCGGCGTCAGCGTGATCTCTTGCAGCAACGTGCGATAACGGCCAAACGCATTGCGATCGAGCGCCTGGAGATAAACAGTCATCCAGCTCGGACGATTGACCTCGCTGTTTGCCGAAACAACCATGATCTGGTGCAACGCGAAGGCGACGCGCTGGCGCAACTGATCGTTGCCGTAAAGCGCGCGCGTAAAGAACTGCCGATGTATCGGATACATCGTGTAGTTATCGCGAAGGCAAACGTTCTGGTTGTAATTCGGATCGGACGAAGTTGCCGGACATTGCTGCCCGCTGTCGTCGAGTGGAAAGACGAGATCGGGATAGTTCGATCCCTTGTCGGGATTGAACGGCGCAGTGTTGAACTGTTCGTCGAGGTAAGCCTTGAAGCCCATCGCTTTCACGCGCGCGACTTCGGCGGGCGTTGGTCCCCAACTCGCCTGTTCCAGAAAGCGAACTGTGTCGGCGTCCGTTGCCGGTCCAGTATAAGGATCGGGAACTAACGGCGGAGCGGCGCCCGGAGGAACCAGCGGCGCCGGTGTCGCTACTGCGCCCTGATCGTCGGCTGGTCCACCGCCATTGTGACCGATGGCGATCCGCACGCGATTACTCGACATGCCGTGCAGATTGAGACGCAGAAGAACGTCGCCCACGTCTCCCAAATCGTCAGCCAGTCTCACCACGATCATCGTGATACCCGGAAAGTTCGGCACCTGGCCCACGAACTCAACCCGCAACGGATAGATCTTGCCGCTGCTGTCCTGCACGTCTGCCGAAAAGGCATTCGCGCCTTCATTAAACAGGAGTTCGATGTCCAGCGCGAAAATGCTGATTCGCGTTCGGGTGTCCGGACCGTAGTTGACTGACGACGTCAGTCCAAACGGCTCGGCTTTCATCGTGGCCGTCTCGAAAGCGACAGCCCGCGTCGAAGCGGCCTGGCTAATCAGAATAGGCTTCTTAGTGGTCGCCGCGGAGGTCGTTCTGACATCCCCACAGACCAGGACCAGCAAGACGAGAAAGGGATAGCCGAGAAGTCGCGACGCGCACGGGAGATTGCGATTCATAGGGGTATGGCTCCGTCACATATTTCGAGTACAACTGCCGATTTCAGGTGAGATCGTCGGTGGAGGGGCCACCTAGGTTTGTCAACCCGGGTTGAGTGTCACTATACCCGTTCGCCAACGAACCGATCAAGGTTTTTAGACGCGCGAGGTCCACGAATGGCCGGAGTAATCGTTTTCGGTAACGGATCTTACGCTATTCGTTGACAGAATCGCGGGCTGCAATGTATACAGCAACTTAGTTTTATCTTGCCTAAATAATAAGGCCGTAATTGAGTTCCGTCCTCTTCTTTCCCAGAGAAAGCTGATGCCCCCTACGTACGACATTTTCATAAGTTATGGACACCTGGACGACGAAGATCCGGCCGGCGATGTAAAAGGCTGGGTCGACCTGCTCGTCGAACGCCTGCCGCGTCTCGTCAGCAATAACCTCGGCTACATGCCCGTGATTTGGCGCGACGAACGGAGTCTTCATGGAAACGATCTGTTGACTGCGTCGATCGGCGAAGGTGTGACGAACACCTTGTTGTTTATCCCGATTCTTTCTCCGCGTTACGTCCAATCTGATTGGTGCCGTCGAGAGTTGGAGACCTTCTGCAACACTCCGGCGCCGCAAGGCATGCCTGCGCATCGTTCGCGCATCTTCAAAGTGATCAAAACGCCGTTGCTTTTTCATCTCGCGAAACAGGAGCCGGAACAGTTGCGCGAATTGATCGGCTACTCGTTTTACGAGATGGAAGGCGACATGCCGGTCGAGTTCGCGGCGGAAGTTGTGCCGAACAAAGATCCGAGATACTGGACGTCGCTGCGTCGATTGGCGTGGGACGTTTCCAACATGCTGGCGACGTTGAAGCATGCTGCCGCTGAAGCCAGCGCGCCGGTTGTTGCCACCGCTCCGAAGACTGCGTCACCGGTTACTGTCGCGCCGTCCGTTCCGACACCCACCAACGGTGCGCAAAAATTTGTCTATCTCGCGGAGACTACTTCCGATCTCGCCAGCGAACGCGAACTCGTGCGCGACGAGTTGCGTCAACGCGGCTACGGCGTCCTGCCCGAAGAGAAACTCCCTGCTGACGAACTCCAGCAGATCGAAACGTCAGTGCGCGACACACTCGCGCGTTGCGTCCTTTCTGTTCACTTGATCGGGAAACGTTACGGGTCGACGCCGGAAGACAATCCACGATCGCTCGTTTGTATTCAGGAAGATCTCGCCGCGCAACGCAACGCGAACGATACGAACTTCGCGCGTCTTCTCTGGATGCCCCAGGGACTCATGACGCCTCCACTCGAGATCACCGACGAACGTCAGAAGGAGTTTGTCACTGCGTTGCAAAATCGCATTGGCGCTGGCGCGGAACTCTTGCAGACGAGTATCGAAGATCTGAAAACACGCATCGTCGAAAAACTCAATCCGCCGGCCAAGCCCGCGGCTGCGGCTGCGATGTCGAGACCAGGTCGCTCAAAACTGAAACAGGTTTACCTGATTTGCGAGAATCGCGATCGCGCCTTCGTGCGGCCCATCAAAGAGTATCTCTTCAAACAAAACATCGAAGTCATCACCTGGCTCGACGACGAAGCCGGCCGCACGTTGATGGACTACCATCACAAGAACCTGCGCGAGTGTGACGCGGCGCTGGTCTACTTCGGCAACGGCGACGAACCGTGGGTGCGCAAAAACCTCGAAGACCTCGAAAAGGCTTTCGGCTACGGCCGCGAAGATGATTGGACCGCAAGCGCTGTTTACGTTGGCGCGCCTCTCAGCGATCAAAAGGAAGACTTTCTTACTCATCTCGTTCCCTACGTCATTCGTAATTACGACTCATTCGATCCCAACGACCTGCGCGACTTTGTGACGGCCGTAAATGCGTCGGAAGGAGAGCAGCAATGATCTCAGCCAAAGTTATCAAGAATCCGTTCCCCGGTCTGCGTCCTTTTGAAACAGACGAGTATCGGTTGTTCTTCGGCCGCGAAGGTCAGTCGGACGCGGTGCTCGCACGGCTGCAACGAACAAGGTTTTTGGCGGTGGTCGGAACGTCAGGCAGTGGCAAGTCGTCACTCATTCGCGCCGGCCTGATGCCCGCGCTGCGCGGCGGCATGATGTCTGGCGCGGGATCAGGTTGGCGCATCGCGGTGATGAGACCGGGCGGCGATCCGGTTGGCAATCTCGCCGCCGAACTCGTGAAGAAAGACGTCCTCTCAGAAGCAGGCGCCGGTCTGCCTGAGTCCGAAGCCGAGGCTGTGATCGATGCCACGTTAAGAGGCGGTTCGCTCGGCATCGTCGACGTCGCTCGTCAGGGACATCTCGGCGAGCATGAAAAGCTGCTCATCGTCGTGGACCAGTTTGAAGAGTTGTTTCGTTTTCGCGCCGCGCAGGAAAACACAAACGCCGACGAAGCTGCTGCCTTCGTCAAACTCTTGCTGGAAGCAGCACAGCAGCGCGAGTTGTCGATCTACATCGTGCTCACGATGCGTTCGGACTTTCTCGGCGACTGCGCCCAGTTCCAGGGACTGCCCGAAGCAATCAACGACGGACAGTATTTGATCCCGCGCATGACGCGCGACGAGCGACGCTTCGCAGTTACTGGACCAGTCGGCGTAACGCGCGGAAAGATCAGTGAACCGCTGGTGAATCGTCTTTTGAACGACGTCGGCGACAATCCCGATCAACTGCCGATCCTCCAGCACGCGTTGATGCGCACGTGGGACCACTGGCAGCAACATCGACGCAACGGCGAGCCGATCGGCATGGAACATTACGAAGCGATCGGCACGATGTCTGACGCGCTTTCGCGTCATGCCGACGAGGCGTTCAACGAATTGCCGGACGAACGCAGCCGCACGATCGCGCAGAAACTTTTCAAAGCGCTCACCGAACGCGGATCGGACAATCGCGAGATTCGCCGTCCCACTCGCATGGATGCGCTTTGCACTATCACCGGAGCGTCGCTGCAGGAGATGACCGTCATTATCGACATCTTCCGTGGCGGCGGACGTTCGTTTCTGATGCCGCCTGCGAGCGTTCCTTTACGTCCGGATACCGTGGTCGATATCTCGCATGAGAGTTTGATCCGCAATTGGCAACGGCTCAAAGAGTGGGTGAACGAAGAAGCGCAGTCCGCCCGGTACTATCGTCGCCTCGCGGAAACAGCGGTGCTGCATCGCGAAGGCAGCGAAGGGTTGATGCAGGATCCGGCGTTACAGATCATCTTTGACTGGTATCAACAATCGAACCCGAATGCGGCGTGGGCCGAACGTTATCATCCTGAGTTTGACGAGGCGGTAACGTACCTGGACCAGAGTACGCGCGCGCGCGATGCTGCGGTTGCGGAACGCGAACGACAGCGAACGGCGGAGTTGGAACGTGAACGACACGAACGCGAGCAGGCTGAGCGTTTTGCTGAACAACAGAGCCAGGCCGCTCAACGACTGCGCCGGTTTACGTTCGCGCTTGTTTTGATCTCGTTGTTTGCTCTCGTGGCGGCAGGCGTTTCTGTGATCGCCTTTTACAATGCGAAACGGAATGCGAGGCTGGCGCAAAATCTCGCCGAAGAAGCCAAGGCAAGTTACGTTGCCGAACAAAAAGCGCGGCGGGATTCGGAGGCTCATCAAAAAGCGGCCGAAGCGGCCCAGGCCGTAGCTGAGACCGAACGCGAGCACGCACAGCAAGAGCAGAAGAAAGCCGAGTTGGAGAGTCAACGCGCGGAGGAAGCCGCGGAACTTGCCGCGGTGCGCGAAGCTGAAGCGATACGAGCTACCACCGAACAAAAAGCTGCGGCCGAACGCGAGCGCAAAGCGGCAGACGCGGCAGAAAAGGCCCGCGACGAAGCGCAACGAAGTGCGGCGCGATTGCAGTTGGATTCGTTGAGCCGCAACGGTCTCGACTCGTTTCAGCGCGGCAACTACAGCGGCGCGCTTTACGAGTTTGAGATGACGAACCAGATGATCTCCTCGGACAAGCTCCAGGAAGATCCTGGTCTCGCGAAGTTGCAGGCGTGGGTGCTGGCGAATGTTGGCGCTTCAAAGCGCAGGCTTGGAAAGTTGAATGAAGCTGTCGATGCGTATAACCAGTCGATCGCCATTCACGAGAAAGTTTCGGGCGCGAGGAGTGCGGAGATGTTCGACGCGCTGCATGGTCTGGGCCACACGTACCTGGAAGCAGGCAATCCGACGAAGGCCGAGGAGTATTACACCCGCGCAGTGAATTACCTGGTCGCCAATCCTGATTTGATCGATCAGATCTACGAGACGGCGAACCTCGAGATGATCGCGCGGTTGTATCGCGACATCGGCAGGTACTCCGAAGCCGAACCTTATTTCAAGCGTGTGCTTGCGAATCGCGAAGCGCAGGGCAACGAGTTTGAAACGTTGAAGGAGTTCGCTCAGTTCTACGCAATGCAGAACAATTTTCAGCAGGCTGAGTCGTACCTGACTCGGGCGCTGGGCATTCAGGAAAAAGGTCTGTTCCGCATCAACGAAGAAAGACAACTGGGCCTGAGTGAACTTGCCGAGACGTACAGCAATCTCGGAGAGATCTATTCGAACACTGAACGCGATCAAAAAGCGAAACACGCCTTCCAGCTTGCGCAGGAGTTACAGAATGCGGAGCTTTCGCGGCGGTACGTGCTTGCCATAGAACGATCGCCGGCGTTGGCGGCCGCGAATCGTCCGGAGCTTACGCGCCAGACCAAAGAGAATGCCGCTCACCTCGAAAAGAGCGCTGACTTGCTGGTGAAGCTCGAAAGATATTCGGTTGCGGAACATCTTTATCTGCTGGCTGTTGGTGGGCGGATGATTACAAACGATCAGACTTCCGAAGCTCATGAGAAGCTCGCGATGGTTTTTCTGAAGCTTGGCGATCTGTATCGGCTGCATTTGAATAAGCATGAGGAAGCGGTGAAGCGTTACCGCGCGGCTGCGGAGACGTTGGCGAAGACGTCTGGGAGTGATACCAGCAGGGGTTTGTATGGTGAAGCGTATACGCAACTGGGCAGCCTGTACGCGTATGAGATGAATCAAGCCGCCGAGGGCGAGCGAGTGCTTCGTGAGGCTTTGGATGTGCTTTCGAAGTCGCCGGGATCTGAGAAGGCTACGTGGCGGACGTTGTCGGCGTTGGAAGCGATGTACCTGCGGCAGTCGAAGTTTCCGGAGGCGCTGGATGTGAGCAAACGCAAGCTGACGGTGGCGCAGACGTTGTTGAAGCGGACGTCGCTGGTGTCAACCGGCGTGGACCAGTGGAACGGCGAGGAATATACGAACGCGTTTAAGCTGTACATTCAGAGTATTCGTGAATTGTCTGACGACTACCGTGCGGCTGGCGATTTAGTTAATGCACAGTCCGCCTTCACTTCCCTGCTCGACGGTGACTTGCGGGTGAATGAAGTGATTGACGAGTCGGTGCTGGCAGACTACTCGACGCTGCTCACGAAATACCGCGATTCCCTGCCGCCCGGTTCGGCGGATTCTGTGACGGCGCGGTTAAATGAGTCGAACATCAAGCGAAAGCACATTGAGGCGGTGCTGAACGCGGTGGATTAGGCTTGAACGATGTAGTCTAAAGTCGGGAGTTTGACAGGCTCGTCACGCTTCCCTATTATCCAGCAACGTCGGGGCGTGGCTCAGCCTGGTAGAGCGCACGGTTCGGGACCGTGAGGTCGGAGGTTCGAATCCTCTCGCCCCGACCATTAGAATCAACTACTTACGGCTACCTGCAAAGGTGGCCGTTCTTGATTTGTGGCCAATTTGTGGACACGTTGAAAAACCACTTCTTGGGTCAACCGATTTGCGCGAATATATCGCTCGGTTGTTTTCATATCTCTGTGTCCCATGATCGCCTTGATCGTAAAGGCATCGTAACCAGCCAATGCCAGGCGAGTGCAAAACGTGGCTCGTAAGTCGTGCCATTCGAGATCGTGAACGCCCGCTTTCTGGCACGCGCTGGCAAACGCCTTCTTAACGTCGGTATAAGGCTTCTTAGTTTTTGAGTTGACGAATACAAACTCATCAGCCTTCTTCGTGCCACAGAGTGACATTAGAATCGGTTTTACCCGTTCGTCCAATACGTCCATTGGGATCTCGCGATTCCGCTTTCCCTTCGTCTTGCTGGCAATCACGACATTGCGGAAAAAGTCGATCTGGTCGCGCCTCAAATTCAACTGCTCGCGCTTCCTTAGACCAAGTCCTAAAGCAATGATTACCATTGGGTGAAGATGCGCTCGCCTACTGACTAACGCCGCCATCAAAGCCGTTTCCTCAGAAGCATCGAGATAGCGATACCGCTCATTGTCCAGTTCGAATTTTTGCACTCGTGAACATGGATTAGAGTCGGCCTTCCCTACATCAATCGCTAAGGTGAAGATACGTGACAGAAGCTCGAACTCTCGATTAACCGACGCTGGCGCGCGCTCTGTGTCATGCTTCGTTTTGGTCGCGAGTCGCTTGGTCTTGAACCTCTCAATCTCAAGAGGCTGGATTGCTCGTAGTTCTTTGTTACCAAAAAACTCTTTCAAGATGATCGAGTTGTAGTGGTCATTGCGCCAAGACCGTTTATTCGACTTAGCCCACGGCATGTAAATGTCGTCAATAAAGTCTGTCAACTTCATTGTTCCGGCCTCTACCTTGCCAAACCTTCCCTCGAAGATCTCTTGCTTGATCTTACTCTCCGCTTGTTCTGCTTTTTGTTTCGTCGTTGCCTCGGGAATTGAGCCTCGGTAACGGACGCCACGCACTCGGAAGTAATAATGCCAGTGCGTGCCTTTTCCACGTTTGTAAACAGACATTCTGTTCTCCTATAGGGTTGCAGCCACCAAGAGAACGCGCCGGATGGTAGCAGCATCGATCTTTCAAGTCATTAATTATTTTCGCCGCGTCCACTCCAAGATTTCATCGAGATCAAAGCGAAGAATGTTTGAGCCGGGCGGCTTGCGATACGGGATGCGATCCTGTGCAACCATCTCGTAGATCGTTCGTGGTTTGACGTTCAATAACTGAGCTACGTCAGCTACTTTAAGAAGCTGTGACCGCCTGGCTGCTGCGGTTGAATTTAACTGTGCACTCATTGCTAAAACCTCAATTGCTTTAAGAATTCCCTTACCTAAATCATTAGTGCGAGTTCTTCGCCCTCACTCTCAACCGCAAGCTCTGCGGCCTTTGCCTGTGTCGGATCAATCTGTGTCGTGTTGTGGTCCATGCCGTGCTCTGTGTTTGTCTGGCTCTGTGGTGCGAGGGGATCGTGAGTCGCAGTATCACGATCCTGCTGCACGTCTCGCGACACGCCTTTCATGGCTGTAAGCGCCATTGCTTTATTGGTGCCGCGATTGAGAGTTTCACGGAGACTCGCAGCGGAGTCGGTATAGATCAGAGCTTCTTCCCTTGCTCTCGAAACGGCGACGTAGGCCATTCTGTCGTTGAGTAGTTGCAGCGATTCCCGCGTATCGGCATTGACCAACACGCGGTCGACTGTTAGCCCCTGAGATGAATGGCTGGTGACGGCATAGCCGTAATCGAGATGGCGAAATTGCTGCGGGTCAAAGGAAACCTCGCGGCCAGTGTCGAGTGCTACACGCATTTGTTCCGGTTCAATCTTCGTGATCGAACCTAGTTCGCCATTGACGATTCGTTTGTCTGTGAACGGAGCTCGAAACTGGATGCGATCACCTTCGGCAAAAGCTCGCCCGGCTTCCTTATAGACGCTCACGCCAGAAAGCCGCGTCGGGTCGTAAGTGAGAGTGCGGCCATTCTCAAAGCGAACGGTGATCTCGTTCGTCTCGTGATTGGTGGCTGTGACAGAAGCGTAGTCGCCTGCGTCCACTTTGTAGACCTTGCTGGCGTGGTTGTAACGGATAATGTCCTCGCCGGGCCTGTAGGAGTTGGCAAAGGTGCGCTCAGGGCCGGTCATATCCTGCCGATTGACATAGACGTTGAGCTGCTGCTCGGCACGACTAACTTTTCCCTCGCGCTGTAGCTGGCGGTGTATAAGCGAGTTGAGGCCGACGCGTTCGCGATTGGCTGGTGAAATGACGAGTGTATTAGTAGGACTCTTGCAATAGTCCTGGGCCATCGCTTCGAGGCGTTCGTCTTCGACCGCGATCTCGATCACCTTGCCTCGGCTATCAAGTTCAGCAACAGCTTCTCGTATTTGGCGAGTTGATAGTTTCTCGACCGTCTGTTTCAGGTTGGTATCGCGCTGTCTGACAATCTCATTCAGTTTCGGCGTAGTCATGCCGTGCTCTTGCAGTTGCTCAAACGGACTGCCAGCTTCGACAGCCTGATGCTGGCGCACGTCGCCGACCAACAGCACCTTGTCTTCAGGTTCGAGGCGGGCAAAGAACTTGTTTAGCTGTTTGGTGCTGGCTAAGGAACTTTCATCGACTACGAAAAGACGTTTGTTGGTTGCGGGCTGTTGCCGCCGGCGCAAAAACTTCTGGAGGGTTTCTGTCTCGATGCCACTCTCGGCAAGCTGTTGTGCTGCACGTGTGGTTGGTGCGAAGCCACGCACCTGATAGCCTTCCATTTCGGCTGCTTCTCGCAGCACGGAAAGGGTCGTTGTCTTGCCAGTGCCTGCGCCACCTTGCAGTCCGACGATCCGATCCTCACTCGATAGGATCGCTGCAACGGCTGACTGCTGATTTGCATTCAATCTTAGTTGCTTACTTTCCACGGCATTAGCAACAACATGCTCGACACGCGAAGCAGGTACAATCGCAGGGCAAGTTCCCTTCCCGTCGATCACGGTTTGAATATTTTCCTTTTCCATCCTCACCATGCGTTCGGTAGTCGCTTCTGCTGGCCGTTGCTCGCGTATGATGTCGATGAACTCGGCGCGCTCTTGTCTTAGTCGCAGTTCGGTAATAACAGCGTCATGGGTCGTTCTTCCTAGATTCCGTCGCAGGGCATCGGTAATTATTTGCCGCATGTCGGCCACGGCTTCGCGCTCAACCGCATTGTCACGCGCAAAGGTCACTGCTTCCTGAGCGCGTGTGGCGATCTCATCCTGGGCCAAACGGAGAGGCATACTTCGTTGCGCCTCGGTAGATAAACGTCGCGCTTGGTCGTTGTGCCGGGCGTCCATTGCTAAGGCACGTTCTCTCATTTCGGCGCGGTCATAGCGTTTGCTTTTGCGGTCATTGTGGGCGGCGGCCTGCTTCAAGCGTGCGTTATCTGAAACCGTGTTTCCCTCACGTTCAAGCCTCTCCTTGATCTGCTCTGCTTCCTTAACCACTTCTTCACGGCGTGGGCTACTCTCCTGTAGATATTCCTGAGTGAAGCCTTTGATCTCCGGTGCGCCGGTGCGTGGATCGACTTCGATCGCGTAACCGAGTCCCTGTAGCTTCTCCGCTAAGTGGGCGCGGTAGATCGCCGTCGCGTACCGCTGGCTGCGATACAACTCAAGCGGTTGCACCGAGCGCACCTTACCGTCCTCGGTTTGAGTCATGTTGAAGACGACAACGTGAGTGTGAAGCTGCGGCGCGACGTAGCCGTTGAGCCGATCAGGTCGTGAGGATGTGTGCTCAAACTGAGCGGCTACCATCTTTCCGGTAGTGATCGCGGGCTTGTCGCCGCCACCACGCGCTTGCAGATATTCTTCAAATCCTTTGAGCGCTTCATTGACACTTTCGCGATGGGCTTCTCTAACGCGCTCGTCGTCTCCGACGAGGGCGGCTAACGAAACACTTTTGGGGGCGCTGATGGTTGCGTCCCAACCGGCGCGATGCTCGCTCGTGACGAGCTTCTCGCCGAATTCGTTAACGGTTTCTCGCGCCTTCACCGAACGAACAAGTTGCTTGCCTGTATGCGGGTCTTGACCGGACACTAATCGCTCGTACTGCTCGCTAGTCACTTCACCTTTAAGCTCCCACTCGTCGGCAAGACGGCCACTCCAGCGGCCCTTAACTTCTCCGGCCTCGCTGTAATAGTTGTCTTTGGAGTTGGTGAATTCCTGCTGGTAATAGTCCCGCGCCTGCCCTGCCGACATCGCCCTGCTCATGGTCATCATGGCTACTCAGAACCTCCTATCGATTTCGCAGGTGTCATCGATCAGAACTTCGATCTCGGTATTGCGCTCCTGGTCGTGACCGTTGCCAGTGGGCGACGCTGGTAGTTCTTTCGGCAGTTCGGGTTGATTCACTGGCCGTGACTGCCGCCGAATAAACGCGTGTGCTCGCTGTGGTCGATCTTGCGGTTCGATCCGAAAGGGCACGATGGCGTCGCCATATTTCCAGTAGCCATGCAGATTTGGTAGGGCCATGATCTGCTCTTTGCTGACCACCAGACTGCGGTCGAGATCGGGTGCGTAGTTGAGCGAGTCTCGGCCATAAGATTGCACTGAGGCAGTGGTCGAAACCCGCGGTCGTTCTAACTCCTGCTCACCGATCATTTCCGACACCCAACGGGCGGAGGTGGGCTCATTGCAGCGCAGCAGAATCTTCGTATGTGAGGACGACAGCATCGTGGCTGCGGCACGATCGTAGTGTTCTTCGAACTGCGCCTTGTTCTGGGTTCCGAGCACGATCTTGACCTTGTACTTGCGAGCTTGAACGAGGGCGGTTTCCAGTGCTGACAGCCGCTTGAGGGCATGAACTTCGTCGATGATCACCCAACACGATCGTTTCGCACCCGCACCGAGAAGTTGGCCTAACATGAGGTTGAACCAGGCGGCATGTAATCGTCGCATGGCTTCTCTGGTGCTCTGCGTGGAGGTAATAAAGATCCGGCGATGACGATGTTGCGCCCATTCACGAAAGGTGAAGACGCCACCTTGACACTCGTCGATGGTGGGTAAGAGTTTTAGTGCCGCGCCTACTTCTGAGAGCGTGGCGAGTACACCAGCGCGTTGTGCTTTGGCGGCTTTATCAATCAAGTGCGCGTGCTCTGTTCCGACAACGCAGAAGTCGATCAGCGATTCGTCCGTGAGCATTTCCACGAGCCGATCCGGTGACGGACTAAAGGCCAGCATGCGGGCAAAAATACTTCGTGCCGCCTTAACGAAAAACTGCGCCGTTGGGTTGGTGTGAGGATAATCGGGGAAGAAACTTTCGGCGACGAAATGGCGCTCCGGGGCACTGATTTCATCTCCCGCATTTTCGATTTCCTGTACTGGACTCCAGTAACAGGAGCGAGCGTCAAGCGGGTTCAAAATGATGTCGGTTTGGGGATTGAGGTGCTGTTCGACAAACTCTCCTGCGGGGTCGTAACAGACCACAGCCTCGAACCGATCGCGGTTGGCGATCACGTCTAAAAGCTGGTGCATGATCTGGCTCTTGCCGGTGCCCGGATCGCCGAGTAGGAGCAGACCTTCATTCTCCTCCTCGCGAGGAACGGTCAGCTTGTACGAGCGCAGATTGAATCCGAAATAGTCTTGCAGGCGGGCGAGTAGATTCATCACTTGCGGGTAAACAGTGACGGCAAAGCCGGTGTGTTTGCGGTGCTCTTTTCGGTACGCTCGCGGCGTGAGTTTGCGGGTTCCCCTGACCTGTTCTCCCTTGACGTAACGGTGCTGAAAGACTTGATAAAGAGTAGTCAGGACGACTATGCCAACGACGAAAATGACGCTTGCGCCAAGCCATGCCGGACGCCACAGATCGATGATGCTTTGGTCGTCATAGATGGCTTTGCGAAACCACTCGTAGGCGTTCGCATCAGGAGTAACTTGTCGTTTCCAAAAGAAAGCTTTCGCCTTAATGTCTGCCGTGAGTCGAAATACGGGCAGCTTGTTTTTGATCTTAGTGCGCCCTTCCGCATCGAGAGCAGGAGTGACTTGCTCGTCTCTGGCGCCGATTTCAAGATCGCGCTTTGTCTTCGGATCGCTGACCGTAATCACTAAGTAGGTGTAACGAGATTGCGAACGCGGTAGATAACTCTTGACCGTGCTTCGTAGGTACTGGCGCAGGTAGATCCGCTGCAACGGTGTGAGACTTGGCCACACGTAAAAGTAGTGGATGGCAAAGCCGCAACCGACTGCCACGAAGACCATGATTAACAAAAAGAATCTGACCTGGCGCAGAGTATTTCTGAATCGAGTCTGGCCTTCTTCGGTAAAGATGTTGTTCTTCCTCAAGGCGTAGTTCTCCCTTCCTCCCGAAAGAGGGTTGTTGTCGGTTCAGCTTTGTTGACGTGACGGTAGAACGAGGGGAGACGGAAACTCCCGAATGGGCTTGTTGAAAAGCAAACTCCGATTTCGTCAATCAACAGACGCGGTCAGTGATTGGTCGAAAGCTCGCGATTCGTCAGCCTCACTTGGGCTAACAGATGCGTTTCAATCGTGCGGGATAGTCTTGTATGACTCTGCTGTATTTCCTGGCCGCTTCAAACAACGTCACGGTTGGCTCGGATGCGAGCCTTAGCATTTAACTGCGCTGTGGTAGTGCACACGGCATGCCACAACATGACTATCCATCTCTTACTACTTTTGGAGCATGCGAAACGTGGATCACGAGAGCGGATACCGTTCGCGTTTGCCGACAATTTGCGGTTTCTTTCCCCCCGGTTGCAGACAGATTTTTGCTACCAAGCAGGGGCTCCGATTTTCTGAGCAAGCCGTTCCTGTTGTGTTTTGCACACAGAGTTGTGTTTTCCAACGTAGTGATTGTCCTTACCTTCGGCGTGACAGCAACTCGGCGGCGATCTCATCCGCTTTTTGATCAGCTTGCGCTGTGTACCTCGTCCACGCTGCTGCCTCGCCTTCGTTGCGGCTAAACAAGATCCTCAGTCCGTTGCCAATCAAAAACCGCAACACTGCGAGTTCCGTGTGGATTAAGCGGCCGGTCTTGCCAAAGAGCGGGCCTTCGCGAGCAGCCGTAACGGCAAGCTGCCGACACCAGTTGTTCGGTTCATCTCCAGCGGCGGCGGCTGCTTTTTCAATCTCGCCATACTCCTCATCTGTAAGCCTGAAACTCACTGATCTGATCCGCTTTGCCTCGTTCATTTCCCTTCCCTTTCGTTTACATCTTGCGCATGCTCCAGCATGCGGCAACGGGCCCCGTATACGCGTAAGGCATTGCAATAGTTGGACCAAGCGGATGTATACGCGCCACGCATACGCCACCGCCCCGCCAGCGGGGGTGTCGTGTCTCTCTTACTCAGGTGCGCAGCACCTTGCTTTATTGTTCTCTCGCTTGCTGTTACTGAAATTAAGTGAGGGTCTTATCAGTCAACGTTGGACAATACAAATTTCCGTGAATGTTACGGGTGCGATTGCTGCTCGTGGGGATCGGATGCGATCCACCGTGTTCGTATTGAACTGCGTGATTAGGGTGGCTCGTATGTGAGCCAGGGTGGCTCGTATGTGAACCACGTGGCTCGTATGTGAACCACCCTGGCTCGTATGCGAACCACCGGACCCTATTAGGTCAGGGTTCGTGCGGCTCTGTGGAGTGCGAGAAATCCGCTTTTCAAGGTTCAAGAGATGCACAAGCACAACAGCCGCCACGACCTTGGAGTGGACCTCCGCAAAAAGGCTAAGGCTGAGGCATGCCTTTCCGTTAGCTATGAATCCTCAACTGAGTGATCGGGCGGTTGCCAGTCACAACTCGTTCTCTAGGTCTATCTGACGAACAAACTGGGAATTAAGCCAGCCCCGAAGTTGAATGCAGAGAGAATTATGTGGGATTAATTAAGATGGAAACTACTGCTCAGAAGAGATTCTGCTTGTCGTCGATGAGAACATCAGTCGAAATGCCAGCCAACCGCGCATAGGCTAAAACTAACATCATGGTCGGCTCACGTTGCGAATTCTCATATTGCGAGATCTGCGAGGCCCGCAACGGCGTTGCTTTGTAGTTCAACGCTGCA
>DATELZ010000249.1:0-25951 GCA_035276045.1 Pyrinomonadaceae bacterium | reverse complement strand
TTCAATCGCTTCGGATACAACGGAAATCGCTCAGTCAGATCGAGAACGTCACGCCTGACTTTGTTTCGCACCTCTTCTGATTCCGGCGCGTGGATTACTTCCGCGATCAGTTGGCCGATGGTGCGCATCTCGTCTTCTTTCATGCCGCGGGTGGTGACGGCGGGGGTGCCGATGCGCAGGCCCGAGGCGACGAAGGGTTTGTTTTGATCGAACGGGATGGTGTTTTTGTTGACCGTGATCGTGGCCGCTTCCAAAGCCTTCTCGGCGTCTTTGCCGGTGATGCCTTTGCCGCCCATCCAGACGTCGACCAGCATCAGGTGATTGTCAGTGCCGCCGGAGACGAGCCGCAAGCCCTGCTCCTGTAATTCATTCGCCAACGCCTTCGCGTTCTTCAACACCTGCCGCTGGTATTCCTTGAAATCGTCACGCAACGCTTCACCCAGCGCGACGGCCTTCGCGGCGATGATGTGGACCAGTGGACCACCCTGCACGCCGGGAAACAATTTCCGATCGATCTCTTTGGCGTGTTCCTCTTTGCAGAGGATCAACCCACCGCGTGGTCCACGCAGTGTTTTGTGCGTGGTGGTCGTGACGTAATCGGCATGCGGCACCGGCGAAGGATGCAGCCCGGCGGCAACCGGTCCGGCGATATGCGCGATGTCGGCAAACATCCGCGCCCCGATGCTGCGCGCGATCTCGCCGATACGCTCGAAATCGATCGTGCGCGGATAAGCAGAAGCGCCGCACACAAGCAGCTTGGGCCGGTGCTCCTCGGCGAGACGTTGTAATTCGTCGTAATCGATCTGCTCAGTCTCTTGCGAAACGCCATAGTCGGCGACTTTATAACTGATACCCGAAAAGTTCATCGGATGGCCGTGCGTCAAATGCCCGCCGTGCGAGAGATTCATACCAAGAATCTGATCGCCATACTGAATCGCCGCCAGATACACGGACATATTCGCCTGCGCACCGCTGTGCGGTTGCACGTTGGCATGGTCCGCGCCAAACAACTCCTTCGCGCGATCGATCGCCGTCTGCTCGACGACGTCAGTCCATTCACAACCGCCGTAATACCGCTTCCCCGGGTAACCTTCGGCGTACTTGTTTGTGAAAACTGATCCGGCAGCTTCCAAAACAGCCTCGCTGACGAAGTTTTCGGAAGCGATCAACTCGAGCCCGTTAGCCTGGCGCGCCACTTCCTTATCGATAGCGCCAGCGATCACGGGATCGACTTCGGCTAATGATGCGTTTCGAGAATCGGTCATAGTTTTTTGGTCTTTGGTCTTTGGTCTTTGGTCTTGGGATCAGTATCAGGTCCTGATTATGGCCTAAGGCCAAAGACCCAAGACCAAAGGCCTAAGACCCAAGACCTACTTGCACTCTTGTTCAATCTTCGTGATCTCTTCCACCCGTCGCTCGTGGCGGCCGCCTGCAAACTTAGCGTCGAACCAGGCGCGCACGATCTTCGGGATCTCCTCCGCGGGTGTCACGCGAGCGCCGATCGAGAGCACATTCGCGTCGTTGTGTTCGCGGGCCAATCGCGCAGTCTCTTCCGACCACGCAACCGCCGCTCGCACACCCGGAACTTTGTTGGCGGCTATCGCCATGCCCGTCCCCGATCCACACACCAACAATCCCTGCTCAGCCTCGCCATGCGAAACCTTCTCCGCCACCTTGCGCGCGAACAAAGGATAGTCAACAGACGCGTCCGACGCCGTGCCCAGGTCTTCAAACTCGACCCCGAGCTCCTTGAGCAGCGGTTTCAACTGTTCCTTCTCAGCATAACCGGCATGATCACTTGCGAGAGCAATCCTCATGATAGTGCACCCTTCTGTAATGAATATTAGAAGAACGTGATCGTACATCACGGCCTTCATCCTGTCATCCGTGAGTAGTGTCTTATTCTGGCTCTGCGTTTCTCAGCGATCCTCGGTGAACTCTGCGTTAAATATTTGGAAGTTAGTGTTTACGCAAAGATCTCAGAGCTACGCAGAGAACGCCGAGTTGAAATTAAGACACTAACCATCCGTAGGCACGTTTGCGTAACGCGCGGCGGCTAAGCGAGAATGCTCGGATTATGCGCTGGTCAAACTATTTCATCCCCACTCTTCGCGAAGACCCGGCAGACGCCGAAGTCATCTCGCACAAACTACTTTTACGCGCCGGCATCATCCGGCAACTTTCAGCCGGAATCTATTCGCTGCTCCCGTTGGGCCAACGCATCTCGCAAAAGATCATGCAGGTCATCCGCGAGGAGATGAACGCCGTCGGCGGACAGGAGTTCTACCTGCCCGCTCTGCATCCAGCCGAGCTGTGGCGCGAATCAGGGCGCTACCAGGCCATCGGCGACGAAATGTTTCGTTTCAAGGATCGCAAGCACGCCGACATGCTGTTGGGCATGACGCACGAAGAGGTCGTCACCTCGATCGCGCGCAACGAGCTTCGTTCTTACAAGCAACTGCCGCAGGTCTGGTATCAGATCCAGACCAAGTTTCGCGACGAAGCGCGGCCGAAATCCGGGTTGATACGCGTGCGCGAGTTCACCATGAAAGACGCGTATTCGTTCGACGTCGATCGTGCCGGACTCGACAAGTCGTTCATCGATCAACGCGAGGCATACAAGAAGATCTTCACGCGTTGCGGATTGCAGTATCTGATGGTCGAAGCGTCGTCAGGCGCGATGGGTGGTTCGGAGTCAAACGAATTCATGGCGCGAACGCCAGCGGGCGAGGATCTGATCGCGAGTTGCTCGAATTGCGACTACGCGGCGAACCTCGAAAAAGCGAGTTCGCGACTGGCCCATATCGAAGACGAAGTTGGACCAGCCGGACCGGAAGAGTTCCCCACACCCGGCGTGCGCACGATCGAAGATCTGACCACGTTTCCCGGTGGCGCAGAAGCATCGCGGCAGATCAAGTCGCTGGTCTTCATTGCGACGATTGGTGACGAGCCTCGTCCAGTGCTCGTGCTGATGCGCGGCGATCAGCAACTACACGAGATCCGGCTGGCAGACAGTCTCGGCGCGATCGCCGTGCGTCCCGCGCATCCCGAAGAGATCCGCGAGTTGCTCGGCGCCAGCGCGGGAAGTCTCGGCGGCGTGAGCGCGAAAGATAAAGCGCGCGCAGCTAAGATCGATCTGCGCGTCGTCGCCGACTCGTCGTTGCGAAACCGCCGCAACATGACCACCGGCGCGAACAAAGACGATCACCATCTGCGCGGCGTCGATATCGGCCGCGACATTCCGGTCGACCAGTGGTTCGACCTGCGCATCGTCGAATCAGGCGAAGGTTGTCCGCGTTGTGAAACCGGAGTGCTCGAGGTGTTCAAGGGAATGGAGATCGGTCACATCTTCAAACTCGGCACCAAGTATTCCGAGTCGATGGGCGCGATGGTTTTGAACCAGGACGGCAAACAAGTGCCGATGGTGATGGGCTGCTACGGCATCGGCGTGGGACGAATCATGACTGCCGCGGTGGAACAACGGCATGACACAGACGGCATCATCTGGCCGAAATCGCTGACGCCGTTTGACGTCATCGTGACCATCACCAACATGAAACAGGACGAGTTGCGCCAGGCGGCCGAGAAGCTTTACGAGGAACTGCAAAGCGCCGGACTCGACGTGTTGCTCGACGATCGTGACGAACGCGCGGGAGTAAAGTTCAAAGACGCGGATCTGATCGGCGTCCCTTATCGCATCACGATCGGGAAAAAAATCGCGGACGGCCTCGTCGAACTCTACGATCGCGGTGCGAAACAGAGCGAGGATGTTAAAATGAGCGAGATCGTCGCCCGCGTGCAGGAACTGGCTCTGGCAGGTTTGTGAGTTCTCCGACATCAGTAATGAGATTTGTTTGGCTCTTATTGGTTCTGCTTGCTCCGTTTGCGCCCGTAGCGACGTCGCCTGCGGGGGCGCAGGATCTACTTCCCGAACTCGTCCGCCGCATCAAGCCTTCAGCCGTCGCCATCGAAACCTTCGATTCGCGCGGTGAAAAACTCACGCGCGGCAGCGGATTCTTTATCGACACCGATCGCATCGTCACCAATCGACACGTCATCGAAGGCGCTCATCGCGCGGAAATACATTCGTCAACCGGCACGGTGATCCCCGTCAAAGGCGTGCTCGCCGTCGACGCCGAGGGCGACATCGCGCTCTTGAAGATCGATCCGCCGACGCCTCAAGTCCGGCCATTGCCACTCGACAAAACTTCGCCGCAGGAAGGCGAAAGCGTCGTCGTGATCGGCAATCCGCTCGGTCTCGAGGGCAGCGTGACAAACGGAATCGTTTCCGCCGTGCGCGACATTCCGACGTTCGGCCGCATCATTCAGATCACTGCGGCGATCTCCGCCGGATCGAGCGGCAGCCCGGTCGTGAATATGCAGGGACAGGTGATCGGCATCGCCACGTTGCAGGTGACCGGCGGCCAGAGCGTGAACTTCGCAATTCCTTCCGAGCGTATCTCGCAACTCCAGGTGAGCCCGGCGATGACGTTGTCGGAACTGGTCGTGAACACCAGCCGCAACAAACGCGCGAAGGCGGTGCAGTTTTTCCGCGATGGTTTGAGTTTCCTTTCCAAGGACGACTGCGAAAAGGCCCTGCCGTATTTCGACAAGGCGGTCGAGTCAGATAGCCAGTACGCTGAGGCGTGGGCGCAAAGTGGTTTCTGCAACGAGAAGCTCGGCAAGCATGCCGAGGCGTTGGAAGCTTCGAAGAAAGCCGTGAGCCTGCGTCCGTCCGCCGAGTCGTATTTCAACATCGGGCTCGCGAGTTTTTATCTCAAACAGTATCGCGGGGCTGAGGAAGCCTACCGGCAATCGATCAAACTCGATCCGTACAACTCCGCCGATGCTTATTACGCGTTGGGCTTGGTCTATCGCGACTGGAACAAGCCTGACGAAGAGATCCAGGCTTATAAGCAGGCGATCCGGTTGCGGCCGGATTACACCGTCGCGTACGAACGGTTGGGTTCGCGCTATTTGAGGTCGAAGAAGTTTACTGACGCGATCGAGATCTTCCGGCAGCTTGCGGCGTTGAAGCCGGGGGATGCGGGCGCGCCGAATAGTATGGGCGAAGCGTACCTGGAACTGAATCGTTACAACGAGGCGGTCGAATCGTTTCGCCAGTCGATCCGCTTGAAGCCTGATTTTGGCAAAGCTTACTACAACCTCGGGCGCTGTCTGCTGGCGATGGGCAATCGCGACGCGGCGCTGGAGCAGTACACGATCCTCACGAACATCGATCCGAGTTGGGCGGAAAAGCTTAATGCGATTATTAATCCGTGAATTTGATCTTTGAGCTTTGGTCTTTGGTCTTTGGTCTTGGGCCTTTGGTCTTTAAGACGATAAACTAAGACCTAAGACCTAAGACCAAAGCTCAAAGCTCAAAGCTCCAACTACCTCATCACTTCCCCGACAATCGCCGACAATGCATTATCCTGCAACGTCTTGTTCCGCGGTAACTGGCCGTGGAGGTCGCAGCCGAACACTGCATAGCGTGACAACGTGAAGCCGGTTTGAGGGTTGCGGATGTTGAAGACGTTCTCGCCGAGCAACGAAGAGCGTGTGACGCGTCCATCGCCCGGAATGTACATCGCGGCGGTCACAGTCTTTTTCGAGATCTTCACACCAATCGACGTGCGAAACTCGCGCGGACGAGTCAACGTCACCCAGCGATTCCGCTTTTCATCACGCAACAGGATCGGCGAGTTCAACGTCTCTTCACAGTCGCCGCCAATCGCCAGCAACACGACCGGAGGATTTGCCGTATCGGCAGCGTCCAACGCCTGGTGGAACCGTTCCGCGCGCTGAAGCGTGGCCGCGAGATACGCGTCCAGTTCGTTCAGGGCTTCGCCATTCGTTCCATCCGTGTTCTCGAAACGGCGGCGAAAGTCCGGCGTGTGAAGCGCACTCCAGCCGTAGCGTTTCCAGTTTTCAACGTCGTAAAGATCGACGTCGAGAGGCTTGAGGTTCTCGTCGAGAAACTTCACCACGCCCGCATGCGGCAGCAGTTGAAATACAGACGGCGTCCGAGCCGCATCTTCGGCCGTCAGCTTGTTGAGCAACGGCACGCGCCGCCGCAAACCTTCCGTGACCGAGTAACCTTCGATGAGCGTCGCGAAAGCGTCGGCGGAGCCTTCGTTCGGCACGCCGATCATCACGATCTTGCTGATGTGCGCCGCGCCGAGCCAGGTCGGCTGAATCGGCCCATCGCCGCCGGGCAGATCGGCATCGCCGTACATCGCGGCATAACGCGCGATCAGACCACCCATCGAATGGGCCACGACGTTGAACTTGAGATCGGGGCGTTTGAGTTTTTCTTTGAGCAGTTGGAGACGGCGGACAAGCTCACGCGCATTCGTTACGTTGTCGCGTCGCCAGTCGTATGCAAAGACGTAGAACGTGTCTCTGTCGCCGTCGATTGCGGGATTGTTCCAGTCGCCTTCACGATAACCGGCGTAGCGTCGCAGTGCGTCGAGCAGATCGCGATAGACGTAGACCTCGGGCAGCAACTTCGCGAGCTTTGCCGTCTCGACGATCTTGCCCGGTATGAGATCGTCGCGATTCGCTTCGAGATCGGGACTGATGGGCAAACCTTCCTGCGACGTGCGGAACGCGGAAGGCCAGACTTGTTCGCCGGTCTTGGGGTTGATCAGCTCAGAACCGAGAATTCCGGGAATGACGACGACGGGACGCTTGCCGGTGCTGGTGCGCGCGGTGGCGAAGATTTGTTCGAGGTTTGGCGTGCGGCGCGCCGAGATGCAGCCGCTCGTCACAACGGACAAAACCAGTACGCAAAAAATAAGATTGCGTCTGGATTTCTCAGATCTATTCAACAGGCGGCTCCCAGCGTCGGTTTATCAGGCTCGCCACAAAACCGGCGCCGAAACCATTGTCGATGTTGACGACGGTTACGTTTGAAGCGCACGAATTCAACATGCCGAGCAGTGCGGCGGCTCCACCAAAGGATGCGCCGTAACCGATGCTGGTTGGCACGGCCACGACCGGCACGCCCACCAAACCGCCGACAACCGACGGCAGCGCGCCTTCCATGCCGGCCGCGACAATCACCACGCGCGCACGTTGCAACATGTTTCGCTCGGCCAGCACGCGATGAATTCCGGCGACTCCGGCGTCCCAAATACGCGTGACTGTATTGCCCATCGTCTCGGCAGTCAGCGCGGCTTCTTCGGCGACGGGAATATCGCTCGTGCCCGCGGTGACGACGGCGATTGGTCCAACTCCGAGATCCGTCTTATCGCGGCGAATCCTGACGAGCCGCGCTGATTCGTGCCACTCGGCATCCGCGACGACGTTGCGAATCTCGCCAAAAGCGCCTTCGTCCGTGCGCGTGACGATGATGTTTGGCGAGCGCTGGGCCAGGCGTTCGACGATGGCGACGATCTGCGCGCGCGTTTTGCCGCCGCCGAAGACGACTTCCGGAAATCCCAGGCGCGTCGCGCGAGAATGATCGACGCGCGCGAAGCCGATGTCTTCGAAGTGCAGGTTCTTTATGCGCTCGACGGCGTCCTGCGTTTCCAGATCGCCATTCTTATACGCCGCCAACAATCGTTCAAGCTGGTTTACATCCATCGGTGTTGGATTCTAACATTCGACTGTCTGCAGCCAGTACCGTATCATTGCCCTTTCCGTGTCGACACTGATCAAAAACACCCGAACGACGCTCGAGATGATCAAGATCGAGCACACTCTTTTTGCGTTGCCGTTCGCTTTTCTCGGCGCGCTGCTGGCCGCACGTGGTCTGCCCACCGTGTGGCAGGTTCTGTGGATCGTCGTCGCGATGGTCGGCGCGCGTTCGACCGCGATGGCGTTCAACCGGCTCGCCGACCGTCACATCGACGCCCGCAATCCCCGCACGGCTTCACGAGCACTGCCCGCCGGACTGCTTTCAGTCGGTTTTGTTTGGGCGTTTATCATTATCTCGGCGGCGTTGTTTCTCGTCGCGGCGGCAATGCTGAACCGCTTGACGCTGATCCTCGCGCCGATCGCGCTCGCGAGCGTGCTGCTCTACTCGCTTACCAAACGCTGGACACAGTTTTCACATATCGTCCTGGGCTGGTGTCTCTCAATCGCACCCACCGGCGCATGGATCGCCGTGCGCGGCGAGTTCGGAAGCCCCGTGCCGCTGATTTTGTCACTCGTCGTTCTGCTCTGGACTGCCGGCTTCGACATCCTTTACGCCTGCCAGGACTACGACTTCGATCGCCGCGAAGGACTCCGATCGATCCCCGCGCGATTCGGCATCGCCCGCGCGCTTTGGATCGCGCGTGGACTGCACGCGGCAGCTTTTCTCGCGCTGGTTTGTCTCTATCTGCTCACCGGCCTCGGTCCGGTCGCATTCGCGGGAGTGATCGCAACCGGCGCGTTGCTCGTATACCAGCATAGACTGGTTCGGGCCGACGATCTCCAGCGCCTGAATGCAGCGTTCTTTACCACCAACGCGTTTGTCAGCGTCATCCTGCTAGTGACGTTCGGCAGCGCCGTTTTTCTCCATCGCTAGAAACGAGATTTTCGACGATGAACTTTTCACACGACAACAAATTGAATGAGATCGCCGAACGCACCTTCGCTGGCGAACGTCTCTCATTCGCAGACGGCCTCGCGCTCTACGCCACCGACGATCTGCCCGCGCTCGGCAAACTCGCCGATACAGTGCGACGCCGGCGTCACGGCCGCATCACTTTTTTCAACGTCAACCGCCATCTCAATCCGACAAACATCTGTTACGCGGATTGCAAGTTTTGCGGTTTCTTTCGCACGCCGCGACAGCCGGACGCCTACACGCACAATATCGAAGACAGTTTGAAAGTCGCCGCCCAGGCCGTCGCCGAAGGCGCGACCGAGTTGCACATCACCGGCGGTCTGAACACAAAACTCCCGTTCAGTTACTTCACCGATCTGCTTTCGTCGCTCAAACGCGAATATCCGCAGTTGCATTTGAAAGCGTTCACGATGGTCGAATTCGACCACTTCGCCCACTTCTACAAGATGCCGGACGAAGAAGTGATCGGAAAACTGATCGAAGCGGGTTTGGATTCGTGCCCCGGCGGCGGCGCTGAGATTTTTCGCGAGCCGACGCGCTCGATGATCTGCGCGCACAAGTGCAACGCCGAACGCTGGCTCGAACTCCAGGGCAAGATTCACGCGGCCGGATTGAAGACGAATGCCACCATGCTGTACGGCCACATCGAATCGATCGAGGATCGAGTCGATCACTTTGTGAAGCTGCGCGAGCAACAGGAGAAATCAGGCGGCTTTCAATGTTTTATCCCGCTTGCTTTTTATCCACCCGACACGCAACTGGCCCACTTGCCTGGTCCATCCGGCGTCGACTCGCTCAAAACGATGGCCGTCGCGCGCCTGATGCTCGACAACTTCGATCACATCAAAGCCTACTGGGTGATGCTCGGCAAACGTCTCGCGCAAGTCGCATTGCACTACGGCGCGAACGACATCGACGGCACGATCACCGAAGGCGGCGAATTGACGACGAGTTATTCCGTAGAAGCCAACAACGAAGTCCGAATGACCAGGACCGAACTAATCGGTCTGATCGAAGACGCCGGCTACGAAGCCGTCGAACGCGACACCGTTTACAACCGCATCGAACCCCAAGATCTGGCGACCAAAAACCTGACGACCATAGGGCGGTAAAGAATGCCAACTGACACTGAACGCAAAACGATCACACTCGCACATTCCCCCGATTCCGACGACGCCTTCATGTTCTACGGGCTCGCCACCAACAAACTAGACACCGGCGGGTTGCACTTCAAACACCTGCTCAAAGACATTCAAACGCTGAACGAAGAAGCGACGCACGGTACTTACGACGTGACCGCCATCAGCTTTCACGCTTACGCGTACGTCGCCGACAAATACGCTTTGCTGCCGCACGGCGCGTCGATTGGCGACAACTATGGTCCGATTGTCGTCTCGCGCGAACAGTCGACCCCCGAAGACATTCCCAACCTGAAAATCGCGATTCCCGGAAAACTGACCAGCGCATTTCTGGCCCTGCGGCTTTTCAATTCCGATTTTCAGTACGAAGTCGTTCCCTTCGACAAAATCATCGACGCCGTCCTCGAAGGCCGGGCCGACGCCGGACTGCTGATCCACGAGGGACAACTTTTTTACCAGAAGAAAGGACTGCACAAGGTCCTGGACCTCGGCGAGTGGTGGCACGGACGCCACGGCCTGCCCCTGCCGATGGGCGGAAACGTCATCAGGCGTGACCTCGGCCCCGAAGTCATCAAGGAAGTTTCGCACCTCCTGCGCGAGAGCATCAGGTATTCGCTGAACAACCGCGAGGACGCGCTCCAGTATGCTTTGCAGTTTGCCCGGGACATGGATCCGGCCCTGGCCGACCGGTTTGTCGGCATGTGGGTCAACGACCTGACGCTCGACTACACGGAGCGTGGCCGCGAAGCCGTGCGGCTGTTATTGCAGGAAGGTTACGAAAAGGGGATTATTCCCCATCAGGTTCCAGTGGATTTTGTCTGATATTTGAAATCTTAGATTTGAGATCTCAGAAGCTGGGGTGTGCGCGGTGATTTTTTAAGCCACCCCGCCCAGAAGGAGCAGCTAATCACCGCGCACATCATCGACATCAGACCACGTAAAATCAAGCTCCTCCCAAAGCCTGATTTATCGCCCCCGCCGTGTAAGCAACGCCGCCGCTCGGCGTCACGTCTGCGCTCCCGCGCCGTAAAGCTCCACGGATTTAGGACGAGTGCCTGTTGCCGACATGAGGACCTTGAGAAATTTAACTTTCAAACCAGCGAGCCCAGATTTTCGAGGCCAATCGGGCTGAAGTTTCCATTTAACCTGCCGCTGGCCGACGCTTAACTTATTCTAGTCTGGGGACATTACACTAGTTGCAGGAAATTTTGCAACAGGAAAATGGCAATCTCGTCCCAGCCCCCTCCGGGAAGGACCGGGCTGGCAACAGGAGTCTTTCGTCTTCGCATCTGAGCACAGTTAACTTTCAGCATAGGGCGCAGGCCCGCGGAACCCACACTAACAGGTTGGAAATGAAGAATATCCTATCGTCTAGCAGCGCTGCTCTGGTCCTGATCGCACTCATGGTTTTCTCCGCGTCAGCCCAGACCAAAGCCCTCGAACCGACCAATTCAATAGAAGCAGAAAAAATTATTCGGGCCTTCACGTCGAAGGAATCACAGTTTCGTCAGGCACTCAATCAATACTCGTTCAAACGCGACGCGTTGATTCAGAGTATCGGCATGGGCGGACAGGTGGTTGGCGAATACCATCGCGTCTCTACCTTCACCTTCGACGATCAAGGCAACCGCTACGAGAAGATCAGTTACTTCCCTATGTCGACAATGTCTGACGTCGTTACGGCCGAAGACCTCGACGACCTTGGCGGCATCAATCCCTTCGCGCTCGAACCTTCGAAGGTCGAGCGGTACAACATCAAGTATGTCGGCAAAGAGAAGATCGACGAGTTGAATCTTTATGTCTTCGACATCTCGCCGAAGGTGATACCCGATCCGAAAAAGACTAAAGAGAGATTGTTCGTCGGGCGTGTGTGGGTTGACGATCAGGATCTGCTGATCGTGAAGACGCGCGGCAAGGGCGTGCCGGAAACAAAGGTCAACAAGTTTCCCATCGTCGAAACGTATCGCGAGCAGATCGACGGGCGTTACTGGTTTCCGACTTATTCATACGCCGACGAAGAGCTGATCTTCGACAATGGTGGTTCGCTGCACGTGCGGATGAAAGTTCGTTACTCAGACTTCGCGCCGGCACGCGCGACGTTGAAGGTCACCGAAATCGGCGACGATGAGACGCCGTCAGTCGAAGGTGCGGCGAAGCCGATCGAAGGCGGGCTGTTGAATTCGAAGGCGGTCTCGTTACCGAAACCGCAGGTTCCTGAAGAAGCGCGGCGCATAAGAGCCTCGGGCAAGGTGACGGTGGCGGTGATTGTCGACGAGACTGGAAAAGTTATTTCTGCGAAAGCGATCGACGGTCCATTGCCGTTGAGAGCCGCCGCCGAAGCCGCTGCGCGCCAGGCGACGTTCGCGCCGACAACGCAGGATGGAATCACGGTTAAGGTTTCGGGGACGTTAACCTACGAGTTCGCTCCGTAAGATTCGTCTTGAGCGCCGCAGGCGCGGTAAGAGTCGTTGAGCGCCGCAGGCGCGACTGCTTAAGCGCCGTAGACGCGACAAACGGTAGCCAGGGGCAAGTGCGAGCGCAGCGAGCACGCCGCCCCTGGATCCCTCAACAACCAATTTACCGAGCACTGAAAGTGCGACAGAACCACGTCTTCTGTCGCTCTTGCAGAGCTCACACGCCTTTTCCAATCAGATCCAGGGCCACGCGCTTCGCGCTCGCCCCTGGCTACCATATTGCGCGCGCCGTTGGCGCGCTATTCAAGTATCTTCGCAATCGACTTCCGTTGGCGCGCTATTCAGGTATCTTCGCAATCGACTTCCGTTGGCGCTCTATTCAGATATCTTCGCGATCGACTTCCATTGGCGCTCCGTAAAGCTCAATCGCGATCGATTGCCGGACCTCGGAGATAAGCGCGTTGATTGCTTCATCCGTGGTCCGGTCGATCGTTTCGACCGGCGGCATTATCACCATCTCGAGCGTTCCCGATCTGGCTTCACCAGTTCCCTTTCCCATCAACACATCGGAGTTCTTGATCGCAACCGGAACAACCGGCACGCCGGCTTGTCGTGCCATGTAAAACGCGCCCTTCTTGAACGGCAACAACTCGCCGGGCTTAGCTCGCGTTCCCTCGACAAACACGGCAAACGACACGCCTGACTCAATACGTTGCGCGGCGGCTTCCGTCGTGCGAATCGCGCTCTCGCGATTGGTGCGATCGATCGCCATCACGTTTACGAACCCCATGCCGACACCTAATACAGGAACCTTCAGCAATTCCTTTTTCGCGAGCAGTCCGATCCGGCGTCCCGTGTAAATAAACATCGTCGCAGTGTCCAGGTAGGAGCGGTGATTTGAGACGAAGACGTAGGTCTGTTTCGGATTGAGATGTTCGAGACCCGATACTTTCACGCGCACGCCGCTGAACCGCAGCCACTGGCTCGCGCCAAACAGCGCCCACGGATAAACCAGGTCGTGCTTGTTCACGAGCCAAGCCACGATCAGAATCGGCGGACCCAACGTGCCGAGAAGCGCGCCGGCAAGAAACAGCGACCACCAGTAGTGCAAGCGGCGAATAAAACTGCGCGGCCTGGGTGTGCTAGACTCGTCAGCCGTAGTTTTCTCGATAGCAGCGCTCTCTTCCATCTGTTTTCGCAAAGGAATCTCGCAATGAGTAGCCTTCGATCAGTAACGATTGGCCTGGTCGTGTTCCTGCACCTCGCGGTCTTTTCCGCAACCTCGTTTGCGCAAAGACCGGCGCGTGTTTCAACGTCGACCGCGATACCGTCGCCGAAATCAGTTCTCGGTTTCACGCCCGGTGACGATCGCACGATAGCAGACTGGTCGCAGATCACCGGCTACTTCAATCGACTCGATCGCGCCTCCGACCGCGTCGCCGTCCAGACGCTGGGCCAATCGACCTTGAAACGGCCGCTGATCGTCGCATTTATCAGCGCGCGAGAGAATATACTGGCACTCGAAAAATACAAAGACATCCAACAGCAGCTCGCCGACCCGCGTAAAGTCACACAAAACCTGCAACGCGACCGGCTATTCGAGAACGGCAAGACAGTCGTCGCCATCTCCTGCTCGATTCACTCGACGGAGATCGTCGCCTCGCAGATGTCGATGCAACTCGCTTACGAGCTCGCCACCGCGCAGGACGCAGCCACACGCGAGATCCTCCAGAACACGATCCTGCTGCTGATCCCGTCACCCAATCCCGACGGCATCGACATCGTCGCCAACTGGTATCGCAAAACGCTCGGAACAGCGTTCGAAGGCCGCGAACCACCCGAGCTTTATCACCACTACGCCGGCCACGACGACAACCGCGACTGGTTCATGCTCAACCTCAAAGAGACGCAGATCATCAGCCGCTTCTTCTGGCACGAGTGGTTTCCGCAGATCGTCTATGACGTACACCAGCAAGGCTCGAACGGATCGCGTTTCTTCATTCCGCCGTTTTACGATCCGCCAAACCCAAACATCTCGCCCTTGCTGCTCCGCCAGGTTGGATTAATTGGTCACAAAGTCGCCGCCGACTTACAAGCCGCCGGTTTTCGCGGCGTGTTGACTAACGCGCTTTACGACACATGGTGGCATGGCGGCTTTCGCACCGCACCCTATTTTCACAACTCGATCGGCATCCTTTCCGAAGCAGCCAGCGCACGGTTGATGACGCCGACCACAGTCACACGGGATCAACTCTCGCGCGCCTCGACGCGCGGCATGCGCAACGCAACGGAAACGTCGACAAACTTCCCCGATCCCTGGCCCTCCGGCACATGGCGCCCGCGCGACATCATGGACATGGAGATGATCGCCGCGCGCGGTATTCTTTCGATGGCGGCGAAGTTTCGCGGCGAATACCTGCGCAACTTCTACGAGCTCGGCAGAAAGAATGTCGAGACGCCGGTTGGACCAGACGAACCGCTGGCGTATTTGATTCCCGCGGGACAGGGACGTGATGAATACGTCGCCAGGTTCATTGAAACCCTGATTGGCCAGGGCATCGAGGTGCACCGGATGGACCAGGAGCTGCACCTGCTGTATGGACCACAGGTCTTGCAGCGAACAAATGCGCTCGGCGAAAAGCTCGGCGCTTACAAGACAGCGATCATTCACCCGATGTCGATGTCGGCGACGACGCTGATGGAAGTGCCGCTCGGCAGTTACCTCGTCTTTGTGAATCAGCCGCAACGAACGAACATCCTCGCTCTCTTTGCGCCACAAATCTATCCGAACCGGCTGACCGCGCAGGGCGACGCGGAACGACCGTATGACGTGGCCGGTTGGACGCTGCCGTTGCAAATGGGCGTCGATGCGCCTGCTGTCACGGTGATCAAGGAGACGCCCGCTGAGCGAAAGCTCACGCTGCTAAAAGACGGAAACGAGGTGCGTATCGATCTCGCTTTGACGCTGCGCAAAGGAGACGAATCGCCGATCAAAAACCCGGTGCGGCATCCGGTGCGTGTCGGTATCTACCGGCCGTGGTCGAGCAACATGGACGAAGGCTGGACGCGGTTCATCTTCGACACGTTCAATGTTCCTTACGCAACAGTGCGAGACGCGGAGATCCGGCAAGGTGGTTTGAATTCAAAGTTCGACGTCCTGATTCTGACCTCACAAAGAAGCAACGAGATCGTCTCCGGCAACGCGGAAGGCAGTGCGCCGGCTGAGTTCACCGGAGGCATCACGCAAGCTGGCGTCGGTCACTTGCGCGAGTTTGTGAACCAGGGCGGAATGCTGGTCTGCTTCGACGCTGCTTGCGAACTGGCAATCAAGCAGTTGAACCTGCCGTTCCGAAATGTGCTCGAAGGCGTGAGGTCGTCGGATTTTTACTGCCCGGGATCGATCCTCGCGATCGACGTCGATAACAGTCATCCTTTCGCCGCAAACGTGCCCACGACGATGTCGGCTTATTTCACCAACAGCTCCGCCTTCAGCGCCACGGGCGACACGAATGTCCGCGTGATTGCGCGTTACGCAAGAAATAATGTGTTGCGCTCCGGGTGGCTGCTGGGCGAGGACAAGTTGCGCGGCCAGATCGCGCTCGCGGAGGTCGGCATAGGCAAAGGCCGGGTCGTACTTTTCGGCTTCCGTCCCCAGCATCGCGGCCAGGCCTGGGGGACACTGCCGTTGATTTGGAACGTGCTCGCGAGCGCCGGCTCGAACGCGTCAGAGTAACAACTCTTCTTTGCGCCTTTGCGGGAAACTGCTTTTGGAAGACAGAAAGGTCCCGCAAAGGCGCAAAGACGCAAAAAAAAACTTCTAAGCCTTGCTCTCTGAGCGGCGGGGGGAGTATTCTTGCCCTTGAATTAACGGTTTTTCTCGCCCCTGATTTCCACAATCAAAAACCGCAGGCATCCAGTGTGAGTCGAAGGCATCAAAATGAGGCTCGACGTGCTCGAGTGCTTATTGGGAGCTAACTATGAAAAGAGTCTTCGTTTTTCTCCTGCTCCTCTCCCTGCTTTCTGCGGTGACGAGCGCCGGTTTTGGACAATCCGGGCGACCCAGACGTGTCGGCAACCTGCCGGGCGGCGCGCCACAAACGAACGCGCCGCAAACAAACGTGCCCGCACCGGAGCGCGACACAACACCACCAACAAAACCGCCAACGCTGGGCGGAGCAAACTATCCCAATAACCGGCAACCCGAAGCGCAACCTGAACCGGGGCCAACCGCTCCCGAGGAAGTCGACGCCGGCGACATCATTCGCGTCAGCACCACGCTCGTGACGCTTCCCGTCAGCGTGATGGATCGCGACGGCCGCTACGTTCCTAACCTCTTGAAAGAAGACTTCCGCATCTGGGAAGACAACGTCGAACAAGAGGTCGCTTTCTTCGCGTCGGTCGACAAACCGTTCTCGGTCGTCCTGATGCTCGACACCAGCCCGTCGACGCAGTTTCGACTCGAAGAGATCCAGGACGCGGCGATCAGCTTCGTCAATCAACTGCGTCCCGACGACAAAGTGATGGTCGTCTCGTTCAACGAAGACATCAAGGTCCTGTGCGAGCTGACGACCGACCGTTCGAAACTCCAGCGCGCCATCTACAAAGCGAGAACCAATAGCGGCACGAGTCTCTACGATGCGGTCGACATGGTCATCAATAAACACCTGAGTAAGATCCAGGGCCGAAAAGCGATCGTGCTGTTTACCGATGGCGTCGACACCACGAGCGGCAACGCGAGTTACGACAGCACCGTGATGGACGCGCAGGAACTCGACGCGTTGATCTATCCCGTGCAGTACAACACCGTCGGCGACATGGGCGGGGGCGGAGTGGTGATCCAGAATCCGATGCCGCCCGTCGACATCTTCGGCTCGATACTCGGCGGTATCTTCGGTGGCGGTGGTGGCGGCATGCGCAGAGGCGGTGGCGGCATGGGCCGGCCACGAGGAACATCCCGCGGTGAGTACGAAATCGGCAACCGTTACCTGATCGATCTCGCAAGCAGCACAGGTGGACGCCAGTACAGGGCTGACTCGCTGAACAACATGTCGTATGCGTTTGCTAACGTCGCCGAAGAATTGCGACGGCAATACAGCATCGGTTACTACCCGAAGCGTTCACCGCAAGCCGGTCAACGAAGGATGATCAGAGTGCGCGCGAAACAACCCAACCTGGCGGTGCGCGCGCGCGACAGTTACATCTTCAATCCGTCAGGCGCGACGGGCGACAACGCGGCGCAATCCAAGCCGCCAGTGTTGCGCAAATGAACTTAAGCTATTGATGTGGAATCGATCGCGAGATGAATTCCGCGCTCGTAGGTTCGACGGCGGGAAGCAGTACAGTCAGTACGGCCCCGCCGTTTTCGTTGCGATTGCCGGCAGATACAGTGCCGCCGTGCAACTCAACTAAGTGACGCACGATTGCGAGCCCCAATCCGAGTCCGCCGTGTTTCCTCGTGCTCGATCCATCGGCTTGAGTGAACCGCTCGAAGATACGCGGCAGGAACTCCGCCGGAATTCCCGGTCCTGAATCCTCGATCGTGATCTCAGCCAACGATTCCCGGCGCTTCAGATGTAGCTCAATAGCCCCGCGCTGCGGCGTGAACTTCACGGCATTCGCCAGCAGGTTCCAGAGTATCTGCTGCAACCTTTCGACGTCGCCACGCACAATCGCATCAGGCGCTGCGAAATTCGTGCGCAGTTCGATCTCCTTCGCTTCCGCCGCTGGACGCACCGCATCGATCGCCGCGTGCAGCACCAGCAATAGATCCACGCGCTGGGTATTGATTCTCAGCTTTCCGGTAATGATGCGCGAGACGTCGAGCAAGTCTTCGATGATCTGCCGCTGCGCGGACGCATTGCGCTCGATCACCTCCAGCGCGTGCGCCGTGCCTTCCTTGTCGAGATGACCGTTGCGCGCCAGTCGCGACCAACCCACGACGGCATTCAGCGGCGTGCGCAACTCGTGAGAAACAGTCGCCAAAAACTCCTCCTTGAGACGACTCGCTTCCTCCGCTTCTCGCCGCGCCTGGCTCTCACGCTCCAACAGTTCCGCGCGTTCGCTTTCCGCCTCGACTGCGGCGGTGATGTCCATCGTGACGCCACGCATTCCGATTGGACCAGTGTCGTCGCAAACGACAACTGACTGCGCCTCGACCCACACTTCCCGCCCGTCTTTGCGCAACCAGCGAAAGCGGCTCGTGCCGCCTTTACCCGACGCGAAGATCGCGGCCGCTTCTTTCGCAGCGCGCTCCTGATCGTCAGGATGGACCACCGTGTACCAGAAGTTTGGCGTCGACAACCACTCCTGCTGGCTGTAGCCCAACATCTTCTCGACGTGGCCGCTCACGAAGTCGATTCGTTGCGTAGCCGCATCCGGACGGCCCCATGCTTCCCAAACCACGCCGGGCACGTGCGCGACGAGATCCTCGATGCGGCGCCGGTGCAGTTCTACTTCCGATCCGAGTTTCGACTTGTCAGCCTCCGCTCGCCGGCGTTCATTCGTCACCGCCGCGACAACGATCGTCATCAACGCGCTCGTGCCGACAAACGAAATCAACAGGATCAGCGACAGGTTCGGAGGGCCCTCGGCAAATGGTCCATAACCTTGTCGCGCGCCCCAAACTGCCAGCGTGGTCATGAACAGGATCGCGGTCGTCACGACCCGCAGGTCAAACTTCAGTGCCGCCCATAGAAGGAACGGAAGACAGAGGTACGCGAGCGGATAAGTTTTGACCGGTCCCGGAAACCAACCGCCAAAGACCACCAGCACCACCAGCACATGCAACACGAGCAACAACGTAACTTCCGGCCAGTGGCCGGTGTTGGATTGACCGGGCGACTGACTTGGAGAGCGCCACGACAGAATAAACGGAGTAAAGATCAACGCGCCGAAACCGTCGCCAATCCACCACGTCAACCACAGTGACCAGAAGTTGGACCACTCTGCCGCGCCGCCGAGACACAGACTGACGCTGCCAATCGTCGCGCTCACTACCGGCGCCAGCACCGTGGCGCAACCCACGAACCGCATCACGTCGCCAACGGAGTCGAGCGAGTTGCCCCAGCGCGCGACGCGTTGCAGTAAGAAACATGCTGCCAGTGCTTCGAGTGTATTTCCTACCGCGATGCCGAGCGCGGATCCGGCAGGAACGTCGGTCAACACGTTGGCCGCCAGCGCGCCGAGAAACACTCCCGGCCACAGGCGTTTTCCAAACAACAAAAGTGAAGCGATGGCGATGCCAGTGGGCGGCCAAACAGGCGTGACGTTTTTATGAAGCGAGGCGAGAGAAAGACCAACCTTCGCGGCGGCGAAGTAGATGAGTCCCAGCAGCAGAACCTGGGCAATCAGGGGAACGGGGAGTCGCTTCATTTGGGAATTCCGTGCCCACTGATTCTAACTCCAGACAGAAAAAAGCGCGGCGGTTTTTGCCGTCCGCCGCGCCAACTATACCCACAGGAGGAAAGGGGTATTCAACGGCGGCAGTATAGTGGATTCTGCCCTGTACTGGCAATGTGCGGAGGCGTACCCGGAGCAGCGTTTATTATTCCTAAACAGACACCAAAGAGTGTCAAAGAGGTGCTATTTCCCAGTGCGCCTCTACAAGGTTTCTTACTACACTGCTCATCGATCGAACTGTGTTAAGATCCGTGCATTCTCCTACGTTGTAAATGAATCATGGCCTCGGGTAGCCCGCAGTTATCGTAACCCTTCGAGCGCTTAAGCCACGATTTCCCGGACCCAGGGAAGAGAGCGTATGGCAAAGCACGACACGATAGTGATTGGGGCTTCGGCAGGCGGAGTGCAGGCATTAACAACGCTGGTCAAGGACCTTCCCGCGAATCTTCCGGCTGCCGTTTTTCTGGTGCTTCACATTAGGGCTGATTCTCCCAGTTTGCTGCCGGCGATACTCTCCCGGGAGTCTCGCTTGCCGGTGGAACATGCCGTCGACGGACAGGAAATAACGCAAGGCCGGATCTATGTGGCGCTACCGGATCACCATCTGCTGATTGAAAGACAACGGATGCGCCTGGTGCATGGTCCAAAGGAAAACCTGCATCGCCCTTCCATCGACGCACTCTTCCGCTCCGCTGCACGTTGGGCCGGCCCGCGCACGATCGGCGTGATTCTAACCGGCGCGCGTGACGACGGCGCCGCCGGTATGCGCGCCATAAAGCAGCGCGGCGGGATCGCTATCGTTCAGGATCCTCATGAGGCGCCCTTTCCCAGCATGCCGTTGAGTGTCTTGCAGAGTCTTAAAGTCGACTACACGCTCCCCTTGCGCGAGATTGCGCCCCTGCTGGACAGACTGTCGAGACAGCCTGCGGAAGAGGAAGGAAGGTATCCAGTGCCAGAAAACTTAGAGATTGAGACAAGGATCGCGCAACAGGAGATGGAAGCCGACGAATTGATCGCCAGCATTGACGAAATCGGTAAGATCTCGAAGCTTACGTGCCCTGACTGTCACGGCGCTCTCTGGGAAGTAAATGACGAAGACATGCTGCGTTTTCGTTGTCATGTCGGTCACGCTTACTCAGCCGACAGTTTGAATGACGGGCAACACCAGATGCTCGAAACGGCACTCTGGTCCGCAGTCCGTGCGCTCGAGGAGCAGGTGATCCTCTCACGGCGCATTGTCGAGACCGCGCGCAGGTCTAATCACACTCGGGCCGTCAGAATGTTTGAAAGACGCGCTCAGGAAGCTGAAGCCCACAGCACTGCGATCAGGCAACTGTTGCTGCGCGGAGAGAAGGGTGATATAGCGGAACCACCACCTGAGGATCGAGATGAAGTAGGCATCTCCTGATGGCTAATAAACTCTATGGATGAATCTCAGAAAACGACAACCACCGAGGGCCTCGTAGTAGTAGGCTCCTCCGCCGGGGGCGTGGGCGCCCTCTCAACCTTGGTCAGCACTCTTAATAAAGACTTTCCTGCTCCCATCGTGATTGCGCAACATCTCGATCCGCAGCGTCCGAGCCAACTCGGCGCTATTCTCGATCGACGCAGTTCGTTGCCCATCGTCGTGGTCGACGACGAGCAGCCTACAAAATTGGAAGGCGGCAACATCTATGTCGTCCCGGCGAACAAACACGTCAAGATCGTGGACGGGCACGTACATCTCGAGTCCGATCACGTCGAACGGCCCACTCCGTCGGTCGACAAGCTGCTCTCGAGCGCTGCCGAGTCGTACGGCGAACATCTTATTGCCGTGATTCTCACCGGATCGGGCTCGGATGGCGCGGCGGGCGCAGTCGACGTCAAGAATTCCGGCGGCGTGGTGATCATTCAAAACCCCGAGACTGCCGCGTATCCGTCGATGCCGCTCTCGTTGCCACCCACGGTTGTGGATCACGTCGTGGAAATGGAACAGATTGGACCACTGCTCTACGATCTGCTCCGCGGTGTCACCCTGCCATCGGAAGAGAAAGTGGCAGATCCGTTGCGCGAGATACTGCTGCACGTAGGCGCGCACACCAACATCGATTTCCGCAACTACAAATCGTCGACTATCCTGCGCCGCATCTCCCGCCGCATGGCCGTGAAGCACATCGGCAACCTGCGCGACTATTTAGACTTCCTGCGCGCGCATCCCGACGAGGTCCAGGAACTGGTTAAGGCCTTCTTGATCAAAGTGACCGGATTTTTCCGCGATCCGGAAGCCTTCGAGTTCCTTAGCCAGAATGTTCTTCCCGAGTTGATCGATCGCGCGAGAGAAAACGGGCGCATCCTGCGTGTGTGGTCAGCCGGCTGCGCCACGGGTGAAGAGGCTTACTCGATGGCGCTGCTTATCGCCGACCTGCTCGGGCCAGACTTCCCGGAATGGAGCGTCAAGATCTTCGCCACCGACCTCGCCGCAGACGCGATCTCCTTCGCGCGCCGCGGGCTGTATCCCGAAAACGTCCTGAGCGACTTGCCTGACGACTACCAGCAACGTTTCTTTGAACGCATCGATCACGGCTATCGAATCTCAAAGTCGCTGCGCGAGACGGTTATCTTCGGACAACAGGACATCAGTCGCGGCGTGCCTTTTCCACGCATCGACCTCGTGGCCTGCCGCAACCTGCTGATCTACCTGAAACCGGAACTGCAACAGACAGTCCTCGATCTCTTCGCCTACTCGCTGCACCAGTCGCACGGATACCTGTTCCTTGGTAAAGCGGAAACCGCCCGGCCCACGAAAGCTTCATTTGAGCTGGTGAATAAGAAGTGGAAGATTTATCGCTGCCTGGGTGGGCCACTGGCGTTTCCGGCTCACCAGACAAACTATCAGCCCGCGCCTCAACCCGACGGCCGCCGCGAACCGCGGCTGCGCGTGAATGGGGGCCTGCTTGCGGGTGCATTTGACGCGATCCCCGCCGATGCCGAAACCACGCAACTGCGCCGCGTCAACGAAACGATGCTGCGCTACCTGACCGCCGGCGTCATAATCATCGATCGCAACTATCGCATCATCACAATCAACGCTTCCGCGCGCCGCCTGCTCGGCATTCGCGATCTCGCTTACGACCAGGACTTTCTGCACACCGTCAGGGGCATGCCATACCACGATGTCCGCTCCGCGATCGATCTGGCATTTCGCGAGCACACCACTACCACCATCGAAGATCTCGAACTGGATCAGACCGCTATCGGCAGCGGCCGCTACATGGACCTGACGATTACGACGATGCCGGTCGAACAGGGCGCAGCGGATCTCGCTGTGATCACGGTTATTGACACCACCGAGGCCGTGCAGGTCAAGAAACGGCTCGAAGCGGTCCAGCGCGAGCAAACCGAACTCGTCGGCGAACTAAGCTCGACCAACAAACGTTTCGCAGACATGAACAAGGAGCTCCAGGACGCTAATGAAGAGCTGCAGGCTGCGAATGAAGAGTTGATGCTGACTCAGGAAGAGTTGCAAGCAACTAACGAGGAATTCGAAGCCACCAACGAAGAATTACAGGCCACTAACGAAGAGCTCGAAACCAACAATGAAGAGCTACAGGCCACCAACGAAGAGCTGCAAACAACGAACGACGAACTGACAGCGCGCACCGTCGAGCTGCATCACCTCACGCGCGAAAACACGGAAGAACAATTTCACCTTTCCGAGTTGCTCGAACGTTTCCCTTACTACGTCATGGTAATCGACGCCGCGGACCTGACTATCCAAGCCGTGAACCCCGGATATGCTTTGCTGCTGGGGAAACGGGACGTGATCGGACAACCACTCACCGATTTCTTCAGCGGCAAGGATATCGACAGGCTAATCAAGGTAATGGCTGAGGTGGCCGAGCACGGAAAACCTGTAACGACATCGCCCATGTCTGTTAGGGCCACCGAGTATGGCGGGTTCCCCGAAGACCGGTATATTCACAGCGTAGTGCCAATCCACCGGCAGGACGGAGGTCCCGCCGAGCGATTGTTCATCTACACTGAAAAGGCTTAGACAGCTCGTGGGAAAAGCGGATTCCAGGTCTTAGTACCTTCGTACTCAGCCTTCAGAATCGGGTAGCACTCACAAACAGCCTGTTCCAGTCCGCTGCGATCTTTTATGTGCAATTGGCCGCGCCGGTATTCGATTGCACCAATTGATTGCAGCATGCCGGCGGCTACCGTGATCCCCGCGCGCCGTGCCCCGAGTCTTGAAGCAATCGCTTCCTGCGTTAGCTTCAGGTTCTCGCCGTTGGCACGATCGTGAATCATCAATAGCCAACACGCGAGTCGCTCCAGCACGGTGTGACGCGCATTGCAAACAGCTCGTTGTGAAATCTGGGTAATCAACGAACTATAGCTGCGCATGATGTACTTGAGCGCACTCTCGTTCGAAACAAACGACTGCTCGAGGGCGCTTGTGCTGAGACGCGCCAAAGAGCCGCCGACACACATTCTGGTCCAATGCCGTGATGAGCCTCTGCCGAGAAGGGCTGACAAGCCCACGACACCTTCCTTCCCAACCATCGAAATCTCGATCGTCGTGCCGTCTTCCATGATGCAGAGAGACGAAACAATCGAGTCGAGAGGGAAGTAGACGTCGTCGATCTCGTCGCCGTACTCGTAGATGCTGTCGTTGAATCCCAAACGGACGATGCGAATCTGGGGCAGGAGAAAATCCGCATCACTCGCTAGCAAATGACCCAGCAGACGGTTCTGGGAAGTAGGTATCGCGACACGTGTCCCCTGGGCCTTGTCGCTGAAAATAATCTGAGGCACCTTGGCTCCCTTCTAATACTGAAAGGGGGGAAAAGCTAGAGATACATCGCGCACGCTGCGATTGGATTTAGCTGCCTGCGATTCTACACTCCTTGTACTGAATCGTACATAGGGGAATCCCTCAATAGGTGAGTGGCGGCCAACCCGGTTAAACTACAGATTCGAAAAAGTTTTCGTAGTGTTCGCTCGCGTACCGACCCTCCTTAGAGGCAAGCGTATGGTTCACAATACACACGACAAGCAGGGTGGCCGTGATTGTTGTATCCTTCCCGACTGACCTTGAGAAATTACAACGGTCACGGCCTTAAAAAAATTCCTATAAGAAATCCATTGTCAGTTCAGTTTTTACAGGGTCCGAAGGGAAAAGAATCCCTCCTTTTCGCTGGTAGTCCCGAGATCATGCAAGTAAACAAAAGCCCCCGCGTCCTTTACATCGAGGATCACGAAGACACTCGTGAACTCGTCACACTCCTCCTCAACCAGAGAAGCTATGAGGTGGTAGCCGGCAGCACAATCGAGAGCGGAATTGCTCTCGCTGTCGCTCAGAAGTTTGATCTGTACTTGCTCGATTCGTGGTTACCGGATGGATCGGGTCTGGACTTATGCCGGCGAATACGCGAGTTCGATCAGACTACTCCCATACTTTTTTATTCCGCCGCCGCTTACGCGTCAGATCATGAGACGGCCCTGCGATGCGGGGCCCAGGCTTACCTGATCAAACCGAGTCAGCCGTCTGAGTTGTGCCGTCTGGTTACAGAGTTGATCGAGGAATCGCGACGAGCGATGCTTCAGGACGCGGTGCATTGAAGCGGGTTTAGACCTCGCGGGCCACCAACTCCTCAGCAGGCCGTGGCCGCCAGATGCTCCACAAAAGCATTCCCGTCAGCCAAAGACCGGCAGCAGTAGCCGCAGTCAGCACCAACCAAAAAGACCAGTACGATTGAAACGTGCGCTCCCAGCCGGGCGCGACTGCATGCGCGACGTTGACGTTGAAAGCCGCCGGAGTGATAAAGCGCGAGATCAACTGGATCGCGAGATACCAGCCAAACGCATAGCGCCAGGCAGTGCGATCCATGCGATACCACCGCAACGCAAACATCGCGACGACGAGCCCGCCCACGTGCGCGAGAGTTGAAGTCAGAAACACGCCCCACGCCAACACGACGTAGATAAACCACACCACCAGTCCGGGCGCCATCCAAATCGCCGACAACCGGATCACCACCGGCTTTTCAAAGAAGAGACCAAGCGCCAGAATGAGGTTGCCGATGTTGCACATCCAGAGCATGTGCCCGAGTTCGTTGATACGCCAGTAGTGGACTGCCTGTGCGAGAAAGAAGATGAGCGGCAGCACGCCGATTAAACGCAGTCTTGTTCTGGGGGAGAAGTCCATCGTGTTGTCCGCGCCGAGCATAGCACTGAAAAAAACAAACGCCTATCTTGACAAGCGCCGACCGGGAACACAGACTAACCGCATTCGATCATGAGTTCCCTGGAAGACCTCCTTGCTAAATCAATACCTGAACTGAACAAGCTCTACGTCGAGCGACGGCGGCGTGTACCTAAAGGATTACTTGAAGCTTTAGACATCGATCCTCGCCAGGGGGCGCAACAACTCGCCAAACGCATTCGCAGCCGCTATC
>DATELZ010000248.1:0-4487 GCA_035276045.1 Pyrinomonadaceae bacterium | reverse complement strand
GCGGGAGATGCGGATCCAGTGGTCCGTAAAGGAGGCGTGCAGGCCGGGGAGTTCGACTTTGGGCATGTGGCAGGTCACGCATTGCCTGGTGCTGACGGGGCAGGCGTTGGCATTGCGACGCGTGGTTTTGGGATCGGTGGTCCTGGTTACATGACAGGCCAGGCACTTGGGATCGTAATAAGCAGTTTCTTTGACAAGTTTCTCGTGAGGATTGTGACAGGCCACACAGCTCAGCCGCGAATCGTCGGTGTTGTGGCCCTTGCTATTGAACATGCGATACGGCTGAAAACGAATGTTATTGATCCCTGATTGCGCCGGCAGCAGCATCGCCTGTTCGAAACCCACGTGACACGTGCCGCAGAACGACTGCGACAAGTCGTGCGCACTCAGATCTCCGGGGTTGAAGATCTCGAGTCGATCGAGCTTCTTCGCCTTTGCGGCGACGAGATGCTTCTCGCCTGGTCCATGACACGACTCACAACCCACGCCGGCATTCAGTTGGTCCAGTTTCAACTCCTGGCCATGAACCGCCCCGGTTGAATGACAACCAAAACACTGTTGCGGCTCTTCGCCGCCGATCGCCCGCCCGAGCGCATCTTCAAGCGACGTCGGCACTGACGGCGCGTGTCCAATCGTAAAGTCGAGCTTGCGGAGCTTTTCAAAGTAACTCACGCGCGTCTCATAGAGCAGATCGTTGTGGCGAAACAGATACGTCTGACCGATGTGGCCCTGCCCAAAACAATAGAGTACCGGCACGCTGAGGCTCTTCTCACCGTCGCTCACAGTGTAGAGAACAGACTTCCCACTGCGCGCAAGCTGGTAAGTGTATGGACCATTCTTGAACGTGAGATTTCCGCGCGCGTTGATGATGCGGCAATCAGGCGCGACTTCCATCGCCTGGCCCATCGGCGCATTCAACTGTGGCGCCTGCGCGGCATGACACTCGACACAAGCCTTGTTTCCGACATAGCGAACGCCGCGCGGGTTTGAGTTGGGCCGCCAATCGGAGAAGATGTCTCGCTGGGCGTAACCAAAGACCCCCATCAAAACGCCGATCACACAGATGCCGGCAATTCTATTTAGCGCGGATGCCTTCACCTTCAACAACCTTCACGTACTTGCTCAACGGCGGGTTCGTCAATTTATCGATCCTGCCGCTGGGCCAGCGTATCTCGATCGACTCGATCTTAGTAGCGGGGCCAACGCCAAGTATCTCGCGTGGATCGTGCGATGACAAATAACTGCCACCACCAATCTTCAAGCGACTACGCTTCACACCGCCTGCCTGCCACGTAATGATCGCGCCAACCGCTTCGGAATTACTCTTCGTCGCCACGAGTTGCAGCCCGATCCAGTTATTGCGATTTCCGCCCTGGTTGCGCAACAACAGCGGCGGCTCGCCATTGTTCGACGCCAACACGTCCGAATCACCGTCGTTATCGAAATCGCCCAGCGCCATCCCGCGGCCGGAAAACACCTTGCTGAACACCGCGCCCGACTTCGCGCTCACGTCTTTAAACTCACGGCCCGTATTCTCAAACATCAACAACGGCTCGCGATACCTGACGCGCGGAATCCGCGACTCGATCATGTCGTCCGGATGCCCGTTGACGAGAAAGAGATCCGGATCGCCATCGTTGTCATAGTCGAAGAACTTGAGGCCCCAACCGCTGAGCAACTGCGTGGACGGCGCGATCTCGCCAGGTTGGTCCGTGAAGATCAACTCACGCTCGTTGCGATAAAGACTGAAAAACTCATGATCGATGTTGGCGACGAAGAGATCCTGCCAGCCATCGGCGTCGTAATCGGCGGCGTCAACACCCATTCCCGATCGCGGTCTGCCGGCTTCACCGTAAGCGACCCCGGCGGCGAGCCCGATCTCTTCAAACTTCCCTTTGCCTTTGTTGAGAAAGAGAAAGTTGGGCATCGTGTCGTTGGCGACGAACAGATCGAGCAGGCCGTCGTTGTTGATGTCAGTCGCGACAGCGCCAAACGACTTACCGGGATGATCGGCGATGCCCGATTCACGGCTCACGTCCTGAAACGTGCCGTTGCCCGTGTTGCGAAACAGACGCGAAGGTGTCGGTTTGAAAAGACGCGGAACGCAGTAATAGCGCCTTTGCAACGTCGCATCCGTGCAAAGCGGGTTCTGTGTTTTGTCGTAGAAGACAAAACTCGAAACGAAGAGATCGAGTTTGTTGTCGTTGTCAAAGTCGAACCAGGTGGTGCAGGTGGACCACCCCGGCGCAGTGACGCCCGCTTTCTCGGTCACGTCGGTAAACGTGCCGTCGCCGTTGTTGCGATAGAGAATGTTGGGGCCGTAGTTGGTGACGTAAAGATCGATGTTGCCGTCGCCGTCGTAATCAGCGGCGGCGACGCCCATGCCAAACTTGCCGCCGGCGACGCCGGCTTTGTCAGTCACGTCGGTGAACGTGCCGTCGCGGTTGTTGCGGAAGAGCGCATTCTTCAGCGGCGCTGGCGGCGTATAGAAATCCGATGGACCACTGTTAACAAAATAGACGTCCATCCAACCGTCGTTGTCGTAGTCGAGAAAAGCACAACCCGCGCCGACGGTTTCCGGGAGCTGGCGATCGTTTGACTGGGCGTTGTTGTGAGTCCAGTTGATCTTGCTGGCTTGCGGTGCGACCTCTTCGAATGTAACTGACACACGAGCAGGAGGACGCGCGGGTTTTTGCGCCACGGAAGTGAGCGCCAGCAACCCGACGAACAAGAAGACGCCGATTCTATTCATTAGAACTATCGGGGAGACGGCGAGATCGGCGGCAGCACGACGACGCCATCAGTCGATACGCCTTTCGCCTTGAGCTTTTCGATGATCTGCATCTGTTCCTGCGCGCGCACCGGATCTTTCAAGCGCGCATAAAGCAACGCCAGGTTGTAATGGGCCTTCGGCTCTTCGGGGTCGAGCTTCACGGCCATCTCCAGCTCTTCACGCGCGCGCTCGTAGTTTCTCAGCTTCATGTAACTCGAACCGAGGGCGATGCGCGCATGCGCGTAGTTCGGCAGTTTCTTCACAGCCTTCTCGAACAACGGAATCGCGCCCGCGTCGTCGTTCTGTTCCTGGGCCACCAGGCCGAGATAGTAATAGACTTCCGGAATGGCATTCGGCGAACGCGCGCTCTTCTCCAACCACAGGCGCGCATCGCGATACTTCTTCTGGTTCAGCAAAACGTAACCAAGATGCAATTGGCCCTGCATGCTGTCCGGTTGGATCTCGATCAACCGGCGAAACAGTTTTTCAGCTTCGAAGAGATCGCCACGGCTCAACCAGGCGACGCCGAGCGCGAGCATAGACGACGGATCGTTTGGTCTGAGTTTGAGCGATCGTTCGAGCGCAGACCTGGCTGCGTCGACCATGCCTGCGCGCAAGGCAACCAGGGCAAACTTGTAAAGAAACTCGGGCGAGTTTGAATCGGCGCTCAGAGTCGCAACGCGCGTAAGATAGATCGATGTCTCTCGCAGCTCACCCTTGGCGCGCGAGATCTGCGCCAGACCGAGCAACGCGCCGGCATTGTCGAGCCGGCCTTCGAGGGCCACGAGATACGGCGGCTCGGCCTGGTCCACCGCGCCTTTCGCAAGGTATGCGTCGCCAAGCATGACCAACAAAGCAGGAGAAACCGGACCGGCTGCGCGCTGTTGTTCGATGAGGCTGATGCACTCGTCAAACTTGCCTTGCGCCAGCAGCAGTTCGGGAAGCATTCGCGCTGCGTCTGCGTTGCCCGGTTCGACACGCAGGATCTCTCTTAATTGGGTGATCGCATGATCCAGATTGCGCTTGAGTGTGTAGAGATAAGCCAGGTTCAGCCGTGCGCCGGTGAACTTCTCATCCTGCTGAACTGCCTGCAGAAAAAGTTTTTCCGCTTCGTCGAGCTTGTTTTGTTTAGCGCGAATCGTGCCGAGGAGACTAAGCGTGATGGGGGCAGCCGGCACGTCGCGGAGTTGCTTTTCAGCTTCGACGAGCTTGTTTCCGCGAATCAGCGTGACTACGTTCTCAAGGCGCTGAGCTGCGTCCTGAGCGAAGACAACAGGAACACAGATTAACAAGATCAAAGCCAGGAGCAACCGCGTAGTCATCTCACGAATTCCTTCTCGGCGATCTTACCCTGACCTTCCTTGATGGTCACGATGCGGTTCGCGCCCACGTTAGTAATTTTGTCGACTGCGCCGCTGGGCCAACGCACTTGAATCAAATCCACTTTCGCTCGCTGTTCGAGACCGAAGTGCAATCGCAAGTCGCTCTGTGAAATGTAACTATCGCCGCTCCGCACTTCGTCGATCTGGTTCAGATCACCGGAGACCACTTTCACCTGCGCGCCGATGCCGCTGCGATTGCTTTTCACGCCGACCAGCTTGACGAGAACCGAGTTGCTGGCATTGCCGCCGTCGTTGCGCAATACCTGTGGCGGTCCATCGAGATCGCCGATCACGATATCGACGTCCCCGTCGTTGTCGATGTCGCCAAACGC
>DATELZ010000247.1:0-4976 GCA_035276045.1 Pyrinomonadaceae bacterium | reverse complement strand
CTGTCGCAGATCGTTACGAAACCCGTCGATCGTCTGCTGCCACAACACAGTTGTCCCTGGCTCATCGGGTTGGGGCCAATATCCTTTCGGAAACTCCGGCGAGACGTGGCTTGGATCGCGACTGAATTCGAGTATGTCCCACTGCGCGAGACGCATGTGTTCCAACACCTGCCACGGCGTGTAAGGCACGCCCTCAATCCGGCGATTGCAAAGATCCGCGGGAAAACTTCCCACGAAATCGTCAAAAGACTGGTGAGCGCTACCGCCTCTCAGCAAAAAGAGCACGTGTTTTCGTATCGAATCGTCTTTCTGATCCTGCGACATTCCCCCCAACCCCTCCATGTTTCGAAAATTAGGTCACATAAAGATGAAACTAATAACAGATAACGAGACCGAGCGACAGTGATAGTCTGTGTCCACAACCACAAACGAACAAAGGGAGCGACTACATGAAACTCACGGCCATCGGCATTCTAATCTGCGCAATCGCGATTTCCTCTGCTTACAGCCAAACACCAGCACCCGATGTTGTCTCGTCAAGCATTGGCAACATCAGGATCGAGCGGCTAACGACGCTCGAACTGCCGTGGGGCATGGCGCTACTGCCGGACGGCCGACTGCTGATCACTGAGAAACCCGGACGCCTTCGCATCTGGGCCAACGGCCGGTTATCCGAGCCCGTGCAAGGAGTGCCGAAAGTAGTCTATCGCGGCACGGAGGAAGATCAGGGCGGAATGCTCGACGTCGCGATCGATCCGGATTTCGCACGCAACAACCTGGTCTATCTCTCCTACGTTGAAGCTTCGGAACAACAATCACCAGAGCTCGGGGAAACGGGTGAAGCTCGCTTCGAGAACCTGGACACGTCTGACAACATCGTGCGCGGCGGCGCTGTCGCGCGTGGCCGGCTGGACGGCAACCAGTTGCGTGACGTACAGGTGATCTGGCGTCAGGCGCCAAAGACCCTGGGACGCGGGCACTTCGGAAATCGTCTCGTCTTCGCGCCTGATGGAAAACTGTTTATCACTTCCGGCGAGAGGATGCGTTTCGAACCGGCCCAAAGTCTTTCGTCAAATCTCGGCAAGATCGTTCGTATCAACAGCGATGGTTCGATACCAACCGACAATCCGTTCGCCGGCCAGGCAAACACGCGCGGCGATATTTGGAGCTACGGTCATCGCAACATGCTGTCGGCGGCGATCGATCCTGCTTCCGGGCGGCTTTGGATTGTCGAGATGGGACCACGTGGCGGTGATGAACTCAACTTGATCGAACGCGGCAAGAATTATGGTTGGCCCATCGTCAGCAACGGCGACAACTACAACGGTTCGCCGATTGCCGATCACGCGACCCGCAAAGACTTACAGACGCCGGTCCGTTCGTGGAACCCCGTGATCTCACCGTCGGGCGCACTCTTCTATACCGGAACGCTCTTCCCCGGATGGCGTGGCAGCCTGATCGCCGGCGGTTTGTCTTCGCAGTCGTTGGTGCGTCTCACGCTGGACGGCGAGCGCGTGAGTTTTGAAGAGTGGATCGCGATGAAACGCCGTATCCGTGATCTGATCCAGATGCCTGACGGCGCAATACTCGTGATCGTCGACGACAAAAAAGGCGACCTCTTGCGACTAACGCCGGCAGACGCACGTCAAACACGCGCAGAACAGCAGTGAATTAGTGTAGCTGACTGAGCAGGCGGTAAACGGCGAAAGCAGCCGTCGCGAGGAGCGCTAACGAAGACAGTGTGGCTGCGATGCGCAGAGTTTTGTCTTCTACCCTGCGCCTTACAAGAGCCAGCCGAGCGCCAGTCCTGCCTTCGATCTGGGATGAGCGAAGAATAGCAGAGTTGGCTGCCAAAGTGTCAGGGGTTCAGCGCCGTTTGAGCTTGCGGATCATGGCGATGGCCCAGAGGAGACCGATGGCGAGGAAAGGCATTAAATAAACTAAGAGATCCCAGCGGCCGTAGCCCGGCGGCGTGGCTTCGACCGTGGCGAGAGTTTCAACATTTCCCTGCCCGCTCTCAAGTCGAACACGCACTTGGAAAAGCTCTTCGGCGTCGAGTTGTACTTCGGCGCGATACTGCACTTGCCCTTGCAAGCTCTCGCGTTGTGCCGTGTAGAACGCTTCCGGCATACGGCCACTAGCCGGTTGCACTCCAACCTTGACACTGAGATCAGCAGGTAACTCGCCGTTTAGAATTACGAAGAAAAGACCCGTGCCAACGTCCGGATCGGTCCAGACCGAAACAACGTAACGATCGACCTGTCGATCGAGAAACAGCGGATATGGAGGACCTTCGTGAGCACTCGCACTCCGCCCGAAGAAAAAGACTAATGTCAGTAAGAGAGCACTTCGCGAGCGATGTGAATTCATTAACCGCTCCCAAGTGCCACGCCGCGCATCTCCATCGGCTGCATCATCAACCAAAACGCCGCTCCCGCGATCACCAGCGACAACACAGCCCACGGAATGAAAGCCCGGTTCGGATGGACCGCTTCTTCGGTCGCCGCGATCGAGTAACTCACGAGCAGAGATCCGATCAACCCGAGAACAATGAAACCAAACTCGAACAGTTGGACCGCGTTCTCCGGCAAACCAGGCGCGCCCCATCGCGGTTGGCCCAACACCGCCCAGCCAGTTTCAGCCAATGCAGACTGCGTTACCGGAACAAGCGTGTAAAGCCCGGTGAGAAAGTGAAAACCAAAGTGCGCCAGCCAAATTCCAAAGCCAATCGGCACGAGTGAATACGAATAGCGAATGGCCAACGAAAGTAACGGCTTCTTGTTTCGGGTCCACCAACGCGTGGTCCAGGCTGCCAGGCCAATCAAGATCAACGGCTCACACACGAGCAACAAACCAAAAATCAGGGCCAGCACCGGCAACTCCGATCCGAACCCAAAAAAGCGCGCCAGCCAACTCTCGAAGGCGTAAATCGGACTGACCATCGCAAACGCATTCAACAACGCGCCGAAACTAAACACGATCGCCAGCGCGGCCAGATCCTTGCGCTTCGAGAAGACGCCGACGCCTGACCGCATCGAATCGTTGACCAGTTCCGTGGCCGGAACACGACTGACGATCCCGACGTTGTCGTGCGGACACGCCTGCACGCAGTCGAGACAGAAAGTGCAATCGACATTGCCAACCTTGCGCGGTTGAAACAGAGCGAGTTCACAACCGCGTTGAATCACCACGAGGGGCGTCACTGGATCGCGCGTGCCGCGAATGCAATCCTTTGTCGCGCATCGATCGCAAGTATCATGATCGCGAACCGCGACTTCGAGCGGCGAAACAGTTGAAGCGAGAAAGTTGAACTGCCCTATCGGACAAACAAACTTGCAAAAACTGGCGTGTTTGAAGACCGAGTCAACCAGTAGCGCAGCCGCGAAGTAAGCGACGATCAGCCACGCCGTCCACCACGGTGACGACCAGAGATCGAGCCACTCGTAAATAAAGAGCATCGCTACGAACACGCTCACCGCGAACCACTTGTTGCGTAAACGCCGCGGCCAGTTTCGCACCGGGTGAAAAAACTTGCGCGCCAGGTTTCGCACCAGCATGAACGGGCACGCGAGACAGAAGACGTTGCCGGCCAGTAGCAGGACAAAAACGAGCGCGCCGCGAAAGTGCACCCACGTGAATGTCGTAGCGAGGTTCTTCGGCGCCAGCGATGGACCAAACAGTCCGTGCAGGATCATCGCGACGGCGATCAGAAACAGAGGAACCTGGAGCAACGTTCGTGCATGCCGCCGGCGCAGCAGGCTGCCGATTACGGGAAGGCGCAACAGGTCCAGGGAAGGCGGGTTTTGACTTTTGAGGGCAGACTGCGACACGCGAACTGCTAACCTGATGTGACTCTCTTGATCTCAAACTGGCGCTCGACCTTGCGCCCGTCGCGCAACGTGATGCGAACGGCGACGTGCCAGTCTCCCGCCATCGAAAGCTCCAGGATCGCGCGATACTGTCCCGGCTCGATCTCGGTCGCTTCGGCAAACACGGGAACCATGCCGGGATGCGACATGTTTCCTTCCAACTCGAGACGGGCGCCGTTTACGGCAGTTCCCGAAGCATCGCTCAACTTCAAAACGATCGTTGCTGGTCCAACACGGGGCGGTTGCGGAGAAACTTCATGCGCGAGCGTGAGGCCGGATGACGGCTCGTTCTGGTGTCTGCAACCTTGCGTGAAGGCGAAGCAAACGCAAAGAACAATCAGCGAAATATGTTTCAGGCGCACCGATCAGGCAGGCATCGCCGCCATCGTCTCACGCTTCACCGCGCAGCTACACGCGGCGCTCTCTTCTCCCTTTGGCGGAAACATGTGGTAGTACATGCCGATAATCATCGGGATGAATACGATTGCGTTGTAGAAGAGATGTATCTCGACTCGCGACTGCGGCCAGACCGTTTGCAGGAAGCTGATCGGCACGGGCGAGCCGAACCAGTAGCTATGCGTGATGGCTTGCCATTGCAGCACCGCGTGTTCGATGTGATGCCAGAACTGGATCACGAGCGCGATGGTCCACCATTTGCGCGACGTGCCAGTGAAACCTTTCCTCAGCGTCCAAAGACCGACGAGCATGACGATCGCGTAGCCGTAGTGCATTAGCTCCGAGCTGACCAGCCACGGAAAGAACAGGCCAAGAAATCCTCCGGCCTGCGGGCGCGGCCAACCGAGCGCGTAGATCTGAAAAGCCTGCGCCAGGTGCTCCGCCCAGTGAGCCAACACGATGAACATGAATAGGTTGAGTGCACGCCGGTGCCACACGCTATTCAGCTTGTCGTAAAAACTGAAGCCGGCGCCGGATTCGATCCGAGAAGCGACTGCTGACATGTCGACCTTCCTTTGAGACTTTTCCCAGGTACGCGTGAAGTGCCCGCAATCTTACGTCAGCAAAGGAGATTAGTAAATCAATCTAAAGTTGGGGGTAGTGCCATCCATTTGTGTTTTCATTGGCCTGATTTAGTACGCCGTAGCCCAA
>DATELZ010000246.1:0-19781 GCA_035276045.1 Pyrinomonadaceae bacterium | reverse complement strand
GGATGCCGAAGGCTTGAACGAGCTTGTAACAGTGTTCGTCGCGCATGAAGAAGGTTTAGATCAATGATTACGGTTAGACGATCAAGGGAACGGGGACATTTCGATCACGGTTGGCTCAACACGTTTCACACGTTTTCTTTCGACCAGTATTACGATCCGCGTTTCATGAGCTTTCGCACGTTGCGTGTGATCAACGAAGATTTCGTCGCGCCGGGACGTGGGTTTCCGACGCACGGGCATCGCGACATGGAGATCATCACTTACATTCTCCAGGGCGCGTTGCAACACGAAGACAGCATGGGCAACGGATCGATTATAAGGCCCGGCGACGTGCAGCGCATGAGCGCCGGCGCCGGCATCAGGCACAGCGAGAAGAATGCGTCGCCGGACGAGTCGGTCCATTTGCTGCAAATCTGGATCCTGCCGGACACGCTCGATCTCGCACCGGGATACGAACAGAAAGCGTTCTCGGAAGACGAACGGCGGGGACAGTTGCGACTGATCGCGGCGAGCGATGGGCGTGATGGTTCTGTCACCGTGCGCCAGGACGTTAACGTCTATGCTTCGCTTCTTGATGCGGGGCAGACGGTGACCGCCGCAATGGACCAGACGCGATATGGCTGGATTCAAGTGGCGCGTGGGGCGGTTTCTGTCAATGGCGAACGCGGCGAACAGGGCGATGGATTGATCGCGGTCGGGGAAAGTTCGTTGGAGATTACGGGACAGGACCAGTCTGAGTTGTTGTTTTTCGATCTCGGGTGAACGCGGTGTAAATCTGTGGCCCAAACCCCCGGACGGTGGCGCGCACTAACACTACTCTCGGCGGCAGAGCTGCTCGGCATGGCGCTATGGTTTAGCGGCTCCGCTGTTGTTCCCGCACTCGATCGCGAATGGAACCTCACCGAATCGCAGGTTAGCTGGATAGCGATCGCCGTTCAGCTTGGCTTTGTCGCCGGCACGCTGCTCAGTGCCACGCTTAATCTTCCTGATATCATCACTACGCGACATCTTTTCGCTGTTTCGGCGTTTGTCGGTGCAGCGGTGAATGCTGTGTTTGGTCTTTACGTTGAAGATCCGGGGACGGCGATCGTGTTGCGATTTTTGACGGGCGTTTTCCTGGCGGGTGTGTATCCGCCGGGGATGAAGATCATGGCGACGTGGTTTCGTGAGCGACGAGGGATGGCGCTCGGTGTGTTGGTGGGGGCGTTGACGATGGGGAAGGCGACGCCGTATCTCGTCAATGCGATTGGCAGTGGCAACTGGCGCGCGAATGTGCTGTTTGTTTCGTTGTTGTCGGTGATTAGCGGGTTGATCGTGCTGTTCTTTGTGGCCGATGGTCCACATGCGTTGCCGCCGGCGCGGTTTGATATTACGCAAGTGGTTCGGGTGTTTGGCAATCGCGGGGTTCGATTGGCGAGTCTTGGTTATTTCGGTCACATGTGGGAACTGTACGGCATGTGGATCTGGGTGCCGGTGATGATTCGCGCGAGCTTGGCGGCGCAGGGTGGAGAGCCGCAGCTTGCTGAGTTGGGTTCGTTTCTCGTGATTGGATCGGGCGCGGTTGGTTGTGTCCTTGCGGGATTGATCGCGGATCGTATTGGGCGGACTGTGGTCACGTCGTGGGCGATGGCGATGAGCGGGACGTGTTGCCTCGTGATTGGATTGCTCTACGGCGGAAATCCGATTTTGTTGTTGTTGGTGGCGACGATCTGGGGCGCGACTGTCGTCGCCGACTCGGCGCAGTTTTCCTCATGTGTGACCGAGCTTGGCGATCCGCAGTACATCGGCACTGCGTTGACGATCCAGATGTGCATCGGGTTTCTGCTTACCACGATTTCGATCGAATTGGTCCCGAAAATACAGGACTGGCGATACGCCTTCATGATCCTCGCGCCTGGTCCATTCCTCGGCGTGCTGGCGATGCTGCGTCTTCGTTCACTTCCCGAAGCGGTGAAGATCGCGCACGGCAGAAGATAAGTATTTTCCGTTTTCCATTCGTCATTTTCCATTTTTCATTTTGTGTAGATTGCTAGCAATGGCAAATGAGAAATGACCAATGGAAAACGGAAAATGAACATTCTTCCTTGCAAAACGTACGACCTTCCGCTAGTCTGCAGCGCAGGTGATTTTAGAATGAAACTCTCTTCGATCCTCTTGCTTAGGTTCCGCCATTAACTCTGCGGGCCGTATTATTTTTGCCCGCCGGAGTTAGGTCTCAGCGCTCGAAGTGTATTCGAGCGGGAGCAGGCGTCTAACCGCCTCAACTTTTCCAAACAACAACTCGTAACGTTCGCTTTTTTCGTGATCGCAATTTTGGCGATCACTCGCGAGGTGATCATGCAGCAACCGGCTATAGAAGTGCGCAATTTGCGCAAATGTTTCCGCAAACGCGGCGGTTTTAGAAAAAAGCCGACCGAGCTTTGGGCTGTCGACGACGTGTCGTTCTCGGTCGCGGAAGGGGAGACGTACGGACTACTCGGACCGAACGGTTCCGGCAAGTCGAGTTTGATTCGCATCCTCTCGACCTTGTTGATTGCCGACAGCGGCGAGTGCAATCTGCTCGGCTATCGCCTGCCGCAGCAAGAGGAAGAAGTGCGCCGAATCATCGGGCGCGTCAGCGTCGACGCAGCTTTCTACAAGAAGCTGTCAGCGCGCGAGAACCTGCTCTACACGGCGCTGCTTTACGGACAAAAAGCGCGCGAGGCAGAACGTCGCGCGATGCAGATACTCGAACAACTAGGCATGGAAAACGCCAAGTTCTCGACGCCGCTCGAGGAAATGAGCCGCGGTATGCAGCAGAAGATCAGCATCGCGCGAGCGTTGATGATCAATCCGCCGCTGTTGCTGCTCGACGAGCCGACTACCGGTCTCGATCCGAAGAGCCGTCGTGACGTGCAGTCGTTCCTGGAAGACTTACGGCAGCGTGAAGGCACCACGATTCTGCTGACGACGCACGACATGGCCGAAGCCGAGCGACTCTGCGCGCGTATCGGTTTTCTCGCGCACGGCAAACTCGTCGCCGAAGGCACGGCGCGCGACCTGATGAAACGTGCCGGCGCAACCACACTCGACGACGCCTTCATTGCCTTAACAGGTGAAGATCTCGTCAATGAAGAGGAATTGGCAGCAGTAGGAGATTAGTCATGGAAACGACAATGCGCCAGACGTGGGCGTTTCTTTTTCGCGGTTATCACATCACGCGCCGGTACATCGGTTGGGTGGTCGTGTTCAACTTCTACGCCCTTGTGACGTCCGCGACGGTGGCGCTGATCGGCGTCGCGGCAGGCAACTATCAAATGACCTTGACGCTCGTGGTTGGGGCGCTGTTATGGAACTATCTGTCATGGCTCTACAACGAGATCGCGATGTCGATCGCGTACGAGCGTTGGGAAGGGACACTGGAATACACGTTCATGGCGCCAGTGTCGCGCACGGTCCACCTGTTGGGCGTCAGTCTGTTCTCGTTGCTGAACAGCATTCTTACGAGCGTGATCGTGTTGCTCGGCTTGATAGCGTTCACGAACCTGAACCTGCGTGGCGCAAACCTCGCAGGCGTGTTCGTGGTGCTGGTGGTGAGCACGATGGCGTTCGTGGGCCTGGGATTGTTCGCGGCCATCTTTCCGGTGATGAGCGCGGAACGAGGCGCGGAAGCGACGCACATCTTTCAAGGCTCGCTTCTGCTGGTTTCCGGCGTTTATTATCCCATCGACGTCCTGCCAGGCTGGATGCAGCCGCTATCGGCGATTTCACCGGCAACCTACACGCTGTCTGCTTGCCGGAAGTTATTCGGAGTGGGAAACAGCGCTTCGACTCCGGAGCTTCTTGCCGGCGCGCCGCTGTCGGCGGTCACGCACGAGCTGCTGATACTGGCGTTGATGGGGGCGATACTGTTGCCGCTTGGTCTAATGACGTTTGTGCGGGTCGAAGCATGGGCCAAGCGAACCGGCAAGTTGAAGAGAACAGGGTGATCACAATAAGGCGCAAAAGCTAAGAAAAGGCACAAGAGAAGCAGATGGCAAACCGCGAAAATATGGAGGAGCTGAAGGCACGCGTGCGCGAGGTCATTCGCCGGCTCAAGCGCGCGTATCCTGATGCGAAATGTTCGTTGAACTACTCGAACCCGTTTGAACTGTTGGTTGCGACGATTCTGTCGGCGCAATCAACGGACGACCGGGTGAACATAGTGACTGCGGACTTGTTCCGAAAGTACCGCAAGCCGGAAGACTACTTGAAGGTGTCGCCACACGAACTGGAAAAAGACATCCACTCGACCGGCTTCTTTCGCAATAAGACAAAGTCGATCCAGGGGACGTCGAAATTGTTAACCGAACAATACGGCGGCGTCGTTCCGCGAACGATGGACGAGTTGCTCGAACTTCCCGGTGTGGCGCGCAAGACTGCGAATGTCGTGCTCGGCAATGCATTCGGGATCAAGGCCGGCGTGGTCGTCGATACACACGTCACGCGTCTTTCACACCGGCTCGACTTCACGCAACAGAAAACTGCCGAAAAGATCGAACAGGATCTGATTCCAATCGTGCCCAGGAAAGAATGGGTGATCTTCCCGCACCTCATGATCGCTCACGGACGGAAGATCTGTAAGGCGCGCGGTCCGTTGTGCGCTGAGTGTCCCGTAGAAAAACAATGCCCGTCCTCATTTCTGAAGACGGGCGTCATGCCGGGAAGCTAGTTCCGTGTTACACGGAGTTATGGCCATCGCAGAGCGCGATTGATTTTCTTGACGGGGTCGGATTTCGGTTTTGCTTCAGGCGCTGCTTCTGTCTTTGCTTCTGGTTTGGGCGCTGGTTCCGTAGTATCCGTGGTTCCGGCTGAGAAGGCGCTCGCAAAGTCTTTCACTTCACGATAACCCGCAGGAACATCGAACAGGCTCGGTTCCAACGTCGCCTGCGAGAACTCAACGACTTCATTAATCGTCGAGAAGCTTTCCGCGCCGGTGGCCGGATCGAACATCGTCATCTTTTCCCAAACCGGATAACCCTTCTTCGCGACGCCGACCTGCTTCGTCACGTAACGATCCTGACAGCCACCGCTCGACGGCGATGAGTAAGGCTTGTAAGCAACTCCGCTGTCACAGTCGAGCGCGAACGCGGCGTCGATGTACCAGCCGTCGATCTGCATCTTGCTCTTCGTCTGCGAACAAGCGTCGGGGCTCGAGTCTGTTTCCATCGTCGTGATGATGCGGCGCGCGGTGTACCCAAAAATCTGCTTGCGTTCGCCGGTGTCTTTCGTGGTGACGGTTGACGTTACGACGCCACCGCGGGTTGTAGCGCCGGATTGGCCGGGGGCGGTTCGTCCGGTGGTTGCGGTTGCAGTTTCGCCGTAAGGTTGAATGATGTATGCCTTCGCCTGCGGCATGATCTGGATGTTGCGGCGCAGATCGCATTGTTGAATGACAATCATCTGCCCATTGCTCATCTCGCTGCGTTGGCGTTTACCCTTGATATAGCTGGTGTTTTCGTAGGTCTGGCCGCCGCTCGTCTGGCGCGACTTGACCTTGGTATCGGCGCTCGCAACGCCTGTAAATGTGGTGATACAGGCGATTGCGAGCGCGGCTTTGAAGAAATTGGTTTTTATCATGTGTCCCTCACATAAGAACGCGAAAGCCGGGGCCGAAAAGGTTCAGTTGCATTTGCCATTTTCCGTTTGTCATTTCTCATTTGTCATTTTGTAGGGCTCCCGCAATGAAAAATGGAAAATGACCAACGGCAAATGGAAAATGACTGGCTGCATGGATAGAATGCGGGCCGTGAGTTATCGATTCCCCTGGCACCGTCTCAGCGACGAACAGTTGCTGGACCTGCGCATCTGCGACCTGCCAATCAAGATTAAGGGGTCGTTTCTGGAGCCCCAGATCAAGCGCCTTTATGGCGAGCTGAACAGCCGTGGAATCCGCTTTAAGCCCCATGTTTGGCTGGCTTCGGAATGGTTTTCCCCGGACGGCGTGCCGGGAATCGCGATTCCTTTTTATCTCGCTCACCCGCGTCTGATGAAGCTCGAACGCAAGCAAATGCTGGAGATCGAGGGCGGGACTGACACCGAATGCATGCGCATCCTGCGGCACGAAGCGGGACACGCGCTCGACACCGCTTTCCGGCTTCACTTCAAACGCCAGCATCGCGAGCTATTCGGCTCGTTCGCCCAACCGTACCCGGATTTCTACAAACCCAAACCGAAAAGCCGGAAGTATGTGCTGCACCTGCCGGCCTGGTATGCCCAGGCACATCCTGCGGAAGACTTCGCCGAGACTTTCGCCGTCTGGTTGACGCCACGTTTGCAATGGCGTCGTCGTTATCGCGGTTGGCAGGCGTTGCGAAAGCTCGAGTATCTCGACGAACTGATGAGCGATCTCGCCGGCGCGAAACCGCGAAATCGCACCCGCACAAAAGTCGAACCACTTTCGGCGTTGAAGATCACACTGCGCGAACACTATCGCCGCAAGCGCGAACGTTACGACTTCGAATGGCCCGCCGTTTACGATCGCGAACTGCATCGAATCTTCTCAGACGATCCACGGCACAACAAACGCGAGAGCGCCGCGAGCTTCATGCGTCGCGTGCGTCGTGATGTGCGACAGATCGTCGCCGAAGGCACCGGCGTGCACCAGTACACGATCGATCACGTGCTGCAAAATATGATCGATCGCTGCAAAGAATTAAAATTACGTGTAGCAACACCTTTTCGAGAAACACGACGTCGTGTCATGATAGTCTTGACTGTGCAAGTTATGAATGTGCTTCATTCAGGTTATCATCGCATAGCCGTATGACGTTTGAGCCGAAACGGAAACTGCGCATCATCGTTCTCGTTCACGAAGACTTCGTGCCTCCGGATTCGTTGAACGGCCTTTCCGACAAAGAAAAATTCGAGATCAAAACTGAATACGACGTCACCTCGACGTTGAAGAAGATGGGCCACGAGGTCTATCCCATCGGGCTTTATAACCAGCTCAACGTCATCGGCAACGCGTTGCTGGAACACAAACCGCACATCGCGTTCAACCTCCTCGAAGAGTTTCACGGTTATCCGCTTTACGATCAGCACGTCGTCAGTTATCTCGAACTGATGAAGCAGGCGTACACCGGTTGCAATCCGCGCGGCATGACGCTGGCCCACGACAAGGCGCTGACGAAGATGATCCTTTCCTATCATCGTCTGCTCGTGCCGAACTTTGCGGTGTTTCCGATCAATCGCAAGGTGCGGCGGCCGAAACGATTGAAGTTTCCTTTGCTCGTGAAGTCGATCAGCGAAGAAGGATCGGTCGGGATCGCGCAGGCTTCGATCGTCTACGACGACGAGAAGCTGGCCCAGCGCGTCGACTTTATTCACCGGCAAAACAAAACCGCGGCGATAGCCGAGCAGTACATCAAGGGACGTGAGATCTACGTCGGCGTGATCGGCAACCAGAACATTCAAACGTACGCGCCGTGGGAACTGGTGATGGAGAAGCTGCCGGAAGGCGCCGAGAACATCGCGACGTTGAAAGTGAAGTGGGACCCGGCGTACCAGGAGCGAGTCGGCGTGGAGACGCGCGCCGCGGATCTCACGCCCGAGCAGCACAAGACGCTCGAACGATTGTCGAAACGTATTTATCGCTACCTGTTCCTGAGTGGCTACGCGCGGTTGGACTATCGCATGACGGAGGAAGGGCAGTTTTATTTACTCGAAGCCAATCCGAACCCGCAGATTGCGCACAATGAGGACTTTGCCGATTCCGCCGAGCATAGTGGCGTGCCTTACGACCAGTTGCTGCAAAAGATCATCACGGTGGGCCTGAACTCCGGCGGTCGATCCACCTAATCCGCGGAATCCGTGGACCATTCTCAGTCTATTTAGACCATACAATTATGACGTTAGCACTTACACTGCTTTTTGCGGTTAACCTGTATCTGCGCTTTAGCCACAAAGAGGCACAGGAGGCACAAAAGGCGCAAAAATAAATGTGCTCCTTTCTGGTTTGTGCCTTTTCGTGTCTTCATCTTGTGCCTTTTGTGCTAGTCAGATTGACCGCGTTCGCAACTATTTCGTGAATTCTTTCAGTTCGCCTTCGGCAGGAGCGCGGCGTTTGGTCACGAAACAGTCACATTGCCAGTTGAACCACCTTCTTTCAGCCGCTAAGATGCCGAGGTCTTTTGCGGTGCCCTCCTCACTTTAAGCAACAAAAAGTCGAATTTTAGGAGAAGGTAATTCCCCGTTTATGGTGCTTCGAAAACCGTTCGCTAGTGTTCTGGTCGCATGTTTGGCCCTCGCAGTTTGGACCACCGCGGCAGTTTCGCAGACTCGCTCCCGCGTCGTAACAGCGGCTGTTGATAACAACGAGATTTCGTGTTCCCCCGACGATCTCGCGCTTGCGGAAACCAGGGAAGCCTCGAAGCCGGCCTGGGAAGTAAAAGCCAAACCAACCATCGACCTGAGCGCGACCGGTTCTCCGGCTACCGAGTTTCTTAACTTCCAGCCCGCATTGCTTGCTGCCATCGACGAACGGCTCGGCGCGCGTTATCGCTGGGGTGCGGAAGGACCAGATCGTTTCGATTGTTCGGGGTTTGTGTGGAGCATCTTCAATGCCACCGGCATCAACTTCGAACGCGGCAGCGCTCGCACGTTGTTTGCACAGTTCGCGGCTCCTGCTCCCGATCAGCAGTTCAAATTCGGCACGCTCGTTTTCTTCAGTGGACTCACACATGTCGGCGTTGTCGCTGACGAGCATGGTTTCTATCATGCATCACGCCGCCAGGGTGTTATCTACTCGCCGTTCAATGAGTATTGGTTGAAACGTATTGATGGATTTCGGCGGGTGCCGCTGCCTTCAGTAGTCACGGACTAAGTCCGCGATCACTTCTTCTTACCGTTTCGAAAAGTAATCGTAACTAACGGCAACACGTCCGGATCGTCCTGCTGTTCCTTTTCGAACTTGTAGAGATCCCAGTAGGCGCAACGTGTCGACGTAGGAAATTCGCGACATACTGCGGGCCGAGCGTGGTAGATGCCGCAGCCGCGTGTTTCGAGATTCAGAAACTGGCAAGTTCTTCCCAGCAAGGGATCGGCTTTCTTACGTAATACTCTTTCCTTTTCCCACACCTTCGTGAAGCGCACCGTTGCTACTTCTTCGGTCACGCCGAAGTGTTTCGCAAGCCGGCGGATATCGCGCTTAGTGACTTGCACGCGATCGTAGACCGAACAACAGAAAGCGGGACACTCAACGCAGTTGTAATAAGACCTTGCCTTAACTGTGGGTTCACCCATGATCGCTCTTCATCTCCAATCCGGTAACACGGATGCTAAATCCACTATCGTCGTTTTGATTTTTTGTATTCAGCACGCAGCAGGCTCATGAACTCTTCGCGTCTATCATACAATCGTTTTGGTTCGCGTGGTTTGTGACGCGTGAGAGCATAAGCCGTTATGAGCGGAAGCGCCACCGTAGAATCCACATAACATACAACTGCATCAGGCAATCGATCAGGATCTACTTTTCCCCACGACACCGCTTCACCCGGCGTCGCACCCGAAAGACCTCCAGTGTCAGGACGCGCATCAGTCACTTGCAAAAAATAATCATGACCGCGTTCGTCGATCCCGAGCACTTCCTGGATCTGCGGCTCCGTTTGCAACATGAAATTCTTTGGTGAACCACCGCCGAGAATGAACACCGCAGAAAGTCCACCCTTTTGCTTCTTGCCTTTCTTAGCAGTGCCACGTTTTGCAGCAAGCACGATCGCCGCCGTCTCGTTCACGTCGAGCGAAGGATCGAACGCGAGCTTGTTTCCCTGCAACGCCTTCGCGGCCACGTTCATGCCGATCGACGAATCACCGGGCGACGATGTATAGATCGGCACACCGTACTCGTAAGCAACCGCCAGCAACGACTTATCTTTGATCTTCAACTTCTTTTCACGCTCGTGAACGTAGCGCCCGCACAGGTAATGAAACTCAGCCGTCGACATCGGACGCTGAAACTCAGGCGCTTCGATTATCTTGCGGAAGAACGAATCGGTATCGAGTAAGACTGAATAATCGAAGAAGATGTCGTAGATCCGGACCACCTCTTCCTGCCGCAAAACGACGTCAGACGTTTGCGCGTTGCCCTGGTGCATCGCGAGACCGATACCGAAATGCGTGTCGTGATAGAGATTGGCGCCGGTCGATATGATCCAGTCGACGAAGCCGGCTTTTATTAACGGAATGAGTGCGGAGATGCCGAGACCAGCCGGTGTCAACGCGCCCGTCAACGACATGCCGACAGTGACGTCAGGCTCCAGCATCTTTTTGCTAAAGAGCCGGCAAGCCTCACGCAATCGCGCGGCGTTGTAAGCCATGAACGACTCGTCAATTAGATCGGCGACTGTGGTTTTGTTTGTTATCGGAGCGGGATCGATCCGTTTTCCCTGCAGGTATTTGCTTTTATGTTTCGCCATCGGAATCCGTTTAGGTTTGCTCGGTGCTCATTTCCTGGGGCTGTTGGGGTTTGATTCGCAGACGATTGATGCGCCGCTCGTCCGCTTCGAGTATTTCAACATTTAAACCGCGGATGATAAGTATCTCGCCGACTGCGGGAACCTTTCCTGATTCGTTGATCACCAATCCGGCGATGGTAGTGAAATCGTCGGCTTCGATCTCCATGTCGAAGAGCCGTTCGATCTTGCCAATCTCGGTCGAGGCCATCACTTCGTAACTGCCTTCGTTCGCTTCGACGATCTCCTGTAGATCTTCACCGGCGATGTCTTCGTCTTCGATCTCGCCGACGATCTCTTCGAGAATGTCTTCGACGGTGACGAGTCCGCAAACTCCGCCGTACTCGTCGATCACCATCGCCAGTTGCACGTGCGCCTTTTGCATCTCTTCGAGCAACTGGGCCACCGACTTGGTTTCGGGAATAACGTAAACCGAACGAATCAGCGATTGAATACTTTCGTCTTCCTGCCCATCGGCCCAGCACTGCAACAGGTCGCGGACATAAATGATGCCCTCGACACTGTCGATCTGATCGCGATAAACGGGCAGCCGCGAGTATTTCGAACTCAGCATAACATCGCGCGCCTCGCGGATGGTGGCTGTTTCCGGCACGGCGACGATGTCGGGCCGTGGCGTCATCACTTCGCTGACGCGCGTATCGCCAAACTCGATGACGGCATGGATCAGTTCGCCTTCTTCTTCTTCGAGGATGCCTTCCGCTTCGCCGACGTCGATCAGCGCCTGGAGGTCGTTGCTGTCGTCGTGATCTTCTTCCTCTTCCTGGCCCTCGTCAGTCACCTGGTGGTCCTTGCGCTTCGAGCGATCGAACAGGCTCTGAAAAGGATCGGCAATGAAGGCCATGATGGGATAGAACGGCTGGATGATCGGAAGCAGGAAGAGCAGCGTTGCTTCCGGATTTCGGGTCGAGATCAGTAGTGGAACTAATTGGCGAAAGATTCCGGCAAGTATCAGACCGGTTAACAGGCCGGCGAGCACGAGCCGCGGGCTGGGAAGCAGAGTTTGCGAGATCGAAGTGACGAGGACCGCGACGACGACCAGCAATATTTGGATCATCGCCGAGAGGGCGAAACCGAACCGGGGACGGTTTTCGAGTACCTGTTGGAGAAACACTCGCGAGCGCGGCTCGGGCTTTTCTCCGTTCTCTCCGATAAGCCGGCGTAGACCTACGTCGCTCAGTTGGCCGAAGGCCATGTCGACCGTGGCCAGCAGGGAAAGCACCAGGAGCAGCAGCAGCGTAAGCGCTATTTCAAGTTCCATCGATACGGTGATAGTAAACGGTTGGGTGGCAATCGTAAATGGTGGATTGGTGCTTGGTGCTTTGTACTTAGTGCTTTGTACTTTGTACTTAGTGCTTTGTACTTTGTTTAGGTCTTAGGTCTTAGGTCTTAGGTCTTAGGCCTTGGGGCTTGGGGCTTTGTGCTTTCGTGCAAGACCAAAGAACAAAGACCAAAGAACAAAGACCAAAGATCTATATATCGAGCTTTTTTCTGAGCCGCAATTCGAGCCGGTTCATCTCGCCGTTGTCGGTTTCGTGATCGTAGCCGTGGAGATGAAGCAGTCCGTGGAGGATTAACTGGGCAATTTCGTTTTCAAACGTCAAACTATTTTCTTTCGCCTGTGCCGCGGCAGTTTCGACCGAAATCGCAATGTCGCCGAGGTTCGTCTCGTCTTCGTTGCCGGCGGGAAATGAAAGGACATCGGTGGCTTTATCGATGTTGCGAAACTGCCGGTTCAATTTTCGGATATTTTTATCCGAAACGAAAGCAATTGTTGCGGAAGATCCGCGGTTCCCGATCGCCGCGACTGCTTTCTCGGCAAACGCAGACCACGTTTGAGTATCAATCTTCCTGCCTCGCTGGCGATTGACTACTTCGACCATCGCTAAATCTGGTTCTTCTTAGTGTGTTCTTCGTAAGCGCGGATGATCATTTGGACCAGCTTGTGACGGACCACGTCTTTATCGGTGAAGTAGACAAACTCGATTCCTTCGAGCTGTGAGAGGATTCGCTCGGCTTCGATCAGTCCGCTTCGTTTGCCGGTTGGGAGATCGACCTGGGTGACGTCGCCGGTGATAACTGCTTTGGAGCCGTAGCCGATGCGCGTCAGAAACATTTTCATCTGTTCGCTGGTCGTGTTCTGGGCTTCGTCGAGAATGATGAAGGCGTCGGAGAGTGTGCGGCCGCGCATGAAGGCGAGCGGCGCGACTTCGATGACACGCTTTTCGAGCAGCTTGGTGACGCGTTCGTAATCCATCAGATCGAAGAGCGCGTCGTAGAGTGGACGCAGATACGGATCGACTTTGTCTTGCAGATCGCCGGGCAGAAAGCCGAGTTTCTCGCCTGCCTCGACTGCCGGTCGCGCCAGCACGATGCGGTTCACCTGCTTTTGCATCAGCGCCTGGACGGCCATTGCGACGGCGAGATAGGTCTTGCCCGTGCCGGCGACGCCGATGCCGAAGACGACGTCCTTCTCCTGGATCGCCTGGATGTACTTTCGCTGGTTGACTGACTTCGGCGCGACCTGTTTTTTACCGGCCGGATTGAAACGTGTCTTGGTGAAATAGTCGCGGAGGCTGAACGCGCGGTCCTCGGCGATCTGCGCAAACGCCTCGCGCAGCTCTTTATCGGTAAACTGTTTGCCTTCTTTGAAGAGGTCCGAAAAGTCCTGGAGTATCCGTTCTACAGTCTCGACGTCTCCGGGGTCGCCATCGATGGACACATCCTGCCCCCGCGCGTCGATTCTGACGTCGAGGAGCGACTCCAGATACTTGATGTTCTGGTCGTGAACACCGAACAGCGTCTCCAGGCCACGGGGCGGAAGCTCAATCTTCTTCATTGCCCACAGATTATCATGAATGCCGGCGATTGCGGCCTATCCATGCGCTGAGTACGCTGCTCAGACCTTCAATCAGTTCACCATGTTCTGTCGCTCTTCTTCAATAGCATCAATCCATAGCTTTAACGTTAAGTCTTCGCGTTGCGGGTTACCAAAATCGGGACGCAGTTCATCTTTGTATCGTTCCTGAAGAACAGCTAAATCCAGGGGCACGATGCGCGAGGTGCTTAACGTCATCGCGGTCGCGTTGAGTGTTGCGTTCTATCTTAGATAGTGCCAAGTCGTATGGATCGAGAGCTAACAGGCGCAGATGGCTTAACGACTCGGGAAACATCTCTATTAATCTGTCGGCGTAGTTAATAGGGATTGGCGCCACTCCGACGACTTGAAGATATAATTTGTGTTTCCTATGAAGGTCTGAACCTTGACCTGCCAAACTCAAGAGCCTGTCGATTGTTGCGCTCGATCCTACCGGCAGTACGTCGACGTCAGCAGTGGGTCGATCCAATCTGTAAAGAGCCGTCAGTACAAACCCGCCAAGGCAGTGCAGATCGATTTTTCGTTTAGAGCGGCATCAAGTTCAGAAAAGAAGGATTTCCAAGGTTCGGGAGGTTGGTTACGTGGCATAGCTCAGATGTTCCGGTGAGAGATCCGACAAGACTCGCCAATACTTAGCTTCTTCAGGACGATTTTCATTGAGCCAGTTTCGCTCGGCAACCGTTAAAGAGTCGTTGCATAGAGTGTCCTCCAGAAGTAGTCGTGACCGTTCGAGGATTTTCTCCTGATTTGCCAAAAGTTCAGCCTTCTCTTTCTCGCCGAGCTTCTCCGCCACTTTCCGGGCGATGCAAGTGACGAAACCAAGTCGATTCTGGAGGTCCTTGGATTTGGCGGCCGCGATGAGTGCATTCCAATCAAGATCCGGATACCGGAATAGTAACCAGGGTAATGCTTCGGCCACGCGGCTCTCCAGCCGTGGCGCGCTTAGAGCTGAAAGTAGCGCTTCCGCCGGATTCTTTGCCCTTTTCGTTGTCAAGTAAGCAAAGTCAGGGTAGCCAAGACAGGCAAGATCGGCGGCAACAGTCGACGAATCACCGGCTTGTACATTTTCCCATCGAGTGTTTACAGGTAGTGTCACCGCGGACATTCCAAACACGTTTGCAGCCTTGAGCGCCAGCTCTTTGGGCACTGGCCGCGAGCCATTCTCAAGCAATGATAGGTAAGCCTGAGAGACCTTTAGCTTTCGGGCTGCTTCCTGTTGGCTCCAGCCTTTCGATTTTCGACCTGATTTGAGATCCGATCTGTTCATTCCGTATCAAGAATATTACACAAATTGTAATGCTCCAAGGTGACGGCTGTGGATGGTAACCTGACTTTTGGACAGCCGCGTCCTTGACACTCGTGGGGCGGGTACCTATACTCCTCCACTTGCGCTTGGAGGCGCTAGGAGAGGTTATGCCGAATCATAAGTCAGCAGAAAAGAGAGTGCGGCAGAGCGAGAAACGCCGCGCGATTAATCGCGGTCATCGCAGCAAAGTCAGAACTTATATCAAGAAACTGCGCACGGCGCTCGACTCGGGCGTGAAGCAGGATATCGACCAGGTGCTGCCCGAGGTGATTTCCGTGATTGATAAGTCAGTGCAGAAGGGCGTGCTGCATGCTAACGCGGCGGCGCGGTATAAGTCGCGGCTGACGGTTAGGGCGAATCAAGCAGGCAAGTAAAGCTTAGCTAAAACATAAATTTCCGACGAGGCGGATCGATTTTCGGTCCGCCTCGTTTTTTGTTTGAATAAAGGAGAGGCCATGTACAGTTCGGAAGACGAAATCGTAAGCGTGGTGCGCGGGTTTGAAACCTGCGAAATGGATAAGACTGCGTTCAGACATCCGCAGCATTTGACCGTCGCCGTTTGGTATCTACAGACGTTGGATACGAAGGCGGCGGTGGAGCGAATGCGAACCGGGTTATTCAGGTTTGTCGACCATCATGGCGTGCCGAGAGAGAAGTACAGCGAAGAGGTGACGGTGTTTTGGGTCGAGTATATTGCGGAGAAGTTGGATGAACTGGGAGCGGGCGTTTCGTTAGTCGAAAAATGTAATCACATGCTCAGCTTGCCAGCTCACAAACCAGCAGCTCGAGCTGCAAGCGAGGTGTCGCCTGCGACGTCTTGATGGCGAGATCGGCGGCGGCGGTGAGTTGAATACCGCGCGCGATCTTGCGGGCGTCGCTGCGTTGGAGAGTCGAAATGTACACGTCGCGTTTAAATGGCGGCATCGAAACGTTGCGGAATACTTCCTCGCGTCCGCCACGCGCGAGGTAGTGTTTACCGAGCGCGAGACGATGATAATTCCCCGCAATTAGTCCGATGAGCATTACGGGTTCCGCGCCGTCGTCCAAGAGTCGATGCAGCGTTTCGAGCGCGCGTTTGCGGTTATTGGCGAGCAGATGATCGCCGAGTTCGAAATTGGACAACTCGCGCGTGCGGCCGATCAACTCATCGACAAGGTCCATCGTGATGCGGCCCGTGTCGAGTGCCGCGGCGGAGAGCTTGTCGAGTTCGTTGGCGAGTGTTTGCACGTCGACGCCGACGAGAGTAATGATCTCGCTCAAGACCTGATCGTCAATCGCAGCTTTCAAGTTCTTGAGATAACTCTTCGCCCACGCCTTCGCTTCGTTGTCTTTCAAAGGCGAGAAATCGACGACGGTGCACGCGTCGAGCAGCGCCTTGGTCGACTTCTTTCGTTTGTCGAGATCGTCGGCTGTGAAGATCATCACCGTCGACGGCGACGGATTCCCAAGATAACGGATCAATAGATCTTCATCGGCATCGCGCAATCGCGCGAAGTCGCGAACGCGCACCACGCGGCGATCCGACATCATCGGCAACTGTTCAGCCGCCGCAATCGCACTTCGCACGGAGTCGCTCAACAGGCTGAAACTCGCCTCGTTGAAGTCGCGGATCAACGTCGTGGCCAGCGCCACATCGGCGATAGCCTGCGCCGAGACGCGCCGCAGGTAACGTTCCGGCCCGAGCAGCAGATACAACGGCTCCAAACGTTCGCGCAACGACCGTTCGAGTTCGACCCGTGAAAGCGTTTTCATTTCCTGGTTTCGACTGCGTTGATGAGCGTGGAGACGATGCTCTCGGCGAAGTTGCGCGACATCCGCAGGATCGCCGGATCCTCTTCGTTGAAGAAGCTGCGCGGATCGCTCGCGAATTCATACTCGCCGCGGAAGACGAAGTTCTGATTGTCGTAAAGCACGCGGTTCTCGGTTTGATCGCGCACCGTCACAGCCGCGCCAATCGTCACTTCAAAAATGCGCGCGCGGCCCTTGTCGTCGAGCAACACGCCGGCAAAGTTGAAACTCTTGATGACGCCCTCGATAACGGCATCGGCGCCCTCGCGATCTCCCTGCACGCGCAAGCCACGCCCGCGATGGACCAACTCACGCATCACCGCATCGGTAAACCGCGACTCGATTTTGTAACGCAGCGCCTGGCTTTCCATCTGAAACGCCGGCACGGCGACGGTCTTAATTCGCGCAGGTAATTGGTTCTTCGTCACCGGCTTGTAGCACTCATAAAAGCCGGAAACAAACGCAAGCATGACGATGAAGAGGGAAACACGGAGCAGCTTGTTCATCGGAGGTGGATAGTAACACGGATCGTCTCGGCGGCAGCCCTCACGTCGTGGACGCGGATGATGTGTGCGCCTTTCAAAACGGCCGCGGCGATGGTCGCCATCGTGCCGTGCAATCGTTCGGAGGCGGGCGCGGGCGTGTCGGAGTCGTCGGCGAGCAGGCGACCGATGAACGACTTCCGCGACGTGCCGATCAGAAGCGGATATTCGGGAAACGCGGCGATCAACTCGTCGAGCTTCGCGATGAGTTCGAGGTTCTGTTCCTGGCTTTTGCCAAACCCGATACCCGGATCGATCACGATCGACTCACATGCCACACCACGCCGCTCCGCCATGTGAATACTCGCGCGGAGACTGCTGACAACTTCCTCCATGATGTCTGCGACTGGCGGGAGTCGATGCATCGTGGCTGGCGTACCGCGCGAGTGCATCAACACTAGCCCCGCACCAGCACGCGCGACCGCATCGGCGACGTAGAAGTCGAAGCGCAGGGCGGAGATGTCGTTGACGATCGCAGCGCCTGCATCGAGCGCCGCACGCGCGACTTCCGACTTTGTAGTGTCTACGGAAAGTGGGACCGGAAAGCGTTGCGCTAATGCTTCGATAACAGGCACGACTCGCGCAATCTCTTCCTCAGCAGAAACCGGCTCGCCGCCCGGACGCGTAGATTCACCGCCGACGTCGACGATGTCCGCGCCCTCCGAAATAAGTTGCTCGGCGTGGGCCACGGCAGCGTCGAGCGAGAGGAAGTGGCCGCCGTCGCTAAAACTATCAGGGGTGACATTCAAAATGCCCATGATGAGCGGTCGCTCACCGATGGGCATTTTGTGGTTCTTAACCTGCCAGAACAACGTGCGATTAGGCCGGCGCTGGATTGCCACCAGTAATCGGCGGCAGCAATGGCTTCTGCACTGGCTTAGTGGCCGGCTCCTTGAGCTGCGGACGATCCTGGTCGCCGCCGTCGGAAACCGGTGGGTTCTCGTCGAGCGGCAAGCCCGCGACAATCCGTCGAATCTCGACGCCGTCGAGCGACTCACGTTCCAGCAAGCATTCAGCCAACCGGATCATCGTGTCGCGATTTTCCTCGATGATGGCCTTAGCGCGTTCGAACTGAGCCGTGACGATCTTCTTCACCTGCTCGTCGATCTTGATGGCCGTGTCTTCGGAGAAATCACGATGTTGCGCGATCTCGCGTCCGAGGAATATCTGCTCTTCCTTCTTACCGAAGGTGAGCGGACCCATTTCCGACATGCCGTACTCGCAAACCATCGCGCGCGCGAGTTCGGTAGCGCGTTCGATATCGTTTGACGCGCCGGTGGTGATGCTGCCGAGGAAGATGTCTTCGGCGATGCGTCCACCCATCAGGATCGCGATCTGGCCCAACAGGTATTCCTGACTGTAGTTGTGCCGGTCGCCCTCGGGAAGCTGTTGCGTCACACCCAGCGCCATACCGCGCGGAATGATGGTGACTTTGTGAACCGGATCCGCGTTCGGCACTTTCAAACCAACGAGGGTGTGACCCGCTTCGTGGTAAGCAGTGACGCGCTTCTCTTCGTTCGAGATCACCATGCTCTTGCGCTCAGCGCCCATGAGCACTTTGTCTTTCGCCAACTCGAAGTCGCCCATTGCGACGAGCTTCTTGTTGTAACGCGCCGCATTCAAGGCAGCTTCGTTGACGAGGTTAGCGAGATCCGCGCCGGTGAATCCCGGTGTGCCGCGAGCAATCACGGAGATGTCCACGTCTTCGCCCAGCGGAATCTTGCGCGTGTGAACTTTCAGAATGCCTTCACGTCCACGAACGTCCGGACGCGAAACGACGACTCGTCGATCGAATCGCCCTGGTCGCAGCAACGCCGGATCGAGAACGTCAGGACGGTTAGTCGACGCGATCAGGATCACGCCGTCGTTCGATTCGAAGCCATCCATTTCGACGAGCAACTGGTTCAACGTCTGTTCGCGTTCGTCGTGTCCGCCGCCGAGTCCTGCGCCGCGATGACGACCGACAGCGTCGATCTCGTCAATGAAGATGATGCACGGCGCGTTCTTCTTGCCCTGTTCGAACAAGTCGCGCACGCGTGAAGCGCCGACGCCGACAAACATCTCGACGAAGTCAGAACCGGAGATCGAGAAGAAGGGAACGTTTGCTTCACCCGCAATCGCGCGGGCCAACAAAGTCTTGCCGGTTCCCGGCGGTCCCATCATCAAAACGCCCTTGGGAATGCGGCCGCCGAGCTTTTGAAACTTCTGTGGTTCCTTCAGGAATTCGATGATTTCCTGAAGCTCTTCCTTCGCTTCTTCAACTCCGGCGACGTCCTTGAACGTCACACGCTTCTGTTGGTTGTTGAGAATCTTTGCTCTCGATTTACCAAACGAGAGCGCTTTGTTGCCGCCAGACTGCATCTGGCGCAACATGAAAATCCAAATAGCGATTATGAACAATAACGGCGCCCACGTGATTAGCATGGGCCAGATGTAACTGCTGCTCGATTCCTCTTCCACTTTCGGCACCAGCGGTTTTCCCTCGACAACCTGGCGCGCGTTCTTGAGCAGATCCGCCTTTACGTGTTCGTTTGATAGGTTGGCTCGATATTCCCCGTTGTTATTATCAATCGCGACGGTCTCAGTTTGTTTGACCGTCAGTTGTTTTAACTGGCGGGCCTGGATCATTTGATCGATCTTCGTCAGGTCCACCGTCGAATAATTGTTACCCCGCGGATTGACGAGCTTATAGAGTAAAACTGCACCCGCGATGATTAAGAGCCAAAATACTATTTGTCTTGCTGTAGAACTCAAATTCATCAACGCCTCCGACGGCGATA
>DATELZ010000245.1:0-17603 GCA_035276045.1 Pyrinomonadaceae bacterium | reverse complement strand
TCCCGGGTGGCTCGTATTCTTCGCTGCCGGCGACGGTGCTTTCGGTGTGGGACAGTTGCATCGTTAACATCAGCGGCTTGTAGTCGAAGGCTTTTGGTCCGCCGCGAGTGTTCTGAACGGTCATGACGAGGTAGTCCTGGTTCTCACGGAAGCGCGAGACGCTGCCTCGTTGATTCATGATCACAAAAAGCAGCACCTCGCCATTCGCAGCGCGCATCTGGCCCACCAGCGAGCTGGCGCCGCCATCTGTTCTCAACAGCGTACCGGTCTTGGCGATCACACTGCCGCGCCAGGGCAAACCGGTAAAGCGATCTTCCAACGTGCCGGGATCGATTCCCGCCACCGGCATGATCGCCGCCGGCGTCAACCCCGATTTTTTTAACTCCACGCGCAGCTCGCGAAAGATCTTCAACATCACGCGCGGCGAGATTCGATTCACTCCCAACCCGCTCAACGTCGCAAGCCTGATCTCACCCGGCGCGAGGGCAAGATCCGCAATCAACCTTTGTTGCACCGATTCCGGTCCGCCCAACGCCTCGCCGATGCGATCGGCCATGAAGTTGTTCGAATAACACAACAGCACCTTGAGAATATCGACCAGCTTGCTGGATCGTTGCGTCACCAACAGTTTCGCCGTCGAAGCAACAGGCGCAACCGTAACCGCACCCATCACCGCAACACTCGGGACCGTCGCCAGACTCGCTTGATCGTTGAGCAGCGTGCGCTCGTAATTCCAGGCGCGCACCGCGGCCGCCGGACGCAACGTCGAATCGAGCGTGTCGTAAAGCTCGTTTCCCGAGCGCGTGGCGGACGGGCTGAAGTTCATCGTGAAACCAGGCGCCACGATCAGATCGCCGGTCACTTCCTTGATGCCGAGACCATTCAACTCGCGCGCGAGCAGCACCGCGTGTTCGTAATGAAACGAAGGATCGCGTCCCGAGATGTAAAGATTTCCGGCGAGCGTGCCGGTTGCTTTATCGATCGTTCCATCAGCCCAAACGCCGGTCGCGAATCGATGTGAAGCGCCCAGGGTACGCAAAGCGACGAGCGCAGTCGCGAGCTTGACGTTCGACGCTGGATTGAATTGGTCGTTCTCGGCCTGGTTCGAAATGATCTTTCCGTCGAGTGTCTCGATCAGCACGCCCTGAACACCATAAAGCGTCCGCGCAGTTTCAGTCGCAGGTGATGGCGATGGAGATGGTGATGGTTGTTGTGCAAACACAACTGCATAACCACCAACAACCATCATGACGGAACACACACCGGCAGCAAGTCGCCGTTTGATTCTTAATTTGAGTGCGCTTTGCAGCATCTTTAGGGATTCGTGAAGGAGAGCAAGCTTTGATGCACTTGCCCTGCGTGGGGATGTGCTCCGTCATATTAACACCGATCAGTTCAATCCGTGGCTGACTTTCCTACTTAGCGTTTCGTTGACAATGTTTCCGGCACGCTCATAGAATCGGCTCATTGACAAACTACAGTGCAACGCAATCAAGAACCCGTAACAGTTGAAAGAGTGATTGCCACTCACCGGACGCGGCGCAGAGAGATTCGCAAGAGGCTCGGTGAGTTTCAGGATGTTTGGCGCAATGGATCCGATGCCCGGCTTTGGGAAGAGCTGGCCTACTGCATCTTCACGGCCGGCGCTTCGGCTCGCATGGGACTCGATTCGGTTGACGCGATCAGATCGTTGTTGCTCGACGGTGAAGCGAAGGCGATGTCCAAAGCGTTGAAGAAAGCCGGCGCTCATCGCTTTCCCAACGCGCGACCGCAATATATCGTCACCACGCGAAGTTACTTTCGCGCCGACTGCGGTATGAAGCTTCGCCAGCGGCTGCGAGGCTTTGCAGATCCACTCGAGCGTCGCGATTGGTTGGCCCAGGAGAAACAGGTCAAAGGCCTGGGCTACAAGGAAGCCAGCCACTTCCTCCGCAATATCGGCATCAAAGGTCATGCGATTCTCGATAAGCACGTAATGCGTTGTCTCTGTGAAGTTGGCGTCGTCGACGTGCCTAAGCCACCCTCGACACGCGCCAAGTACCTGGCAGTCGAACAGGAACTGGTTCGCTTCGCTCGCGAGATCAAAGTCGATTTCGACGAACTCGATCTCGTCCTTTGGTCCATGAAGACCGGTGAGATTCTCAAGTGATTGCCAAGTGGCAAGCGAAAGAAGTATTAATCATGCGGTGTAACAGCAACACACGTTTCTCCCGAATGGCGGCCCTCAGTGTGGCCGCCTTCGTGTTTTGTCTCACCCTCGCCGGCGCCGTCACCGACGCACGCGCATCCACAAACCGAAAGTCCTACGAAAAGGGCTACAAAGCACTGCGCAAGGGCGACTTCGAGCAGGCGGAAAAAGTCTTCCGAGATCTGCTCGGCAAAGACGCGCACGACATCGAAGCTCGTCTCGGCCTCAGTTTCACTTTGCTGAAACAGCGCAGTCTGCAAGGCGCTTACGACAACGCCGCGCGCGTGATCATGCAGGACCCTTTGTCAGCTCGCGGACACGCGTTGCTCGGCTCGGCGATTCTTGCCGCAGGTGAATTTCGACTTTCAGTCGAAGAGTTTCGCACCGCGCTGGCATTGAATGAGAACGAAGCGTTGGCAGTTGCCGGACTCGCGATGGTCGATTTTTACGAGAACCGTTTGCAGTTGGCGACGGCGGGCCTGCGCCGGGCCGTGAATCTCGATCCCAACGAGCCTGACTTTCTGTTCCACCTGGGCCAGGCTGCGGCCCGGAGCGAGAAATACAAAGAAGCCGCGGACGCGTATGAAAAGTTCCTCGTGATCTCTCCGAAGACCGACGTCGATCGACGCGCGCGTATCATCGGTTTGATCGACTTTCTCCGTTACCTCGGACGCCAGGGTTCGCTCTACATTCCCAGCGGCGATCGCACCGTCGTTTCTTTTGAAGCGACTGACAATCGTCCCGTTTTGGAAGTTCGCGTGAACGGCCAGAAACAGCCGTTGCGTTTCGTGCTCGACACCGGATCGGGCATGTCCGTCATCTCCGAACAGACGGCTAAGAAACTGAACATCAAGCCCGTCGCACGCGGTGGCCTGGCGCGCGCGGTTGGCGGTGGCGGCAGGTTCGAGATCGTCTACGGTTACATCAACTCACTCGAAATCGGCGAGGTGAAGGTCGAGAACGTTCCGGTTTACATCCGCCAGTTTTTTGATAACGCCGTTCCCGTCGACGGTTATCTCGGCTTGTCAGTCGTGTCGAAGTTTCTTACTTCGCTCGACTACGGCGTGCGTAAGATGTCGCTGCTGCGACAAAACCAGGACGACCTCGTCGAATCGTGGACCGTTCGCCGTCCGGAAGGATTTCAAGCGCTCGCGCCGGTGACGCCGAATGACGGCATCGTCGAAGTTTCATTGCGCACGACGTCGAGTGGATTTTTGAGTGGCGAAGTCGGCCTCGACGGTTTTGAGAAACCCGTCAACTTCATCATCGACACCGCCGCGAGTATCACCGTCGTCTCCGAAAAACTCTCGCAAGAGGAACACCTTCTCGAACTCTTGCAACCGTCGCGCATGCGCGTCTATGGCGCGGCAGGCGTCACGGAAGACGTGAAGCTGTTGCAACTGCCGAAACTGAGTTTAGGTTTGACGACGCTGGAAAGGATCAACGCCGCGGTGCTCGACATGGAACCTGTCAACGAAACAGCAGGCTTCACGCAAAGCGGCATACTCGGTGGCAACTTCCTGCGTCACTTCCGCGTCTATTTCGACTTCGCGCGCGGCGCGATGCGTTTGGAATCGTTGAATCAAAAACCGAAGACACCTGAAAACATCAACCCGGAAACTGTATTATCTACTCCATGAAGCAAGGTCTGTATCTGGAAACATCCGTCATCGGCGCTTATCTCGACAACGGCGAGCCGTTCCGGCGTGACTTGACGATTCGCTGGTGGGAGCACGAGATGCCTGACTATCGCACCGTCGTGTCGCCATTGGTCTCATCCGAATTGCAACGACTGCGCGAGCCGCATCGCACGTCGTACCTGAAACTGATCGAGAACCTCGAACAGGTTGATCTGACGGAAGAGGCAGCGATACTCGCCGAAGGTTACATCTCGCGCGGTATCTTTCATCGCAAGTACATCGCCGATGCGTTGCACGTAGCGATTGCATCTTTTTACAAGATTGATTATTTGGTTACATGGAACTTCGGTCACCTGGCTAACGTGCGCCGTCAGGCGCGCATCAGGCTCTTCAATACTGCGGCCGGTTTTTATGTGCCGATGATCGTGACGCCGGAGTTCTTAGTGTCATCTGGGATCGCAGATCTCAGGTCTGAGATCTAATATGTATCGACGGCCAAAATTCCTGGAAGTCCTGCACAAGATTAGAGAAGACATGTCGCGCGAAGCGGACTATGATGTTGACTTGTTTGCGGAGATGGTGCGCTCGGGAGTGCAACCAACTCACGGTCCGCAACGAGTGATTCGCGGTGTCAGAACGCGCGCTCCAAAAGCGGAAGCACCCAAAAGTAAACCGGCGAAACATAGACAGCGAAAGCGCGGAGCGTGATAATGTGAGCGACTCGTACTTTGTTCTTTGTACTTTGTTCTTAATTAGTATTGAAACGTTAGCAAGTACAAAGCACTAAGCACCAAGCACAAAACAAATGAATCCTACTTTTGAGACGATCGGTTTAGAGGTTTCGAGCGAAAAGGCATTCAACTATCTGGCAGAGCAAGCAGGCGATCAAGGCGAGGCCACTCAACTCAACCGGCGTGGCGCTGTTCTGCACGGTCGTTGTTGGAAACTCGGAGAAGGTCTCGAAGTTTGGACCGTGCTCTACGAATCCGACAGCGGCGATCTCTTCTACGCCGATTGCCGTCCGGGTTTTCGCGCCCGCTACATTCAGACGATCGCGCCGTGGGCCCTCACCGAATACGACGAAGAAGGCGAGGCGGTGATTCACGGTTATCGTGAAGGAACTGATTGCGAAGTCCTGTTCGAATTGCAGAACCTCACGGAGGTTGGACCAGCAGGTTTTGCCGCGCAGGAGTTGCACATCGGTCTTTGCGGTCTCGCTTATCGCGCGCGCGTGCGACGGAGCGGAAAAGCAAAGACTCGTTGGTTGCCACTCGAGAAAGCCGCGCCTGCTCGCGCCGCGCATGAAAACGACTGGAGTTTGTCAGGCCGCGTAATCGCTTTCAAACCGCTGCGGAATCCGCTTTCCGGCGAGGAGTTGGTTTGGATTCATCTCGATCTCGAACGCATCAAGCTCGAAGTTCTCGTCAACCAGCGCGCCTTGCGCGGCGATGCGTTGACCGTCGGCGCAACGCTCGACGCCGAAGTTTGGCTGCAGGGCCACGTGCTTGACGAGCACGCTCTCCGTTCGCGTTATGAAGGTGTCGACTATGCTTGTTCGCGCGCGAGTTTCTGGTCCTCACTCCGGCGCCGGAACTAAGCTCACCGATTGATGAAACGCGCTTTCGTTGTTGCTACTCTCGCGGTTCTCGCGTTACTACTTTCGCTTTACCTGCTCAATAATTATTGGATTCATCGTTTCGACGCGATGATTGCGCGCCAGGCTGCGATCTATCGGGTCGATCCCGATCTCGTTTGGAGCATCATTTACGAGGAGACTTATTTCAGCCCGTGGAAGACGGGCAGAGACGGCGAGATTGGTTTGATGCAGGTGACGCCGACGGTCGGGCGCGAGTGGGCCACCGAGACGGGCATGCGCGAACTCGAAAGACAGATGGCGAGCGATCCGCAGAGCCTGTTGAGCGATCCGGAACGAAATATTCAGATCGGGTGCTGGTACCTGGAAAAGATCTACGAACAGTTTCAGGATACGCCCGACGCCGAGATGCGCATGATCGCCGCGTACAATGCGGGCCCGAGCCGCGCGGTGGAGTGGAGCCGTGTTGCAGAAGAGGGAAGAGTGCAGACCGGCGCGGAGTTTGTCGAACGCATCGACATCGCATCGACGAAGGCGTACGTGCTGTCGATCATGGAACGTTATCGTGAACTGAAGAACGCAAAGGCGCCAAACACCGCTCCGTAAAAATCCGTGTCATCCGTGTTCAAAATCTATTCTGCACGTTGGGTCGGGGCGATCGAATTTGGCGCCGTCGCGATACACGGATCGAAGATCGTTGCAGTTGGATCTGAGTCAGAAATCGCAAAGCTATTTCCGAATGCGCCTATCGAACGTTTTGCCGACGCTGTGATTCTTCCCGGTTTAATCAACACTCACACGCATCTCGAACTCACCGCGCTCCGCGGCTATCTCGAAAATGAAGAGAGCAACTTCTTCGCCTGGCTGCGAAAGCTAACCCTCGCGCGTCTTGAAAAGATGACGCCTGACGACATTCGTGTTTCGGCGACGTGGGGCGCATGCGAAGCCGTCCGCGCCGGTATCACGTGCGTTGGCGATGCGAGCGACGCCGCGATGATGAGCATGCTCGCGCTGAAAGACGTCGGTTTGCGAGGCGTGGTTTTTCAGGAATCGTTTGGACCCGATCCGCGTCTGGTCCAGGAAAACTTCGAGAAGCTGAAAACGAAAGTGTCGGAGTTGCGCGGTGTTGCCAGCGAACTGGTGCGAGTTGGCGTGTCGCCGCACGCGCCTTACACAGTTTGTGGACCACAGCTTGAAGCAATCGCAGAGTTTGCCCGCGCTGAGAACCTGCCGCTGATGATGCACGCGGCTGAGTCAGAAGCCGAAGATTTATTTGTGCGTGAAGGCTGCGGGATCTTTGCGGACGGTTTGGCGAAACGATCGATCGAGTGGAAAGCGCCGCGGATGTCGCCGATCCAGTATCTAAAACAACTCGGCGTGCTCGACGTTCAGCCGCTGCTCGCGCATTGCATTCGCGTTGACGAGGCGGATATCGAGACGTTGAGAACATCGGGAACGAAAGTCGCGCACTGTCCGAAGTCGAATGCAAAGCTGGGTCATGGACGAGCGCCGTTTGCGAAGTTTCTGGAAGCGGGTCTGACGGTCGGATTCGGCAGTGATTCAGTCGCAAGTAACAATACCTGCGACATTCTCGAAGAAGCACGTTTCGCCGTTCTGCTTTCCCGCGCAACGCAGGGAGACACGACGATCGGCGCTTCTGAAGCGTTGAACGTTGCGACCATCGGGGGCGCTCGCTGTCTCAACCTCGGCGGTGAAATCGGAGAGTTGACGGAAGGTGCTCAGGCAGATCTTGCAGTGCTTTCAATAACCGGTCCACATCAAATTCCAAATGACGAACCCGCCACCACGGCCATCTTCGCATCTTCGGGACGCGATGTTGTTATGACCGTGGTAGCGGGTCGTGAAGTTTTTCGCGACGGATGCGTCACGGGCGTCGACGAAGAACGCCTGCGCGCGCGCGTCAACGAGATCCGTCAAAAACTATGAGATTGACGCCGCGATCGCCTCGTCAAAGATCTCGAGCGCTACGTCGACGTTCTCTTTAGTCAATATCAGCGGCGGCGACCAACGAATCGCATTCGTGCCCGCGCCCAGAATGATCAGGCCGCGATCGAAGCACGCGATTTCGATCCGATCGCGCAGCTCCGGCGCCGGCTTCAGCGAAGACTTGTCTTCGACAAACTCGACTCCGAGCATCATTCCCATGCCACGCACATCGCCAATGCAATCGTATTTCTGCTGGAGTTTTTCCAACCCGGCTTTCAGGTAAGCGCCGACTTCCGCCGAGTTTTGGACCAGGCCGCCTTCGAGCAACTCGATCGTCTTCAACGCCGCTGCGATACAAACGGGATTGCCGCCAAACGTCGACGCGTGCGCGCCGGGTTTCCAGTCCATCAAATCCGCGCGCGCGACACACGCCCCGATCGGCAAACCAGAACCGATGCCTTTCGCGATGCAGACGATGTCAGGTTCGACGTCGTAGTATTCACAGGCAAACATCTTGCCAGTGCGGCCCATTCCGCTCTGCACTTCGTCCACGATCAGAAGTATTCCATGCTCGTCGCAGATGCGCCGCAGTCCCTTTAGAAAACCCGGCGGCGACGGAACGTAACCACCTTCGCCCTGAACAGCCTCGACGACGATGGCTGCAACTTCTTCCGGCGGAGTTGTCGTTTTGAACAATCGTTCCTCGATCCAGTTGAGTGCGCCTTGCCCGGCGCCGCCGTCACCGCAGTCGGCTGCGTTGAACGGATTGCGAAACTCGTTCGGATAAGGCACGTGAACGACGTCGATCGCCTGGCGCTTAAATCCTTTTCGCTGCGCGGCCTTCGACGATGTTAACGAGAGCGAGCCGAGGGTGCGTCCGTGGAAGCTGTTGAAGAAGCCGATGAATTTTTCGCGTCCGGTTGCGTGCATCGCGAGTTTCAACGCAGTCTCGACTGCTTCGGTGCCGCTGTTGGCGAAGTGTGTTCGCGTCGGCGATTTGACCGGCACGATCGCGTCGAGCTTTTCGGCAAGTTGCGGCATGTGGCGGTAGTAGTAATCGGTGCCGCACATATGGATCAGTTGTTCCGCCTGGTCCTTGATTGCCTGCACCACGTCGGGGTGGCAATGACCGGTCGAACAGACGGCGACGCCGGCGTTGCAGTCGAGAAAAATGTTGCCGTCGACGTCTTCAACCCAAACTCCACTTGCGCGTTCGGCGACGAGTTTGAACGACGGTCGTGGGTAGGATGGATTGACGAACTTGGCGTCGGCTTCGACGATCTTCTGGCCGTTTGGTCCAGGCAGCGCGGTCTTGATCTCCGGGCGTCTGGGTGGTGCGATTACGCTGGTCGACATCTTCTTTTCTCCCTTTATCTAAAGGCCCCATCGAGCGGAGCGGGGATGACAATTGCCGCCGGAACAGATTCATTCCGGCGTCTTAAACGCAACTATTGCAGACAGATAGGCTAGTCGGCGAAGAGATTCGCGCGTGACTCAAGTGGGCGATAATGTAAAGGCTGCGGGTTGATCATGTGAACGCGAGGATTCTACCAGCCGGGGATTGCACCGGACAAGCTCAACATCTAACGGGTAGTGTCTTAGTTCAACTCGGCGTTCTCTGCGTTCCTTTGAGGACTCTGCGTAAACTTCACTTCAGGCCTGTTAAACGCAGAGCACACAGAGGAACGCAGAGAACGCAGAGCCAAACTAAAATATCACTCTCTAACGCAGTTACACTTTGAACTTTTTCGTTAACTCAATTACATTTATTGCGCCAAATTCGGATCCTGCCTGCGGAGATAAGAAGATGAAGAAGAAGCATAAAGCTAATGCTGTTAGTGTGAGGCAAAGTTTGTTTGCCTTTTTGTTAGTCGCGGTGGTGCTTGGCGCTGCTGCGATCGCGCCGATCGTAAACAGATCGAGCGCGCAGGGAGTTGCTGCCGGAGCGTCAACGGACGGCACGCGCGCCGCGTCAAACTCCAGAGATCCCAAACTTGTATATCCTGAGAGCAAGAAGGGCGATCAGGTTGACGATTACTTCGGCACCAAGGTAGCCGATCCATACCGGTGGCTCGAAGATGAGCGATCGGCAGAGACGAAAGCCTGGATTGAAGCCCAGAACAAACTCACGTTCTCGTATCTCGACCGGATCCCGTACCGCGAAAAACTGAAAGCTCGTCTGACCGAGCTCTTCAACTATCCGCGCATCTCGGCTCCGTTTCGCCGCGGCGACACCTACTTCTTCACGAAGAACGACGGCCTGCAAAACCAGAGCGTCTACTACATTCAAAAAGGCGTCAACGGCACGCCGGAAGTTTTTCTCGATCCGAATAAATTCTCCGCCGACGGCACGAGCGTGTTGAGCGCGTTCTCGCTTTCAAAGGACGGCAAGTATCTCGCTTACGGCATTTCGACCGGCGGATCTGACTGGGTAACGCTGAGCGTGATGGAAGTCGCCACGCGCAAGAAACTCACCGACGAAGTGAAATGGATGAAGGCCTCCGGCGTGTCGTGGCAGGGCGAAGGCTTCTACTACAGCCGCTATCCCGAACCGGAAAAGGGCCGCGAACTCACCAGCAAAAACGAGTTTCAAACCGTCTACTTCCACAAGGTCGGCACCGCGCAATCCGACGACGTGCTGGTCTATGAAGACAAGAAGAACCCGCAACGTTTCCAGGGCGTAGGCACGACCGAAGACGAACGCTTCGCGATTCTTTCGATCTCCGAACGCGGCAAAGGCAAGAAAGGAAACTCGCTTTTCTACAAAGACCTCTCTGCGAATGCCGACCAGGCGAACTTCGCGCCGATCGTAGCCGAGATTGGCGATGATAGTTTTGGCGTAGTCGACAACGTCGGCGACAAGTTCCTGATTCGCACGAACAAGAACGCGCCAAACGGCCGCCTCGTGCTCGTCGATCCAAAAAATCCCGACGAGAAAAACTGGAAAGACGTGCTGCCCGAGAGAGCCGAACCGCTGCAAGGCGTCGGCACTGCCGGTGGCAAACTCTTCGCTTCATGGCGCAAAGACGTCGCGACCCGCGCGTACGTTTTCGATCTGACAGGCAAGCTGGAAAACGAGATCGCGTTGCCGGGCATCGGCAGCGCGGGTGGTTTTGGCGGTATGAACGACGACAAGCACGTTTTTTACAGCTTCACGTCGTTCAACTTCCCGCCGACGATCTACAAGTACGACATCGCGACGAAGAAATCGACGGTGTTCCGCACAGTCGACATTCCCGGATTCAAACCTGACAACTACGAAACCAAGCAAGTCTTCTACAACAGCAAAGACGGCACGCGCGTGCCGATGTTCCTGGTCCATAAGAAGGGACTCGTGCTCGACGGCAACAACCCGACGTTGCTTTACGGCTACGGCGGTTTCAACGTCGTCACCGCGCCGGGCTTCAGCTCGTTGCGCATGGCGTTGCTCGAACAAGGGGTGGTCTACGCTTCGGCAAACATGCGTGGCGGCGGCGAGTACGGCGAGAAGTGGCACGAAGCGGGCACGAAGCTGAAAAAACAAAACGTGTTCGACGATTTTATCGGCGCGGCTGAATGGCTGATCGCAAACAAGTACACGTCGTCAAACAAGCTCGCGATCCAGGGCGCTTCGAATGGCGGGTTGCTCGTCGGCGCGGTGGCGAATCAACGTCCCGAACTGTTTCGCGCCGTGATCGAATCGGCCGGCGTGATGGACATGCTGCGGTTCCAGAAGTTCACGATTGGTTGGAACTGGATCGCCGACTACGGTTCGAGTGAAGCAAACGAAGCAGAGTTCAAAGCGTTGTATGCTTACTCGCCGATTCACAACATCAAGCTGGGCGCGAAGTATCCGTCGACGCTGATCACGACAGCCGATCATGACGATCGCGTCGTGCCGGCGCACAATTACAAGTACGCGGCCGCGTTGCAAGCAGGGCAGGGCGGTGAGAATCCGATCCTGATTCGCATCGACACCAACTCAGCGCACGGCGCCAGCAACACGACCAAGTCGATCGAACAGACGCGCGATATTTATGCGTTTTTGTTTGAGAACCTTGGAGTGCAATACAAATAAGATCTCAGATCTTAGATCTGAGATCTTAGAACATCAGGCACTTGCCGTTGCCTAATCCGTTGATGGTTTCGGAAGGGATGAGCACTGACCATCCCTTCCGTTTCCAGATGGTTCCGTCGGCGTACTCGATTCGATTGATAACTACCTTCCCGCCCTTCGCTTCACCTGTCTCAGCGTCAGCCTGGACCACTTTCATCGGATTAAACGGACTCACCAACTCAAACCGCTTACTCTCCTTCGGCTTCGCTTTCAACGTGCAAACATACTGGCGCAACTCGTAATCGGCGGCGCGTGTCGCCGGCTGGTATTCCCACACCATGCTCTTGATGACGCCAGTGCCGACGTTCTTCACTTCGAGTTTTAACAGGTACTGATCGACGTCTCTTTGCGTGTTCCTGGCGATATTCTCAGTCGCTCTCATCTCGGCGCGCCGCTCGTTCATGTCCCTGCGGTTCTTGACCTCCTGCGATTCGTTTCGCGGCGGCGTAGGTTTGATCGAGATCGGCTCGTTCATCGATGGACCGGGATCGAGAGCGCTGTGGATGAGGTCGCTGTTCTGCCGAAACTTTGTCCAGTTAAACTTCGTGACGACCAGGTCCGGTTCTTCACGTTCCACAATCTTCTGTTCTTGCACAACAGGGATCAGAACAAGCAGGACGGTAAGGAAAAGTACTTTCATTTGCCCGACAGATTACACCCAACTAAGCGAGCAGGGGAAGCTGAATATCGATAACGAGACCCCCGCCATGGGCGTTGCGCGCTTCGATCGATCCGTTGTGCAGGCGCACTACGCGATCGGCGATAGCGAGCCCGAGACCCGCGCCATTGTTGCCTGCCAGGCTACTCGCATCATTCGCGCGATGAAAGGGCACGAAGATCTGCTGGAGCATTTCGACCGGAACACCTGGTCCATGATCGCGCACGCGCAGCAGCGCTGCCGTGTTACGTCTTTCAATCGTGACTTCGACATTCGTGCCTGGCGCCGTGTGCCGGACGGCGTTTCGAATCACGTTCTCGACTGCGCTGCGAATCATTTCCGTGACGCCTGACATCGGGCAACTGTCGCCGGCTGAGAAAGTAACGCCACGCTCCTGCGCGCGTCCTTCAAAGTTTCCGTCGGCAGCAACTTCCTGAACCAGGTTTGTGAGATCGAAAGTCTCACGCAGGCTTTCGTCAACGCCGCTGTCGATACGCGTCAACGTCAACAGTTGTCCGATCAACTTGTCGAGCCGTTCAGCTTCGATGCCGATCCGGTTTTGATACTCGCCGGCCTCGTCACCCTGTGCGTGACGCAACAGGCTCAACGCGACGATCAAACGCGCGAGTGGCGAACGAAGCTCGTGCGACACGTCGCCGAGCAGGTTGCGTTGCGCTGTGACGAGACGTTCGATCTGTTCGGCCATGCGATCGAAGTCATTGCCGAGTAATGCGATCTCGTCGTGACGGCGGCCAATGGCGGGTTTTACACGGGTTTTCAAACGACCGCTTGCGATATCGCTGGCAGCACTGCGCAACTTGCCGAGCGGTCGCGTGATGTGAAGCGTGAGTGCAAGACAGAGCCCCATCGCGATCAACGCGATTGCCATCAGTCGCAGATACGGATGCCCGCCGATAGCTTCCGAGAGCGGTACGAGATGCGACGGCGACTCTTGAAAAGCGAGGCTGTATTTTTTTCCGCTCGGCGCGGTGACTTGCCTGACGGCGATTCCGAGACGCACCTGCACCGCCGATAAACCCTGCGCCGAAGCCAGCTCCATGCCTCTTTTATCTGCCGCGATTCCGTGGATCACAGCAGGCGCAGGACGGTTGAGCAGCGCATTGCCGTCTTCGTCAAAAAAGTAAAACCGCACTGACTTCCGGCTTTGCAGATCGTCGAGATAAGCACGCAGCGCGCCGGCGCCTTCGGTCTCATACATGCGCGCCGCTTTTTCCGCTTCCATCGGCATGATGCTGTGCAGCCTCCCCTGCCAACGCTCTTCGTAATAACGCGCGAGGATGTTCGAGGTTTCGAGCGACGTGCCGACGAGGATAATGATCAACAGAAAGCAGAAGAAGATTTTGAGAAACAGTCCGGTCATTTTGTTTCTAAACGCGGTGACGAATCGGAAGCGCGTAGAGATAGCCGATGCCACGCACGCCTTTGATTCGATCCGTGCCGTCTTCGAGTGGTCCAATCTTCTTGCGCAGGTTGCAAACGTGTGTGTCGATGCTGCGATCGAATGGTGAGAACTCGCGGCCCAGGATGTCGCGCGTCAGTTTTTCGCGGTTCACGACCTGGCCTGCGGCGCGCATCAACGCTTCCAGCAGATCAAACTCGACGGACGTGAGAGTCACTAGTTGTTGTCCGTTGCGGACCACGCGCGCGCCGGAGTCGAGTTCGATATCGCCGATGGTGATCGTCGACGGCGCGACCGTTTGCGCCGGCGACTGGCTTGGCTTTGCACGTCGCAGTATTGCGCGGATGCGCGCCGCCAGTTCCGGCGGATTGAAAGGCTTTGGGAGGTAATCGTCAGCGCCCATTTCGAGACCGAGGACGCGATCGAGTGCGTCGCCACGCGCGGTGAGCATCAGCACGGGCATGGCCGACTCCGCGCGGATGCGTCGCAGCACGTCGAAGCCACTCATTTCGGGCATCATCACGTCGAGCACGACGAGGTCGTAGTCGCCCGACAGCGCTTTCTCGATTCCCTGCGTGCCGCCGTTGACGGAGTCGATCTCAAAACCCTCGCGCACGAGAAACCGCGAAACGAGGCTGCAAAGCTCGACGTCGTCGTCGATCACCAGCACGTGTTCCGAGAGTTGCTTCTCCATATTCGGGACATATTTTAATTCATCCGCGTGAATCTGTGTCCCTACTTAACAATTCTTAACGGAGTCGCTCTATTTCGTGTTCCAGGTGCGCCGGATCGGATGCGCCTCGGTGTTGAAGATCACCTGGTTGAAGTTGAGCGTGTCAGGCGGTGAGAACAGCAGGTAGAAATACTTGAATGTCTCTGCAAACAGAAAGCTCTGCATCGAATCCGACTTCTCTTTGGTCACCACGCTCTTGAGCGCCGCGTAACCCTCATCGGTGCGGCAGTGCTTCACAAAGTCTTTCCACAACTGCTCGCCCATGCGCAGGTATTTCGCGTCCTTCGTGTAGTGATAGAGATAGTAAGTCGATTCGACGATCTCGGGACGCAGCGGATAACCGGGCGACTTGATCTGCTTCGCGCGATAGTCAAAGACTTCCGGCTCGATGCCCGCATGGTTCCACATCGCAAACGCCGAGTCCTGCAAACGTTTCGCGCGCGGTAAGTCGCCCGAAAGTGCGAGCACTGCGGGAAAGAACGCGTCGAGCGCGCCGTACGTCGGATCGGTGCGCGCGCCGGTGTTCATGTCGGCGTGGCCGTACCACAATTCCGTCTTCGAGCCGTTCTTGATCTCGTCGGCGAGATACTTGTTGATGGCGGCGATGCTGTCGGTCCACATTCGCTTGCAGTCCGCATCGCCAAACAACACGGAACACTTCAAGAGGTATTCGTAGTAACTGTCGATGGCGCCGCTGACGTGACTGTCGGTATTGGTCCATTGGCCCGTTTCGACGTTGATCCACTCGCCGACGAGCCCGATCTTCGAACGGCGGTTGTAAGTCTCCACGAGCGCTCGTTTGGCTTTGTCGTAAAAGACCGGATTGCCGGTGAGTTTGCTGAGCGCGCCAAACTCAAGCAGCAACGTTCCCGTTTCCGCGGGATTGCTGACCGGATTGCGAACTTTGCCCGTTTTCAGGTTGACGTAGCGATACGGCATGCCGGTCGGCGAGTCGAACACCGGCAGCAAGCGACGCCCGAGATCTTCGGCGAGATCTAGGAAACGCTTGTCGTTCGTCAGTTGATAACTTGTAACCAGGCCGCCGAGGATGCGGATCGTGATCTCGAAGTTCTGAACGTCGATGTCTTTGTCGAAGGAAAGATTGTCGAGGATGTAAGCGCGTGTCGTTGCCGCTTCTTCGTCGAGGCCCATGATGATCATCGTGTCGAGCGAGTCGATGGGCGTCATCAGGAGCGGCTGCGCGTACCAGTCGTGATGGGTCTTCGACAGCGGTTTCAGGTCGTCGTGACCCCAGGCGTATTTCTTGTAACCGTTCCACGCGTGCAGAAACTCAGCTTTTACTTCGGCGGCGAGCTTCTTCTTGTTTGGTTGTTGGGCGGAAACGGTTAGTGGCAGCAGTAACAAAAACAGGATTGAAAGTATTCGTGTCATCTGTGGTTTCTAATACTTTCCTTTGGCGGTGGTTCGGGCCAGATCGTAAATCGTTTGGACCAGCGATGTCGCAGCACGCAGGAACGAAAGTAACGTTCGTGCTCCCACTCGACTTCGGCCATCGTTAGCAGGCACTCGATCAAGTCGTCGCGCCCGCACTCGTGAGCATAACGCGCGGCGGTCTCGTACTCGACGATGTTTCGACTCTCGAGCTTGCCCGCGCCGTACATCGGCATGAACCAGCCGCTCACGTGACACAACAGGCCGAGCGTTCGTCCGATTATGGTGCCGCGCAGTTCGCGCATTCTGAGTGGTTCACCACCCAGGTCTTTCAGCATCTCGCCGACGAGGCGGCGATGATGCCACTCTTCTTCCTCGATAGTTTTTACCCGGGCTCGATCGTCGTCGTCGCGGAGCGAATGCCAGTGACCGCGATAAGCAAAACCAGCAGCCAACTCGCCCGAATAAGCGAGTTGCAAAATATGGATCAGCTTATCTCGTGGAGTTGACTGGCCGGTCGATTCCATAGACTAAGACTTCGCGACCAAGTAAAGGAGTCTTGCCTTCTAATTTTTCGCCCAGGCGTTCGGCGACTTTGATGGAGTTTGTATTTTGCGGATCGATCAAACTGATCACGTGATCTTTATCAAGTTCTGCGAAAGCGTAAGCCAGGGCGCGTTGCGCGCCTTCGCTGGCGTACCCGCGTCCCCAGAACTTGCGAGCCAGCGTCCAGCCCAACTCGAAAGCGGGCCAGCCTACAGGATTCAGAAACCCGATGCGGCCGACGAGTTCGCCGCTCGACTTCTCTTCCACGGCCCAGGGACCATAACCGCGCATTTGCCAATGGCCCATCATGAACGCGAGGTGCCGCCATGCTTCGAGCGGTTCGAAAGTCTTGCCGCCGAGGAAGCGCATCACTTCCGGATCGGCGCACAACGCGGCGTACTCCCCGAAGTCGTCTTCGCTCCACATGCGCAGGATTAACCTGTCGGTCTCAATTTGAACTGGTGGTGTTATTTGTGTGACCTCGCTTCCAGCGCACGCCGTCTTTGGTGTCTTCGAGAATGATGCCGCGGTCGGCGAGTTCGCGGCGGATCTCGTCGGCGCGGGCAAAGTCGCGACGATGCCGCGCTTCCTGTCGCTCGTCGAGTAGCGCCTGGACTTCGCTGTCGAGCATCTCGCGTTGTTGTTCGCCGAAGATTTTCAACACACTGTCGATTCGATCGATAACTTCCAGCAGTTCGCGCTGGTTCTCGGCTTTCACTTGTTTGCGTGCGAGCGCTGTGTTCACTTCGCGCGAAAGATTATGGACCACGGCGAGGGCGACCGAAGTATTCAGATCGTCGTCCATGCCTTCTTCAAACTCACGCAGCGCGCGCGCCGCGGTTTCGTGCAGCTTCTCGTTGCTGCCGGGTTCCGTCTTCGCTTCACTCAAGCGCGCGCGAAAGTCGCGCAGACTGGTGACGGTTTTCTCAGCGCCGGCGAGCGCGTCGAAAGTGAAGTTGAGCTGTTTGTTGTACGGGACGCTGAGCAGGAAATAACGAATCGCCGCCGCGGAAAAACCCTTCGCCGCAATGTCGCGAAACGTGTAGTAATTTCCTTTCGACTTTGACATCGTTTCGCCTTCGACCTTCAGATGTTCGAAGTGAATCCAGTAACGAACAAACTGCTTCCCGGTCGCGCCTTCGCTTTGCGCGATCTCGTTTTCGTGATGCGGAAAGACGAGATCGATGCCGCCGGCGTGAATGTCGAACGTCTCGCCCAGGTATTTCATCGACATCGCGGAGCACTCGATATGCCAGCCCGGCCGGCCGTTTCCGATCGCCGTGTCCCACGACGGTTCGGTTTCCGAGGTTCGCTCTTTCCAAAGCGCGAAGTCGCGCGCGTCTTCTTTTTCGTACCTGTCGGTGTCGACGCGTTCGCTGGCGCCGGCGA
>DATELZ010000244.1:0-7326 GCA_035276045.1 Pyrinomonadaceae bacterium | reverse complement strand
GGTCGGTGATAACTATTCAACAAAGACCAAAGACCAAAGACCAAAGATCAAACTAATACACCCCTTCAACAACATTCGCCTGCAGCTTCGAGAACGGCCGCACGTTGCGCACGCCGTCCCACGGATACATTTCGCACGGCGGCTCACGTTCCGCCTCGTCGCGCTCCAGAAAACGCGGCATGAAAAACTCTTTCGTCAACGTCGTCAAACGCACGCGCCCCGTCTCACCGTATCCGACCAATCGATCCGGCTCCTCGGGATCGACGACTTCAACCATCGCGCGCGGCAACGGCGGATAGTAAATGATGGCGTAATTATCTTTCGGATCGCGCGGCTTGTGAACTGCCAGCCCCATCAGCGTATTGCCGTAAGTGGGCGCGAAATACGCGCCTTCGAGCAGTTCCTCGACCGCGAAACGATGAAACTGCGGCGTCATCTCAGTCCCGCCGCAAAACACGCCGGTAATTCCTATCTTCTTGAGCGAAACCTTTTCACACAGCGCTTCCAGCAGCTTCGGCGTGGTGAACAGACAGCGAATGTTGTCGTGCGCGCGCAACAACGTAAGGCCCTGTTCGACCACGTGCTGCTTGTACTGCTCGGCCATCTTCGGCTGGCCCATCTTGAGCAACTTGATCACCCAACGCGGATCGAGATCGACCATGAAACAGATCCCGCCGCGATGTTGCGCGAGGTGTTCGACGGCGAGCCGCAAACGGCGTGGACCAGTTGGTCCTAACGAAAGCCAATCCGAGTCGCGCGGGAAATACTCTTCCGGCAACGTGTCGCTGAATGCTTCGTAGTCGACGCGAAAATCGTCGATATTGATGCGCGACTTCGGCACCCCCGTGCTGCCGCCCGTTTCAAACGTGTAAACGGGTTTGCCGGCGTAACCCTTCGGCACCCAGCGACGCACTGGACCACCGCGCAGCCACTCGTCCTGGAAAAAACCGAAGCGAGAAAGATCGTCGTAAGTTTGAATCTCCTTCCGTGGATCCCACGAAAGATTCTTGGCGTAGTCCAGCCAGAAAGGACAGCCGGTCTCCGGATTGAAATGCCACTGGACCACTTCGCGAACCCAGGCGTCCAGGGTCTCCTGATGGCGACTATTAATTGTCATATTTTAGGGAATTGTTTTTTCAGTCTCGCGCATTAAATCGGCAAAGCGTGGATCGGTGCGCAGCCGGGCCAAATGCGGATCGACGCGCACGAAAGTGAAACCGACGGCGTGTTCGCGCTCCGCCTGCTTGAGCCAGCGAAACGCGTTGTCGAAGTCGCCGAGCAGCGTGTAGATGATGGCGATCTCGTAAGCCGTGACCCAATTCTGATTTCGCTTGCTGATCAACTCGTCGAGAATGGCCTTCGCTTCTTCGTGCTTTCCGATGGCGGCGAGCACGTGGGCGCGTTTGGCATGCGTCGTCGGCGTGTCGCCCGCAAAGCTGCGTTCCTGTTCGAAGGCGGCCAGCGTTTCGGCGTGCATGCCTTTTTTCTCGTATGCCCAACGTTGGATCGTGTGGGCTGCGACGGAACCGGGATCGAGTTCGAGCGCTTTACGACACTGCGTGATGCACTCGTCAAACTTCCCGGCCAGAAACAGCACGTTCGCAACCGCGGTGGCAATCACGGCCGACTGCGGAGTGATCTGACGCGCGCGTTCGATCTCGGCGTACGCTTCGTCGTGACGGCCCATGGCGGACAAACTGTACGCGTACCAGCGATGGGCCACCTGGTTACTCGGCTTGAGTTGAATCGCTTTGCGTAACTCGCGTTCGGCAAGGATCCAGTCGCGATCGTAATGCAGTTTGACGAAACCAAGCGACGCGTGTGCTTCCGGCAAATCCGGATCCGCGTCAACGGCAGCCAACGCCGAAGCCTTGGCGCGCTCCCACGCTTCTGCCGGCGCTGGTTCGACGTACCAATTGAGCAGCGCATAACAATCGGCGAGCTCAGCATGCGCGATCGCGAAGTCAGGATCGAGTTCGACGGCGCGTTCGAGACGTTCGATCGCCTGTCGCAGTCCTTCCGCGGTTCGCCTGGTCGAGTAGTAACGTCCGGCGGTGTAGAGCTGGCGTGCTTCTTCGTTCTCGCCGGCCTTGGTTTCGGGAGTCGGGTTAATAATCTGCGCGGTGATCGGCGCGATGTTTGATCCGGCTCGCCGGCGTTTCTTGACGACGGGACGCGACGGCTTGCGATTTATCGCCGGATGGCGCAAGTCGCGAAGAGCTTGATCGAACGCCGCCTCGCCGCGCAACGGATCCCATTGTGGTTCGACGCCCATCCAGACGAGCCACGCATCTTTAATCGAACGGGCTTCCTGTAACAACTCGAGTGCGCGGTCGCGCTCGCCGAGATTCAGGTGAATCAAGGCAAGATGATAAGGCGAGACGTAACTGTGAGCGGATGCTTGCTCCAGTTGATCGAGTACCGCGCGTGCTTCCGTATCTCGTCCCGCGGCGGCGTATGCCGCGCCCAACACGGAAAGATAAAACGGGCTGCCACTCGAAAGCGCCAAAGCTTTTTCAGCGGTGCGGACAGCTTCGTCGACCGCGCCGGTGTGTCGCAAGGCCCAGGAAAATGTGACCAGACCATACGCAAAATCAGGGACAGCTTCCAGCATCGCGCGGAACGTCGCCAACGCTTCGTCAAAGCGGCGTCCCTGGTAATAACACCAGCCGAGTGCTTGCAACACAGCCGGCGAAAGCGGATCGAGCTCGCGCGTGCGGAACATCTGCTGAATGGCTTCGTCGGAGCGGCCTTCCATCGCGAGATGGAACGCGTACCAGTTGTGACCGGTCGCGTAGTTCGGATTGATCTCGATCGCGCGGCGGTGTTGTCCCTCCGCGACGGCCCAATCGAAATCGTGACAGACAGTGGCGAAGCCGAGCGCGCTGTAAGCTTCGGCTGAGGCCGGATCGAGTTCGACTGCTTTGGCAGCGGCCTGTTTCGCAGCCGCGGAACATTCCGCAAAAGGTTTTATGCCAAACACGCCGAGCCAGTTGTAATAGTCGGCGATGCCGGTGTAGGCGAGCGCGTAATCAGGATCGAGACTGATCGCTTTTTGATACGACTGAAGTGCCTTTGCGAGCCCGACCTCGGTGTAGAAGTTCCAGTGATAACGGCCGCGCAGGTAAGCCTCGAAAGCTTCGGAACTGTCGGTGCCGCGTTTCGACAACTGGCGCTGTTCGTCGCGCGTGAGTTGCGGCAGCAACGCCGAAGCGACTTTTTCCGAGATCGAGTCTTCGATTTGCAGGACGTCGGTTGACTCTTCGTCGAAGTGTTCGGCCCAACGAGTTACGCCTTCGTTGACGTTGAGTAGCTGTGCCGTGACGCGGATGCGGTTGCCGACGCGGCGGATGCTGCCGTCGACGACGTAGTCGATCCCGAGATCCTTGCCGGCGATGAGTGGATCGATAGCGGCGCCCCGGTAACGCAGGACGCTGCTGGTCGGCCGCACCACGAGACGTTGCACGTTGCTGAGACGGGTGATGAGCGCGTCCGTCAGCCCAACGCCGAGATATTCGTCGCCGGTGTTTTCACCCGGCGGACTGAGCACGCGGAAGGGCAGCACTGCGATCGATTCCTGGTCGCTGCTCAAGTGACCCGAGATGGAGGGCAGAGCGACGAGCCGGTGGTCCAACTTGCGTAACAGATCGTTGAAGCGCGGGTGTCCGTGTAGTGGTTCGAGTTCGGGATCGACTCCGATCCAGAGCACCTTCGCGTCGCCCGAGTCATATGCTTTGTCCAGCAGATCGAGTGCTGCTTCGACGCGTCCGAGCGCGGCATTGACGAGCGCGAGGTGATACGGCGAGATGTAGCGATGGCTGGCGAGACGTTCCATCTCGTCGAGCGCGTACTGCGCGGCGTCGAGATTTCCGGCCACTGCGTGCGCGGCGGCAAGACGGCCCATCGTGTGCGACACCGTGCCCAACAACTCGACACATTTCTCCGCCGCCACAATTGCTTCCTGATGCCGGCCCAACCGGCTGAGCACGAAGCTCGACGCGTAAAGCATCATCGCGTTGCGCGGTTCGTTTTCGAGCGTGGCGCTAGCGAATCGATACGCTTCATCGTAACGACGCGCGTGATACGAACACCAGACGACGGCGAATCGAGAGATAACCGCGAGCGGATCGAGATCGCGTCCCGTGTGGGCCTCGCGCAAGGCCTCGCTGAAGCGGCCTTCCATCGAGAGTTGCAAGGCGTACCAGGTGCGGGCCGGGGGATAATTCGGATCGAGTTCGATGGCGCGGACGAGATGATGTTCGGCGCTGGCCCATGCGTAGTCGCGAGTGAGTATGGCCTGGCCTAACGCCGTGTGACCTTCGGCCAGATTCGGATCGATCTCCACCGCTCGTGACGCAGCTTCGTAAGCCGCTGCCGCGCACTCTGCAAACGGCATCACGCTGAAAACGCCGAGCCAGTTGTGATAGTTGGCGACGCCGGCGTGGGCGAGTGCGTAATCGGCATCGAGCGCGATGGCTTGTTGATAGCAGACGATAGCGCGCGCGAATCCGTCTTCGGTAAACGTGTTCCAGTAATAACGTCCGCGCAGGTAAGCTTCGTGAGCCTGTGGATTGTCAGTGCCGCGTTTCGCCAACCGCAGTCGTTGATCGACGGTCAGGTGGGGAACAATCGCTTCGGCGACGTGCGACGAGATCACGTCTTCGAGACTGAGAACGTCTGTGAACTGTTCGTCAAACTGTCCGGCCCAGGCTGTCGTTTCGTCGCGCACGTCGAGCAACTGGACCGTGACGCGAATGCGATCGCCGGCGCGTCTGATGCGGCCGTCGAGCACGAAGGCCACGCCGAGTTCGCGTCCGGCTCGCAGTGGATCGGCGTCGCCGCCATAGCGCAGCACGCTGCTGGTCGGACGGACCGCGAAACTGCGAATGGCGCTGAGTCGAGTGATTAGCGCGTCGGCGAGTCCGGTGCCGAGATAGTCTGGCGACGTCTCGGGCTGGTTGATGTCCAACAACTTCATCGGCAACACCGCCAGCGAGTTTTCTTCTATGGCGTCCGGTCTCAGGACGGCACTCGCATGGGGCGGATCGGGTAAATCTGTTACGGGGCGGCCTTCGAGATAACGCGTGATGTCGTCGCGCAGGTCAGCAGCGGATTGGTAGCGCCATTCCGGTTCCTTGCGCAGAGCCTGCATCACGATGTTGTCCAGATCGCCGGCGAGTTCTCGACGCAGCGATTCGAGGGTCGAGCTGCGTGTCATGTAGAGCTGTTTGAGCGTCGAGGCTTCGTCGCCCGTGAAGAGACTGGGCAACAGGTCTTCCGTGCGCGTGATGATGATGCTCGGCGGCGCCGGTGATTCCTCGCAGATGACGCGCGCGATCTCGTGGGGCGCGCGATTCAGCAGACGATAGGGGCGATGTCCGGTCAACAGTTCGTAAAGCAGCACGCCGAGCGAGTACACGTCGGTCGACGGCGTGGTTGGCGCGCCCTGCACCTGTTCCGGCGACGCGTATTCCGGCGTCATCAAACGCATCGCCGTTGCCGTCGGATCGTGGGTGATGTCGCCCACGATTTGCGGATTGAGCAACTTGGCAATGCCGAAGTCGAGCAGCTTCGGAGTGCCCGCGGACGTAACAAGCACGTTTGACGGTTTGATGTCGCGGTGCACGACCTGTTTCTGGTGCGCGTAATGAACCGCATCGCAGATCGAGCGAAACAGTTTGAGCCGCTCGCCGATGCTTAACTGGTTGCTGTCGCAATAAGCGTAGAGCGGTTGTCCTTCGATAAACTCCATCACGAAGTACGGGAGTCCATCGTCGGTGGTGCCGCCGTCCAGCAATCCGGCTATATGCGGATGATCGAGGGCGGCGAGGATCTGTCGTTCTTTACGGAAACGGCGCAGGATGAAATCTGTGTCCATCCCGCGTTTGACCAGCTTGATGGCGGCGCGTTTGCTGAACTCGTTGTCGGCGCGCAAAGCTTCGTAGACTGCGCCCATGCCGCCGCGTCCGATCTCTTTTTCAATGCGATATGAACCTAACCGACGACCGAGCAGTGGATCTTTCTCGTCGAGAAACGATTCGAAGACGGCGCGGTCAGTTTCTCCGTAGAGGGAATGTTCGAGGAGGTCGCCGGCGCTGTCGTGTTGTAGCAGCAGCACCTCGACGTTTCGTTTCAGGTCGGTGTCGGCGTCGCAGACTTGTGACACGTATCGCGCTCGTTCGTCGGGATGAAGATCGAGTGCGGCTTGGAATATCTCCTCAACTTGTCGCCAGCGTTCGGGGGTCATTTCGGATAACGCCAAAATCCGTGTTTACTGACACACGGATAACACGGATGTTTGAAAACAAAATCTCAACTCCGCTTTGATGCTAACGAGTTGTTGAAGTTGACTAGCTGCGTGCATTAACTACTTTTTTGCATTTCCCCATGAAGCCAAGCCTTGGCAAAGCGCCAGTGACGCTTGATAGTTGTGGGTGTGACGCCCATGACGTCTGCTGTCTCTTCAATTGAGAGGCCGCCGAAGTAGCGCAACTCAACCATGCGCGCTTTTTGCTCGTCGAAGTCTGCCAAAGCTTTGAGCGCATCGTCGAGAGCAATGAGCTCGGAGCTACGTTCGACCGCGCGATCGATGTTTTCGTCCAGGGAGAGTTTTTGAAAATCCTGGCCGCGCTTTTCCGCGTTGTGCTTACGCGCGTGGTCGACGAGCAACCGACGCATTATCTGGGCGGCAACACCGAAAAAATGGGCCCGGTTTTGCCAGTTAACTCGCGTTTGATCTACGAGCCGTAAGTAGGCCTCGTGCACCAAAGCAGTTGGTTGCAAGGTGTGATCGGGCCGTTCACGCCTGAGATAGTTCGCCGCAAGTTTTCGCAGTTCATCGTAGATTACAGGTAACAAAAGATCAACCGCGGCATGGTCGCCGTTGGACAGCTCGATTAGCAACCTCGTTACGTTGTCAGTGGGCTGTGCACTCAATCGTCGTCTCCGTCCCTCGAATCCGTCTTTGTCACACTCGGAGCCAGTATAAAGCAGGAAACTTTCGTTGCCCATGACCCTGATGGGCTTGAGTTTGCGCGTTACGTTATTGAAGGCAATTTTACGCGGATTCTGAAGAGGTGAAATCATGCAGGCAGCCCAACTAACCATCCCCAATACGACAGTCGCCCAACTCGATTCCGGCTCGGCGACGGGACGAATCGGCAGCCTGGTAGCGCGTGTGTTTGGTTGCCGTCATGCAGAGATGAGCCGTCCCTTCTCCCGCGACGGCCGCGCGTATCGGTCGTGTTTGAACTGCGGCGCGCAACGCCAGTTCAACCTCAGCAACTGGCAGATGCAAGGTCATTACTACTACGGCCAGCCCCAGCG
>DATELZ010000243.1:0-26690 GCA_035276045.1 Pyrinomonadaceae bacterium | reverse complement strand
AATTCGCATTCGTTTGACGACGATGTGACGCTCCGAACAACTGCGCAGCACTTCCTGAACGCGTTCGTCAGTCATCTTCAAACTCGAAATCACCACTTCGTCAATCTCATGTTGCGTGCAAACCGACGCGAGATCGCCATTCCCGCCAAACACGCGCAAACCATGAATCACCTTGCCACTCTTCGCCGGATCGTCGTCGAGAAACCCGACGGGCGAGAGATTCAATTCGCGATTGTTTCTCAATTCCCGCAACAACAGTTCGCCGCCGTCGCCTGCTCCGTAAATGAGAACACGGCGGCCGTCATGTTTACTAATCGCGGGCAGCACCTGGCGAAAGACCCGGAAAGCCATCCGGCTCCCGGCGAGAAACATAAACATCAACACCGCGTCGATCGCAAAGACGGTGCGCGAGTATCCCTCAAAGCGAAACACAAACAGCACCATCAACACGCTCGCCACCGAACTGACCACGACCGCCTTCGCAAACACGATCAGATCGCTCATGCTCGTGTAACGCCACAACCCGCGATACACGCCCATCACGAGAAACACGGACATCTTCACGAACACGAGCACCGGCAGCGTGCGAGTGAACAGGTTCCAGGCGGGGCTCGCCGGCGGAAAGTTGATCGCGTACGCAGCCCAGTACGACAGGATCACAAGGACGACGTCGAGCAACACTTCGAAGATGCGTCGCTTGTACGAAACGTCGACCAGAAACGTGTAGAGCGGTTTTTCCTTGAGCGCCAGCTCAGCTTCGCTCTCGTCGTAAACTTTCACACCCGCGAGATAAACACCGACGAGTGTCAACACGATCGTGAATCCAGCGATCGCCGCCAGGCTCACGTCCAGCCGCGCCCTTTGCACGAGGATCGCCAGTACACCCGAAAGCGCCGCAAAACCGTAGAGCATCAAGACGGCGTGACGCTCTGACATTCCGAGGGCCACGAGCCGATGCGACGTGTGATCGCGTCCGCCAACCGAAGCGGAACGCCCGGAAAGCTTGCGCAAAATCGTGACGAACGTAGTGTCGAAAATCGGAATAAACAGCACCAGTATCGGCACCGCAAGCACCGGCAGGAAACTTCGCGATCTGCCGCCGCTGACGTTGATCAGCGCCGAACTCGCCAGAAAGAATCCGACAAACATCGAACCGCAGTCGCCCATGAAGATCGACGCCGGGTTTGAGTTGTAAACCAGAAACCCGAGCAGGGCCGCGGCGAAGATCAGCATCACGAGGGCTTCCGTGTACTGGCCGGTATTGACGAAGCTGAGCGCGAGAAATCCGGCGGCGATCACGGCGATGCCACTCGCGAGCCCGTCCATATTGTCGAGCAGGTTGATGGCGTTGGTGATGCCGATGAGCCAGAAGATCGCGAGCGCCATGTTCAGGAGCACGGAGTCGGTCCAGGGCAGCGACAGTCCGTAGTAAACGACGTACGCCGCGCCCATGACCTGGCCGATCAGCTTCTGGTATGGCTTGATGTGCAGCAGGTCGTCGACGAGACCGACGAGAAACAGAAACGTGCTCGCGAGCAGGATGAACTTTCCGTAGGTTGTTCCGGAGATGAAGAGGACGTAAGTGATGATTACCGACAGCCAGATCGCCGTCCCGCCGAGCATGGCGGTCGGTTTCTTGTGCCAGCGATCACTCTTCGGAGCGGCGACGAAACCATAACGCCGCGCAAAAGCGCGCACCAGCGGCGTCAGGATCACAGCTAAAACGAATGACGCGCCAACAGCCAGCAGCGTCCTCGAGCTAAAAGGCATAGTAATTAGATCGGCGTTTTAGCCACAAAAAGCACAAAAGATACAAGAAGCACAAGAAAGCTTTTGTGCCTTTTGTGTCTCACTCTTGTGCCTCTTTGTGGCTCACTTTTGCCGACCGGACTGATAGTCGATCACGGATTTAAGAATGCCATCCAAACTCATCTCAGGCCGAAATCCAACCAACTCGCTGACCTTCGAAATGTCCGGCACGCGGCGCGGCATGTCTTCAAACCCTTCCTCGTAAGCTTCGTCGTAAGGAATGAAGACGATCTCCGAGTCAGACTGCGTCAACTCTTTCACCCGTCGCGCCAGTTCGAGAATCGAGATCTCCTGGTTCGAACCGATGTTGAAAACCTGTCCGACCGACTCGCCATGGTCCATCAACTTGATCAACGCGCCGACGACGTCGCCGACATACCCGAAACACCGGCTCTGATTCCCGTCGCCATACACAGTGATCGGCCGGCCGGAAAGCGCCTGTTTCACAAACGTCGGAATCACCATTCCGTACTGTCCCGTTTGCCGCGGACCGACCGTATTGAACAACCGCACGACGATCGTCGGCAGCTTCTTCTCGCGCCAGTAAGCGAGAGCAAGAAACTCGTCGATCGCTTTCGAACAGGCGTAACTCCAGCGCCCCTTCGTCGTCGCGCCCATCACGAGATTTCCGTCTTCACGAAACGGCACGTCGGCGCTCAGCCCGTAGACTTCCGAAGTCGACGCGACAAGCACTTTCTTCTTCTTCTTATTCGCGAGCGAGAGAATCACTTCCGTGCCGCGCACGTTCGTCTCGATCGTCCGCACCGGACTTTCGACGATCAGCTTCACGCCGACCGCAGCGGCGAGATGAAAAATGACGTCACATTGATCGACCAGTTCGGCAGTCACCGGTTGGTTGTGAACAGTCTCGATCGTGTAGTGGAAGCGCGGCTGGCCTTTTAGATGTTGAATGTTTTCGATCGTTCCCGTCGATAGATCGTCGATGACGTAAACATGATCGCCACGTTGAAGATAAGCGTCGGCCAGGTGCGATCCGATGAAACCCGCTCCCCCGGTGATGAGTACTCGCAACCGTTGTGCTCCTTATTTATTTGTTAATCCGTGTTCCCGGAACTCCTGAGAAACACGAATCTCTGAAGTCATTAACTCCTCATACAAATGCTTAATGTCTTCGATCAGACGTTCCTTTGGATAGACACGCTCGACAAATTCGAGCCCGCGCGCACCAAGCTCTTTTTGCAACTGTCTATCGGCGGCCAACCTGCTCAACGCAGCGGCAAAGGCCTCTTCGTCACCACTCGGCACGCAAATTCCCCGTCCACCGCCCAGCAGATCGACAACACCGCCAACACTCGTCGCCACTACCGGACGCGCATTCGCCATTGCTTCAATCAAGGTGAGCGGCGTGCCTTCATTTAGCGAAGTCAGCGCGACGATATCAAGCGCCGGATAGAAATACTCCGGATCCTTTCGTCCGCCTGCAAAGATCACATCGATTCCCAGCGATCGCGCCTGCTCTTCAAGCGCGTGGCGCAGCGAACCATCGCCGATAACGACAAACTGCATCCGCCGCCGCTCATCCGCGTGCAAACGCGCAACGCTGTTCAGGAACATCTCGTGGTTCTTGATCTCGGTCAACCGGCCCACGATCCCGATCAGCACCGTTTCGTCGTCAATACCCAACTCCTGGCGAAATCGCATTCGCCGCGTCGCGCTATTCGCAAACACCTGCAAATCCAACCCCAGCGGAACGATTTTGATCTGTCCTTTGCGTCCGACGCGAAAGTCGTTGCCAATCTCCGCGCCTTGTTGTTCGCTTATGACGATCAAACGATCCGTCACGAGTCGCGCCAACAGCCGTTCGACCGCCAAAAACATTCGCGTCCGGCCGCGCCCATAATAACTATGAAAAACGTGGCCGTGATACGTGTGTACAAACTTGCACCGCCGCGGCCTGCCAATCAGCGTCCCCGGCGTCAACCAGCGATAGAAAAATCCGGCAACGCGTCCGACCGTTCCTGCTTTCGCCGTGTGCGTGTGCACGATGTCGGGCCGTTCGCGCAACAGCAAGCGGAAGATCTTCCAAACCGTGACCGCATCGTTCGGCGAGATCTCGCGGCTCATCTCGGGAATGTAAAACGGCTTCACGCCCGCTTCGTCCGCGAAGTAACTCATGTCTTCTTCGCCTGCGGGCACCGAACCAGTCACCAGCACCGAGCGATAAACAGCATCCTGTAAGGCTGTCGTCAGCCAGACGACGTGCTTCGCCGGTCCACCGACGTTTAAACGAGCGATGATTCTGACAATCCGCGTTTGCTTTAACTCCCGCATGCACTCGTCGTCAGTTTATTCGCGCCCGTCTCCGCAACCAGCTTCGACGCGTGCAACAAACTCTCGAACGTTCCCGCATCAGTCCACCAACCGTCGAGCTCTTCCCACGTCATCTGTTTGCGCGCGATATACGCGTTGTTGACGTCGGTGATTTCGAGTTCGCCGCGGCCTGATGGTATCAGCGAGCGAATGATGTCGTAGACCTCGCCGTCGTACATGTAAATGCCGATCACCGCGTAATCAGACTGCGGCACTGACGGCTTCTCGTCGATAGAAACAACTGTGTTGCCGTCGAGACGCGGCACACCGAAGCGCTGCGGATCGGCGACTTTCTTGAGAATAATTTTCGCGCCGCCGCCTTGCGCGCGATACGCGTTGACGGCGGAAAGGATGTTGCCTTCGATGATGTTGTCGCCTAGGACCACGCAAACGGGTTCTTCGGCGGCGAAGTGTTCGACGAGCGAGAGCGCGTCGGCGATCCCGCCTTCGCCTTCCTGGTACGCGTAGTTGAGATGTTTGAGGCCGAACGCCTTGCCGTTGCCGAGCAAGCGCAGAAAGTCGCCGGCGGAGCTGCCGCCCGTCACCACCATGATGTCCGTTATGCCGGCGTTGACGAGGGTTTGAATCGGGTAATAGATCATCGGCTGGTTGTAAACCGGCAGCAGATGTTTGTTTGTTACGGAGGTGAGCGGACGCAATCTCGTTCCCAAACCTCCGGCTAGCACTACGCCTTTCAACGTTGTCCTCCAGATCAGTTTTTATCTAATGGCAAAGACTTTCAGTGAGTCGCCCAGGCGACTGAGGTTAAGAAAGCCATTCACGGTATTCTTCAACGCCCGGCGCGAACGGCTCTTCATCATGGATTCGTTCAAACGGTAACTCGTCGTGACTCGATCGAAATGCTGGTCTACGGTCTTGGGCGCGGACTTTACTGCTCCCATCGCGTGAAAGATCTCGATGGGATTGCCGCCGGTGGTCTTGATTCGCAACTGGCGGAAACCGGCGACGTGCAACAACTTCTTGAGCCCGCGTATCGAGAATAACTGGAGATGCTCGGGCGGCCAAACGCAGCGCCAGTTCAGGCCGAGCAGCCGGCCGGATAAACCGCGCGCGTGCGGCGTCGTGGTCCAGAAGAGTCCACCCGGACGCAGGATGCGCGCGACTTCGTTCAAGAGCGGTTGCGGATCGACAAGATGTTCCAAAAGTTCGGCGGCGGTAATCACGTCGAAGTGTTGCGACGGAAACGCCGCGTCGTGGAGTTCGCCTTCGAACACTTCAAAACCAAGACCGCGCACGTGTTTGACAGCGCCGGCGGAAACGTCGAGACCCTGTGCGTTCCAACCGTTCTTGCGTGCGGCCTGGAGCAAATTACCCGCGCCACAGCCGATGTCCAACAGTCGATTATTCTGGCGAAACGGGGAAAACTCCGCCGTTATCTCCGCGAGCCGCTCGTTGACGAAAGAGGGGGGCGAAAGCTCGTCCTCGTTTAAATAAAAGCCGGTGTAGAAATCGGCGCTCGTGTACCACGGCGAGTAAGGCGTGTAGACCGAATCACATTCGAGACACGTGACGACCTCGAACTCATTCTTCACGCCCAGCGGACGCGACTGGGCCGAGCCACACGCGACACACGCGCGCAGCGTCTTCTCCGCTCGTGGATCCTCGGTCAGGATCCATTGACTCTCCGCTACACCTTCAGACGCTGACACCGTTAATAAACTCCTGCTCGCGTTCGTACTCTCTTGGTCGCGGATGCCAAATCCTAGTCGCGCCGGAGGCGCCGCAGAGGGTAGCCAGGGACAAGCGCGAAAGCGCGCAGTCCCTGGTTTCTTTAGCAAACCGTGTGAGCTCTGAAAGAGCGACAGATAATGCCGTTCTGTCGCACTTTCAGTGCTCTACCTATAACTCCTTCGATCCAGGGGCAGCGTGCTCGCTTCGCTCGCACTTGCCCCTGGCTACCTTATGACGCACCTTCGGGGCTCACCTCTGTGTGTCGATAAAGCGATTGAACCACAGCTCCAGCATCAACAACGTCCAGAGCTGATGCGAGTAGTCGCGTTCGCCGCGCACGTGCAACTCGACTAGCTGCCGCACCGCTTCCGGTTTGAAAAGTCCGCGGCGCAACGCTTTATCGGAAAGTATGACTTCACGCAAAAACGGCTGCATCTTGCCGCGGAACCAGTGACCAATCGGCACGCCAAATCCCATCTTCCGGCGATTCAAATTCTCGCTCGGCAGCAACTTCCGCAACACCTTCTTCAACAGATACTTGCTCGTCAACCGCCGCAGTTTCAACTTCTGCGGCAAACTTGCCGCAAACTCGATCACGTGATGATCGAGAAACGGCGAACGCGCTTCAAGCGAAACAGCCATCGTCGCGATGTCGACTTTCACGAGCAGATCGTTCGGCAAATAAGTCATCTGATCCGTCAACAACATCGCATCGAGAATCCCGATGCCGTTTGCTCGTTTGAACCACTCTCCCAACAATCCAGTTGGATCTGAAAGCCGTGTTTGTTCGCGGAACATGTCGGAATAGAGCGGCTGCTTCGTTTCGTCGTTAAAGACGCTGACCCAATGCGTGTAACGAGCGACCCGCGGGCGCGAAACACCTTCCAACATGCGCTGCGCCGATCTGACCATGCTGCGTTTGGTCGGCGACGACGGCAGCAGATTGACAGTCTCTTTGATTACCGACTCACGCAGAAACTCCGGCAAGCGACGATACTTCTCCGTCAGTCCCATCGCGATATAGCGATCGTAACCGGCGAACGATTCGTCACCGCCGTCGCCATTCAAAGCGACGGTCACGTGCTTGCGCGTTTCTTTCGCGACGTAGTAAGTCGGCACGGCGGACGAATCTGCGTAAGGCTCGCCGTAATGCTCGACAAGCATCGGCAACACCTCGACTGCATCGGGCCGAACGATGAACTCGTGATGATCCGCGCCGACGTGTTCCGCGATGCGCCGCGCGTGATGAAGCTCGCTGAAATCCTGTTCGTCAAAACCAATCGAAAACGTCTTTACTCGTTCACTCGACTCCTGGCTCATCAACGCGACGACGGCGCTCGAATCAATACCACCGGAAAGAAACGCGCCCAGCGGCACTTCCGACATCAACCGCACGCGCACCGCCTCGCGCAGGATCTCGACCGTGCGTTCGCCCGCTTCTTCTTCGCCGATATTGAGCTTCTTCGTGAAATCAGGTTGCCAGTAGCGTTGTACGTCAATCTCGCCCTTGCGCCAGCGCAGCCAGTGTCCCGGTTCGAGCTTGCGAATCGCGCGATACGCGGTCAGCGGCGCCGGGATGCACATGAATGAAAGATAATGATCGAGTGCTTCCGGTTCGACGTCGCGGCTGACGTCGGGATGAAGCAGAACGGCGCTGAACTCGGAACCGAAGATCAGTTGACCGTTAACCTGCGAGTAAAGCAGCGGTTTCTTGCCGACGCGATCGCGCGCGAGAAACAGTTCTTGGTCGCGTTCGTTCCAAATCGCGAAGGCAAACATGCCGCGCAGATGTTTCGGGCAATCAACGCCGTAGCGATCGTAAGCATGGACGATCGCTTCGGTGTCGCTGTTGGTGTAGAAGGTGTGACCGAGTTTTTCGAGCTTTTCGCGCAGCTCGAGATAGTTATAGATCTCGCCATTGAAGACGATCCACGCGGTGCGATCCGCGTTGTGAATGGGTTGTTGCCCGCCCTTGAGATCGATGATCGCAAGGCGGCGCATGGCGAGCCCCACGGATCCCTTGACGTAAAAGCCGTCCTCGTCTGGTCCGCGATGCCGGATCGCCTCATTCATGCGGGCCAGCAACGCTTCGTCAACCGGTTTGCCGTCGTTTCGAACGAGTCCAACGATTCCACACATATTGTGTTAGTCCTTGGTCCTTGGTGCTTTGTCCTTTGTACGCTCAACGCAAAGGGCCACTGTCCGAAGACAAAGCACAAAGTTCTAAGCACAAAGCTCCAGGTCCGGGTATATTACCTTGGCCTGTGTTAATCTGCTAAATCCGTGTTAACTGATCCCGTAGCGGCTCTCGCACGAGCCAAGGAACTTCCCACAATAAAACTTTCCGAACGGGCGATTTGCGACCTCGAACTGCTCGCAACCGGCGCTTTTAGTCCACTTGACCGGTTCATGGGCGCGAAAGATTACGCGCGCGTGGTCGCGGAAATGCGTCTCGACGGCGGACAATTATTTCCCATACCCATCACGTTGCCGGTAGCGAATGACGAATCCGTCGCTTTGGATCGCGACGTCGCCCTCGTCGATACACGCAACGAAATTCTCGCAGTGATGACGATTGAAGAGATCTACGAATGGGATCTCGGCGAAACATCGCGCGAGGTGTTCGGCACTGAAGATGCCCGCCATCCGCTCGTCGCCGAAATGCACGGTTGGGGACGCCGGAACATCTCCGGCCGGTTGCAAGTCTTGAACCTGCCGCGTCACTACGACTTTCGCGAACTCCGGCTCACGCCGCAGGAAACGCGCGCAAGATTGGCGCAGATGGGACACGCGAACGTCGTCGCCTTTCAAACGCGCAACCCGTTGCACCGCGCTCACGAAGAACTGACGCGACGCGCGATCGAAGACGTCGACGGCGTGTTGCTGTTGCATCCCGTCGTCGGCATGACCAAGCCCGGCGATATCGACTACTTCACCCGCGTACGCACTTACAAAGCACTCGCGCGCAGCTACTACCATCCGGATCGCATTCTTCTCTCGCTGCTGCCGCTCGCGATGCGAATGGCCGGACCGCGCGAGGCTCTGTGGCATGCGCTCATCCGCCGAAACTACGGCGCGAATCACATGATCGTCGGCCGCGATCACGCCAGTCCCGGCAACGATTCAAACGGCCGCCCGTTCTATGGCCCATACGCAGCGCAGGAGTTGGTCCAACAACACGCCGCAGAGATCGACATGAAGATCCTGCCCTTTGGCGAGTTTGTCTATCTGCCCGAAGAAGATCGTTACGAAGACGTAAACAAGATCGCGCCCAACGCCGTCACCGCCCAACTTTCCGGGACTCGCGTGCGCGAGTGGTATCGCGACGGCGGCGCTGAATTGCCTGCGTGGTTTGCGCGGCCGGAAGTCAGCGCCGCAATCGCCGAGTCTTATCCGCCACGTCACAGACAAGGCTTCTGCATTTGGTTCACCGGGCTCAGCGCTTCCGGGAAATCGACGACCGCGGAAATACTGACCGTGTTGTTTCAGGAGTTCGGCCGGCAGGTGACGCTGCTCGACGGCGACGTCGTTCGCAATCATCTTTCACGCGGGTTGGGATTCAGCAAGGAAGATCGCGACGCGAATATTCACCGCATCGGGTTTGTCGCCGCCGAGATCGTCAAACACAACGGCACAGTGATCTGCGCGGCGGTCAGTCCGTATCGCGCGACGCGCAACGACGTGCGAAACATGGTCGGCGCCGATCGTTTTATCGAAGTGTTTATGAACACGCCGCTGGAAGAGTGTGAACGGCGCGACATCAAAGGCATGTACCTGAAAGCGCGGCGCGGCGAAATCAAAAACTTCACCGGCATCGACGACCCTTACGAGCCGCCAGTTCAACCCGAAATCGAACTCGAAACGATCAAAAACTCTCCGGAAGAGAACGCGCGAGCGATTATCGCGCACCTCCAGGAACGCGGATTCCTGAAGTAAATCTCTGCGTGATCTCTGCGATCTCTGTATTTTTAACGCTTATGTACCCTAACATTGACGGTTAAGAGGCAGAGATCGCAGAGATCACGCAGAGTTAATTCTAAACGGTTGGCGAACCGTGCATGCGGGTGCTGCGTTCGCGGCGAGCCAACGCACGGGCGGCTTGCATGTCGGCCAATGCCTGTTTTTCCTGTAGCGCCTGCCGCTTTTTGTCTTCCGATTTCTCCTTCAATATCACCGCGCCCACGGCGACGAAGATGAAGTAGAACACCAGCAACTGCGATCGTTGCCGGTAGGCCGTGCCGACGTTTCCCTGAAAGACGGCATATGCGAGCGTCAACATCGTGGTGAACAAAACAATCGGCGCGACCTGCCGCAGTCGATGCTTTACGGCATACCACCACCCGAGCACCAACAGGGGAAACGCAGCCCACCAGATCAACATCTCCGGCAACGCAATGCTCTGCCGCAACGACGCAAGCTGCCACGGAAACGGCGCAAACAGCAGGTACAGGAGACCGAGCGGGATCACAGTCAACGCGCCTTCGGTCGTTTGCACGTCGACGTCTTTACCGAACCCCGACTCGGCGTTGCGCGCCTGGTCCATACGGCTCATCTGCACCATTTGCAGGTTGCCATATTTTTCAAACTGCGCCGCCGCAAAGCGAATTACCCCGAACCACGTAAACGCCAATCCGATCGCTCCAATCGCAATGAAGCGCTGGACAAAATTCTGCGCGTTCGCCGATTTCAACCCGATTACAAAACTGCCGCCAACCGCCGCCGCCATCATGTAGAAGATGTAAAAACGCAGGCTCAGCAGCGCCGCCAGGCACACTCCGAGCGTCAACACAAAAGGAAGCGTGATCTTCTCCATCAAGCGCAGCGTCGAGAGAATGCAAAGCGCCAGCGCCATGATGATCAACCCGTCTTTCAACGCTTGTGACGACCAAAGGATCAGCGACGGGAAGAAGGCGACGAGGATGGCGGCAACTTTCGAGACGCGCGTGTTGACGAACAGGGTTTGAGTGACGTAATAAACGACTATGGCCGTCGAAGCGCCAACCGAAGCATTGATCAATTGGATGGCAAACATGTTTGCGCCGAGCACTTCGTAAACTGCGGCCACGACGTAAAGCATGCCCCAGGCGCCCGCGCCTGATTGAATGAACACGGCATAACGACCGCTGTGATAGTTGTCGCCGTGCCAGGATTGATTCAACGACTCGCCGAAGAGGTGATAAGTGTTGGCGTCGCCGCCGAAGAACTCCTGCAAGTTTCCGAGATAGATAATCGTCGCCACGGCGATGCGCACCAGCACGGCGAGAACAAAGAGACGCAGGAGAAAAGTCTTCTGCTCACCGCTGCGCATCAACGCAATCACCGTTGGCACCGACACTGCCACGCAGAAAGCCAGCGCACCGGGCGCCACCCCCGGCAACAGGAACATGACTCCGCCACAAACAGCGAGAGCGAAAATAATCAAAAGCGTATTCATATCTACCGTGGGTTCAAAACACCGATTCTACATAGCCTTGCCGTTTACACGTCGTCCGGTAAGTCGGCGCGCGTCTTTCGTTCGATCAGAAACCGATCCTCGCTGCTCAACTCTTTGATAGTCCGGGCCGGAACGCCGGCGACCAGTTTACCCTCTTCTTCGAGCCGTGCGGTAATTACCGAGCCGATTCCTACAATACATCTCGGAGCGATCGAGCTGCCGGGCGCCATGCGAATCTCGGATCCGATGTAGACCAGGTCGCCGATCGTGATCGGCATCGTTCGCTGACGATTATGCGTCCAGAGCGACGAGTTGCGCCCGCCGAGTATCACTCGTCTGCCGATCTCGACCCGGTCGGTGAAATCTATTTTATGCCCGGTCGTAACGATACTGCCATCGCCGAGAATAAACTGCGGATCGATCGGGTTAACGACTTCCGGATCGGGTATCGAATTGATCTCGTTGAGCCTGATCAGCTCCGCATACCGCCCGAGACTGACAAAATCACCGCCTCGAATCACGTTCAAATGCCCGATCCGCACGTGGTCTTTAATCAACAGCTTCTGCACGCGCGTGACGACGTTGAAATGACCGATCGAAACGTCGTCGTCGATCTCGCATTCGCCGGCATCGAGAATACTGACGCCGATACGCACTCGCTTGCCGATGCGATAGCCAAAGAACCAGCGATAGAACGGGCGTTTGAGAAACGAAGGCAGGAATGCGAAGAGAGCCAGTACGAGGAAACGCATTTTGCGTAACACGGATTCTACGGATTCCTTAAGACGGATTTGAAAATCTCATAAACGCGCGGCGCCTGCGAAAGCGCCGAATACTTCTCTTCAACTGTCACCCGGCCAGCCTGGCCCAGACGCCACCGCAACTCCGCCGATCGCAACAACCGCGACAGCTTATCAACCCACTCGTCTTCGGTGCCGGCAATAAAACCGTTCTCATCATCCTGGATGATGTCTGTATTGACGCCAACCGGCGAGCAAACGGTCGGAATCCCCATGCCCATAAACTGCAACGCCTTCGCGCCGCACTTTCCCTTGCTCCACTTGTCATCCGGCAACGGCATGACGCCGATATCGATCGGGCGCAAATCGTCGACTTCCGTCTGCGCGCGCCAACGCATCGCTTCGACTTCAATCCGCCCGCATTCATAAACCGGCGTGCCGATCACACGCAAACGAAACTGCTCGCGCTGCGCCAGCTTCTGCAACGCGCCACGCAACGTGTCGAGATGCTGGACCGTGCTGTGACTTCCGGTCCAACCGATCACGAGTGGACCATCCGCAGGTTTCGGCGGCGGCGCCTCGTACGCGCGAGTATCGATCGTAGTGGGGATCACAGTCACGTTTTTATTGAACTGCCGCGCATACTCGGCAAGATACGGATTTCCCACCATCACATGCGCCGCGAGCTGGCACGTCGTCTTCGTCTTACCGGCAAACTTCAGATAGCTCAAATAACCGTTTGACGGACTGCGATACGAAACAAAGATCGCGTCGTCAAAATCAAACACCACCGGCACGCCCGTTTTATGGACCAGTTTTTCAAACACCGGCGGCCCGAGCAGCGCGGCCTCGCGCAGTATGTAAACGAGGTCGAAATCGCGCGCTTTTTTGACTGCCGAAAAACGGCGTCCCAGCCCCTGCGCCACCAGCATCAACTTCTTCGGCATCTTTCCTGACTGGTAAAGCAGCGCGTTGAGTTCCGGACATTCGAACGGCTCGTAAGTGATCTCGACGCCGCGTTCGCGGAGCAGAGGCTCCCATTGTTCGATTCGGTATCGCTGACTCGGCGAGATATTGTAAAGTCCCGGGACTAAGGCGAGAACACGCATTGGCGGGGTTTAGTATACACGTTCATAAAGCGACGCATAACGCGCCGCTCCAACTGTTTGCAGGTCGAAAAGCTGTTCGGCGACAGCCCGGGCGCTCGCGCGCGCGTCAGGCCGCCCGGCCATGTCCTCGATCAAGCTACCGATGCGCGCATATTCGGCTTCGTTGAAATCTTCGAGCAGCACACCGGCCTGCCATTCGTTGACGAGCGCGTCGGAGTCGCCGATGCCGGCGTTGATCACCAACGGCAATCCGCAAGCGAGATACTCGCCGTTCTTTGTCGGCGAGGAGGCAAGCTTGGAAACGCAACGTTTGATAAACGAGAGACCCGCGTCGGCAGCGGCAAGATAAGACGGAACAAGACGCGCCGGAACCGACAAGACGCTGAAACGATCCGCCGCAATGTTTCGACTCGCCATCAATTGCTTGACGCGATCGTGGCTGCCGTTCGTAAGCCAAACAAGATGGGCGTCAGGACGTTGCCGTATAAACGCTGCGAAGAAGTCCGCCATCTGTTCCGTCAAGTACCAACCGTCAAGCGAACCGCTGTAAACGATCGTGAACTGCTCGCCAAGCCCGAGTTCGGCGCGCCGCCGCGCGCGCTCCGCTTCGCTGAACCTAAACAACGAAAGATCCACACAACACGGAATCACCTCGTGAGGCACTTCGCGGCCGCGCAGTCCGTCCCACTCCCTGATGATGGGCCAGATCCTCTCCGTTAGCGTGACGACGGCATCGGCCGACGCCAGAATCTGCCGCTCCGCCGACTTCGTCATGCGATACGGAAGACTGTCTTTGCGCCAGTGTTGCGCGTCGACGTACTCTTCCGCCATCAAACCGCGCAGATCGAAGATCATCTTTGTTCCCAGGTGTTTCTTTAAGACGAGGGCAATGGTGCCGGGAATGTGGGCGCGCGCGTGGATTAGCTCGATGCGGTTACGCTTGACGAGGGAACGCGCTTTGCGAATGCCGGCAAGCACGTCGTAAATCGTCGCCGGGACTGAAGGACGTTGATGATAACGAAGCCAATGCCACTCGATGCCGTGCCCGCTTAGTTCGCGCCGGAGTTCTTCGCACTGGCGCACGCCTTCCGGCGTGAACGCCTTCGCGCGTTCGAAACTCAGCAACGTGAAGCGAACGCCTCGCTTCGCTAACTCACGGAGATAGGGGATGACTTGAGTTTGACCCAGCGGGTCAAGCATCCCGTTGTAGGAGATGAAAAGGACGCGCCGGCCTGCAAGCGCCCCCCCAGAGTCCCCGTCAGCCCCCTCGTCAGACCCCATCGCCGGCCTCCACCGGGGTCTTCCCTTTGTTGCGAAACGAATCGACCAGGAGCCATTGAAAACAACCGATGATCGCCGCGGCATCCAGCACCGCCAGGATCGCGATCACCATGCAAGCGCGCCGCAGGTTGCGCGAGACCGATCCGGGATAACACGTTCGGTTGCGCCAGATCGACACGATCGAACGCGCGATCAGCATCAGCACCCACAGCGCGAACGGCAACCAGATCCACGACGGCTCAACAATCAACACAGCCACCAACACGACGAACAACATCACGTAACGAAACAGGATTCTTGCCTGCCACTGATTGAACAGTCCGGCGCGAATGTTGTTGAGTGAGTAAACGAGAAAACGTTTGAACGTCGACTTGAGCGTCGATCGCAGCCGCCAGTAAACCTGCGCGCGTGGTTCGAACACCGCGCGATACCCGGCGGTCTCCAGTCGTTCCATGAACAGTAGATCTTCTGCGGAACGGAGGTTCTCGGGAAAGCCTTTCACCCTGGCCCACCCCTCACGGCGCACGAGCGACGAAGCGATAAATCGCGGGCGGGCAATTACGTCTTCCTGCGGTTTTGGCGGAGGAACATAAGCGATCGCCGCGCACTCGGTGAAAAACGTGTCCGTAACCGGTTCGACCGAACCGTAAACGATGTCGGTCGATTCATCTTCGGCGGCTTTATTGACGAGATGTTCGAGCCAGGTCGGCGCCAGGCGAATGCCGCCGTCCGTGAACGCAAGCCATTCGAAACGCGCCTGCGCGGCGGCGAGGTTGCGACCTCGTCCGGGCAGAGCGGGGCCCGAGCGAATGAGGTTCACGGGCAAGCCTCGTTGTTTGTATTCTTCGATGACCAGCGGCGTGGCGTCGACGGAGCCGCCGTCGGTGATTACGATCTCCTCGGGCTGACGAGTCTGCGCGACGAGACTGTCGAGCAGCTCGTGGATCGAATCCTCTTCATCTCTGACGGGAACAATGACGCTGACTTTCATTAGAACAATCCGTGTTCCGTTTACAACACGGATTAAGTAGTCGCGAAAGCGTTAACCGGGGCGTTTCGTTTTTCGAGTTCGCCGGCAATCCAGTGATAGGTCGTCGTCAGTCCTTCTTCGAGCGAGATCGACGGTTCCCAGTTCAACACTTCACGGAGACGAGTGTTGTCGCTGTTGCGGCCTCTGACGCCCTGCGGTTTCGTGAGGTCGTAACGTTTGCCGATCTTCTTGCCGGCGATGTTCGCGACGATGTCGACCAGCTCGTTGATCGAGACCATGCGATCCTGGCCCAGGTTGATCGGTTCGCGATGATCGCTGCGCATCAGGCGATAGATGCCTTCGACGCAGTCGTCGACGTGACAATAGGAACGGGTCTGTTCGCCGTCGCCCCAAACCTCGATGTCGTCACCGTCTTTGGCAAGCGCGATCTTGCGACAGATCGCCGCGGGAGATTTCTCACGTCCGCCATCGTACGTGCCCAACTGGCCGAAGATGTTGTGAAACCTGACGACGCGCGTGTCGAGACCGAAATCTTCGGTGTAGTGGCGGCAAACTCGCTCCATGTAGAGCTTTTCCCAACCGTAACCGTCTTCGGCGTCTGCCGGGTATGCGTCTTCTTCGCGAAGCGGCGTGACGTCTGTTTCTTTCTGTTTGTAACCGGGATAGATGCAGGCGCTCGACGTGTAGAGATAACGTTTGACGCCATTCTCACGCGCCGCTTCAATCGTGTGCAGGTTGATAAACGAGTTGTCGCGAACGATGACGGCCTTGTTGGTTTCGATAAACCCGATGCCGCCCATGTTGGCGGCTAGACCGTAAACTTCGTCGATGCCCGTCGTTGCTTTCAGGCAGTTCTCAGCGCGCGAAAGATCGAGCAGTTGAAATTCGTGGGCCGTCGTCGGCTCGTACTCCGGCTCCTTGACGTCGACGCCTCGAACCCAGTAACCGCGATTAACTAGATACTTCGTCAGATGATGACCGATAAAACCGCCAGCCCCAGTGATCAATACCCGTGTTGGTTCAGACATTCAGTGCGAATCTCCTGCAGGATGAGCTTAAAAACAGCGTGAACATTAATTATCCTGCGAAATAAATGCAAGCGCGACTACCTCTGCGTATCTCTGCGGTCCTCCGCGTCCCTCTGCGGTTTCATTTGTTTATCGCAGAGAACGCCGAGGGCCGCAGAGATACGCAGAGAACTCAATGGTTATTGGGGGAATTTGGCAAGCGGCCCGCCGGCAGGGCCACGCGGCGCAGACAGCCCCAGAATGGCCGGCTCAACAGACCTTCCGGATGCGTCGTGAGCGCGCGCGTCAACCACTTCGCCGCTTCCGACTTACGTCCCGCTTCGCTAGCCGCGTACGAAAGCCGCAGGAAACGCGTGGCCCGGCACCAGCGTTGGTCCGCGCCCTGGAGTTGCGGTTCGTAAAACTCGGCGATTTGATCGAACTCTTCCAACTGCCGGTGTCCTTCGGCGATCGTCTTGCTCACTTCATGCAGCCGGTACGCAGCCATCGGCAACGGCATGTACTCGCATTTGTGTCCGGCGAGCAGGAGACGCACGTACATATCGTGATCGAAATCGTAGTCCCAACGTTCCTGAAAACCTTCGCGCACGATCCCGGTCTTCCAGAAGTGCGCCGGTTGTGGCGCGAGATACGACCAGCACAAACAGTGCGCCGCTGACTGCGGAACTTCCGAGTGAATTACTCGCGTCTCGTGACCATCGCCAAACATGATCGCGTCGCCGCAGATCCACTCGCTCTGCGGATGCTGCGTGAAGTGGTTCATCACGGCGGCAAACGTGCCGGGAAGATAAAGATCGTCGCTGTTCAGGAAGGCGAAGATGTCGCCGGTGGCACGTTCCAATCCTTTATTGATCGCATGGACCTGCCCGCGATCTTTCTCGCTGACCCAGTAGGCGAGGCGATCTTCGTACTTGCGAATGATGGAAACGCTTTCGTCGTTGCTGCCGCCGTCGATGATGATGTACTCAAGCGGTTCGTATCCCTGTTTCAACACAGACAGGATCGTCTCTTCGAGAAAGCGGCCCTGGTTGTAAGAGGGAGTGATGATGCTGAGTTTCAGTGCCATGCTTCGTTGTGGTGGTTATTTTCCGTTTGTCATTTTCCATTGTTCATTTGTCATTGGCGCTCGGCAAATTTCTTTAAAAATGGCAAACGACAAATGTCCAATGATAAATGAAAAATATTTCAGTGTTTGAAGCCCGCGATCGTTTCCGCGACATAAGTCTGTTGCGCTTGAGTGAGTTCCGGGTACACCGGCAATGCGAGTGTTTCACGCGCCGCGCGTTCCGATTCGGGAAAATCGCCTTCCTTATAACCGAGATAAGCAAAACAGTCCTGCCGGTGCAGCGGAATCGGATAATACACTTTCGTACCCACGCCGTGCGCTTTCAAGTGTTCCATAAGCGCGTCGCGATGTTGCGGGACGCGAATCACGTACTGGTGATAGATGTGACTCGCATCGTCTCTTACTGCCGGCGTGATCAGTTCGAAAGGGTTGCCGTCCAGCAGCTCGTCGTAGAGCAACGCTTTATTGGCGCGTTCGTTTGACCACTTGTCGAGATGCGGGAGTTTGACGTTTAGAACTGCCGCCTGCAATTCGTCGAGACGGCTGTTGATGCCGACTTCCGAATGCTCGTACTCGTTGGCGCCGCCGTGCGTGCGCAGTCTTCGTAAACGTTGCGCCAGGTCGTCGTCGTTGGTCGTCAACAAACCGCCATCGCCCGCGCCGCCGAGGTTCTTCGTGGGATAGAAACTGAAACATCCCATCGCGCCCATCGAACCGGCTTTTTCTCCGCGATCGGTAGCGCCGATTGCCTGCGCGGCGTCTTCGATGATGGGAATACCGTGACGTTCGCTAATGGCGAGCAGCGGGTCCATCTCGGCGCATTGTCCGTATAGATGGACCGGCAACAGGGCTCTTGTTTTGTCGGTTATGAAGCTCTCGACTTGACCGGGATCGAGGTTATAGGTCGAGGGATCGATGTCGACAAAAACAGGTCGCGCGCCGAGACGTGTAACGGCGGCGGCAGTGGCGAAGAAAGTGAACGGCGTGGTGATCACTTCATCGCCGGATTTGACGTCGAGCGCCATGAGGGCGAGCAAGAGCGCATCGGAGCCGGAAGCACAGGCGATTGCGTGCTTCGTCTCCGTGTAAGCCGCGATGGAGGCTTCGAGCTTTCGCCCCTCGTCGCCAAGGACGAACCGCTGCGACTCCATCACCCGCTCAACTGCCTGGCGTAATTCATCTCGCAGCAAGACATACTGCGACTGTAGATCCAATAGGGGAACGTTCATCAATAAGGATGATTAGATCGGACTTCCGGACTTAAGCAGTCTCGCCGGCAGCGCCGCGACCACCTTCGCCTTCCGTCGAGTAATAGTTCGAGTAATAACCGGAATAGTAGTAGTCCTGCTGCTCGAGTTTCACGTTGTTCAGCACCACGCCGAAGATGTGCGCGCCAACGTCAAGCAACTGCTGCTTCGCCCGGCGCACCACCGCGCGCGAACTGCGGCCGCCATGAACCACCAGCATCACGCCATCCACCATCGTCGACAGGATCGAAGCATCCGTAAACGAAATCGCCGGCGGCGAATCGATGATGATGTGCGCGAACCGCTCGCTGAGCTGGCCCAACAACCGGCGCATCTCTTCGGAACCGAGCAACTCCGCCGGATTCGGCGGCACCGGACCCGACGTCAGGATCTTGAGGTTCGGCGTCTTCGGATAGACCTGCAACAAATTATCGAGATCTTTCTCGCCGGAAAGCCACGTCGTCAGACCCTTCGAATTCGCCACTTCAAACTGCGTGTGCAAACGGGGACGTCTCAAGTCGCAGTCGATGATCAAAACTTCGGCGCCTGTTTGGGCGAGCATGAACGCGGTGTTGATCGCGGTCGTGGTCTTGCCCTCAGAAGGTTGACTCGAGGTAACGAGAATCGTCTTCGGCGGCTGGCCCGCGGACGAAAGCAACAACGACGTGCGCAAGTGACGATACGACTCGGCGATCGGCGATCTCACGTCGTCGATCATCGCGAGCGCGGTAGTTTCCGAAGGCCCGGCGTTCACCGGCGCAAGACCTTTCAACTTCGCGCCGCCCCGGCTGGCCGGAATCATCGCCAACGCAGGCAGGTGAACGTAACGATCGACGTCGTCGAGCGACTTGACCGTGTCGTCGAGGAAGTCGAGCAGGAATGCCAGACCGATACCAGCGACGAGCGACAAAATAAACGCAATCATCACGTTTCTGATGCGCGGTGGCCCCACCGCTCCGCGAGGCACGCGGCTGTAAGCTTCGATTGCGACTTCGCTGCCCTTGTCGCCCTGCGCGATCTGCACTTCGCGATACTTCTGCTGCAAAGTGTTCAAATACTGTTTGTTGGATTCGAGGCGCTGCGTGTATGCGGCCATCTCGATCCGGTCGCGCGTTTGCTGATTGGTGACGCCGCGCTGTTGCATGTATCTCTCCTGAACACTCTTCTCGTGCTGGAGGGCGGCTTCGTATTGGGCCTTTAGACTGCCAATCGTTTCGGCGGCTTCGGTTTTCAGTTCTTCTTTAAGACGATCGATGGAAACCTGGATTTTCTTAACTTCCGGCCAGTCGTCCGTGTAGGTGATCTTCAGCGCGGCCTTCTTTTCTTCGAGGTTTGACAGCCGATCCTGAATCGCGCCGATGCGTTCCGATTTCTGCACTTCCGGAACGGTCATGATGTCGCTGGTGGCTTTGGCGCTCAGGTAAACGGCCTGCGCCGTCTTGCGGAGATTCTCTGATTCCAGGACCTGACGGCTCAGATCGGCGAGCCGCTGTGCTTCGACGTTCAACGTTTGATCGTTGGTGGGCGGCAGACCGGTTTCGCGAGCGTAGTTGAATAAAGCTTCCTGATCCTGACGAATCTTGTCCTGCCAACTGGAGATCTCACGCGCCAGAACGTCTCCGGCCTGCGTGGAGTTCGCCGTGGTGCGTTCGACGTTGTTTGAACGAAAGACTTCGGCGATGGTGTTGGCGATCTTCTGGGCCATCTCGGGATCGGTATGTCGATACTTGATCCGGAAAAGGTTGGTGCCCACGATGCCGTCGATACTCTCGCCGGCGATGATCGCGTCTTCATACGGTTCGAGGGCGGCGAGTTCTTCCGCTGTGAGCGGATCGTCTTTCATCTGCTCCTGGCCGACCACGCTCAAGCCGGAGGGCGCAACCGCGGGCAGTGGCTTGCCCGGCTTCTTCTGATCTCCCGAGACCATGCGTTTGAGCGCGGCGAAGATTCCGCCTTGTGCCTGTCCGCCAAAGAATGCCGGATTGTGCTGGAGGTCGAGACTCAACGCGACCTGGCGCGCCAACGACGGGCTTTCGAGCAGCTTGATTTGCGTGCCCCAGAAGTTCTGGTCCGGTTGGGCGTTGAGCGTGAAGTCCTTGGTCTGCAAAACGCTCTGTTTCCGCGGTTCGATCCGGATCGTCGTCATGGCCTCGTAGATCGAGGGCTGGCGAAACATCTGGATCGCGACCAGGGAGGTGACCACCAGGCAGAGACTCAGGATGAGCCACTTCCGTTTCAGGATCACGAAGAGGTAATCGCGAATCTGACTCGGTTCGCTGGCGGCTGGCCCATAGGACCTTAGCTGTCCAATATCGTTGAGCGGTCGATCGAGGGGACGCTCAACGGCAGGCATCGGCATTAAACGGTTATCTTGGGACATCATAGTTTTCCGGCTGGCAAATCTGGGTTAAATCCCTGGGTTAAATCCGTGGCTACTGGCAAAGTCAGAAACCGGGGGCGGTAACTAGAGGGAGAATAATAACAGAGACTCGCTCTGAGGCAAGCCATCTCCGCGAAACTTTGCGGTCCTCTGGGTCCTCTGGGTTAACCTGCGTTGCGCGCATATTAAACGCAGAGGACGCAGAGGATCGCAGAGACTATCTCGAATTAGATAGCTCCCCGACAAAGTCGGCGACGGCTTCCTGCCAGGGACGTAACGGGGATAATCCGATCGCCGGTGACAGGACACATTGCAGCCTCGTGTTGCGCGGACGGGTGGCGGGGCGCTGAAGTGAATCCATGCTGACGATCTCGATTGAATCAGTTGGGTGCTGGGCGATTGCCAGGGCCTCGCGCGCAAATGTTTCGAAACTCGCCCCTTCCCCGGAATTGGTGACGTGATAAATGCCGGGCAAGTCTTTTACGGCCAGTTCACGCAGCCGCGCCGCCAGGTCGCGTCCGTACGTTGGCGTACCGTAGCAGTCGTGGATCGCCATCAATCGTTCACCATTGCGAGCCCGCGTCACGATCGTGCTCAAAAAATTCTTCCCACCCAGACCAAAAATGTACCCCGCACGGACCACGATCGTTCGCGCATGCTCGGCCTGCGCGTGCCGCTCGCTTTCGAGTTTGAATCGTCCGTAGACGTTGATCGGCCGCGGATTGTCGCGCTGCGTATAGAAGCCGTCTTTTAGACCATCAAAAACATAATCAGTCGAAATGGTGACAAACACGGCATCGACAAGGCGACTCGCGCGCGCCAAATTCTCCGGTCCCACCGAATTGACCCGTCGCGTCTTCTCCGGATCGCCTTCGCACGCATCGACATTCGTCCACGCCGCGCAGTTGATCACCGCATCGGGACGGTGCTCCGCGATCTCCGCATCGACCTTCTCGCTATCGGCGATATCAAGTGACTGATGATCGTAAGCGAAGACCTCATCACCCTGCGCGCGACAATGTTCATCCAGCGCGCGGCCCACCAACCCCGCGGCCCCCGTGATCAGTATCTTCAACGAGCGTTAACCTCTGTTCCGTACTGTAGTTTGTAATAATCCAGATACGCGCCGCTGCGCGTGTTCTCCAGCCATTCGGTATTCTCGCGATACCAGTCAATGGTCTTCGTCAAACCACTCGACCACGTCTCGCGCGGCTGCCAGGCGAGTTCCGCTTCAATAAACGATGGATCGATCGCATAACGACGATCGTGCCCCGGCCGATCCGTGACGAACTTGAGCAAACTGCGCGGCTTCCCGAGCGCTTCAAGCAGCGACTGAACCACGTCCAGATTGCGTCGTGGATTACGCGCGCCGATATTGTAAACGCCGCCCGGCTTGCCCTTTCCCAGCACCGCCAGAATCGCGCGGCAATGGTCCTCGACGTAGATCCAGTCGCGCACGTTCAAACCGTCGCCATAAACCGGAATCGTCTGGTCGCCCATCGCATTCGCAATCGCGAGCGGAAGAAACTTTTCGGGAAACTGGCGTGGTCCATAGTTGTTGCCGCAACGCGTGATCACGGTGTCCAAACCAAACGTATGATGGGCCGCGCGCACGAGATGTTCGGCGGCAGCTTTTGAAGCAGCGTATGGACTGTTGGGAGCAAACGGCGAATCTTCGGTGAAGAAACTCTCGTCGTCTTCCGGCAAACTTCCCATCACTTCGTCAGTCGAGATCTGAACAAAACGTTTCACGCCTTTTGCGCGCGCCGCGTCGAGCAACACCTGCGTGCCGGCGACGTTCGTCCGCAGAAAATCGTCAGCCGAAGCGATGCTGCGGTCCACATGCGATTCCGCGGCAAAATTCACGATCGACTCGACGTCACCTGGCAATGCGCGCAGCACTGCATCGCGATCCGCAATGTCGCCGCGAATAAAGTGATAACGCGCGTCGTCGAGTCCTTTTAAGTTGTCGAGATTGCCCGCGTAAGTAAGCGCGTCGAAGTTGGTAATAAAACAATCGCGGGTTTCGTCAAGGACCAGTTTTATGAATGCGGATCCAATAAAACCCGCGCCGCCTGTGACAAAGACTTTTCGCATGTACTCCTACAAAAGCAAAAACCGAAATATGTAATGATCGGCTACAAAATAGACCATTAATGATGACTCACGCACGCCCTATTTTCGACTCAAAATCATGCGCTACGTTTTGCGGCAAAAAGCCGCAAGATTTTGTTGACTTCATACTAGGTTTGTAGTAAAAGACTGCGCCTTTCGAAACAGAGGAGAAGATCTTTTCGAACACGGTTCTTAGACTGCACGTCACACATCGGTCCATTGACTGCACGTCTCATCAATTAACCCTCGCTTTCCGCCACTTCGCCATCGGTGTAAATCCTTTAACCCCTTAAGGAGATTCCAAAATGAGTAAGGCCCGGCTTTTCGTTAACCTATTAGCGCTTATTGTCCTGACCCTCGGCGTAAGCTCAATCGCAAATGCACAAGCAACACGCACCTGGGTATCGGGTGTTGGCGACGACGCCAATCCGTGCAGCCGCACCGCTCCCTGCAAAACTTATGCGGGCGCCATTTCCAAGACCGCCGCCGGCGGCGAGATTTCAACTCTTGATCCTGCCGGTTTTGGTGCGGTGACAATTACCAAGGCCATCACTATCAACGGCGAAGGAACATTGGCGGGTATTCTCAACGCCGGCAGCACTGCCGTCATCGTCAACGCCGGCGCAAACGATATAGTTTACCTTCGTAATCTTTTTATCAACGGCGCCAACACCGGTCTCAACGGTATTCGCTGGCTCGCCGGCAAGCAACTTCACGTCGAGAACTGCACCATCACGGGAATCGGAAACAACTCCGCTGGAAACGGTCACGGCATTTTCGTAAACCTGACTGCGAACGCCAGTAACCTGTTTGTTAAAGACACAAACATCAAGAACTGCGCCGTCTCCGGAATCACCGTGCAAACGTCCACCGGTTTCGTCGCCGGCGTGCTCAATAACGTAAATCTCGAAGGTCTGCCAACTGGTCTGGTGATCGGCAACAACGCTTTCGTCAGCGTGCGCGACTCGGTCATCAACCTCGCAACCAGCACCGGCGTCAGCATCACCGGCAGCGGCACGCCGACCGGAAGCTTTGACAACGTAATGATCAATAACAATCCCACCGCTATCAACGTCGGCGCGACCGGAATTATCAACCTCTCCAGCTCAGTGTTGGAAAACAACACCACCGCAATCGTAAGTGCCGCCCCTCAGGCCAACCTGCGTTCGTCCGGGAACAATAGATTCCTCGGCAATGTCAGCGATGGACCTGCACTGACGGTCATTCTGCAGCGGTAACACTCTGTAGAAGATCTGTGCTTGCGGATTCACCAAGTCAGTCTTCAGGTGAAGAGGATCAATTATGATAATTCCAAATCTACCGACGTCGATAAAGCCGGGCGGTAAGCAGAAGCCACGGGGGTTTCCCGCCAAGAGGCTCAGCTTCTTATTGGCGCTGCTAGCCATCGGCTTGGCAATCCTCACTCCGTTTTCAAATCCAAGCTCAGCCAATTTTTCTCAAAAGGCATGGTCCAATTCTCAAACGGATTCCGCGTTACGAGTGATGCCCCAGAATCCTTCCGGACCTGCTGGAGAAGCCAAACTGAGCAAGATCGACTTATATGCTGGCCGTTTTATGAACCTGCTGCTTCCCCAGGGACCAGTGACCGGCGAAACAATCGCCACCTTCGCGGAAGATTGCACGACCCCGAAAACCGACTTCAACTTCGGCGAGACTGTTTGCGCGGTTGTTACCAACGCGCCGCTCGGGGCCAATGAACGGCTCGTTTGGGGCCACACTGACGGTTTCCTGGCCCGCGAAGTGATGATCACGAGCGCCACGCAAAGCGACAGCTTGCTGCTGGCGCCGACGTCAACCATCGGCAGTTTGACCGTCAACAACAGTGGCACGTGGGTGATCTCCAGCATCAATCCCGACGGCGAGCCCGTCGCGACCACGAGGTTCACGATTCACGATCCGGAAACGCCGACTTCCGATCTCGCCGTTTACAAATTCCCGGAGACGGGCGAGAGCACGGTCAACGAAAACACCGACGTGCGCTTTACCATCAGCGTCGGAAACGTTGGTCCGGATACGGCAGCGAACGTCTCGCTTGCGGATCTGACTCCCGATGCGGCGACCTTCGTCTCGTTGACTCAGAATTCTGGTCCAGCTTTTACCTGCACGGATTCGAACTGCACGATCGCCAGTCTGCAACGCGGCGAGCGCGCTAATTTCACCGCCGTCTATCACACGAACGGTGTGGCTAGCCCAACGCTCACGACTTACTCGGCGAGCGTGACCAGCGACACCAATGAATTGAGAGCGGCGGACAATTCGGCGACTGGCGAAATCACCATCGTTACCGTTGGCGCGCCTGTCGCTTGCACGCTTAATTGCCCCGACAACATCAATGCCAACGCCAACACGACAGTCAACGGCGAACGCGGCGCGCTCGTCTCGTTCGACGCTGCCGAACCGACCGGCGACTGTGGCGCTGTCACGGCGACGCCGTCGTCAGGCTCGTTCTTCCCGGTTGGCACCACCACCGTCACCGTTAATTCGGCAACCGGCGGCGGAAGCTGTAGCTTCACCGTCACGGTCGAAGACAACGGCACCAACCCGGCGACGATCAGTTGTCCAGCCAACATAGAAGTCGACGCCGGCGCTAATTGCGAGGCCGCGATCACGTTGGCCGAACCGGCTACGAGTGGAGACAACGTGACTGTCACGGGTGTTCGCAGCGACGGTAAAGCGCTGTACGACTGCGACGTAAACGGCAACTGCACGCGCAAGGCCGTTGATGAACCGTTTGCCGCAGGCACCACGACGATCACCTGGACCGCTATCTCGCATAGTTCACCAGGACCGTTCGCGACCTCGGAAGACGAGGAAGCAGCGCGGACTGGCAGTGCATCGTGTACGCAGACGATCGTCGTCAACGACGTGACTCCGCCGGCGATCACCGCTGCACCGCAAACCATCGCGGCTGATGCCAGTTGTCAGGCTGTCATTCCTGACTTCACGGCGACGGCAACAGTCTCCGATAACTGCGCGTGTTCGGGTTCTGACGAAAGCGCGGATTGCGCCGATAGTCATCCGATCACAATCACGCAAAGCCCCGCGCCGGGAACGGCAGTCGGACTCGGCACGCACACGATCACGTTGAGCGCAAATGACGGCTCCAGCAACAACGGTGGCGCCGGCAATACGACAACGGTCACGACGACGTTTACCGTCTCCGATCAAACGGCGCCTGTCGTTACCGCGCCTGCCGACAGCACGGCTTCGGCAGATGCGAGTTGCCAGGTGGCGATTCCTGATTTCGCGGCGAGTTCAACTGCTTCCGACAATTGCGACACCACGCTAACGGTGACGCAAAGTCCGGCAGCCGGAACTCTCGTCGGACTCGGTGCGCACACCGTAACGGTGACGGCTACCGACGACGCTGGCAATCAAAGCAGCGACACTGTCGTGTTCACGGTAAACGACACGACGGCGCCTGTTATTAGCTGTCCGTCGAACAT
>DATELZ010000242.1:0-44475 GCA_035276045.1 Pyrinomonadaceae bacterium | reverse complement strand
GTGTCGCGATCTTCGATCACTGAGGCAGACTGGACAGTGCCGGCCTGCGAGAATAACTGTTGCAATTCCTCACTGGTGGTTTGGAAGGCGAGGTTTCCTACGTAAAGTTTCGTGGACATCTAAAATGCTCCTCTCCCGTTGCTAGGAGTTGAAAAAGAAGCTCTGAATCGAAGTGTGGGCTCCGTTGTAACGGTAGCAGCGAAAGCACTAGTTCGGATGCTCAAGATGAGCGGCTTCTGTAGTTTAGGTCAGCCTGCTCTCGAATCATCCAAACGCCGCCGCCAACTCACCGAGGCACGGGGCGCATCACCGTTGATGCGCGAGAGAAGGGATTAACAGTCCCGTATGATGCACTAGAGCAGGGTTAGTTGCAAGGATTTGTGCGGCGACCCCCGCTTCGGCGCCAGGTTCCAAGGCAACAAATGACTCTCCATTAATTCGAGCTTGCGCTGGACAAAATTGGTGCTATACTGCGCGCCTCCTGTCCCAGAAGTACCTCCCAAAGCGAAACAAAGCGAATTCTCCCACTCAGGTTCTGGTTAGTGCGGTCGTGCGGCTTTAACGGCTTCATACACCAGGTCAGCTTTAACGCCCGACGATTCGTATTCGTTGCACCGTATATGACTTTTCCTATTCTGAAGAATTCGGAAGAGCATTCTCGTACCCGCTCGACGGTTAGGCGCGCGGGTATGACCCACCCACACTTACTTCAATCTGGAGGAGAAGAGTATGAGAAAGCTATTCGCGTTACTTGTTTTGGCAGGTCTGTGCGCCACGATCTTCATTTCAGCACCGGTGCGCACCCAAGCGAAGAAAGACAAACTTCGCAAGAGCAACAACAAGATAGAGAACAGCTATATCGTCGTGCTTGACGACACTCAGATCGGCGAAAAAGGCATGTTCTCGATCGCGCCGTACATCGCTTCAGAGATGTCGGTGAACCACAAAGGAAAACTCAAACACGTCTATCAGAACGCCATCAACGGCTTTGCAGTTGAAATGACGGAAGCCGAAGCAGAAGCGCTGAGCCAGGACTATAGGGTCGCCTATATTGAAGAGGACCAGGTCATGTCTCTCGACGCAGTGCAGGCCAATCCACCATCATGGGGCCTCGATCGCATCGACCAGCGCAATCGCCCGTTGAATGCTTCATACACCTTCAACTGGACCGGCGCGGGCGTTACCGCATACGTGATCGACACCGGCATTCGCACCACCCACAGTCAGTTTGGCGGCCGCGCCGCGAACAGCTTTGACGCCTTCGGCGGCAACGGCGCTGACTGTAACGGTCACGGCACTCACGTCGCCGGCACCATCGGCGGCTCCACTGTTGGCGTGGCGAAGAGCGTTAACCTGCGTGGCGTGCGCGTGCTCAACTGCGCCGGTTCCGGTTCGAACTCAGGCGTGATCGCAGGCGTCGACTTTGTGCGCTTGAATCACCAGGCCCCGGCTGTGGCGAACATGAGTCTCGGCGGCGGCATCTCGACCGCGCTCGATACAGCGGTGAACAACCTCCACAATGCGAACGTCTCCATTTCGGTTGCCGCAGGCAACAACAATGGCGCGAATGCGTGCAACAATTCACCGGCCCGCGCGGCGAATGCCATCACGGTCGGCTCGACCACGCAGACAGACGCGCGCTCCTCGTTCTCGAACATCGGCACGTGTCTCGACATTTTCGCGCCGGGTTCCAGCATCGTTTCAGCGTGGTTCACGTCCAACACGGCGGGCGCAACGTTGAGCGGAACGTCCATGGCCTCTCCGCACGTAGCGGGCGTCGCGGCGTTGTACAAACAAGCCAATCCATCGGCTTCGTCGACCACGATTCGCAACGCGATCGTCAACAACGCGACGACCAACGTCATCACCAACGCCGGCAGCGGCTCACCGAACCGCCTGCTGTATTCGTTGTTCTTCTAAACCCTAAACCCATGGATGACACGGATAGTCCTCTAATCCGTGTCATCCGTGATAAACTCCACTCCTCGTCTTCAAGCCATTCCTACAATTTGTGAGGTGACGTCAATGAGAGCCCAGCGACCCGTCTCGTTTCTTTCCGCGATCGTTTTACTGCTTGCTACGTTTGCCGCCCAGGCACAGCAACCCGCGACCACAAAACGCGCGCTCACGCACAACGACTACGATTCGTGGCGTTCGATCCAGGCGCCGCAAATTTCGCGTGACGGCAAGTTTGTTGCCTACGCTTACACGCCGCAGGACGGCGACGGCGAGATCGTCGTGCGCAACGTCGCTTCGGGAGTGGAGTGGCGCGCGCCACGTGGTTACCGTCCGCCAGTGCCACCGCCGGACGATCCCGGCGCAAACCTCGCCGAGATTCAGGCGGAACAAGCGCGCCTGCTGCGGCCCGTGTTTACGGCAGACAATCGATTCATCGTCTTCGGCACTGAACCCACGAAAGCTGAATTGAACAAGGCGAAGAAAGAAAAGAAGAAACCCGAGGACATGCCGCGCAACGGGCTCTCGATCATGAACCTTTCGAATGGCGAGGTAACCCGGATCGAAAGAGTAAAAACTTTCCGCGTGCCGGAAGATGGCGGCGGTTTCATCGCTTACTTATTCGAAGCCAATCCGGGTGAATCCGCGTCTCCAACTCCCGCACAACCAAGACGCTCGGCGAGGAAAAAGGAATACGGCACCGATCTCGTCCTCCGTAACACCTCCACGGGCACCGAACGAAAATTTTCCGACGTTCTCGACTTCACCATCAGCAAAGACGCGAAGACACTCGTCTTCACAACCTCGGCGCGCAAAGAAGAAACCAACGGCGTGTTCACCGTCTCGACCTCGGACGGCGACGTTGCCCCGGTCACACTCCTGACCGGCAAAGGTAAATATCTACGCCTGAGTTGGGACGAAGACAACACCCAGCTCGCCTTCACCAGCGACAAAGAAGACGCCGAAGCCAAACAACCAAAACTCCGCGTCTATCATTGGAACCGCAAAGATGCGCAAGCCGCCGAAATCGTTTCCGTCAGCGCTCCGGGCTTTCGCAAAGACATGGTGATCAGCGAGCGCGCCAATCTAAGTTTTTCACTCGACGGCAGTCATCTCTTCTTCGGCGCCGCGCCGGCACCCGAACCCGAGCGCAATCCCGACGAAGAGATTCCCGCGGACGAAAAGGTGCTCGTCGATCTGTGGCACTGGAAAGACGACTTTGTGCAGCCGATTCAGCGCGTTCGCGCCGAACAGGAACGTAACCGTTCGTATCGCGCGGTCTACGATCTGAAAGAAAAGAAATTCGTGCAACTCGCGGACGAGTCGATGGACAGCATCTCGCCCTCCAACGACGGCAGCTACGCAATCGGCTCCGACAACCGGAAGTATCGCGCGATGGGCGATTACGATCCCGGTTTCACCGATTACTTTCTCGTCGATACTGCCGACGGATCGCGCAAACCGATACTGACAAAACAACGCGGCGGCGTTTCACTTTCGCCCAATGCGAAGTTTGCCATTTACTTCGATGGTAAAGACTGGCACTCGTATTCCGTCTCTACCGGCAACGTCGCAAATCTCACCAAGAGCCTCGGCGCGATTTTCTACAACGAACTGAACGACCTTCCGCAGACACCGGGTTCGTACGGCATCGCCGGTTGGACCAAAGACGACGCCGACGTGCTGATCTACGATCGCTACGACATCTGGCAAGTCGCGCCTGACGGCAGTCGCGCCAAAAACCTGACCGACGGCGTAGGACGAAAAGAGAAGACAACGCTGCGTTACGTGCGTCTCGATCCACGCGAACGCTGGATCGATCCGGACAAGCCGATGCTGCTCCAGGCTGAGAACCAGGAGACGCGCGACTCCGGTTTCTATCGCGACAAAGTCAACGGCGATCTCGCGCCGCAGAAGCTTCTGATGGCGGCGAAAGACTTCAACAATCCTCTTAAAGCAAAAGATTCAGATGCGCTGATCTTGAGTGCGTCGCGTTTCGATCAGTTCCCTGACATTTGGATCACCAACAGCAACTTCCGCGAGTTGAAACGCGTCAGCAATGGCGACGCGCAACGCGCTGCGTACAACTGGGGCACGGCTGAGACGGTCCCGTTCAAGAACGTCGACGGCGTGCCGCTGAAAGGCATTCTGCTCAAGCCGGATAACTTCGATCCGAAGAAGAAGTATCCGATGATCGTCTACATTTACGAGCGGCTGTCGCAGGGCTTGCACCAGTTCCGCAATCCTGGACCAGGCACGTCGATCAACCCGACGTTCTACGTGAGCAACGGATACCTGGTCTACATGCCTGACATCGTTTACACGATCGGGTATCCGGGGGCGAGTGCGTTGAAATGCGTGTTGCCGGGGATACAGTCTGTAGTCGACAAGGGTTTTGTGAACGAGGACGCGATCGGAATTCAGGGACATAGCTGGGGCGGTTATCAGATCGCTTACATGGTGACGCAGACCAATCGCTTCAAGGCTGCGGCGCCGGGGGCGTTGGTCGCGAATATGACGAGCGCGTACAGCGGGATTCGTTGGGGCACAGGCTTGCCGCGACAGTTTCAATACGAACGTTCGCAATCGCGCATCGGCGGCAGTCTTTGGGAATACCCGCTGCGCTTTCTCGACAACTCGCCGCTCTTCCGCGCCGACCAGGTCGAGACGCCGTTGCTGATGTTGCACAACGACGAAGACGATGCGGTGCCGTGGTACCAGGGCATCGAATACTTCCTCGCGCTACGCCGGCTCGGCAAGCCGGTGTTCATGTTCAACTACAACGGCGAGAAGCACGGCTTGCGCAAGCGCATCAATCAGAAAGACTACACGCGCCGCCTGCAGGAATTTTTCGATCACTACCTCAAAGGCGCCCCCGCGGCTGAGTGGATGGACAAGGGCATTCCCTACCTGCAACGCGAGAAGGAGAAAGAGAAGTATCGCGTCAGCGAGGAAGGCGATCAGCCCTGAGCATTTTTCATTTATCGTTTGACGTTTGTCATTTGTCGTTTCCGGAAATGACAAATGACAAATGAGCGATGATAAATGAACAATGACTACGCCAACGCTTTTAATCGCGCTTCGAGGTTTTCGCGGCGGGTGCGGCTGAGGCGGAGCTGGCGGCCGTCTTCGAGTACGACGACGTAGTCGCCGTTGAAGTGCGGATGCATTTCTTTGATCCGGTCGAGGTTCACGATCGCCGAGCGATGAATACGGACAAACTTCGCCGGATCGAGCCGCGTTTCAAGGTCGTTCATCTTCTCGCGTAACAGGTGCGCCTTGCGGCCGGCGTGCAGCTTCGCATAGTTGCCGTCGGCCTCGACGAAATCAATATCCTCAACCTTCAATAACAACACCCGCCCCGACGCCTTGATCATTACCCGAGTCAGATAACTCTGGCGTGGCTGCGAACTAAACCGCTCGCGCTCGTCCAACAACGCCAGCAGCCTCTTGCTCACGCGATTGATCTCACGCGCCTCGATCTGCGACTTCGCCCGCTCCAAAGCCTCGGCAAACCGCTCGTCGTCAAACGGCTTCAACAAGTAGTCGAGCGCATGAACGTCAAACGCCTTCAACGCATACTGATCGAACGCAGTGACAAAAATGATCGCCTGAATCTGCTCCGGCCCGACGCGTTCGAGCACGTCAAATCCATCCATCTCAGGCATCTGGATGTCGAGAAAGATCAGATCCGGCGACAGCGTGTTGATAGCCTTCACCGCTTCACGCCCATTGCGACACTCGTCGAGTATCTCGATCTGCGGATCGTTTTCGAGCAACAAGCGGAGATTCCGCCGCGCCAGCGGTTCGTCGTCCACGATTAGCGTCTTGATCTTCTCTGTCATGCGATCCTGAGCGGCACCACGATCACGACTTCAACCCCGCCGCCATCCCGATTGCGAATATCAAACTGGTGCTCGTTGTCATACAGTTGCTGCAAACGCGCGGCCGTATTCGCCAACCCGATACCGGCACTGCCTTTCAGTTGCCAATCATCAGGCAAACCCGCGCCATTGTCGTAAACAGTCAAGCGCAGATTTCCGTTCTCGACAGCCGAACTGATACCGACAAAACCCGACGCAGCACTGCGGCCAATACCGTGACGCAAAGCATTCTCCGTTAACGGCTGGAGAATGAGATTCGGGACCATCGCTTTCGCCGTCGCCGGATCGATATCAAACTCCAGCCTCAACCGATCGGAAAACCTCATCTCCTGAATACTCAAGTAGAGCTTAATGAAGCTGATCTCTTCTCTCAATTCAACTTCGTGACGGCTCGAATGTTCAAGCGTGTGTCGCAGCAGATCGCTGAGCCCGACCAGCATGCTCACCGCCGCCTGGTTCCGGTTGTCGCGCACAAGCCCGGCAATGCTGTTGAGCGTGTTGAAGAGGAAATGCGGATGCAACTGCATGCGCAGCGAATCGAGTTGCGCCTGCGCGAGTTGTGCTTCGAGCCGTGTCGCAAGGATCTCGCGTTCGCGATACTTACGATAGTAGTCGAGCGCGTAACAAGCGCCGATCACCGCGCCATAAACGAGCAGATCGGAACCAAACGATCCTTGCATCCGCGGAACGAAGCGAGCCCAGAACGTTTTCGGACTGTCACCCATGCCCTCGAAAGGATCGACGCCTAACGTGATCGCCGTGGCAGCAGCGCTGTGCAGGATCGACAGTACGAGAAACGCGGGCAGGTGGACCAGCAGGTTCTTCTTCCACGCGCCGTCGATGAGCGAAAACCGGCGCGCCAGCCAGATTATCGGCGGCGTGAGTGGCGCCCAGGCCACCCACATCAATATGCCCCACGAAAAGACGCGCCACGCCGCATGGTCCATCCCTTTCGCGCGCACCTCGAAATAGATCGGCCCCGCATAGATCACGCCGAGCATCGCCCAGACGGCAACGATCGCCACCCACTTCATGCGCTCGCTTTTCATCCGCGTTCTACGATCGCTTGTACCGAGGCGCCAACGCCATCCCGCAAACAGGACACTCGCCCGGTTGATTGTAAACCGTATCGTCGCAGGCGAAAGGACACGGACGGCAGGTGTAACCGTCCAGGCTCAACCGCGATCGATCGACACCACGGACTCGCACATCCTGGTTCGCGACCTGCCATGCAGTCGCAAAGATCAGCCGCACGACACGGGCAAAGTGTTCATAGTCGATCGTGTTCGGCTCGTCGCCGGGTTGGTGGTACTTCTCGGTGAGGCCAGTCGAGTAATAGAGGTAGGGAATAAACTGAACTTCGAAATTGTAATGATCGGAACCAAAACCCTGGTTCGGCGTCAGCTCCAGGTTCACGCCGGTCTCTTGATTCAGGCGTTTATTCAGATCGACAAGCTCGGTTGAAAGTTCTTCATGACCGAGAATGTAGATGTAGTTTTTGCTCTGCGTGGGGTGTTTGGCGTCGACGCCGGCGACGCCATCCATATTGATGTCGGCAACCGTCCGCTCCCACGGAATGATCGGACGTTGCGAGTAGTACGTCGAACCCAACAGGCCCTTCTCTTCACCGGAAAAGTGGATGAACAGGATCGAGCGCCGTGGTCCATGACCATCCTGCTTCGCTTTCACGAACAAGCGGGCGAGTTCGAGCGACGCGACGACACCCGAACCATCATCAGCAGCGCCGTTGAAGATCTGGTCGCCTTTAAGCGCGGGATTGATGCCGAGATGATCGTAGTGCGACGAGATGACGAGCACTTCCTGTTTCAGCTTCGGATCGACGCCTTCGATCAACGCGACGACGTTCTCGGTTGTTAACGGGGCAGATCGTTCGACGGCGGCTGTCACCTTTACGCTCTTGTCGAGTTCGAAGACAGCCGGTTTCTGTTTCTTGAGGTTCGCGATTGTTTGCTTCGAGGGAGCGAGCAGTTGATCTGCGAGCTTCGTCGAGATGGCGAATGTCGGGGGAAAATCGCTGCTCTCGACGAGTGATAAACCGCCGAGACGTTTAGCGTCCAACGACGCCTGCGCGGCGCGTTCCGCAAACTTCCCGTCGTCTGAAACAATCAGCACGCCCTTCGGCTTACCCTTCATTATCGCGCTTCGCTGGTTGATAAACGGCGTCGACTCATCTTCCAAAATCATTAGCCACTTACCGTTGTAATCGACTTTCTCCCCAACGCTGCCGCCAAACACAACGCCGCCACTCGCCTCCGCAAAACCACCAGTGTAGAAGAATGAGAGATCGTCATGGTGCTCCGCCGAGAAAGTGCTGGACGCAACTCGTCGATTGTCGATCGTCACTTCCAATCGTGTTTGTTTCGGTGTCCTGCGATAGACAGTGAACGATTGGAACGAAGGCGAGAGTCCGAGTTGACGATATTCCGAGACGAGGTAATGCGCCGCCAGCTTCTGTCCGCGCGCGCCGGTCTCCCGCCCTTCAAAGAAATCAGAAGCAAAGAAATCGAGACGCGCGGAAAGCGTATCGGCGGTTATCTGTTGCTGGTAACGATGCAGATCCGTGTTCGGGTAAACTAAGACAACCGCTAACGCCAGCAATAACAGGAACTTCATACAATCCAACCCTTGCTCTCGTATTCCATGTAAACCGCCGTAGTCTGCGCCACTTCTCGTCCGTAGTATCTGTCGACGACTCGCAACGCCAGATCGATTCCCGAAGTCAGGCCGCCCGCGGTCGAGATCCTCTCTTCTTCGACAAAGCGCATTCCTCGTTTGAGATTGACGTTGGGAAAATCACGCGCAAAGCGATCGAAGAAGTCGTGATGCGTCGTGGCTGACTTGCCCGTCAACAGCCCGGCGTGGCCGAGTTGAAAAGCGCCGGTGCAGACAGACATCAGAACGTCGGTCGACGTAACAACTTTGCGCAGCCACGCATGCAATGCCTTCCCGCCACGCTGCGCCGGCACGACGACGACTTTCGGTTGCGGCGCCGAATCGAACGTGTAATCGGGCACGAGCTTCATCCCGCCGGAGCCGACGATTGTCTCAATCTTCTCGGCGACGGTGTACAACTGAAACGGCATTTGCTCGTCGTGACTGCTGCCGCGCTCGGGGATGTGCACGTCCTGAAAAACTTCCCACGGCCCGGCGAAGTCGATCACCGTCGCGCCTTCCGAGATCGCAAACGCCACCGGGATCTTTCCTTTTGCGGGCGGCGTGAGTTTGCTGCCCGACGCGTCGCTCGACGAATTGATCGATTCTGGATTGATCAGCATCGGGTTTGGCAGGGATGTGGCAGCAATAGCGACACTAAAACCAGCAGTTTGGCTCATGAATTCTCTTCTTTTCATCTGTTTACCTCCAGTGTGGATAGAGTAGCGGCGTCCGGCCGGGCGAGGTTGGACTTTGCCGCGGATTGGTTAAATGAAGTTGTAGATTGCCACTCTGAAGTGACGACCCGTTACCACAAGAGGCACAAATTTCTTGTGCCTTTTCGTGGCTAATACTTCGCCACGCGCGGATCGACGTCTTCCGACCAGGCGGTGATGCCGCCCTTCAGATTGATCAGCCGTCCCTGGAAGCCGGCGCGTTTCAGTGCCGCAATCGCCTTCGCGCTTCGTACTCCGCCCTTGCAGTGAACGATCGTTTCGACGTCGGGATCGATCTCGTTCATCCGTCCGACGACGTGCCCGAGCGGGATCAGTTTCGTTCCCGGAATGCGCGCGATCTCAAACTCGTGCGGTTCGCGCACGTCGACGATCTGCATCTTATCGCCACGCAAACGACGCGCATTCAAATCCCTTGCCGAGATTTCTTCGAGCTTCGTATCGGGCGCCGGCGTTTGGTGCGCCGCCATCCCGCAAAACTCTTCGTAGTCGATCAATTTGGTGACGGTCGGGTTCTCACCGCAAACAGGACACTTCGGATCCTTTCGCAGTTTGAACTCACGAAACTTCATGGTCCAGGCATCGAACAGCAACAAGCGATTGATCAGCAGATCCGGCGCGCCGAGAATGACCTTGATCGTCTCGTTAGCCTGGATCGCGCCGACTATTCCCGGCAACACGCCGAGCACGCCACCTTCCGCGCACGATGGGACGAGCCCCGGTGGCGGCGGTTCCGGATACAAACACCGATAACACGCGCCTTTCTCAGCCCAGAAAACGCTCGCCTGTCCTTCAAACCTGAAGATCGAACCGTAAACGTTCGGCTTCTTGCTCAACACGCACGCATCGTTCACGAGATAACGCGTGGGAAAGTTGTCGGTCCCGTCGACGATGACGTCGTAGTTGGCAAAGAGCTGCATCGCATTGTGACTTGTAAGCTGCGACTCGTGCGTCTCGATCTCGATGTACGGATTGATGTCTCGCAAACGATCGCGCGCCGACTCGATCTTGCGCCGTCCGAGATCCTTCGTGCCGTGAATAATCTGTCGCTGGAGGTTCGACTCCTCGACCACGTCGAAATCGACGATGCCGATGCGGCCGACGCCCGCTGCCGCGAGATACATCCCAACCGGCGCGCCGAGTCCACCAGTGCCGATCATCAACACGCTCGCCGCTTTCAACTTGCGCTGTCCCTGCATGCCGACCTCCGGCATGATCAGGTGACGGCTGTAACGCATGATTTCTTCGTTCGAGAGTTCCGGCAGTTCCGAAATTTCGGCGCCCACTTCGGACTCGGCGATCGCGCCACCGGCGATCGAAGGCACGATCATGATCGAGTCGCCGTCTTTTACAGGCGTGTCAGGTCCGGATGCGTGACGAATGTCTTCGTCGTTCAGGTAGACGTTGACGAAGTTGCGCAACACGTTTTGATCGTTGAAGAGATGGCGGCGCAGCGCGGTGTGCGTCGACGTGAGCGCGTCGAGCGCTTCACCGGCGGTGTTCGCTTCGACGACGAGTTGCGATTGGCCTCCCGCAAACTGGCGCAGCGGCGCTGGTATCGAAATGGTTACTGGCATAATTCACCTCACATCGTTTTGTTTCCCGCAAAGGCGCAAAGACGCAAAGAAAGTCTTCGAAGCTCGATCATATTTGCTCTTCTTTGCGTCTTTGCGCCTTTGCGGGAAACTCCTTCTCACCTTAAGCGATCTCCACTTTCTCCTCATTAAAGCGCGAACGATCCGGCTCCTGTTCCCATGAAAAGAGATCCGTCGCCTTGTCTGCGCTGGTCGAGACGATGATGTACGAGTAAGTGGGCCAGGCGTGCTCGAGGTCGTAGTTTGACGGCACTGCCGGCGAATCGGGATGCGAATGATAAAACCCGACGACCTCCAGATCCTGGTCGCGAGCGTAACGCTCGCCCCGCATCAACTCTTCGGGCATGATCAGAAAGCGATTGCGTTTCGCGCTCTCTTCGCGCGCATTCGAAATCGGATAAGTTTCCGTAACGAGTTTTCCGTTCTCACGAAAGCGGCCGAGTAACAACCCGCAGCATTCGTATGGATAATCGCGCACACCGTGCTCGCGAATCTCGTTCAACTGTGCTTCGGCAATCGTGATCATGTTGCTAACGCCTGTTCGATGTCGGCGACGATGTCGTCGATGTTTTCGATGCCGACCGAGATGCGGACCAAGCCTTCGCCAATGCCTAACTCCGCGCGCCGCGCGGGCGTGAGATCGCGATGCGAAGCGCTCGCCGCGTGCATGACGCTCGTGAAAACGTCGCCGAGACTTGTCGAACGCACGCACAACTTCACCGCGTCCATGAATCGAAACGCCGCTTCACGCGTCTGCTCTTTCAGTTCGATCGAAACGAGAGCGCCGCCATAAGGCGTGCGCAGTATGCGGCTCGTAACGTCGACGCCGCCGTCGGTCGTCGGCAACGTCGGGTAGTAAACACGAGCAAGACGGCTATTGCCGATCAGGTGTTCCGCCAGGCGGCGAGCATTGTCACACTGCCGCTCCATTCGCAACGCGAGTGTTTTTGTCCCGCGCAGGATCGTGTGCGCTTCCCAAACGCCGAGCACGCCGCCCACAAGCTTCATTGCGCTGATGAGACCGTTGCTGTCGAACTCATCGCGCGACACGACGATGCCGCCCATCGCGTCGGCATGTCCACCGAGATACTTCGTCGCGCTGTGTACAACCATGTCAGCGCCGAGCTTCAACGGCTGGCATAGATACGGCGAGGCAAACGTGTTATCGATGATCAGACGCGCGTTGTTTTCACGCGCGATCTCCGCGCATCCTTCGATGTCGCAGATCTTGAGCAACGGATTCGAGATCGTTTCCGCGAGGATCACTTGCGGGCGCACTTCGCGAACTTTGTCGCGCAACGCGTCGACGTTGCTGAAATCTGCGGTGACCGTCTTCACGCCAAACGATCCGAAAACTGTGAACAAGAGGTTCGTCGTCGCGCCGTAAATGTCCTGCGACGCGAGCACGGTCGAACCGGCTTTCAGATCGGAAGCGATCAACGCGGCGTGCAGTGCAGCCATGCCGCTGGCGTAAACGCACGCAGTCGCGCCTTCTTCCACGACGAGCATCGCCTGCTCCAGCGCCGCGAGCGTCGGATTGCCGTGCCGCGTGTAGACGTAACCCGGTTGTTCGCCGGCAAAGACGCGATCGACTTCCTCCATCGTGTCGTAAGTGAACGTCGACGTCGCGTAAATCGGAGTCGACACGGCCTGACCACTCGGCAACGGCAGCCGCTCGCCGGCATGGACCAGCTTCGTCGTGATATCGAGTTGCTTATTTTCTTCAGTCATTTACGACCAATGATAACCAAATCACGGCGGCTACCAGTAACGCTCACCGCCATCGCACAGGATCGTGACCACTACGGCAGGTTCCGGCAAGGACAGAGCCAGTCTCCGGGCTGCGAGCACATTGGCGCCCGAGCTCGGACCTACGAACAGCGCTTCTTCGATGCCTAGTTTGCTCGTCATTAATAACGCATCTTCAGTGGAAACTTCCAGAGTCGCGTCGACGAGCGATGGATCGAAGATGCCGGGTTTGACGGCTGTTGGCATGTGTTTGAGACCTTCGAGGCCGTGCAACGGCGACTCGGGTTGGACGGCGATGGCTTGCAGGTTTGGATTCAGCTCTCTCAGGCGTCGCGTGACGCCGACGAATGTTCCCGAAGTGCCCAGGCCGGTGACGAAGTGCGTTACGCGGCCATTCGTCTGTTCCCAGATCTCGACGGCGGTCGCTTCGTAATGAGCGCGCCAGTTGGCGTCGTTGTTGTACTGGTCAGGATAGAAGTATTTTTCCGGGTTGCGAGCGAAGATGTCTTTGGCGACGAGTTGAGCGCCGTCAGTCGAAAGCATCGGATCGGTTTCGACGATCTCGACGCCGTAATCGCGCAGGATCTTCTTGCGCTGGTTGCTGGCGTTCTTCGGCAGGCAGACCGTGACGGGATAACCGCGTTCGCTGCCGAGCACGGCGTACGCGATGCCGGTGTTTCCGCTGGTCGCGTCGAGAATCGTCATTCCCGGACGGAGACGGCCACTTCGTTCGCCGTCGAGAATCATCGAGAGCGCCGCGCGATCTTTGACGGAGCCGCTTGGGTTGAGGTGTTCGGCTTTCGCAAAGACCTCGACGCCTTGCGGCAACTCCGCGTCAAACAGATGCAGACGCAATAACGGCGTATCCCCAACGCGCGCTGAAACCGATCCGTGTATGGCGGGGGTGGCGGTGTGACCTTCCAGAACGACAGCGAGTCCCATTTCCGATCTCCTCAAGACAAAAGAAAACCGGCCGCGACTTTTAAAAGTGCGACCGGTTTCTTCGTGAATCTGCTACGGTGATTAGCTTATGCGCTTATCCCGCCTGCACACGGCGTCTCGGTCGCGCTGCGATTGGCAGCGATAACAACAGAGACAACATGAGCAAGCCTGCGTCATAGGTTGAAAAATGATAGAACTCGATTATTTACCTGTCAAGGTAACCTGCATAACTCTGCGGCTCTCTGCGTCCCTCTGCGTCCTCTGCGTTAAATATCTGTTTTGACACAGAGAACGCCGAGATACGCAGAGGCCCGCCGAGTACCCCCTATTTCAAACTTGTTGCGCCCTTATCGTTCACAACGCTTTCGACGACCTTCACGAGTTCGGCCGTGTTCGCGAGGCCAAATGCTTTCTTCCACAGTCCGGTCGTTTCGTTGCCGATGATGAAGATCGTCTTGTGGTCGTCTTTCTTCTCGACGTACTGGCCGAGTTTGTAGAGTGCCCAATCGAGATTTTCTTTCTTGCCGGTCAGAAAAACCCAGCCCGGACCGGCGTGAAACTTCTGCGCGTACTCCTTCATTCGCGCCGGCGTGTCGACTTCCGGATCGACGGTGATCGAGACCAGGTAGACGTCCTTGCCCACGCGGTCGCCGAGAGCTTCCTGGATCTTCTCCATTTGGCGATTCATCGGCGGGCATACTGAAGTGCAGGATGTGAAAAAAGCATTGACGATCACTGTCTTGCCTTTGAGCACGTCCGAGTAGAAACGCACTTTCTTGCCGTCCTGGTTAGTCAGTTCGACGTCGGTGAAATACTTCTCTGCCGCCGAAGGCTCGGCCGAGGTTTTCGTCATGTGAGTATGATCGTGCGGCGCCGGTGGTGCGGGCGGTTTGTTCTGCGCCGCCGCGCTTGCAGCAAACAGCAGACACACGGACAAAGCTGATAATAATTTATTCATGATTAATTCGACTCCTTTGCGAGCGTGCCGTTGGCGGCGCTGTCGATGAGTTCAACGATGCGGCTGGTGTTAGCCAGTCCGTAAGTGCGGGTCCAGGCGCCGGTCGCGTCATTGCCGATCAGTATTGTTGGCGAATGATCTTCGCGTCGCGCTGAAGATGCTCCCAGGGCGCGCAGCAGTTCGTCGACTTGCGGTTTGGCGCCCGTCACAAACGTCCAGCCGTCGCCGGCGTGAAATTTTGCGCCCCACGCTTTGAGTCGTTCGGGAGTGTCAGTCGCAGGATCGACGCTGATGGAAATGAAGCGAACGTCGCGACCCGCTTTGTCGCCCAGTTCTTTTTGCACGCGGGCGAAAGTTGCGCCGAGCGGCGGACAGATAGTCGTGCAGGTTGTAAATATAAAATTGATGGCCACTGTCTGGCCTTTGACGAGATCGGTGTAGAAGCGGATCTTCCGTCCGTTCTGATCGAGCAGCTCGATGTCCGGGATGTTCATTTTTGAGGTTCCCGCATCGTGCGTTGCGACACCGGCGTCGGCGACTGCTTCACTAGGGTCCACCGGACGCAGATCCATGCCGCACTTTGGACACCTGCCGGGCGACTTCGATTTCACACTGGGATGCATCGGGCACGAATAGTTCGCCTGCGGCTTCTTTTTCTTTTGTCCCGCTTGCTTTGATTTCGTGACCTGGGTCTGCGCCTGCGTCTGCACTGGCACAAACGCGCACATCAGCAGGCAGACAATAATTGCTCGCATATCCACTTTGCTCCTTCTTTCCGGAATTGCTGAGGTTCCGTCCGTGCGCTGCCTCTTGTGCAAGCATCATGCCTTTGTCGTTTCAACGCGGATGAAGGAAAAACAAGCAGATCAATTGCAGGACCGACCAGGATGTGTTTCACGGTGGAACACTGTAGAAGGGTCGTGCTTCAACACGCATCACTTATTCAATGCCCACAAACCAGAGAGCGCAGCCGGGCCGCCATTTCCCTGCTGCGCTCTCTTTGAACAAGCTATAGAAGAGAGCCTCACCGAACGCCGGGCCTCTTCCATCACCTGTTCGTCAAAGTGTAACGCGGAAACTCCCTCCAGCCCATTGACCAAATAGGAGGAGGCACTGTGACAGGACCAGTGACCACAGTGCCTCGGCGTATACCTCACGTGTTTGTTCAAAGCCCCGGCCCGTGCGTGACGCGAAACTTTGGGCAAACTGAGTATGTGATTCGTCTTTGAGCAAACTCCGTGCCCGCAGGACGGTGCCTATTTTTTGTTCAAAGTGAGGGAAATGGGTGTTCCAAGTTGGATTTCGTGCGGTCGTCATGTTCCACCATGGAACACATTGATTCGGTATGTCTGTCGCCGCGGTCGCCGCGACTACGACTCGGTTTGGTCCATTTCGTCCGGGTCGGTTTCGTTCTCGGTGTCGGCGCCACCGCGGAGGCCGAAGATTTTCATTTTTCGATACAACCGCGGGCGATGGTATCTGAGGATTTCGGCGGTCCGTTTGACGTTGCCGCCAGTTCGTTCGAGCGTCTGGGCGATGGCTTCGCGTTCGATTTCCTCCATTGTGAAGTACGGCGGAATGACGCAGCGAAACTCGCCCGGCTGCGTGGTGTGAAGCTCTTCCGGCAAGGCGTCGGGCGTCAACTTGTCTTCGGTCGCAAACAACACCGCGTGCTCGATAACACTTTCGAGTTCGCGCACGTTGCCCGGCCACGCATAACGCATCAACAACGCAAACGCCGGCGTCGAGATCTCACGAATTCGCTTCTGGTACTTCTCCGCGTACTGCTCCAGAAAGCGGCTCGCAAGCAACGGCACGTCATCCAGCCGTTCACGCAATGGCGGTGGTTTCACTTTGATCGTGCTGATGCGGAAATAAAGATCCTTGCGCAACGCGCCCTCGCGAATCATCTGCGCCGTATCGCGATTCGTCGACGACACGAGACGAAAATCAACACTGATCTCCTGTTCGTCGCCGAGTCGGCGAAGTTGTCGCTCCTGTAGCACGCGCAGCAACTTCGTTTGCAGATGAAGCGGCATCTCGGCGATCTCGTCCAGCAGCAACGTCCCGCCGGCGGTTGCTTCGATCAACCCGCGCTTGTCGCGATCGGCCCCCGTAAACGCGCCTTTTCGATATCCGAACAACTCTGATTCGATAAGTTCCTGCGGAATGGCCGCGCAGTTGATGCGCGTAAACGGAAGCTCAGCGCGCGGACTCTGAAAATGAACCGCCGCCGCAATCAATTCCTTGCCCGTCCCCGACTCGCCTTCGATCAACACGGAAGCATCAGACGGCGCGGCAGTGCGAATGATCGCGTGGATCTGCTGCATCTTCGGATGACGGCCGATGATCCCGAAATCGTCGCCTTCTCGCAGCGCGCTCTTCAGGCTGCGGTTCTCACGCTTGATCGCCTCGAATTGCAACGCGCGTTCGACGAGAGTCGTGACGTGCTGGCGCGTGAAAGGCTTTTCGATGTAATAGAAAGCGCCGAGCTTGATGGCCTCGATCGTGACGTCAAGCGAGCCGTGCGCCGTCATCAGGATGACCTCGGTGTTAGGCGTGTCGCTCTTGATGAGGGCCAGCAGATCTATGCCGTTGACGTCAGGAAGCCGCAGGTCGGTGAACACGAGATCGTAAGCAGATCCCTTGAGCAACGCCTTTGCCTCAGCGCCGCTTTTGGCAACATCGATGCGATGGCCCAACTCCGACAAAACCAATTGCAGCGCATCAGTCACGCTGGGCTCGTCGTCAATCACCAGAATCCGTCTGCTAGACATCGTCGATCTACTATAGCTTTTGAGACGACGTTCGCGCTAAGCTCTCGTTCATGACCTGGCCATCATTACCGCTCGAAGAATGGAAAGATACGTGTGCCACGCTGCACATGTGGACGCAAATTGTCGGGAAAGTCCGGCTGGAACAAACGCCGCTGGTGAACCACTATTGGAACGTGCCGTTATACGTCTCCGCCCGTGGTTTGACGACGACGGCGATGCCTCACGGCGACCGGTTTTTCGAGATGGAGTTTGACTTCATCGATCACGATCTGAAGATCAAGTGCAGCGACGGCACAACCGCGACCGTTCTCTTGCAGCCAAAGTCAGTCGCGGCCTTCTACCAGGAGACGATGGACGCGCTGCGCGGGCTCGATCTGGAAGTCAAAATCTGGAAGATGCCGGTCGAGATTCCCGATCCGATTGCGTTCGACGAGGATCACCAACACGCCTCTTACGATCCCGATTATGCGCGTCGTTTCTGGGAAGTGTTGCGGGCGTCGGAAAAGGTGATGCAGGACTTTCGCTCGCGCTTCATCGGCAAATGCAGCCCGGTGCACTTCTTCTGGGGCAGTTTCGATCTCGCCGTGACCCGCTTTTCAGGAAGACCAGCGCCGCCGAAACCCGATGCCGATCCAATCACGCGTGAAGCGTATTCGCACGAGGTGATCAGCCACGGCTGGTGGCCCGGACAGGGACCACTCGGCAAAGCTGCGTTCTATTCGTACACAGCGCCCGCGCCGGAAGGTTTGAGCAGCGCGCCGCTGCGCCCGGAAAAGGCTTTTTGGAGCAACGATCTGTCCGAGTATTTGATGTACTACGAAGATGTGCGAACGGCGGCGAATCCGAACGAGGCTTTGATGGAATTTTTGCAAAGCACTTACGAAGCAGGCGCGAACCTCGCGAAGTGGGACCGCGCCTCGCTCGAAAGATAAATCTCCCGCAAAGACGCAAAGGCTGCCACGTTTCTAGATGATTTCTTTGCGGCTTTGTCTTTGCGCCTTGCGTCTTTCGCCAACGACCACCATCGTCTGATCGGGTCGATTGTCCTTGGTGTCGGAGAAGGTGTAAGCCGGGATGAACTGAAAACCTCTCGTAACGGCGCCGCAGCTCCGTTGCTTCGTCGCGAAAGAATTTTCTTCCTTTTGTGATCCGTGTTCGAGGGAACACGGATTAAAAATCCTCAGGCCGTATTTGAGGGTTTTAGCGGCCGCCACAGTGAGCTCAGGCGCTTGCCACTGGCGGTTTGCAGCATGCTCATCACGCCCATGTAGCCGAAGCCGAAAAAGAACAGCAGCAGGAACGGAATTGTGCCCCACATGTGCAGACGCGCAGAGTAAATAATCGCGAGTAGGAAGTAGAGCGAAAAACCCAACTCGAGCAGCGGCAACAAACCGCGTTTGCGTTTGTATTTTTTGCGTTTCCACGTCGCGTCGCTGGCTTCTTCAACGCGATATTTCGGCGTCCGCACAAATTCCGACTTCACGCCCAGCAACGCTTCGAGCACTGCGCGCGCGTTTGAAAACGCGAGGCCGATGCCGAGTCCCATCACTAACGGGAGATGCAACATCCGCGGCGTGCGCTTCTCGTCCAGATACCAGACCGCGGAACCGTAGAACAACACCACCGAGATCGTCGAAAAAAACAAGAGCGGCAGGTCGACGATCATCAGGTGATAGAGCGGTTGGTTGTAACGCACCAATAACAGCGGAAACTGCAGGAAGCTGGCGACGATCATCAACGGATAGCTGATGTTGCCGGTCAAACGGAAGAACATCTCCGCCTTCACGCGAAACGGAAGCGGCGCCAGCCAGATGCGCGGATACAGCTTGATTCCGACCTGCATCACGCCCTTGGCCCAACGTCGCTGTTGCGCCTTGAAGGCGTTGATCTCGACCGGGATTTCCGCCGGCGCTTCTTCGTCGAGCAGGTAAACAAACCTCCAGCCCATCAACTGCGCGCGGAAACTCAGATCGGTATCTTCGGTCAACGTATCGTGCTGCCAACCGCCGCTCGACTCTATCGCCTGTCGCCGCCAGATTCCCGCCGTGCCGTTGAAGTTGAAAAAGCCGCCGGTGCGATTGCGCGTGGTCTGTTCGACGACGAAATGCCCGTCGAGCATGATGGTTTGCAGCCGCGTCAGCAGGTTGTAACGGCCGTTGATGTGCGCCCAGCGCATCTGCGCGCAACCGACCATCGGATCGGTAAAGAAGTCGACGAGCTTGCGCAGGCAGTCTGGTTTAGGAACGAAGTCGGCGTCGAAGATCGCGAGCAGCTCGCCTTTGGCGGTCTTGTTTCCGTTTTCGAGCGCGCCGGCTTTGAACCCGGTGCGATCGAAGCGGTGGATGTAGTGAATATCAAATCCCTGCGCCGCGTACTTGGCGACGACGGCTTCCGCGACTTTCACCGTTTCGTCAGTTGAATCGTCGAGGACTTGGATCTCGAGCTTGTTGCGTGGGTAGTCGATCTCCGTAACGGCCTTGACCAGGCGTTCCACGACGTACAGCTCGTTGAAAAGCGGCAACTGCACCGTGATGATCGGCAAATCCTCGTCCGCATACTTGCCGCTTGGTGTTGGGACAAACTTCCGGTAACGCCAGAAATCGATTACCTGCTTGATGCGGTAAGCGCCGTAGACCGCTAGCGTCGCGAGAATCGCGAAGTAGACGATCAGGATGGCCCAGTCGAAAGCGTCGAGCTGATAGAGCGGGCTGATGTTGCTGAAAGTCTTGTCGTGAACGTCGTGGAAATAGCGTTCGAAGAGCGCCTGCGGTTCGGGACCTTTCGGGGTGGGCCAGGGAGTTGGTGCTGGTGCTTGCAAAATCATGAATTGCGGCTATCCAAAATGGCAGATTCTACAACAGGCCGCCGCTGGGGCGAAATCCGTTTTCGCTAAATCCGGCGCTCGGGGGCGCTGTAGTCGCTCGGCCCGGGGGTCATCGGCGCAGGTGAGGTAAGGACGAGGACGGCCCGCGAGGTCCTTGTTTTTCTTGTACTTAGCTCTGCCAGACCGGGCATTACGTAGAAGACTGAGACGCTGCCGAGCAATAGTCCTGTAAGGAGACGCGACGTGTGCGTGTTCTCCCAGATTCCGAAAAAAGTGAGACCGAAATCGATCGCCATCGGCACAGCCGCCAGGATCAACCGTTCGCGCGGCGGCCAATCGATGGTGTTTAGCGGACGCAGCAACGGATACAACAGCATCGTGAACGCAAAGCCGGCGTACAGTCCGGTGCAACGCGAACAGACCGCCAGCTTGTGACCGTCGATGAAATATGAACGTTCAGGAAGTTGATGACAGAGGGCCGCAAACGCCCGGTAGATGCTGTGAGAAACCTGGCTATCGGCCGTCAGCGGCGCAATCACAATCAGCGACGCGATAGCGAGCACCGTCAACGTGCTCGCGCCCCACACGACCACCAACCTTCTTTGTGCATTTTGTGTCTTCGTTTGTGCCTCTTCGTGGCTCAAAAACGAATCACCGTATCCGGTCCACCCTCGATATGCAGCGTATCGACAAACCGGATATGCCGCGACTCAGTCGTCATCACCATCGAATGCGTCCGCTTGCCGGCGCCGAAGAACCGCACGCCCTTTAATAACGCTCCGTCAGTCACGCCAGTCGCCGCAAAGATGATCTTCTTGCCCGGCGCGAGATCGTCGGTGTCGTAAACCTTGTTCGGATCGCGAATACCCATCGTCGCCAGTCGATCGAGCACTTCGTCTTTCGACGGCACTTTGTCTTTATCGACGCCCAATCGATCCGGATCGAAAACAAGACGCGCCTGGATCTCGCCATTCAAACACTTCATCGCCGCCGCCGTGATCACGCCTTCCGGCGCGCCGCCGATGCCGATCAGGGCGTGAATGTTTGTGCCCGCGACTGCAGCCGAGATTCCCGCCGAAAGATCGCCGTCCGAGATCAGGCGGATGCGAGCGCCCGCGGCGCGCACGTCTCCAATCAGTTTCTTGTGACGGGAACGATCGAGCACGATGACGGTCAGGTCTTCGATGTCGCGGCCGAGACGGCGCGCGATGTTCTTGAGGTTGTCTTTGACCGGCGCGTCGATGTCCACCACGCCGCGCGACGATGGACCGACGACGATCTTGTCCATGTAAATGTCGGGCGCGTTGAGCAGTCCGCCGCGTTCGGCCGCGGCCAGCACGGCGATCGCGTTGTTCGCGCCGAGGGCGCAGAGGTTTGTGCCTTCGAGCGGGTCGACCGCGATGTCGACTTCCGGGCACGATTCCGCCAGTTCCTCTCCGGCGTGAAACCCGCCGCCCACTTCCTCGCCGATGTAAAGCATGGGCGCTTCGTCGCGTTCGCCTTCGCCGATCACGACTCGTCCCCGCATCGGAACGGTATCCATCACTTCACGCATCGCCTCGACTGCCACGTGATCGGAATACTTTCGATCGCCCTGGCCCATCGTGCGGGCCGCGGCAATCGCAGCCGCCTCGCAAACGCGCAGGAAATCGAGAGAAAGCTCACGCTCGGTCCTCATGTCGTCACGCATTAATTCATGCTCTCCTGGTTGGAAGTTTGTGTCCAGAATGCTCATTTCCCCGTGCAATTCTGATGAGGAAGCGTGCTCATACTAACAGAGCGAAGTGCAATTTTGTAGCAGGGGCGTAGTAGACAAAAGAAGGATCAACAGGTAAATTCGCCCGCAACTCTTCGTTTCTGCGTCCTCATCACATGGATCGAAGAATAGAACTAGTCATTACAAACCTGGAAGCCGACACCTCACGCGCGTGGGACGCTCCTGCGCTGGCGAAGCTCGTCAATCTTTCTCCATCGCGTTTTCGACACCTCTTCAAACAGGAAACAGGCGTGAGTCCGCGTCAATACTTGCGCGAGCTGGGTTTTCGCAGGGCGGAGGTGATGCTGGCGACGACGTTTCTTTCTATAAAGGAGATTGCCGAAGTTGTCGGGCTGGCGCCGCTGAATCACTTCATGCGCAATTTCAAGAGGCGTCATGGTGTGACGCCGGGCGAGTATCGCATTGCGGCGCGACTGGCTGCGGCGCAGAAGTTGAAAAGTAAACAATAGCCACTTTCGGCACAAAATAGCCGTTTTGGGCAATTGACGCCGCCGGCTTTCCGTCCTACATTCTGTCTCGCCCCGCCAAACATTAATCGAAATTGGAGTTATGAAAATGATCTCCCAGACCTCACGGGGAATAGGTGTCTTTGTAGCTGTCGTGCTGTGTATCGTCGCCGGTCGCGGACAAACAACTGAGACGGTGTTGGCGTCGGTAAACGGCGTCGTGATCACAGGGAAACAGGTTGACGATTCTGTCGCGGCGCGGATCTACCCGCTACAACAGCAACTTTACGCAATTAGAAAATCTGCGCTTGAGAACCTCATCGTTTCGCGGTTGCTCGAGGTTGAGTCTTCGGCTCGAGGTGTGTCCGTCGAGGTGTTGCGACGGCAACTTATGGCCGGGGAGATCGAGGTGACGCGCAATCAGGTGGAAGAAGCCTACGCGCAGAATGCGTCGTTCTTTGCGTCGATGAGTCCGGACGAGGCGCGTGAAAGGTTGCGGCTCGATCTCGAGAACCAGGCGCGAATGAAACACTACCGTGCCGGCGTTGAGAGTTTACGAAAGAAATGGACCGTCACGGTGAATCTTGCGGAGCCGGCGTTTGCCGGCTTGTTGGACGATGGCGAATCACCGGCGCGTGGCGCGGTGAAAGCAGCGGTGACGATCGTGGAGTTTTCGGATTTCGAATGCCGCTTTTGTCGTGAAGTTCAACCGGCGCTCGAAAAGATTATTGAGAACTACGGCAAAGATGTGCGGCTCGTGTTCAAACATTTGCCCTTGGAGGGTCATCGAAACTCGCTGCCGGCGGCACGTGCTGCTTACTGCGCCGGCGAACAGGATCGGTTCTGGCAGTTTCACGACGCGCTGTTTGCCGCGGGAGATCTGTCGCCGCCTGGCTTGCCCGGCTTGCCCGGACTGTTGGACCAGATCGCCGCCGAGCTTGGATTGAGTATGGCGCGATTTCAGGAGTGCCTGAAGTCGGAGCAGTCGCGCGCGGCAATCGTCAAAGATATGGAAACAGCGCGAAGCCTGCGCGTCGACAGTACGCCGAGCTTCGTCGTCAACGGGAAGTTGTTTAAGGGCGCGCTTAGTTATGACGAGTTTAAGAAAATTGTTGAGCGCGAATTGCAGCAAACATCCTCACGAAATTAGGAGAGCCTCATGAAACGAATGTATTGGGTCCTCTTCTGTGTTTTCTTTTGCGCCGCCGTGGGTGTGGCCGAACCGAAACACCGCGAACGACTGGTGCGCGAGACGTATGCAAAGCTCGCCAGCTACAACGCAGCCGCTCAGGTCATGCAGAACGAGTTTACGCGAAGGCCGTTTGTCGCCGATGCCAGTCTCAGATTTGAGCTTGGCGACTTTCGCTCGGGTGAAGTGCGGGAGATTCTCGGCAAGTCTTACGCTTCGCTGGTCACGTTGCCAACCGGCGAGATCATTTCGCTTACGCACGGCAGTCACGTGCTCGACAGTGGACCGGAAGAGGCAACGTTCGCCGCAGCCTGGGAGCGAGGTCAATATGCGTCCGTCTTCGATCCGCAGTGGACAGTCGCCGACGTTTTTCATTTCGAGCCGGAGAAGTATTACGACGTGGTGGCGTACACGTCGTACCAGGTCACGGTGAGATTGGCAGGACGATCGCGCACCTATCGTGCTTTGGCGCTCTTTCGGGATGGTGCGCGGTCGCAAGAGGCGCCGGAGTTTTGGGATGCGATCGTGAATGGCGTGTCGCGGGTCTCACAGGAGAAACGTCCGCCATACAAGCCGAAGGGCTCGTTATCATCTAGCGATGCTTCATCGTTCGAGGCTTCATCGTTCGAGGCCTCGCTGGTCGATGGCTTTCAGACTGAAGCCGTGGCGGGCGACTTTTCCGCGAACAATTCAACCAGCACGCGGTTGTCCCGTTGGTTCAGTATCGACGCCACGGATCATATCTCGGGCGAGCATGGCGGCGCGGCTGACTTCACTGGAACCTGCGCGCCAATCAGCGTTGGCGTTCAACGATGCGCCGTAACAGTTAATAACTTCGCGGCCTTCGAAGAAGGGACGTTGGACCACTTAACACCGTTCTTTTCTCACATTGGTTCGAAAGACTTGAAAACCGAGAACCGGACGGGCGCAACCGGAACTACTGTCTCGTGCGCTTCGGCCGCCGGGGTCGCCTTCTCGAGTTGTCTGATCGGGACCAGTTGCGGCACAAACGCGTCGGTGTCTCTCAGCGTCCTCGTCGCCTCCGCCAGCGCCACGATCACCGGCGGAAACATGTGGCGCGACGTCAATGCCGAGCATTTCTCCTGTGCGCTTTCAAACCCGAGCAACTGCACGCCGAGCGTCAACGGCACTTGTCCACCGGGGAGTACTGCGAACGGATCCGGATTGTGTTGCACCTCCACCAGCACCACATGCAGCCGGCCGTTCGCCAGTAAGTGCCTGATGTTCGGCGGCGACTTCGATTTCACCAACTGCACCTGCAATGGGTGTAACACCTGCGGGGGCTCGCCGATCGTGCTTGACCTCGAGGGCGACGGCATAGTGCTGAGTGACGCCGTAGCAGGGGTTAGGTTTGATCTCAATCGTGATGGGACGAAAGAGCAGCTAAGCTGGACGCTGGCGGCCTCGGACGACGCTTGGCTGGCGCTCGATCGCAATGGCAATGGCCTGGTCGATAGCGGAGCAGAACTGTTTGGCGACTACACGCCACAACCGGAGGTCAATAACAAGAATGGTTTTCTGGCGCTGGCTGAGTTCGATCGGGTGGCGAATGGCGGAAATGGCGATGGCCTCATAAACCAGCGCGATGCCATTTTCGGCAGGCTGCGGTTATGGCAGGACCGGAACCATAATGGCCTCTCTGAACCTGACGAACTGCGCACACTGGCGGCGGCGAGAGTCGTGGCGCTCGAGTTGGATTTCAAGGAGTCGAAGCGCGTGGACGCTTTTGGAAACCAGTTTCGGTATCGAGCAAAGGTGAAAGATGCACGCGGCGGATCCGTGGGCCGTTGGGCCTGGGATGTCTTCCTGGTGACGCCAGCGCCGTAAAATGATTGCCGATTGCCGATTCCGCGCCTGCGACAAATTGGCAATCGGCAATCGGCAATAACGAGAACCGGCAGCGCGGCTACTTCTTCCACGGCGGCAGGATACGTCGCGCCGGCTTCTCCTTTTTCAATCCGAGCGCCCAGTCGGCCTGCATCAGCGTGTGAATGTCGCGGGTGCCTTCGTAAATAATCGCGGCCTTGCAGTTACGCAGGTAACGCTCAACCGGATAATCATTCGAGTAACCGTTTGCGCCATGAACTTCAATCGCCATCGACGCGGCCTTCTCGCTTCTCGTGGTAGCTTGCCACTTCGCGAGGCTCGTGGCCTTCGCGTTGGGCTTGCCTTCGTTCTTCAAATAGCCGGCCCGCAGCCAAAGCAAGTGGCTCATCTGATAGTCGGCTTCCATCTCGGCGATCTTCTGCTTCACGAGCTGATGGTTCCCGATCTTCGTGCCAAACGTTTCGCGTGTGTTTGCATAAGCGACCGAAGCGTCGCGCGATGCGCGGATCACGCCCGTCGCGCCCGAAGCAACTGTGTAGCGGCCCTGCTCCAGCGCGAACATCGCGATCTTGAAACCTTCGCCTTCTTCGCCAACCATGTTCTCCTGCGGCACGCGCACGTCCTGCAACGAAAAGTACCCGGTGTTGCCGGCGCGGATGCCGAGCTTCCCGTGAATCGTTCCGGAAGAAAATCCCTTCATGCTCCGCTCGACGATAAAACACGACATGCCGGTGTGGTCCCGCTTGCGGCGCTTCTCTTCATCGGTCCAACAGAAGAAGAGAAAGTTGTCGGCCACGTCAGCCAAACTGATCCACATCTTCTCGCCATTCAAAACCCATTCATCACCCTCGCGACGTGCGGTCGAACGCGCGCCCACCACGTCTGAACCGGCGCCCGGCTCGGTCAAACCGTAGGTCGCGAACTTCTCGCCCTTCGCCTGCGGCACGAGGTATTTGCGCTTCTGTTCTTCCGTGCCCCAGGTGTAAAGCGTCAACGAATTCAGGCCAGTATGAACCGACATCACCACGCGCATGAACGTGTCGACGGCCTCCAGCTCTTCACAAACCAGGCCGAGAGAGATGTAGTCAAAACCAGCGCCGCCGTACTCCTCGGGAATACACACGCCGAGCAGGTTCAGGGCCGCCATTTTCTTCAATACCGAAGGATCAAATTGCTGCTTTTCATCCCATTCCTTGATATACGGCGCCACTTCTTTCTGCGTAAATTCGCGCACCGTTTGCACCAGCGCCAGATGGTCTTCGGTCAATTCAAAATCGATCATTTCTCTACTCTTTCCAATAAGGTACTCAAAAAGACCGGACATCTTACCAGAGCAAACACTGATCGCACGAATGCTTTGCTATACTGCGAAACATGCCCAACAAGAAACGAGCAGGTGAGGTCGTCACCGTCGGCCTCGTGCAAATGACTTGCGATCTGCAACCAGAGAAGAACCTCAAAAAGGCGATCGCCAGGGTAAACGAGGCGGCGAAGGGCGGCGCGCAGATCGTCTGCCTTCAGGAGCTGTTTCGCTCGCAGTACTTCTGCCAGACGGAAGATATTCAACTGTTCAAGTTGGCCGAAACGATACCCGGTCCTGCGACCGAAGCGCTCGGCAAAGTCGCCCGCCAGCGCAAGGTAGTAATCGTCGCTTCGCTTTTCGAGAAGCGCGCCGCCGGCGTCTACCACAACACCGCGGTCATGATCGACACTTCGGGAAAGATCGCCGGCAAGTATCGGAAGATGCACATCCCTGACGATCCGCTCTATTACGAGAAGTTTTATTTCACACCCGGCGATCTCGGCTTTCAAACTCACGACACGGCTTACGGCAAGATCGGCACGCTCGTATGTTGGGATCAATGGTTTCCGGAAGCTGCGCGGCTGACGGCGCTCGGAGGCGCGCAATTTTTGTTTTACCCGACGGCGATCGGCTGGCTGCCTGACGAAGAGCAGTCGATGAACGAAGCGCAACACTCGGCGTGGGAAACAATTCAACGCGGGCATGCGATCGCCAATGGCGTCTACGTCGTGGTCGTGAATCGCGTGGGACACGAAGGCAAGCTGACGTTTTGGGGCCAGTCGTTCGTTGCCGATCCTTTCGGCCGCATCGTCGCCAAAGCTTCAGCCGATAAAGAAGAAGTGCTGCTGGTGGAGTGTGACCTGACAAAGATCGAAGAGACGCGGCAGAACTGGCCGTTCCTACGCGACCGGCGCATCGACGCTTACGATGGGCTTCGTTACCGGTTTGGGGAATAGCTATGAACTACAGCCTGATGGACCTGGCGGGCAATATCGGCGTGGTGATATTGATGGTCACCTACCTGATGCTGCAACTGGACAAGATCAAGAGTTCGGCTCTTTCCTATTCGATTTTGAACGCAGCGGGCGCGAGCCTGATCGTGGCGTCGTTGATCGTCGACTTCAATCTTTCCGCCCTGCTAATGGAAGTCTTCTGGGTCTTGATCAGTTTTATCGGCATCGGCCGTCACTTCCGGCTAAAAACACTCAGATCCTGAAACGATGAACCAGTCACAGCAAGAAACCCCGGCCAGTCGTGGCTTTTACATGCCCGCCGAATGGCGTCCGCACGCGGCCACCTGGCTGACGTGGCCCAAAGATCCGGAAACATGGCCCGACCGCGTTTCCCAGGTCGAGGAGATCTACCTCCAGATGATCGCGGCGCTCACGCCTCACGAAACAGTGAACCTGCTCGTAGACGACGAGGCGACCGAACAGGCAGTGGGCCAACGCTGCACGTTCCCGAGCATTGAAAACCTCCGCTTCCATCACATCCCTACGGTCGACTCGTGGATCCGTGACTATGGTCCAAATTTTCTCGTCGACGACAAGGGCGCCATCGCCTTCAACGATTGGATCTTCAACGCCTGGGGAAACAAGTACGAATCGTTGAAACGTGACAACGGCGTGCCGCGCCTGTTGGAACCCACGCTCCAACTGCGTCGCTTCGAACCGGGAATCGTAATGGAAGGCGGCGCGATCGAGGTCAACGGCGCCGGCTGCGTTTTGACGACCGAACAGTGCCTGCTGAATCCGAATCGCAACCCGCACCTCAATCGCGAGGAGATCGAAAATTACTTAAAACAGTATCTTGGCGTGACTAAAGTCTTGTGGCTCGGCGAGGGAATCGTCGGCGACGACACTGACGGCCACATCGACGACATCGCGCGCTTCGTCGCGCCCAACTTGATCGTGTGCGCACTCGAAGAAGATCCGGAAGACGCAAACTACGAATTGCTACAGGATAATCTGGCGCGGCTGAAGTCGATGACGGACGCTAACGATCGTCCTTTCAAAATCGTCGCTCTACCGATGCCGGGAGTTGTCGGCGGGACCAGCACAGACACGCGGAACCTCGATCGCCTGCCCGCCAGCTACATCAATTTTTATATTGCCAACAAAGTCGTGTTGGTGCCCGTCTTTGGTCACGCAAACGACGCGCGCGCTGTCGAAACATTGCAACAAGTGTTTACCGATCGACAAGTGGTCCCGATCAACTGCGAGCCACTCGTCTGGGGCATGGGCACGATCCACTGCGTCACCCAACAACAACCGCGAATTTAACTGATAAGTTTCCGGGCCTCGAGAATCGCATCCTCGAGAGTGCGAACGCGTCCATCCAATTGCATCTCATAAACCGCGCGCGTGATCTCGCCCATCGCCGGGCCGGGATCTAAACCAAGCTCGATCAAATGCCGTCCCAACAACAGCGGATCGGGCGGACGTTTCTCCACGTCCAATTCCCTCGCCCGCTGGAGAAACCACTCCTGCGCTTCGGCGCCATACCACTTCTCACGCGGCACCCAATCGGCATTGCGTCCCAGCGAATCAGCTTTCGCAACGCGATACAGAAGATCCGGCTCGCAGCGCCGCGCCAAACGGCGGAACGCTCCTTCCCCAACTTCGTCACGCTTCTTGAAAAACTCGCCAGGCTTCAAGTGCTCGCGCACCAGCGAAATCACCTGCCGCCGCACATCGTAACCATCGATTGTATGGACGTTGATCCGATCGAGAAACCGACTCGCGGGCTCGACCCCACCTTCCTCGTGTCCGCGCGAACGCCAGCGCCCTTCGAGAAACTGCGTCGTCGGCGGCTTGCCAAAATCATGGGCCAACGCACCCAGCATCACCGTCACCTGCCGTGCGTATGGCAGGTCGTCGATCATCTCTCGCGCGCGATCCACCGCCAGCAGCGTGTGGATAAAAACGTCTCCCTCCGGGTGCCATTCCGGATCCTGCGGCACACCAATCAACGTCTCGATCTCGGGAAACACCTGCGGCAACGCGCCAAATTTCGCCAACCAGTCGAGCCCGATCGACGGCCGCTTCGCCTGCAACAGAAGCTTCTCCAGCTCGCCCCAGATACGTTCCGCCGGCAGGTCCGTCAGATCCATCGAGCGGCAAAGCTCGACCGTCTCAAGCGCAATGTCAAACTCGAACCGCGCCGCAAACTGCGCCGCACGCAAAACACGCAAACTGTCTTCAACAAACGTCTCAGCCGAAACCGCGCGCAACACACGGTCAGCGATGTCCTGACGCCCGCCAAACGGATCGATCAGCTCGCCCGTCAACGGATCCTGCAGAATCGCATTGATCGTAAAATCCCGGCGGCGCGCCGCGTCCTCGAGGCTCATCGACGGATCGCCTTCGATCACAAACCCGCGATGACCACGGCCCGCTTTCCGCTCGCGACGCGGGATCGAAACGTCGAGATCCACACCCAACTTGTAAACCGTAAACGCCTCGCCGACGACGTTCACCGATCCAAAGCGATCGAGAATCTCCCGCAATCGTTCCGGCGCCAACCCATAAACTTCCAGATCCCAATCTTTCGCCCGGCGGCTCATCAACGCATCGCGCACACAGCCGCCCACGAGCAGTGCTCGGCCGCCGTCATCGCCAACCGCACGCGCTAGCGCAATGACTTTTTCGGGAAGGTTCACCATAGCCACAAAAAGGCGCAAAAAGCGGACACAAGAGGCACACGAAGTAAAGAACCCGATGCCTCTTTGGGGCTCACTCTTCCTCTTCGGGATCTTCAACGCGGATCTGAACGCCGCGGGTGGAGGGAATACAACTAATCACTTGCGCGCGATCGATCCTGGTCATCTCGCTGCCGGCGGCGTGCCACAGCTTGACCCAAAACGTCCGCGTCTCGCCGTGGATGGCAAACGTTGAACCGTCGATCATCACCGGCACCGGTTCGGCAATCGTGCCCGCGCGCAACTCTTCGAGCAGTTGCGGTATAAAAGGCTTGAACTTTTCAAACTGGACCAGCACCGCATTGTCGTCGATCTCAGCCGGCGGCAACTCCACCGGATCCTCCGACTCCAGCAGCAAACGCGTCTCAGTTTGCAGATTTCTTTTCTTGACTACCGCCATAAGAACCTATGAAGTCTGTAGCCGCCGTTGCAAATGCTCGGCAAGCTCAGACACTTTTACTCTTTCCTGTTCCCACGTATCGCGATCGCGCACCGTCACCGCTTCATCTTCGAGCGACTGATGATCGACGGTCACACACAATGGCGTTCCGATCTCATCCTGCCGCGCATAAAGCTTGCCGATGCCGCCCGTATCGTCATAAACCGCTCGCAACGCCGGCTGAAGCGAACGTTTAATCGCCTTCGCCATCCCGACAATCTCAGGCTTATTCTTCGCCAACGGCAAAATCGCCGCCTTGATCGGCGCAAGCTGCGGACTGAGTTTCAGTATCACTCTCGTCTCGCCTTTGTCGTTCGTCCTCTCCGAGTAAGCATCCATCAAGACTGCCAGCACAGTGCGATTGACGCCGGCCGCGGGCTCGATGACGTGCGGATAAAACCGCGTCTTCGTCGGCTCGTCGAAATACGAAAGATCCTCAGTTGAATCGGGATTGCGGCGATTGCCTTCTTCGTCAACCGGCTTGCTCGAATGCGAGAGCAGATCGAAATCGGTGCGATATGCAATTCCCATCAACTCTTCCCACTGTCTTTCCTCCTCGGGACGCTCGGGGAAATAGCGGTACATGATGTCGACCGTGCGCTTCGAATAGTGCGCCAATTCTTCCCCCGGCACTTCGTGAAGCTGAAGGTTGCGGCCGTCAATTCCGAGTCCTTTGAACCAGTCGACGTAAAGCTCGACCCATTCGTCGACGAGCTTCAAATGTTCCGCGTCAGGTTTGACGAAGTATTCCATCTCCATCTGTTCAAACTCGCGCGTGCGGAGAATGAAATTCCCGGGCGTGATCTCGTTGCGAAACGATTTGCCCACCTGCGCGATCCCGAACGGAATCTTGCGGCGCATCGTGGTCTGCACGTTCAGGAAGTTGATGAAAATTCCCTGCGCAGTTTCCGGACGCAGATACGCGACCGCTGATGGATCGTCTTCAGCGGCAGCCGCGCCCAGCGTCGTCCGAAACATCATGTTGAAGTAACGCTCGTCCGTAAGGTTCGTGGCGCCGCAATTAGCGCATTTAACGAGACCGGCTCGCAGACGCTCATTCGCGTCAAATGATCCACCGCCCTCGGGAAAATATCCTTCGAGTTTGTCGGCGCGCATGCGGCTCTTACACTCGCGGCAATCGACGAGCGGATCGTGAAACGTCGCTTCGTGTCCCGAGTACTTCCAGACCAACCGGTTCAGAATGATCGACGAATCGATGCCTTCGATGTCGTCGCGCTCGTAAACCAGCCAGCGCCACCACGACTGTTTGACGTTGTTACAGAGTTCGACGCCGAGTGGACCATAGTCCCAGGCGCTGCCGAGGCCGCCGTAAACTTCGGAAGACGGAAAAACAAATCCTCGCCGCTTGGCGAGCGATACGATGGTTTCGATGTTAGGTGCAGGCACGTGAGGAATAGTAGAAGACCGAAAGCGAAAAGAAAAGTAACCACGAATTACACTGATCGAAACTGTGTAATTCGTGGTTAGCTGGGTTGTCGGGGGCTATTACTTTTTACGACCTTTAACTTCGCCTGCTTGAACTGTCGGCGTTGCACGCGGAGCAGCCGCGCCACTGGGAACGATCCAGAGTTCGACACTGTCGCCCTCGCGGAATCCGCCATTCACAACCACGATCCGCGCCGCGTCGATGCCACGCTGATCGATGATGTAATTGCGCGCGCGCTTCATCAGCACTTCGACCTGGGCCAACGGGCTGTTGCGCCCGCCGTAAGCGATGATGTAAGCCGTCGTCGAAGGATCGTTTTGCAACTCGACCGCGAGATTGTCGAGCCGCGCTTTCTGATCGTCGAAAGCACAGTTGTTGCACTCGTCAAACTCACGAGCAACGATCACTTTTCTTTCCGCAGCCGTCACCACGGCCACGCTTTGAGCAGTTTGACGGCAGGTCGGATCCGCCGAGCCATCGTCGACCGTCAACGTGGCGATGATGCGCTGCCCGCCTACTCCCGTCGAATCAACGTTGATCGTCGGCGTGCCCGCGCCGCTAATCACGCGAGCCCTGGACGGACTGATGGTCCAGGTATAGCGCAAACCGGAGTTACCACCGTATTCGACGTCCGACGCAAAGGTCACAATCTCACCTTCGTTGACCGTCGCGGGAGCGGAAACACTCACCGGATACGGACAAGGCGACTTCGGCAGCGGCGGCAGTGGTTTGTAGTTCACAACCACGCACTTGACGCGGCCGGCAGGAACTTCGATGTCACGTACCCACAGCTTCCCATTCGGCAACGTGACCGAGACGTTGTGGACGCCCGGCGCTAAATCAAAAGCCCGGTAGTCCGCCAGCGTTTCACCCTGCGGCTTGCCGTCGATCACGAGTAAAAGCCCGCCGGGGTTGGTCAGAATCTTGATGGTCCCGTACTTCGCCTTTTTCGTTTTCGCGGAGACCTCCGTCGCCGCGAGGAACGTGACCGCGAGCAGAAGCAACAAGGCAAACTTGAAAGTCTTAACGGAGGTTAGTTTTGTCATTGTGTTTTTATTCCTCCTCCGTTTTCTGAATTTCATTGGCGAGCTTGGTTCTCGCGTAACGGCGTCGTAATCCCGCGCCGGCGGCGATCAGGCCCGTGCCGAAGATCAGCAATGACGCTGGTTCAGGTGTTGGTGTCGGCGGCGGCGGTGGTGGCGGAGTGGGCGTTGGGGTCGGCGTACTCTGATCGCAGGAGGTGCAGTCGTCGCCAAAATCGATGAAGGCAACTGGGACTGCCGCCAAAAACGCTAAGGGCCACATCGGGAAACCGCCGCCCTCGGCGATCAAGATCTCGCCACAGTCGCAAATCGTGCCCTCAACTTCACCTTCTTCGGAGATGTCGTCGATGCCGATCGTTTTGACGTCAGAAATTTTCGGCAGACCTGACAGGGGCGCGTCGAGTTTCGGATCGTTGCCGGCAGTCGCGGTATCGTTGCGTGGACCAGTGGAACCTGTAGTCCCCTTGGTTCCGTTTGTTGCGGGGTCTTGCGAAACGAGTGTCAGTTGCAGGTTCGTAGTGCCTTGAAGGCTGCTCAAGTTTTGGACCACGTTATTGATCCGAACTTGGTCGGCCAGGGCCGAACCGCCTGTCAGGAAAACGATGCAGGAAATTGCGGTAAGCAAGCGGCAAATGCGTCGCAGGCCGGGAGTTGACCTCTTACCGGAAGTGGGGGCGATCGTTAAGTTCATACCGTTGGGCAAAGGCAAAAACAATCGGCGCTAGGGCCGCTGGGCCTCCATTAATGTTCCTTTTCCAATACGAGAAGACTGCTAATAACTGGGAAACTCCAGCGCGAGTCGGGGATTTCTCGTGCGCCAGAGAGTTGGACCATCGGGGAGCATCTCGCTGGAATGCAGGTCACAGGAACCTTGCGTAAACGCCGCACCGCTTACCGAGGCCACTTGAATAGCAGCTTTCGGCAGCAATTTAAGGGCCGTCTGTAAAACGGGCCATAAACAACCTTTTTTGTACTTGAAACGGTTGTTATCGTCCAGTTTTTAGACATCGATTATGGAACCTAGACGAGGGGCGGGGGGACGGGGGGAAGAAGACGAGGAGAAGGGGAGACGCGGGGACGGGGGGACACGGCGACGCGGTGATCAAGTGTCCCCGTATCTCCGCGTCTCCGTATCTCCCCGTCCCCCTGTCTCCGTATCTCCCCGTCTCCCCTTCCCCCGTCTCCGCGTCTCCGCGTCTTCACTCACTCTCGCTCGGGCTGGCAGCCTCGGCTTTGCGATTCTCGTCACGCAGTACAGCTTTGCGCGAAAGCTTGATCTTGTTGCCCTCGCGGCCGATGCACTTCACCAGGATCTGCTGGCCTTCTTTGAGTTCGTCGCGCACGTCTTTCACGCGCCGGTCGGCGATCTCGGAGATGTGCAATAGACCATCCGTGCCGGGGAAGATCTCGACGAACGCGCCGAAGTCGACGATTCGGTTGACGGTGCCAAGGTAAGTCTGGCCCACTTCGGCTTCCGCCGTCAGGCCGCGAATTCGATTCACTGCCGCATCGGCTGCTTCGCCACTTGCGGTTGCGATCGAGATCGTGCCGTCGTCGGCGACGTCGATCTTCGCGCCAGTCTCTTCGACGAGCGAACGAATCACTTTACCGCCTGGTCCAATCACGTCGCGGATCTTGTCGGGATTGATCTTGATCTGGATGATACGCGGCGCGAGCGGCGAAATGGCTTCGCGTGGCTCCTGCAGCGTCTTCTCCATGATGCCGAGAATGTAGAAACGGCCTTTCTTCGCCTGTTCGAGAGCTTCGGCCATGATCTGCGCGTTGATGCCCGCGATCTTGATGTCCATCTGCAACGCAGTGATGCCGTTGCGCGTGCCTGCGACTTTGAAGTCCATGTCGCCGTAATGATCTTCCGCGCCAGCGATGTCGGTCAGGATCGCGTACTTGTTACCTTCCATCACGAGACCCATCGCCACGCCCGCGACCGGCGCTTTCAACGGCACGCCCGCATCCATCAACGACAAGGTGCCGCCGCACACGCTCGCCATCGAAGACGAACCGTTTGACTCGGTGATGTCGGAAACTATGCGCAGCGTGTAGGGAAAAACTGAATCCTCAGGCAGGACTGTCTCGAGTGCGCGTCGCGCGAGCGCGCCGTGACCGATCTCGCGCCGGCTCGACGAACCGTAGCGGCCAACTTCGCCGACTGAGTATTGCGGGAAGTTGTAGTGAAGCAGAAAGCGTCGTTTCACTTCACCTTTTTCGAGATCGTCGATGAACTGCTCGTCTTCTTTCGTTCCGAGTGTGGTCGAAACGAGAGCCTGTGTTTCGCCGCGAGTGAAAAGCGCCGAACCGTGGACGCGCGGCAGCCAGCCTACTTCGCACGTAATCGGACGAATCTCCGAGAACCGACGGCCGTCAGGTCTGCGTCGTTTGTTCAGGATGTCGTCGCGGAAGACGGCTTCTTTCAGATGATCGAAAATGAGTTTCGCCATCACTCGTTTTTCCGGTTGGTCCTCCGGATACGCTTCGGCGACTTCTTTCTTCAACGCGTCGACTGCGGCGTAACTCGCGCGCTTCTCCTGCGTGCTCGTGTCGAGCGCCTCGCGCAATCGTTCCGTGTAATTCTCGGTAATCTCCCTCGACATGTCTTCGTCGAGCGCGAGCGCAGTGACTTCGCGCTTCTCGATTTCGAGTGCTTTGTAGAGTTCCCGCTGCCAGCGACAGAGACGATTGATCTCCTTGTGGGCCAACATCAGCGCCTCAACCATGATCTCTTCCGAGACTTCGGAAGCGCCCGCTTCGACCATGACGATCGCTTCTTCAGTTCCTGCCACGATGAGATTCAAACGCGACTCGCGCACTTCGTCGTACGTCGGGTTGACTATGTAGCGGCCTTCGATCAAACCAATGCGCACACCGGCGATCGGATTCATAAACGGAATGTCTGACAAGTAGAGCGCGCACGAAGCGCCGGTGATGGCGATCACGTCTGGGTTGTTGTCCGGATCTGCTGAGATAACGCTGGCGATGACCTGGGTTTCGTTTCGATAACCTTCGGTGAAGAGTGGGCGGCAGGGACGATCGATCAGGCGGCTGGTCAGCACTTCCTTTTCGTTCGGCCGGCCTTCGCGGCGGAAGTAGTTGCCCGGAATGCGTCCGGCAGCGAAATTCGATTCGCGGTATTCAACCGTGAGGGGAAAGAAATCAATACCTTCGCGCGGGGTAAGCGCACTGACAGCAGCGACGAGCAACATCGTGTCGCCATAACGAATGACGACTGAACCGTCAGCCTGCTTGGCGACGCGACCACTTTCAACAGTTAATTCTTTATCGCCGAGTTTGATTGATTCTTTGAGGTATTTCTTTTCTGGCATGTCTTGTTCTCCTTAGGACATTAGCACCTGAAGCCGGGTTCAGGTCGCAGGCGTCTCATCCGCCCGCAGTTTTCTTCGTATTTCCTTTGTGAATCGCTAGACCACGCCAACGTGAAGCGGGCAACAAATCAACTAAAACTAAAGGCGGCACGAGCCTCTTGAACCGTGAAGCTCATGCCGCCTTGATGCTCGAATTCAGGCCAAACGCGTCTGCTTGTTTCCAGTCAATCGCCGTCACGTTCGGCACTGCCACAAGCTCTTCGATAGACGCGGGCTTTACTAAACAGAGACTCGAAGATCTCTCGTTCTTTCCTCGTTTACTACCGGCTACCGGCGCAGGCCCAAACGATTAACAACCTCGTGGTAGCGTTCGATGTCTGTCTTCTTCAGGTAATCCAACAGACTGCGTCGCTGCGAGACCATTTTCAACAAGCCGCGTCGCGAGTGATTATCTTTCTTATGGGTTTTGAAGTGCTCCGTCAGGTCGGTAATACGCTTGCTCAAGAGCGCGACTTGCACCTGGGGCGAACCGGTGTCAGTTTCATGGGTACGGAAGTCAGAAACAATCTGCTCCTTGGTTTCTTTTGCTAACGCCACTTTGTTTAAATGGTCCTCCTCGACCGCAGTAAATTCCGCTAAAGCGCGGTAACCGCTAAACTTAAAAAGCCTGCCCAATTTATCACGCAGGGTGGGGAGTGTCCAGTTGGGCGCTTTTCATTGGTCATTTTCCATTTGCCAGTGGTCATTTTTCATTTTCAATGACAAATGAGCGATGACAAATGGAAAATGATCAATGCCCCCTGTTACTATCCCTGCAAACGAAACAAAGAAGGGGTAAATACGTCGATGGCTAAAGCCAGGGTTCTCATTCTGGGCGGCGGTTTTGGGGGGCTTTTTACGGCGCTGGGGCTGGCGGGATCGGCCGAGGTGACACTCGTCAGCGACTCGGATCACTTCCTCTTTACGCCCATGCTCTACGAATACCTGAGCGGCGAGGTGGAGGCCTGGCATATCGCGCCCAAATTCAACGAACTGCTGGATGACAACGTCCGCATAGTCGAGGACAAAGTTACCTCCATCGACCTGAACACCCGCCAGGCGACCCTCGAAAAATTCAGCGATCCACTCAGCTACGACGTCCTCGTGCTCGCGGTCGGCGGCATAACCAACTTTGTCGGCGTCGAAGGCGCGGAACAACACACGCTCCCGTTTCGGAAGATCGAACACGCCGACAACCTGCGCCGCCGCATGGTCCAAACACTCGATCGGATTCCACCCGATCTCTCGCCCCAGGACGTGCGCCGCGAACTGACGTTCGCCATCGTCGGCGCGGGCGCGAGCGGTTGCGAACTCTCAACCAAAATGGCCGACCTGCTGCTCGACGCCGTCAAGCGACGCGCGCTTCAGGGCCAACCGCGCGTGCTCGTGATCGAAATGAGCGACAAGGTCGTGCCCGGCATGGGCGATACGATTCGCGAGTTTGTCGAAGAAGCGCTGCGCGAATCGCACGTCGAAGTTCACACGCGCACGCGAGTGGTCAACGTCGCGCCTGACAGCATCACGTTCGAACACGAAGGCACGCGCGAACAGTTGCACACCGCAGGCGCCGTTTGGACCGGCGGCGTGAAGATGCGTCCACTGATCGAACAACTCGACGTGGAAAAGACCGAGCGCGGTTTGATCAAGATCAGGCCCACGCTCCAGTTGGACCAACACGACAACATCTTCGCACTCGGCGACATCGCTTGTTGCCCGCCCGCAGACCGGACACTTCCCGGCACGGCCCAACTGGCTTTACAGGAAGCAAACCTCGCCGCCGACAACATCAAGGCATTACTTGCCGGACGCGAACTGCAAACGAAACACTTTGAAGAATTAGGCGAAGCGTTGAGTCTCGGCACCGAACGAGGAGCAGTGTTACTCGCCGGCGGACAAGCGTTCGGTGGCGCATTGGCACGCCAGGCGCGATTCGCGTTGTACACGTCTCGATTGCCAACATGGCATCATCGCTTGCGCGTCGGGGCGAGCTGGTTTTTCGAAGGAACAACGCCAAGACCGCTGTTGCCGCTCGGTTTGGAACGTTAGTTGTCTACAAACCGGCCATGCGGCTGGTACTGCTACTCATTTCGATCTGTCTTATTGGTTCCGCGTGCGTGATCGAGGAACCCGTTGTTCAAACACGGAGTCATTTAATAATTCCGGTAGCGGGCGTGAAGCCCGATCAATTAGTCGATACGTTCAACGACGCGCGCTCGGAGGGCCGCGTCCACGACGCTATCGACATCATCGCGCCGGCCAACACGCCAGTCCTCGCGGCCACAGACGGCAAGATCATCAAGCTCTTTCAAAGCGAACGCGGCGGCACGACGATCTATCAACTCAGCCAGGACGAGAAGATGATCTTCTACTACGCGCACCTCGCACGCTACGCCGACAAACTTGTCGAGGGATCCATCGTTCGTCAGGGCGAAACGATCGCTTACGTCGGCGACACCGGTAACGCCGGCGCCGGCAATTACCACCTTCATTTCTCGATCGCACTCACCAAAGATCCGAAGCGCTACTGGGAAGGCACGAATATCAATCCCTATCCACTGCTGGCTGTCCGCTAATCATGCAGAACTTTTAAGAAAACACGGATTATTCAATTGGAACACTCGTTGCTCCTGAGCGAAATATGAAAATTCGAAGTCTCTTATTAATTCTTCTTCTATCCGTGTTCCTGGGTTGCACCGTCGAACCGAACAACCAAAGAACGGTGACCGCGCCTTCGCCATCTCCCACAACAACTCCAGCAACGGCAAAAACAACTCCAACCCCGGAACCCAGTCCTGAAATGTTAGCGGGACCAAACGCGATCCCAACCGACACGCGAATCGTCGTGAACATTCCCGCGTATCGCATGGATCTCTTCAAGGACGGCTCGCTCGTGAAGACTTACAAAGTCGGCATCGGCTATCCGGAGTTTCCCCTGCCGCAAGGGATGCGCACTGCCGACACGGTGATCTTCAACCCGACCTGGACCGTGCCCGACGAATCGTGGGCGGCGGAAATGAAGAACGTCAGCGTTGGCGAAACAGTCGAAGCAGGCAGCAAAAACAATCCGCTCGGATGGATCAAGATCCCGATCGGTCTGCCTTCGCTGATCCACGGCGGCAAAGCGCCCGCGAAGATCGGCAAGTTTGCTTCGCACGGCTGCGTCGGCTTGACGAACCCGCAGATCAAAGACTTCGCCATGCGGCTCGCGGAAGCTTCCGGCACTGATATTCCCGTCGAGCAGGTTGACGATTACTTACAACAGCGAACGAAGACGCGTGAAGTGAAGTTACACGAGACGATCCCGGTCGAACTGCGTTACGAGACGATCGTCGTCGAAGACGGCAAGTTGCACGTCTACAAAGACGTCTACCAGCAGAAGACAAACACCGAAGAGAACCTGCGGAGCGTGCTCAATGCGCACGGATTGAGTTTTGAGGATCTACCTCCCGCAAAACAAACCGAACTATTGAATGCTTTAAAATCCGTGACGAAGAAGAATGAAGCGGCAGTGCAAATCCCTGTGCAAAAGGGCTACCCGGCAGCGGTCAGTTTAGACAGTGGTCGCTAACTCGCACGAATCAAGCACCGGCGCGTCTTCAACGGGCGCGCCGGCCTCGCCGTAGTAAGGCAGGCCATTCTCAATCGCTTCAAAATACTCTTCAATCCGATCCAGCACTTCAGTAACCGAATGCGAGTGATAGATCGACGTGCGAAACAGCGCGCCGCCCTGCAACCCGCGCGTAAACTGTCCCGCTAACTGTTTCATCCGATTGATCGCCGGCGTCTCCGGCATGTCTTCACGCAACATGTCGAAGTACTCGTGCAGGATCGCGCGTTTGTCCGCAAGCGAAGGTTCAAAGATCGGACGGCCGTGCATCGCATCTTCGATCTGACGAAAGATCCACGGATTCGCCATCGCGCCGCGTCCGATCAACACGCCGTCACAACCCGTCTCACGAAACTTGTCGAAAGCACCTTCGATCGTAGTGACGTCGCCGCTGCCTGACACCGGCACCTTTACCGCTTCTTTCACTTGCTTCACGAGATCCCAGTTCGCGAGCCCGCGATAACCCTGTTCCTTCGTGCGGCCGTGCAACGCGATGTGCTCGACGCCGCAGTCTTCCGCGAGCTTAGCGGTGTCGACGGCGTTGATCGTGTGATCGTAGAACCCGGCGCGGATCTTCACCGTCAACGGAATCGTGATCACTTTCTTAATCTCTTTAAGGATCGTTTCCAAACGGCTGTGGTCCTTGAGCAGACCCGAGCCGCCGCCATGCTTCACGACCTTCGGCGCGGGACAACCACAATTCACGTCGAGAATGTCAGCGCCGACTTCCTCGGCCATCTCCGCCGCCATGCACATTCGTTCCGGCTGTCCGCCGAAGATCTGAACCGCAAACGGCCGCTCGTCTTCGTAAAATCGCATCTGCCGTTTCGACTTCGGATTGTTACGCGTCAATCCCTCGACCGAGATGAACTCCGAAACCGACAAGCCGACGCCGCCACGCCGTTTCAAGAGCCGGCGAAACGACACGTCAGTCACGCCAGCCATCGGCGAAAGCACGAGTGGCGGATTGATCTCGACGTCACGAATCTTGAAAGACTTGATCATGGCTTAATCGTTACAGGAGTGCCGACCGAAACCGAGTCGAACAACTCCTTCATGTGCTCATTCTCCAATGCGACGCAGCCCAATGTCCAATCACTTCCCGCGCCGTGGCCGTGAATGTAAATCAGCCCGCCGAGCTTTGTGTACTGCGGCGGCGCGGCCTTTCTTCGCTGCGCATCGACGATCGAGTCGTACTGCGCTTTCGTGATCAGTCCATCGCGCAAACCGCGTTGCGCGTCCTCGACGTTTGGATAACTGACGCCGAGCGACAGGTAATACGCGCTCTTGTTGTTCTTTACAAAGACGTAGAAGTCGCCTTCGGGCGTCGCGCCGTCGCCTTCACGCTGTTTGTCGGCGACGGGACTGAAGCCGAGCCCGACGCGATAGGTCTTCAGCAACTTCTCGCCCGAATACAGTTCGAGCTTACGTTCCTTTTTATAGACGACGATGCGGGGTTTATCGATAGGCCGTTGTTGGAACCACAGACTAAAACCAATAACACAGATCGATCCGAGAATTATGAGTCGGGTAATCAATCCGTGTTACTGCTTCTTTTTCTTTTCTTCTTTCTCGTCGCCTTTGGCTTTGGCCGCGACTGGCGCCTTGAGTTTCAAGAGCGGTTCAACTGTGGCGCGATGAGGCTCGTTGATCTTTATAAACGCTTCGTTTCGGAGGTTTGCCAGATAATCCTCGCGCTCCTTGCCCTGTCGTTCCATCAACATCGCTTCGCGCACGCGATTGTCGTTGAACACCGACTCGGCGCCCGCCGGCGTGCGCGCGTCGACGCGAAGAATCTGAACTCCGTCGCCAATGCGAATCGGTTCGGTCACGCCACCCGGCTGAACGTTCTTGATCGCGGCGACGAGATCTTCGCGCAGTTGCGGAACGTCAAACTCGCCGACATAACCTTTATCCTGCGGCGCTGAACGCTGTCCGTTCTTCTCGCGTTCGGAATTCGCTGCGGCCAGCGCGCCAAAGTCAGCGCCCGCACGAGCCTGCGCGATCAGTTCCAACGCCTTCGCTTTCACGGCGACTTCATCTTTGCCGGTAACGACGAGATAGATCTCGGAAAGCTTCACGGTCTCCGGTTTGCGAAACTTGTCGAGATGCGAGTCAAAGTATTTCTTGATTTCGGCAGACGAGAAACTGAGATAGACGCGGCGATCGACTTCCTGTTGCAGCACCGCCTGCTTCATCATTTCGGTGCGCATCGTGCGGCGAATCTCTTCCGGATCGAGTTTGCTCTCACGCATGGCGGCGTAGAGTTTTTCGATCGAGTTGATCCCTTGCTCCTGCGCGATCGACAACATTCGGCGGTTCACTTCCGCTTCGATGTCGGCAGCCATGTCGAGCTCTTTGCCTTTTTGCAGCAACAGCTTCTCGTTGATGAGCGTGGCGATCAGCTCGGCCTGCCGCTTAGCGACCTCTTCGTTCGCCTGTTGCTCGGTCATACCGTTCTGCTTGAGCGCTTCGATTCGCTCGCGGGTTTCCGCCCGCAACATCGAGAGCGTGATGACGTCGTCGTTGACCTGGGCGATCACTTCGTCGATGACCGTCATTTCGCCTTCCTGGGCGAGGGCGCTACTGGCGAAGAAGGCCAGAAGAATGGCTACTGCGAAAAGCTTTAATTTCACTACGAGACTCCTTTTGTAAAAACGGTCTTGGGTCTTTGGTTTTAGGTCTTTGGGGTTCGTAATGACGCATCAACCACAAAGACCCAAGACCAAAGTCCCAAGCGGGAGATTCTAATCAGTGGCCTTTAGTTGGAGCAACACGCCACGAGCGAATTCCAAAGCATCGTCCTGTTCGTCTTCACTCAGGATGAGCCGCAAAACACCGTTTGGGGTGAAGACGGCGCCTGGATGTTTACTGACAAAGTCCCCCAGTTTTTCCGGCGAAATTCGCGCTTTTTCGCTGAATTTGACGGCGATTCCATCCGGTGTTTTATCCAGCGAAACGAGGCCCAACTCTTCCGCCGTCCGGCGCAAGCGGGCATATGAAAAAAGTCTCTCCACAGACGGTGGAATCCGTCCGTACCTATCTTCCGTTTCCGTGCGAATGCTCTGTAGAGTTCCCTCGTCGCGGGCCGAAGAAACGCGTTTGTACGTCCGCAGCCGCTGTCCCATGTCGGAGATGTAGTCCTCGGGAATGGCGACTTCGACGCTCAAATTGAGCGTGACGCTCGTCTCGTCTTCGACCTCCTCGCCACGCATCTCGGCGACCGTGCGTTCAAGCATTTGCGTGTAAAGATCGAAGCCGAGCGCTTCCAAATGTCCCGATTGTTCTCCGCCCAGCAAGCTGCCCGCGCCACGCAATTCGAGGTCGAGCGCCGCGATACGAAAACCGGCCCCGAGATCGGAAAATTCACGAATTGCTGCTAAACGACGACGCGCGATGGGGGTGAGTTCCTGTTCGGCCGGGATCAGCAGATAGGCATAAGCCCGGCGGCTCGAACGTCCCACACGCCCACGCAATTGATAGAGCTGAGAAAGACCGTAATGATCGGCGCGGTTTATGATGATGGTGTTTGCCCGGGGGATGTCTATGCCGTTCTCGATGATGGTGGTCGCAACCAGAACGTCATATTTGAAATCGATGAAGTCGAGCATCACCCGCTCCATCTCTTTCTCGTTCAACTTTCCGTGGCCGATGGCCAGACGGGCCTGGGGCACGAGGCGCTGCACGAGCGCGGCGACCGTCTCGATGGTCTCGACGCGATTGTGAATAAAGAACACCTGGCCGCCGCGCGAGAGTTCGAGTTCGATCGCCGATTTGATCACGCTTTCGGAAAACTGCACCACCTGGGTTTGAATCGCGAGTCGATCGCGGGGCGCGGTTTCGATCAACGACATGTCGCGCATGCCGCTCAGTGACATGTTCAACGTACGCGGAATCGGCGTCGCCGATAGCGTCAAAACGTCGACTCGTTTCTTTAACTGTTTCAGACGTTCCTTGTGCGCTACGCCGAAACGCTGCTCTTCATCGACGACGACGAGTCCGAGATCTTTGAAGCGAACGTCTTTCGAGAGCATGCGATGCGTGCCGATGATCACGTCGACGTCACCTGCCTCGACGCGCTTCACGACTTCTTTCTGTTCCTTCGAACTGCGGAAGCGCGATAGGAGTTCCACCTTCACCGGAAAAGGCGCAAAGCGATTGCGAAACGTGTCGTAGTGTTGATAGGCGAGAACCGTGGTCGGCGTGA
>DATELZ010000241.1:0-35208 GCA_035276045.1 Pyrinomonadaceae bacterium | reverse complement strand
TGCGATCGCGGCGGCGAATGCGAACTGCAGGAGATGACGTTCGACTGGGGCGGACTCGAAGAGCGCTTCACCGAACAGAAAAATTACTACGCCGAGAAATATCTCTCGCCGATGGTCGCGAACGATTCGCAGCGTTGCATTCTGTGCAAACGCTGCACGCGTGTTTGCGACGAGTGGATGGGCGAGGAAGCGATTGAAGCGGGCGGACGCGGCGCGCACACGGTTATCGGAACGTATCTCGGCTGGCTCGACTGTTCGCAGTGCGGCAACTGTATCGAAGTTTGCCCGACTGGAACATTGCTCGACGCGACTTATCGTCACCAAACGCGCCCGTGGGAGTTGGCCCAAACGATCTCGACGTGCAACTTCTGTTCGGACGGTTGCCAGATGTCGCTCGGTTCGCGTGGCGGTGAGGTGCGGCGCGTCGTGGCGCGCGATCGTTACGTCAACGGGCTCAACGGCGAGTTTCTCTGCGTCAAAGGCCGGTTCGGACATCCGTTCATCAATCACGAGGCGCGCATTCGCACGCCGATGATCCGCTACAAGAAAGGCGGCAAGCTGATTCCCGCAACGTGGGATGAAGCGATTCGTCACGTCGCCGAGCGGCTCGATTCGATCGCCAACGATCACGGGCGAAATGCCATCGGCGTCGCCGGCAGTCCGCGGATGACGAATGAAGGATTGCACACCTTGCAGCGGTTTACGACTGAACTGGTCGGCACTGACAACTACACCGTCACGGACAGCTTCAGTCTGAAATCATTCTTCGAAAACCTCGGCGCGCCGCTCGCGACCCATCGCGACATCCGTTACGCGAAAACGATCCTGTTGATCGGCGGCGAACCGGAAGAGTTACAGCCGTTGACCGGCAAACAGATTCGCCAGGCCGTGCGGAACGGCGGCACGAAGCTGATCATCGCGAACCCGGTTCGCATCCGTTTGGTCGAACAGGCCGCGGCGTTTCTGCATATCCGTCCGGGCACGGAAGACGCGATTGTTCTCGCGCTTGCGGATCAGGGCAGCGCCTCGCTGGCAGCGCAAAAAGCAGGCATCGAAACTAAAGAGATCGACGCCGCGCGGCAGATTCTCGCTGAAACGACAGGCGATCTGGTGGTGATGTTTGGCGGCGAGGTCAGTCGCGAAGCGCAGGCGATTCTCGGCCAACTCCCGCAGGTTTTAGCCGCAGATGGACGGCGCGTCCTCTTTCATCCGTTGCCGTTGTTCAACAACAGTTTCGGCGCGCACGACATGGGCCTGCTCGACGGCGCGATGACGCCTTCGGAAATGCTCGACGCTGCGGGCCAAACGATTCGCGCGATGTACGTTGCCGGCAGTTTCCTGCCGCAACACCTCGAAGGACGTGAAGACGCACTTGCGAGACTCGATTTTCTCGTCGTCCAGGAACTCTTCGAAACCGAAACGACCGCAACGGCCGACGTAGTCCTCCCCGCTGCGTCATATGCCGAACAGGATGGCACGTTTACGAACAACGACGGGTTGGTCCAACGCGTGCGGCAGTCGATTCCGCCAGTGCACCAGGCCAAGCCTGACTGGATGATCGTCGCGCAACTCGCGAAAGAGCTTGGTTTGGATTTCGGTTTTGAGTTGTCACCAGGCAACGTCTTTCGCAGCATCGCGGAGAAAGTGCCGGCCTACGCAGGGCTGCGCTATCCGTTGTTGAAAGACGAGACGCGTCCGGTGCAGGCGAAGTACGACGTGGGCCAAACGGACGTTAGCGAAGCTTTAGCTGCTGTTCGCCGCGCGGTCGAAGCACTCGACGACGACGGGGAAAAGATTTACGGAACACCAAAAGTCGGGCACGAATTGTTCAGGATTGGAAACCTGACGGACAAGGTGCCGCAGTTTCATCTGCTGGCCTCCGGCAATCCGCGGCCCGACACAACGGCGATCTCTCCGCTTTACCAAATCACGGTGGGGACTCGGACGTGATCAAGGAGTTTCCCGCAAAGGCGCAAAGACGCAGAGTTTTAACCTTGCGTTTTAGTTTACGTCTTTGCGTCTTTGCGCCTTTGCGGGAAACCTCTTTGCAAGGGCTCAATCGCTAGCAATGGACACCGCAATCGACATCGCTCTCAAGCTCGTAGCCATCACCGTGGCTTTCACGGTAGTGCTGTTGATCGTGGCCTACACGGTGCTCGCCGAGCGTCGCATACTCGGCTTCATCCAGGGACGGCTTGGTCCAAACCGCGTTGGTTACGGCGGTATCCTGCAACCATTCGCCGACCTGCTGAAGTTCATTCTCAAAGAAGACATCGTTCCCGATAAGTCGACGCGCTTTGTCTACTTCCTGGCGCCTGTTATCGCCACGATGGCGGCGTTGATGACGATGATCGTCTATCCATTTGGTCCCGAAGTTCGTATTCCCTTCACCGACATCGTAATACCGTTGACGATCGCGCGCTTCGACGTGAGCTTGCTTTACGTTCTGGGTATTACCTCCATCGGCGTGTATGGGATCGCGCTCGCGGGCTGGTCGTCAAATAACAAGTACAGCTTGATGGGCGGCTTGCGCGCCTCCGCGCAGATGATCTCCTACGAACTCGCCCTCGGGTTGAGTCTCATCGGCGTCATCCTGTTGGCCGGCACGCTCGATCTCTCGCAGATCGTCGAGATGCAATCTGGTTGGCACGGAGCACGTTGGTTCATCTTCTTCCATCCGCTCGGGTTCATCATTTACATGATCGCGGCGATTGCGGAAACGAATCGCGTCCCCTTCGACCTGCCCGAAGCCGAGACGGAACTGGTCGCCGGTTTTCACACCGAGTACAGCGCGATGAAGTTTGCCCTCTTCTTCCTCGCCGAGTACATCAACATGTTCACGGTTTCCATGCTGGCCACCACGTTGTTTCTTGGCGGCTGGAACGTGCCGTTTGCGGAAGACATCTTTGGCCGGGGAACGTTCCTGTTCGGGCTCGTGAGCGTGCTCGGATTTCTGGCGAAGATCATTTTCTTCCTGTTTATCTACATCTGGTTGCGCGGGACACTGCCGCGCTTTCGCTTCGATCAATTGATGAACTTTGGCTGGAAGATCCTGTTGCCGTTTGCGCTGTTGAGCATCGTCATCACCGCGACGCTGCTCTTCCTGTTTCCGAATCTGTGATGCTGGTCCTGTTATTCATTCTGTTTGCCGGGATGGCGATTGGCTGCGCGCTGGCGGTCGTGGCGCAACGTAATCCGCTTTACAGCGCGATCTCGTTGATCGGCGTCTTTATTTCCCTGGCGTGTTTGTACGTGATGCTGGCGGCGCCGTTTATCGCGGCGGTGCAGGTAATCGTTTACGCGGGCGCGATCATGGTGCTCGTCGTCTTTGTGATCATGTTGCTGAACGTCGAGGAAGAGACGCATCAGCGTCCGCGGCTGAAGTGGCTCGTGCCTACGGCGATCGGGCTCGCGGCAATACTGATCGCAGAAGTCGCTTTCATTCTCGTTACTGTTCAGGGTTCGCAGGTGACGCCGGCGTCGAGCGGGGCGGCGGTCGGATTGACGCATTCGATCGGTTCGGCACTGTTTACGCGTTACCTGCTGCCGTTCGAGATAACTTCGATACTTTTGTTGATGGCTATTGTCGGCGCGATGACACTCGCGCGGCGCAGCGCATTGCCGCCAAACGCCCGCGTGGTGCCAGGAGCGGCCGTGCTGCCGGTGTCGATGTTCGACAAGTCGGTCGCGCTTGACGACACGCACGGAGTAGAAGCAGATACAACGGACGAAGCGGCGCGACTGCTCGGCGTCGAAGAACTTCGCGATCCGGCCAAGCGGGACTAACGTTATGGAACCACAACTCTCATGGTATCTCGCGCTCTCCGCCGTGCTGTTCACGATCGGAGTGACCGGCGTGATCATCAAGCGCAACGTGATCGCGATGTTCATGTGCATCGAGCTGATGCTGAATGCTGTGAACCTGACGTTTGTCGCGTTTGCGAGTTTCTTTCAGGACGTTACGGGACAACTGTTCGTCTTCATCGTGATGACCGTCGCTGCGGCTGAAGCGGCGGTGGGTTTGGGAATCATTATTGCCATCTTCCGCAATCGCGAGACGTTGGATGTGGATGAAGCGAGTATATTGAAGCTTTGAGCTTAGTACTTTGTGCTTTGTACTTTGTTCACTTTCGCAACGAGATACTCGGACGCATCGAGCCCCGTAGCAATACGAACAAAGCACAAAGTACTAAGCACCAAGCACTAGTATGGAAACGAATCTCCTCAGCTTGATCATCTTCGCGCCCCTCGCGGGCGCGGTCATCAACTGGTTCGTCGGACGCCGTGTGCGCGACGAACGGTTTATCGGCGTCGTCGCGTGTGGTTCGGTGGCGATCTCGACGCTCGTCGCGTTCTATCTCGCGTTTAAGCCGCATGGCGCGCTTGGTGGAGGTGAGCACCCGACTGTCCTGTTTGACCATATTTGGACCTGGTTGCAGGTCGGCACTCTGCGCGCGGACTTTGCGCTTGCGATGGATCGTTTGAGCGGCACTTATGCGCTGTTCATTACTTTCGTCGGCTTTCTGATCCACGTTTTCGCCGTCGGCTACATGCACGGCGAAGCTGGTTTTTATCGGTTTTTCGCGTTTCTCAACCTGTTCATGTTCTCGATGCTGACGCTCGTGCTCGCCGACAACTTCATCCTGATGTTTGTCGGTTGGGAAGGCGTCGGTCTCTGCTCGTACCTGCTGATCGGTTACTACTTCGACAAGAAAGAAGCGGGCGACGCGGCGAAGAAAGCGTTCATTACGAACCGCATCGGCGACTGGGGTTTCATCCTCGGCGTGATGCTCGTGTTTTACGTGACTGGCTCCGTCAGTTTCTACGCTAATCCCGCCCTCGGCGAGACGGCGCAAACGGCCCTCTCGTTCTTCAAGAACCAACCGGTCGAACCTTTCACACTTGCAGCCATCACTGCTGGTGGCGCGACGTCGATCGCGTTGCTGTTGTTCATCGGCGCGGCGGGAAAGAGCGCGCAGATTCCTTTGTACGTCTGGCTGCCGGACGCGATGGCCGGACCGACGCCAGTCTCGGCGTTGATTCACGCGGCGACGATGGTTACCGCCGGCGTCTACATGATCGTCCGCTGTTCCGAGATCTACATACACGCGCCCACGGCGATGTTTGTCGTCGCCATTGTCGGCGCGGTCACCGCGCTATTTGCGGCAACCATAGGCCTCGCGCAAAACGACATCAAGAAAGTTCTTGCTTACTCAACCGTCTCGCAGCTCGGTTACATGTTTCTCGCGTGTGGCGTCGGCGCGTTTGTCGCGGCGATCTTTCACGTCATCACGCACGCCTTTTTCAAAGCGCTGTTGTTCCTCGGTTCGGGTTCGGTGATTCACGGCATGCATCACGAACAGGACATGCGGCGCATGGGCGGGTTGAAGAAGTACATGCCGGTTACGTACATCACGATGTTTGCGGGCTGGCTCGCGATCTGCGGTATTCCGATTTTTGCGGGGTTCTTCTCTAAAGACGAGATTCTGTGGAAGACGTGGAGCGCCGCGGGAATCGGCTCGGCTGCCAAGATTCTATGGGTGATCGGAGCGATCACGGCGTTGCTGACCGCGGTGTACATGACGCGAATGATGGTAATGACGTTCTGGGGCAGCGAACGTTTCGACAAAGCGCATCACCACCCGCACGAATCGCCGAAGACGATGACGATCCCGCTGATCGTGTTGGCGATTCTCTCCACGATCGGTGGTTTTATCGGTGTTCCATATGCCCTGAGTTCTGCGTTTACCGAAAAAAACATAAATACGATCGAGCATGTGCTGGAGCCGGTTGTACACACAGATCACGCGGATGCCCATTCACACGACGAAATCGTCGCCGAACGGGCGTTGGCTGGTGTCTCAATCGCGATTGCCTTGATAGGAATCGGCATCGGTTGGACCATCTTCAAGAAACGTCCAACGCTCGCGATGCCGCGCATACTCGAAAACAAATACTACGTCGACGAGATCTACGACACGGCACTGATCCGCCCAATAGAGGCCGGATCGCGCGAAGGGCTCTGGAAGTTATTCGATGTCGGCGTGATCGACGGCCTGCTCCATTCGATCGGACAGGCTGTTACCGAACTCGGCCGGCTCGCGCGTTACCTGCAAGCCGGGTTCGTCCGCGGTTACGCGGCGATCATTCTCATCGGCGCGCTGATCCTGATCGGGTTGTTTGCTTATCTCGGCTTTCCGGGGGTGAGACCGTAACAAGATGCCGAAACTGCTTACAATACTGATCTTATTGCCGGTCGCGGGCGCGTTCGCGTCCGTGCTCTATGCCCTCGTCACCAAACGCGAAGAACACCACAAGTGGATCGGGCTCATCACGACGACGGTCACATTTATCGTTTCTTTACTGCTGCTGCGCGGGGTCGGCGGGAGCGGCGCGGAGTTTCGTTTCGAAGAGAACGTCAACTGGATCGGCTCGATCGGCGCTCGTTATCACCTCGGCGTCGACGGCATCAGTCTCTGGCTGGTCCTGTTGACTACGCTTCTGATGCCGATTGCGATCCTGTCCAGTTGGACCGCAATAAAGAAGCGACAACTCTCGTACTACGTCTTTCTGTTGATTCTCGAATCGGCAATGATCGGCGTGTTTGTTTCGCTCGACCTGCTGCTCTTCTATCTGTTCTTCGAAGCGTCGCTGGTGCCGATGTTCTTCCTGATCGGAATCTGGGGCGGCCAGCGCCGCGTCTACGCGGCGATCAAGTTTTTCATTTACACAGCCGTCGGCAGCTTGTTGATGCTGGTTGCCATCATCGCGCTCTACTTCACTTACAAGACCTTTGACTACGTGACGCTCCTGCAGGCGATGTCGACAAACCCGTTGGCCGATCATGCGCCTTTCTGGTTGTTTGCCGCCTTTGCCCTGGCGTTCTCGATTAAGGTGCCGTTATTCCCGGTGCACACCTGGTTGCCCGATGCGCACACCGAAGCGCCGACCGCAGGCTCGGTAATTCTCGCGGGCGTGCTGTTGAAAATGGGGACGTACGGACTCATGCGTTTCAACCTGGGACTGTTTCCGCAGGAAGCGCGACGATGGGCGCCATTCTTAATCACGCTGGCCGTGATCGGAATCATCTACGGCGCTCTCGTGGCGATGGTCCAACCCGACGTCAAGCGTCTCGTGGCTTATTCATCGGTGAGTCACATGGGATTTGTCGTGCTCGGCATCTTTTCGTTTAACGAACTCGGCATGCAGGGCGCGCTCTATCAAATGCTCAATCACGGCGTTTCGACCGGCGCGCTGTTTCTCTTCGTCGGCTTCATTTACGAACGACGCCACACGCGCATGATCAGCGAGTTTGGCGGCCTGGCGACGCCGATGCCGTGGTTTGCGACGCTGTTTATATTCGCGTCGCTCTCGTCCATCGGTCTGCCTTTTCTTAACGGGTTTGTCGGCGAGTTTCTGATCCTAATCGGAATGTGGACTTCCACTGCGATCACGAATTCGTGGATCGTAACGATGCTCGCGGGAACAGGCGTGATCTGGGCCGCGGTTTACATGTTGTGGATGTTGCAGCGCGTCTTGTTTGGCACGACGACGAATCCCGAGAATGCACGGCTCACAGATCTCAATCGACGCGAAGTCGGATTGCTGTTGCCGCTGCTTTTCCTGATGATTTTCATGGGTGTTTACCCGCGGATCTTCCTCGATCGTTCCAAGCCAAGCGTCGAAGCGATTCGCGCCCGCGTCACGAATTCGCCGGCGGGCGGCTCTTACCAGACCACAAATTTGAACGGCCAGTCTAAATGAAACTGTTGCTCCTCCAATCAATGATGCCAATCATCAACTGGTCGCTAATCGCACCGGAGCTAATCGTCTGCGGCGTGGCTGTCCTCGTCATGCTGGTCGACGCATTCGCGAAGCCGGCGCAGCGCTGGATCACAGGCAGTATCGCGCTTGTTGGTTTGGCCCTTGGCGCCGTTGCGACCATTTGGCTGTGGGCGTCGGGGACGGCTTCGTACGAGGCGTTCAACGGCATGATCGCGCTTGACGAGTTGCGGCTCGGGTTCACGCTGATCTTTCTGCTCGTGTCGTTTCTCACGTTGTTGATTTCGACGGTCTGGGTCGAAGGCGAACAACTTCCGGCCGGTGAGTTTCACGCGCTCTTGATGTTTGCCACCGTGGGAATGATGCTCATGGCTTCGGGTAACGATCTGGTGATCGTTTTCCTCGGCTTGGAGATCCTGTCGATCGCCACTTACGTCATGGCCGGTTTCAGGCGCAGCGACGTTCGTTCGAACGAGTCGTCTTTGAAATACTTCATACTCGGTTCGTTCTCTTCGGCGTTCCTGCTTTACGGCATTGCCCTCGTTTACGGCGCGACGTCGATCGCCGAACCTGGCGTGGCGGGAACGTTTGGCCGCGTCATACCAGGCACGACCAACATTGCGGAACTTGCCAGCCGGGTCAACGACGCGCAATATCCGGCGCTGCTTTTCGCGGGCGCGGCAATGATGATCGTGGGGTTTGGTTTCAAGATCGCCACGGCGCCTTTTCACATCTGGACGCCTGACGTTTACGAAGGCGCGCCGACGCCGGTGACGGCGTTCATGGCCGCCGGTCCGAAGGCCGCCGGTTTTGCTTCGTTCATGCGTGTGTTCGTGTTTGGTTTGCCGTTTGTCGTTTCGGCTTACTCGAACACAGGCGCGACTCTTCACCAAGCCTGGGTCGGGACGCTGATCGTGATGGCAATACTCACCATGACGGTTGGCAACGTCGTCGCGATCGTGCAGAACAACGTCAAGCGAATGCTGGCGTATTCGTCGATTGCGCACGCCGGATACGCGCTGGTCGGTTGCGTCGCGGCTGGAACGGCAAGCGATCCGGTGCAGCGAAACATCGCGATCACGGCGGTGATGTTCTACCTGCTCACTTACGCGGTGATGAATATCGGCGCGTTTGCCGTCGTGCAGCTAGTTGCCCGCAGCGGCGATCGCCGTACTTCGGTTGAAGACTACAGCGGCATCGGGTTCGAATCGCCGGTGCTGGCGTTCGCGTTGAGTCTCTTCATGCTGAGCCTCCTGGGCATGCCGCTCACGGCGGGCTTCATGGGCAAGATCATGGTGTTCAACGCGGCGATCATCCAGGGCTATTACGCTTTGGTCGTGATCGCCGTTCTCAACACGGCCGTCTCCGCTTACTACTATCTGCGCCTGATCATCGTAATGTTCTTTGGCGACCGCACGACCGCCTGGGCCGCGCCGCGCATTCCCGCCAGCGTTGCCGTGGCAATCGTGCTGACCGTTCTCGGCGTGCTCTACCTCGGTATCTTTCCAGGGCGCGTCATTAACGGCTTGCAGACCAGAATCGAATCTCAGTTCTATACACAGGAACTCTCCAATACCAAGTGAGGTTTCCTGGAGCACAGTGTGACCGCCGAAAGTTACACCCAAAAGATCCAGGAAAGCCTTGGGGAAACCTGGCTGCCGCGAATCTATCGCGAACGCATACTGCGGTTGCGCACCCGCTCCTATCACTTTGAAAAGGCGAACCCGAACGCCCGCATCGACATTCAGCACACGTTGTTGGGCGTAGAGCTGAAAATCGGCCGTAAGCGGCTTTTGTGCCCCGATTTGGCGACCGCCAGGTATCTTTCGGTGTTTGCGCGCGTGGGCGCCACGGACGTCGCCGTGCCTTACGACATTACAAAGATTTCTCATATAGCGGACGAATTGGAGTCATCGTGGTATAGAATGTTGCTGCTGGTTGATCAGGAAACCGGCAAAGAGTCCCCCAGATTGCGCAGCCGGGTGCGTGGCCTGCTAATTGCTCAAGTGCGAGCGGAGATTTTGGCAGCCGGCGCTGGAACACGAATACCGGAGTTTAAAAAGATAAAAGCCCAGCGGACAAGTTAACGACGAACAAATGACTGAAACCTTGATTCCCTTCCCCTTCAATCAACAAACCTTTTGCCGCTACGAACCGTTCGAGCAACGCCTCGAGGCCGCACGGGTCCTGGTAATTGACAGCCTGCTTCGCGACGAACGCGATCTGTCTGTCGTCGCCCGTGAAGAGTGGGGCCCGATGCTCGCGTCGCAGATGAGGCGCGAACGTTTTATAGCGGGACTGGCGATTGAGAACATTCTCAATAATATTTCGCGCCTCGTGAAAAAGCCGACGACGGAAGTGGCTCACCTTTCCGAGGTGGCTGCGGCCGCGGAGACATTTGAACCAGACGCCATCGTCCTGAGCGGCACGCTTCGCGATTTCGACTATTACGAATCCGAGATTCTCACGGTCTTCGCGAGTTTTATCCGCCAGACGAAGATTCCGGTGTTGGCGATCTGCGGTGGGCACCAGTTGGTCGGACTGAGCTTCGGCGCGCGCGTGATCACGCTCGACAAACTCGAGCAGCACGAACAACGCGAGAACCGTCCACAGGAATACCAGTATCGCTACGTCCGGATCACCGATCCGGCTGATCCGATTTTCGAGAACATCGGCGACGCTTGCGCGCCTGACGCTGAATCAAGAGGCGGCCGCATTCTTCACGTGTGGCAAAACCACGGTCTGCAACTCGATCGCGTTCCCGAAGGATTCAAGCTGCTCGCGACGTCCTATCTCTGCCGTAACCAGATGATGGTGAAGCGGAGCGACGGCCAGCTTATCTACACGGTCCAGTTTCATCTCGAAAAGTCGTTTGAAGACTGGAACAAGAACCGCACACGTTGGGAACATCCGAACGAGTCGCGTGATGGGCGTATTCTGTTCGAGAACTTCCTGCTCATGGCCACGCGTTCTTGACGCAGTTAACTTCGAAAACTTTGGTCCAGGCCGCGCGCGAACTCGCCGATCGCGACGAAACCCTCGCCCGGATTCTCGTCACCCATGGCGCGCCGCCGATGTGGCGACGCGCAACCGGGTTCGCCACTCTCGTTCACATCATTCTCGAACAACAGGTGTCGCTGAAATCCGCGAAGGCGATGTTGCTTCGACTTCAGTCGAACATCGATCCGTTCACGCCGGAACAATTCATCCAACTTGGCGATGCGTATTTGCGGGCACTCGGCGTCACGCGCCAAAAATCCGCGTACCTGCTGCACCTGTCAGGTTCGATACTCAGCGGCGACTTGAGCATCAACAAACTATCGCGCATGCCTGACGAGGAAGTCAGACACCGATTGACGCGGATAAAAGGGATCGGTTCCTGGAGCGCGGATGTTTATCTGTTGATGGCGATGAGACGCGCGGACATCTGGCCGGCGGGAGATTTGGCGCTCGCAGTCGCGGCCAAGGAATTACTGAATCTCGAGAAAAGACCTACGCCCGACGAGCTGGAACAGATCGGCGAACGATGGCGTCCGTATCGAGCCGTCGCGGCGCGCATGCTCTGGCAACACTACCTGGGCAGAAAATCCGTGGTCACTACTTCGCAATAGTCGACGTTGTAGTCTTCGTCGGCGCTGACAATCCTTCTATTTTCGCTTCGCCGACATTCTCCATCGTCATAACGATCAAATCGTCGACGACGGCTTTCAGATCGTTGGTATCACGATAGACCTGAAGCTGGCGATCGGCCGATGTGCCTCGCTCGAGAATCGTGTGAACGTGGTTGATCTCGTTTCTCGAACCGAGTTCGTCCACCACGTCGTCGACAAAGTCGAGCAGTTCGAGGATCAGGTCGCGCACCGGCACTTCGGTCTGCTTGCCGAAATCGATCAATTTTCCTTCGAGCCCGTAGCGAACAGCACGCCACTTGTTCTCCTGGATCAACATGCGGCGATAGAGCCGGAACCCGAGGTTCTTGTCGATCAGGGTATTCAGTTTTGCCACGATTGCCTGAAACAACGCCGCGATCGCGATCGTGTCGTCGACTCGCGTGGGAATATCGCAAATGCGAAATTCGAGTGTCGGAAAGTATGGATGCGGGCGGATGTCCCACCAGATTTTCTTGCCGTCGTTGATACAACCGGTCTTGACGAGCAGATCGACGTATCGCTGGAAACCACTATACGAGTCGAAATGATCCGGAATGTCGGTGCGCGGAAACTGTTTGAAGACTTCAGTTCGATACGACTTGAGACCCGTGTTGTGGCCCATCCAAAACGGCGACGACGTCGAGAGCGCCAGCACGTGCGGCAGAAAATAGCGCGCGGCGTTCATGATGTGGATCGCGCGTTCGCGATCGGCCATGCCGACGTGTACGTGCAACCCGAAGATCAGCAGCGAACGCGCGACTGTTTGCAGTTCCTGGATCAGCAGTTCGTAACGTTCGTCGTCAAATATCTTCTGGTCCTGCCAGCGTGAGATCGGGTGCGTCGAGGCGGCGACGATCGCGAGTCCGTTCTTCTTCGCGAGCCCGGCGATGATGCTTCTCAATCTCGTGATGTCGGCGCGGGCTTCCTGGATATTGCGGCAGATGCCCGTGCCCACTTCCACCATCGACTGGATCATTTCCGGTTTGATCTGCTCGCCGAGCAACATTTTGCCCTCTTCGAGGATCTCGGCGACGTGAGACCGCAATTCGCGTGTTTTCGGATCGACGATTTGAAATTCCTCTTCGATGCCCAGGGTGAATTGGTCGAACATTTGTCCTCTTTCTGACTATCTCAAGTGTTTCGCGATCATCTGCCAGTCGGGCTTGACCTTGCCCCAAAACTCATGGCGCAAATGTTTGAATGCGCTGCCGGGTGAATGAACCGGACTGTACAAATCGAAATGCACGTACCAGGTTCGCGGTTCACCTTCCTGAAATAAAAAATGAAGCACGGCTTCGCTTCGTTGTTTTTCGTAGAAACCGCCGCTCGTGTCTTTGTGATTGGCCATCAGTCGCGTGAAGTCGCGGCGTCGCGTCAACGTCGACTCGATCATGGGCCAGGCTTCGAACTGCAAACCCACGCCGCCTTCGCCGTAGATGTTTGTCACTCGTTTGACCAGGTGCCAAAGCCCTTTCACCTGCATGCGGTCCAACAGGATCAACATCGCCTGTTGTTTATCCACGGGCCATGAGTCAAACGCATCGGCGTCGGTCGCTGCGCCCCACAGGCCCGCGAGTTTTCCCTGCAACAGTTCCCGCTTGGCGAAAGGGATGTCTTTCCAGGTCAAGGGGCTTACTGCTGCAACCGGCTTGCTCATTGCACAACTTCTCGTTCGAGCACGGCGCGAACTTCGTCGCTCAGTTCGTGAAATCTCAGTCCCACGCCGCTGCCCGGATTGCTGTAAATCACTTCCGCCTTGCAAACCACTTGCACGTCCTGCCGAAACGGAATGCGAACCATCAAAAACGCGCCTTCGGGAATGTCCGCCTGAGTGTTCATGTACAGGCCACCGAGACTGATGTCTTTCGTGCTGGCGACACCGGTAACGTCGTGGCCGTCAAAAAACACGTCCAGAATCAGCCGCGAGCGATCGTGAGCGCGGCGCTCATCGTGCGATTGATTCAGATCATCTTCATCCGCTTTCATTAGAAAAACCCGTGGTCACGAATTGTACCCGTTTTTAGTTACTTTTGGCTGATGATGTAGGTTGGCACCATGCCTCCGCCCGAGCTCACGTTGGCAAGTTCGGTAGCCGACAACCGGGTGAAGGCCGAGCCCACTTTGCCGTTGAAAAGCAACGGATCGAGATCGACGAGCTGTTCCGCAAATTCGACGCGTCCGTCGCTGGTCAACGCCGGGAACGTTTCGCGGGCGGTGGGAACGCGTTCCTGGACCAGGTAGTCGCCGTTTGCGAGCGCGCTTTGAATTGCTTCGTTCCACTGGGTTTCGCTGGCGTTCCAACCGATCGTGATGCCGTGACCGCCGTAGTCGTCATTTGGTTTTAGCACCAAGCGCTCGCTGTTGGCGCGAATGAACTCGAGCAGATCGACTTGCCGCTCCTGATAGTCCGAATGTTCGTCTCTCACGATTCTCGTCCACGGAACGTGACTGCGAATCGCGTCGAGTTCCGTTTCCGTGAAGAAGGTTGCGTAACGGTGATCGGTGAGAACTGCGAACAGCGCTTTCTTGTGAATCAGCTTCGAACGAAAACTGTTGACCATGCAGATCGCGCCCGCGCGATACGCGTCGAGCAGCACCGGATAGTCTTTCATGATCGGCAGGTATTCGTTCACCAGCAGGCGCTTGTAGACGATGTCGATCTCCTGGCCGGCGCAGCTCAGACGGTTGTTTTTGAACTCGAGTTCCTGTGGCGTGCAGATGATCGACGGGTAGCCCGCTTCTTCGAAAAACTCGCGAAACAGTTCAAACTCTTTCACCGTCGGCACGCCAGCGAGATCGACGATGGCGATGCGCGGCGGTTTTTCCGGTTTCCGGCCGAGATACTCATGATACGAGTCGAGCAGCACCTCGAGCATGAAGCGTCTGCCGTAGAGCGGGCGCAGGTTGTATTCCTCGCCAAACTCTTTCATCACCGGCAGGCTCGAAAAGATGTCGTAAGCAGCATCGGCATAGGCGATGCCCGCGGGGCTTTCGCCGTTCAATTCGACAAAGCTGTAGGCGGATGCTGTCAGGAAAGAGTCGAGCCTCGACGTCGGCGAAACCGCCGTGTATCCGGGATCGATCGCGACCAACTCGCGTTCTATCTCCGTGAGACCTAGATCGTCAACTATCTTCGGGTTCGCGACCGCCGCGTCCTTCACCTTCTGAATTGCCGACCAGACCGTCTCACAAATGCGGCAGATCCGCGCGAAGTCATCCTCGCGCACAAAATGCGGCCTCAGGTACGGCGACAGCCTGCGCCCGCCAAAGACGAGCTTCGCCCTTTCGAGCCCCTCGTCCAACATCACTCGGGACCGCTCGGCCAAATCCTTATTTACGAGTAGTTCGTGATACCGCGCGACAGCCTCTGGAAACATGGGCGCTTAGGGTATCACACGGCTGGGACATCCGTGTACAGGGCGTTTAGGGGCAGTATGTCCGGGCTATTGTTTCTTCTTCGCAGGCTTGATCACGACCGTGTGCTTTTCTTTGTTACGCACGATCTCGAAAGTGAGAGTTATGGGTTGCCTGGCGAGGAAGGGGCGGCGAAGGGAGACGGTGCGGCCGTTTATCGACTTGATTACGTCGCCGGGTTGGAGACCGGCGGCGAAGGCTGCGGTTGAAGGTTCGACGTAGATGACGAGCAGACCGGCGGTGGTTCCGAGTTGCGTGGCTACGGGCGCCCGGAGAGCGATCGTCTCAATTCCCTGATCGATCAACGAGAACCTTTCCGAATCACCACGGGCGCGGCTGCGAGATCTCAGGATCTCTTTCGGATTCGGCATTCCCGTCAACTTCACGTCGAGCGCTTCCACGACCACCCGATCCGGACGCGCTATGGTGAACGAGACGTTACTGCTGGGACCAGCCTGTTCCAGAAACCAGGTGAAGTCCTGAGCATTCGAGATCTCCTGGTTGTTGAACTTGAGGATCACGTCGCCGACTCGCAGCGCCGCCTGCGCGGCGGGGCTGTCGGGAATGATCGAGTTCACGAGTATGCCGCGGTGTTCTTCGGCAAGAGCCGCGGCACGTTCCAGTTTCCAGCCGTGAACGAGCATCTGGTCGACTTTCAGACCGGCAACTGCCTCACCCTGAACTCCGAGCCACGGCCGCGGAACGCTCGCCTGTCGTTCCAAAACGCGGCGCGCAGCACGTCGAATCATGTCGGTGGAGAGAACACTTGCTTCACCTGCTTCCAGTGCATCCACGATGCCGACAGTCTCCCCGGCTTCGTTGAGCGCGACACCGCCGACGATCGACTGTGAAAGTCGAGGCGAGCTTACTTTGAAACGCGCGACTTCTCCCGAAGGCGCTCGTTGCACGGTGAGCACTTTTCCATCGGTGGCGCCAATGCGCACGTAAAGACCCGCGCTCAACATGCCACGTTGTCCGGTAACCGGTTCAGGACCAAACAAACGCACACTTTCGCCGACGCCAACGGGCTCGTCTTTAATCGCGCCCGACTCCGAAACATTCTTATTGGCGAGCCGCAGGATGGAGAGACCGGTAACCGCGTCGAGTCCGACGTATTTAGCAATCAGAGGTTTTCCATCCGCTCCGATTACCGTCACATCAGGGGGCTCGAAAAACCGGCCGAATCCCGCAAATGGACTCGCTGGCGCTGGAACTGCGGGAACTCCCGGGGCGGTTGGAACTGGCGGCGCCGCAGGCACTCCTCCCGGAGTCCAGGGTGCGAATGCAGAAAACCCCGACGTGCCGAACTCTACATCGGCGTCCGGCAACCACGCTGCGATCGTTTCGCCATCGTCCATCGCCAAACCGGCGATAACGTTCGTGTGCACTTCGTCCAGCAAACTAAAAGTAGAACCAAGACGGGAGATTGCCTGCGCCTCCTCTTCAGATCGCACCAGGAGGCGAAACATCTTCAAACCGTTCAGACGATGCACGATTGTGACGACCTGCGGCGCCGTTTGTTTCTTGTCCGCAGGAACATTTACTGAGGCATCTACAGGAGACGGCGGAGCAGCGGGCTGTGCGGGCGATGGCGCGGGAACCTGCGCCATCGTCACCGCACAGCACAACACCAAACTCATGATTGCTGCGATTCGCATTGCCATCGTTAAAGACATCTCAGTAAAACTCTCTCGATCCCTTTTCTACCAAACTCCCTTTGGCGCAAGCCGATTCGTGGTTGTCAGCACTTTCTGCGAACCGAAGCTGATCGTCGGCAGCGAGATCGTGCGCGCGTTGCCCTCGCCGTCGTCGAGTGAAACAGTGAACGACTGGATCGACGCATCGATCGGGAAGATCCCGGACTGTTGTTGCCTGTTCAATACCGGCGCGCGTTCACTGCTGAAATCCATTGCCACCGGAGTTCGTCTTAGCCGCGTTGGCAGCCGCGCGTTTATCTGGCGCTCGCCTCCTCTTTGAACTCTGCGCGGCGTGTTATCAACAGCTATCGCAGGCGTTTCTTCAGGCACAACGACTCTGTTTCCTTCCGGCCTTACCGCCGGTTGAGACGGCTCAGAATTCTGCACGGCCACTTCAGTTGTTGCCGGACTATTAACTATCGTGCGCACATAAACAGCACCACCCACGAACACCAGCAACATCGCGGCTGCGGCAAAGCCTTTCGTCGCCGACGACCATTGAAACGCGCGCAGATGAAATCCAGCGCTGCTGGACTCATTCGCCAATCGCGCCCGCAAACGGAAATCGAAATCCGGCGGCGCCTGCACCGTTCCCAAACTACCGACGATCTGTCGCAGCCGTATTTGCTGCCGTTGAAACTCGCGGCACTCCCCGCAGTCTCGCAGATGTTGTGTCGCGGCGACGCTCGTTTCATCGCCCAGCCTCAGCTCGTCCAACTCGCGACGCATCAACTCACATTTTGTATCTCTCATAATTGCCTCATCTACAAATAAGCCCGCATCTTCTCTCGCAAGAATCCTCTCGCCCGGCTGATTCGCGACTTAACCGTGCCTTCGCTGGTCTCCAGAATCTTCGCGATCTCGTCGTAGCTGCGGCCCTCGACGTCACGCAGGATCAATGGGGCGCGATACTTCTCCGGCAACGTTCCAATAGCGCGTTGCACGGCGTTGCGGCGCTCGGCGTCGACCAGTTCAGAATCCTGCAACGGGCGGCAATCCGGCGGGTTCAACTCCTTCGGTTCAGCGCCGTCGCTCTGCTGAAAAAATCCGGTCAACGAAACGAGCTTGCGCCGTTTGCGTTTGCGCAGTTCGCTGATAGCCAGGTTCGTCGCGATGCGATAGATGTACGTCGAGAATGCGTAGCTTCTCTGGTACCTGTCGCGCGCACGGTAAACCCTCACGAACGTCTCCTGAGCTAAATCGACCGCGCCGTCGTAGTCGCTGGTCATCCGGTAGATGTAGCTCGTGATCTGGTTTCGATATCGACTTACCAACTCTGCAAAGGCGTCCTGATTGCCAGTTCGGGTCGCTTCCAACAACGCATGATCCGAAGTTGTGTCCTCCAGCACCTCTGGCTCTAGAGGTGGGGCGAACGCCAGCTCATCGATGGTCGTCAGCGTATTCATCAGGGTAGGCTCGAACTTATTAGGGTTCGCGGGCTCAACAAAACAGCAGCGCCGAGTTTGGAGATTATAACCACACTCGCCGCTACTCGACAGGAATACACGCCCGTCTTTCCAGCGGGTTCCATAAGAAAAACTGTGAAAATCGGGTTGAAGCGGACTAAGCCGCGGTTACGCGTCGGGACTCTTGAAGATGGAGTCGCTGACTTTGATGCCGTAGGTGATCGTGAGAACGCGCGTTTCCTGACTTTGCCGGCCGTCCTCGTAGAGCAGAGTGCGGTACGGCGCGAGCGTTTGCTGCACCGGGCGGTAGTCCAGAAACTTCTTGACGTACTTCACCGCCACCCCGCCGGGAACGCCTTCCTCATACTCCAGCCAGAGAATTCGCAAAGACCTGGCGCTGATGTAATAACGCGTCTTTCGCTGCTCTTTGTCAGTCAGATCGACGACGAAAAGATCGAGTCCCTTTTGCTGGTCTTTTCCGACCATGGTCAGCGTCGAACCGCATTCTTTGTAACGCAACAAGGAATCGATGCTGTGATGGTGCTGGGAAATGAAACTGGCGGAAGCGTCCTGGCGCGGAGTGAAAGCAGCGCCGTTGATGAGTCCCCATAACTTCCCTTCGCCAAAAATCAGCGAATACTCCATCGTGGGAAGTTTCTGATCGAGCCGGATCTTGTCTTTGTCGAGGTTCTCGCCGCGGATAAAGCGCCGTTCGTAGTTGGCCTCTTCGGCGTTACCTTCGGCGTTGATGCGGGTAATTTTGCCACGCTCGATGCCGTTGCGGCGGATGTGATCGAGACCGGGACGCGTGCCGTAAATCAGAATCACCGACTCGACAACTTGCTCGGCCGTGAACTCATTTTTCTGCGAGGACTTGGTCTCTTTCGCGGGCGCCTTGGCCGGTTCTGCCGCAGGCTTCGTGTCTTGTGGCTTCGATTCCTGTGGCTTCGGTTCCTGCGATTTGGCTTCCTGAGCCTGAACCGGGACTAAGAGCGCAGAGAGGACTATCAGGGCGAAAATTGGACGACGCAAACTAAGGGGTCTCCTTGGATTTAAACCGAATGCTAGGGAGAGGCGAATTGTAACACAGACCACGTATTACAACAGAACCCGTTCAATCCGTGGTTAGAGTCACGTTTGACAACAAAAGGCTGCCCGCGTATGTTGCTTCGTTTTCACAGAAAGGAATCCATTACATATATGAAGCGGGTCGGAGTGCTCGTGGGCCGGGAGAAGACATTCCCGGAAGCCATTATCAAAGGAATCAACGAAAAAGGCGGCGGTGAAGTCGTCGCCGAATACATCAAGCTTGACGGCGTTCGTTACGACGAGCCGCCACAATACGATCTGGTTATCGATCGTATCTCGCATGAAGTTCCGTTCTATCGCGCCACGCTCAAACGAATGGCGCTCGAAGGGACCATCATCATCAACAATCCGTTCTGGTGGTCGGCCGACGACAAGTTTTTCAACTACTCGCTCGGCAGGAAGCTCGGCGTCGCCATTCCGAAGACAGTTCTGTTGCCACAGAAGGACTACATCGAAGGCATCGTCAGCGAGAGTCTGCGCAACCTCACGTTTCCCATGGACTGGCAGGGCATCGTCGACTATGTTGGACTGCCTGCGTTTCTGAAACCGTTTGACGGCGGTGGTTGGAAGAACGTTTCGAAGATCAACTCGCTGGAAGAGCTCTGGACCGAGTACGACAAGACCGGAACGCTCTGCATGACGCTTCAGGAAGGCGTTGATTTCGATCAGTTCGTGAGATGTTACTGCGTGGGCCAGGAAGAAGTGATGATCATGGCTTACGATCCTCGCAAGCCGTATCTTTCGGGCGAGCAGTACATTCACGATCCGGATTATCTCGCGCCGGAGCTGGCCGAACGCGTCAGGAAGGACGTGCGCACGCTTTGCACGGCGCTCGGTTACGACATCAATACCGTCGAATTTGCGATCAAAGACGGCGTGCCGTATGCGATCGACTTCATGAATCCAGCGCCGGATGCGGAACTCGCTTCGGTCGGCGAGTTCTATCACAACTGGATCACGAATGCCGTAATCGATCTCGTGTTCAAGCGTTTGGGCGAACCGGCGCAGCGTACGCGTTATCGTTGGGACGCGTTGCTCAGTCCGGAACCGGTGAAAGCCTACGCAGTTGCCTCCGCGGCCGAACAACAGGCACGCACGATAGCCCCGAAACCGGAGGCGGCAACTGCAACCGCAAAGAAGAACCCGTCGAAAAAGAAAAAGTAGAACTAATGTCCTGAGGTTCTGGTTCTGAGATTTTGGTTTTGAGGTTCTAGGCTCTAGGTTCTGAGCGCCGAAGGCGCAGCAGATGGTAGCCAGGGGCAAGCGCGAAGCGCGCGGCCCCTGGTCAATTTTGCAAAGCGTACTAGCTCTGGAAGAGCGACAGAAAACAGAACGTGTTCTGTCGCACTTTCAGTGCTCAAATTGCAGTCTTTGCGATCCAGGGGCAGCGTGCTCGCTACGCTCGCACTTGCCCCTGGCTACCATTTGCCGCGCCTTCGGCGCTTTGACTACTGCTGCGCTACGGCGCTCTTTTACTCTGCCGCGGACTCCCGCGGCGCTCTTTCACTCTAGGAATACTTCGAACGGCTGACAAGCATCCTCGTCCCGAGCAGTGAGAACAGCCAAACGCCTAGTGCTGACGAGGCGACGGACCAGGCAAAGCTTCCCACCAACGGATCGATCAATCCTGCTACCAGCGCCAGCAACACACTGGTATTTGTCACCCGCAACGCCAGACGGCGAATGCGAGTAACGCTTTGCAGCCAACTGATGCGGCGCAGCTCCGTCACCAGGTAATCGTCGTCGTTGTTCAGGTTCATGTAGTACTCGCTCTCAGTGCGAGCATAGCGCGCCAGCGCTTGTTCGGAGTTGTCGCGAGCAGCTTCCTGGTAATGATGAATTACGTGGGCCAACTTCCCTTCCCGCAAGGCAATGTCCGCCAACCCCACACGCGCTTTGAAGTTTCCGCTATCGATCTCGACCACTTTCTGTAACGCCTGCCGCGCCTGACGCGCATCGCCGCACTCCAGAAAACTCTCGCCAATCAACGGCAACAGAACCACATCATTGCGCGCGCGAATACTCGCCAAACGTAAAGCTGCTCGCGCCCGCGACAACAAACGCGCATCAGCCTGCGCGCTCGCCTGCGAACGAAGCAAACGCGCGAAATCGTAGATCAACCACGGTCCGTGCGGCCTGACATTCAAAGCGCGACGAAACGCTTCACCCGCTTCACGCAAACGACCCGAAACGCGCAACTCGTTTCCCAAACGCCGCAGCAGCCGCGCTCTTTCGAGATCTTCCGGCGTCGCTTCTGTAAGGTTCGCTTCGCGACGCTGATGCGGTTTAGCGCCGAGTTTGAAATCTGATTCGACGACGTCGAGAACTGCTGACGACGCAAGCTGCGACAATTCGGCTTTCCTATTCAAGAAGCTCGGCTCGTGCAGGTAATCGCGCAGATCGCGCGTGCGATTGTCGAGCTTGCTTTCATGAATCAGCGGGAACAACTCGCGCACGAGTTTCCGATAGTGCAACCCGCCGGAGATGATGACAAACTCCTTGCCCTTCCCGGTGATCTGCGTGCGATAACGATAACGAACGCGTCCACCACGCCGCAGCGTCCGGACCGCATGCGTCTCGACTTGTTCGAAGTCGTCAAGCGCCAGTTGCTTGCGATAGCGGAAGAGCAGGTGCAGCAGAGACGAGATCGGGCCTTGTCGCCGGATTGAAAGTCCATCAAAGACGATGCGATCGGTTAGCGCGAGAATCGGAATGATCGTCCAGGCAACGGATACGAGCAGCAACGCCCAACCGTAGTAGTGAATTCGTAAGAGGAGCGCGGCAAAAAACGTAAGAATCGCCGCAATGGTGAGATATGGACCTGGCGACACGCGCACGCTCGCAATTATCGGCCGCTTGTGCGCACGCTCTCGTTCGTCGCTTACCTCCGCGAGGACCGGCAGACTATCAAAATCCCGGGCAAAATCCTTCGCAAACTCTTCCGTGTCTTTCATCTGCCTCCCTCACTGCCAGGGCACTCGACCGGCAACTCCACCGCAAAACTCCCGCGCGAAGCGCCGGGCTCAGTGTAACGTAAGTCCGCTAATTGAACGAGAGTGTGGGTGACGCAATCTTGGTCGGCGAGTTTTGCCACGGGAAAGCGCGCAAAACCTAAGAAAACGTGCGCCGGTCGCTCGTGTGAAACGGTTTCGAGTGCTTTCGCGAGATCTCCTGACGGTTTCTCGTAACGCACGACGCGGCTCGACGGAAAGTTGTCGCTCAGCAAACGAAGCCGGAAGCGATACGTGGCACGGTCGCTTTCAAACACGCATTCCCAATGCAGCGGGCTGGCCAACGTCGGCATCGCCGCCAGGCGTGAAACAGTCTCGCCCCGAGGAGACACGATTTGTTGAGCCATGAAATGCGCCGCGTCCACTGCCCTTGAATGCGCGTAAGCGAGGAAGCTCCAATAGAGCGGCACGAAGATCAGCGCGATTATCGCCAGCTTGTGGCCGAACCTTCTCGCGGCGCCAAACGCAAACATCAGAACCAATGCCGCGAGGCCGGCGATCCAGATTGTTCTGAAGAAGAATGGCGGCGGAAAGCCGGCCCTGCCCGAACCGACGAGCACGAGAACTGTCAGGACGATCCCCAACACCACCCAAATAACTTTCCTGTAGATTGTCGTCGCCGTCAGCAGAAACGAAGCGCCGCCGAGCATCAACCAGATGTAAGGATCGACGATAAAAACGAGGTCGCCGTAATACCACTTCGGGCTCCACGGCAGGAAGAAGCGCATGCCGTAGTTGTTGGTCCAATCGAGGAGCGGATGCGTGGCCGTGACTAGCAACGAAACGATCATTAACCCGCGCAGTTTGGTCGTCGGCGGCCGGTTGCGGTACCGCGACCAGATTCGATCGATCCCGTGCACGAGCAACGGCAATAACAGGGCGAGGGCGATAACGCCGACGATGGCATGCGTGATCCCGCGATGATGCTGGAGATACGTCCAGCGATCCCCAGTCAAGAGGATCGCGACGTCGACGTCCGGCGCGTTAGCCGCGATGATCGCGAGTGGAGTAGCGCCCGGAGACAATCTTTCCAAACCCGCCTTGGCCGCAGTCAGTCCGACAAGGGAGTGAGTCAGGTTGTCCATTGACCAGAATGTCTTGCCGAATCAGCCTAGTAATGATGCGGGGCTTTCTGGTGGGAGTTGCGCGTGACGATCCGGATCGAGTTTTTTCAACTCGTCCGCGGCTTCTCGCGCGGCTTCTGAGACGGGCGCTGGTTGGTTGTCGTCGCCCTTGGCTTTACGAGAGGCATCGACAATGTTGAATAGAAGATCGGACGCTTCCTTCTTCTTGCCCTGTTTCTCATAGACCTTGGCGAGACGAAGATTGGCCGTTTCCTGGGTGATCGAGGAACCATTCAACTTGGCGAGATCGCTGTAAAGCTGCGCGGCTTCGTCGAGTTTGCCGTCGCTTTCCTTGGCTTGTGCGAGCGCAAACTTCGACAGAGCAGCAACCTCCGGCACACCGCCGTTTGCGAGATCACTCAGTTCGCCGATCCCTTTCTGACGATCGAGCGCCAACCGGTTGGTGGCAATAAAGTAACGCGCCTGGGACCGGTAAGGATCTCCATATTTCGCTGCCACTTTTTCAAACTCTTCGATTGCTCGCTGCGAACGATCCAACTCGCTGTTGAAAGTCTGCGTGGAGGCTTGCATGCCGGGTAAGGGCGCGCCGATGTTTGCGGTGGAGATTGTAATCGCGCGACCAAGCGCCGCGCTGGCTTCGTTGGATTTCTTGTCAGCGCGATTAACAAGGAAAAGCATCAGCAGTCCGGCGAGGAGGAGTCCGCCGAGGCCATAGAGAATGGTTCGGCCGCGACCTTCGAGCGCGTTGCCCAGCCGGTCTAATAGATTCATCGTAGTGTCGCGGAATCGGTCGTGTTGCAGTTCCTTAGCGCGCTTCTTCTTATGAGTTGCCACGTATTGTCCTCGTGCAAGCCTGCGTAGTCGGCTGCGTTCTGTTGGGTGTATGATAGCGAAAACCGTCACTCTAATGGTGCGTACGAAAAGTTGTCAAGGCAGCGTTAACATCTGGGTTTGTCGGAGAACGCATCTAAAACTCGATGAGTTTTCTTTGGGAACAAAAACAGTCGCCAAGGTGTCTAAGGGGCAGCTTGTCCGGGAAAGGGCAACATTTTTTGACTGCTCTGATTCCCAACCCAGGGGGTGATCAGTGAGCTACGGGGAGCCAATAGCCCTCCGCGGGCAAATGGAACTGGAGCAGGTTGCCACGGCCGCAACCGTCGTTGACGTTCGGCCTCCGGTAGAGGATCAGTTCATTGAAAGATTGAAGCGCAGCGACCCGGTCGCCTTTGAGATTTTAGTGAAAGAGCGTTCGGGTGAGATTTACGGTCTGCTCTATCGCCTGACCGAGAATGCGGAAGAAGCTCGCGATTTGACCCAGGAAACTTTTCTGCGGGCGTTTCAGAGTATCGGGCAGTTTCGCGGCGAGTCAGATTTGCGGACCTGGATATACCGCATCGCCATTAACCAGGCGCGTAATCGCTGGCGTTGGTGGCGCAGGCGACATCGCGATGCAACGGTCTCGATCGACGCAACCGAAGCCGCGGGAAATGCGGCAATCATGGCCAGCCTGAGTTCGGACCGGTCGAGCGATCCCGAGCACGGTGCAATTGCCCACGAACGCGAGCGGGCACTCAAAAAAGCGTTGAGTGGGCTGAAGCGGGTTTATCGAGAAGCCGTGGTGCTGCGCGATATCGAAGGTTTTGCGTACGAGGAGATCGCATCTGCGCTGGACATCAGCGTGGGAACTGTTAAGTCACGACTGGCGCGTGGACGTCAGGAACTCCGGCGCAAGCTGGAAGGATCTTTGTAATCACCAATTGCTGTTAAGGCAGTCGGAATATCTGTGGATGGCTGACCAGCCCCGGCTCACGAAACTCGGTGCCAAATGGGTCGAAGTGAGAAAACGGCGGGGTCAAGGCTTCCGAAGTGGCTGATGCGGGCGGATTGAAAACGTGGCCAGCAACACCCGTTTGAACCATCGCTCACTCAAGCCTGTAGGGGTTGCCCTAAACTTGTCGGAGTTGCTTCTTTTAACAAAAGGGAGCAGCCGGGGTCGGTCAGCCATCCACACGATGCCGCTCAGCATTGCCGATTTAAAGCCGCGTCATTGATTTCGTGGCAGAAATTGGCAATCGGAAATTGAAAGTGCCTCTTATGTCGTGCGAAGGAACAAGACAGTCGCTTTCGTCATATCTAGACGATGGTGTGTCTCTGCCGCTCCGGGTTGAAATCGACGAGCATTTGGATCGTTGTCCGGTGTGCAGAGCAGAAGTGGCTGAGTTGCGCTCTCTTACTCGCAGTCTGGCGCTCTTGTCCCGACCGACACCACCGGCAAATCTGGTGGCCTCAATTTCCACCGCACTTTATATCGAAGCAGCCGCTCGCAGACAGTCGCCAAAACCATCGCCTGCTTATCGTGTTTTGGGTTTTCTCCGACCGCGGTTGATGCCTTACACGGTCGGTTGGGTTGCGTCAGTGATCCTGTTCTTCTCGACGTTCGCGGGGCTGCGTCCTCATTTCGTGGCGCTCCGTGAGGCTGGTAATGACTTGTACAAACCGGTCACGGCCGAGTTCCTCGCGCGTGAACGGGCGCCCTTCGGCACCGAATCGCCAACTTTGAATCCAAGAGGTTCGCTGGCTGCTCTCCAAAATGCCGGCGACTACGATCCTGACGACGACATGGTCGTCGTGGCAGACGTTTTCATCAACGGCACCGCAGCCTTAGCCGACGTGGTCCGCCCACCGCGCGACAAACGCATGCTGGACGAATTTCAATCTGCCCTGCGCAAGGATCCTGCCTTCGTCAAGGCTTCACTCGACAGCCGCCCCGACACAATGCGTGTCTACTTCTGGTACCGCGGCGGCACTGTTGAGAAAGTTGAAGTCGAGATAAACGGCGAAGACGGCCGCAACTGATTCCCACTCAAACCACGAACGCGAATTATCTCAATTTGCGTTATCCCTGTTCCTGCCAATAACCCTCGCTTGACGCACCGCACGTCGCATGCTAGTTTGCGGCTTCACCTTTATTTACTTATGCAAACAACGTGTGGGCGAGCGAACTGAGCCGCACGGGTGAGTAACTTGACCGCAACAGCGCCAGAACTAAAACGCACACCACTCAACGACGCGCACCGGCAACTCGGTGGACGCATGGTCGACTTCGGCGGCTGGGATATGCCGGTTCAGTATCCCGCCGGCACCATCGAAGAACATCTGCGCACGCGCAAACACGCCGGCCTGTTCGACGTTTCGCACATGGGCGAGATCGACGTCCGCGGCAGCGACGCGATCGCGTTCGTGAATCGCATCACGTCAAACGACGTGACCAAGCTCGTCGACGGCCAGGCTCAATACTCGGCCTTAACAACACCCGCGGGAACAGTGATCGACGATCTGCTCGTCTATCGCCTTTCCGGCGATCACCTGTTGCTCGTCGTCAACGCCGGCACCACTGAGAAAGATTGGGAATGGATCAGTTCCCAACACAAAGGCGAATCAGTCGAACTGAAGAATGTCAGCGCTGAGTACTGCCAAATCGCGCTGCAAGGACCTGATGCCGAGTCGATCCTGCAAAAACTGACTGACACGCCGCTTTCCGAGATCAAGTATTACCACTTCCGTCCGGGAACAGTTGACGGAGTGGATGGCATCATCTCGCGCACCGGTTACACGGGCGAAGACGGATTCGAAGTCTACGCCCCCGCCGATCGCGCCGAACAACTGTGGAACAAAATTCTCGACGTGGGGAACGCAGGCACGCCAACCGGCGTCCTTCCCTGCGGTCTCGCCGCGCGCAACACCTTGCGGCTCGAAGCCGGAATGTCTCTCTACGGTCACGAAATCGACGAGAACACAACGCTGCTCGAAGCAGACCTCGGCTGGATCTGCAAACTCGACAAAGGCGACTTCATCGGCCGCGAAGCGTTGGCCCGGCAGAAGGAAGAAGGCATCAAACGCCGGCTTGTCGGTTTTGAAGTAACCGAACGCGGCATCGCGCGCGACGATCAGGACGTGATCGTGAACGGCGAAAAGGTCGGTAAAGTGACCTCGGGCAGTCCGGCGCCGTTCCTGAAGAAGAACATCGGTTTTGCTTACGTGCCGATCGAATTCGCGTCGGTGGGCCAGGAGATCAAAATTGACGTGCGCGGCAAACTCGTCGGCGCGCAAATTGTTAAGGCGCCGTTCTACAAACGCGCCAAGTAAATCTCATTTCAAGTTGGAGGAACCATGGCAAACGTTCCAGAAGACCTGCACTACAGTAAGGACCACGAGTGGATCAGGGTAGACGGCCAGGAAGCCATCATCGGCATTACCGACTACGCCCAAAACTCGCTGGGCGACGTAGTGTATGTCGAGTTGCCCAAGGCGGGCGAAGAGTTTGCGGCTAATGAACCGTTCGGTTCAGTTGAATCGGTAAAAGCCGTGTCTGAAGTCTTCACACCCATCGCCGGCGCTGTCGCCAGCATCAACGAATCGCTCGCGGACGAACCGGAAAAGGTCAATACCGATCCTTACGGCGAGGGCTGGATGGTGCGGCTGCGCATGGCGAACCCCAGCGACGTAGACAGTCTGCTGACCGCCGCCGAGTACGAAGACTTCACGAAAGCTGAGAGCGAATAAACTTGCGCTACATTCCCAACTCGCCGGAAGAGCGCACGGAGATGCTTGAAGCCATCGGGCTCAAATCGGCTGAAGAACTGTTTGATTCAATTCCTCAAGACTTGCTTCTCAAGCGGCCTCTCAACACACCCGCGGCCCTTTCGGAGATCGAGTTACTGAATCGTTTTGAACAAATGGGCAAGCGCAACGCCGCTGCGGGGAGACCGAGTTTCCTCGGCGGCGGCGCTTATTCCCACTACATTCCAACGATCGTCGATCACATTCTGACCCGTTCCGAGTTTTTCACTGCTTACACGCCGTACCAGCCCGAGATCTCGCAGGGCACGCTGCAAACCATCTTCGAATTTCAAACACTGGTTTGCCAGTTGACGGGAATGGAAGTGGCGAATGCGTCGATGTACGACGGATCGACGGCGCTGGCCGAAGCTGTGCTGATGGCCGAGCGCGTGACGCGGCGATCGAAAGTGATCGCATCGTCGGCGGTGCATCCGCAGTACCTGGAAGTCGTCAAGACTTACGTGCAACACGCAGGGATCGATCTCGAACTCGTCTCATTTGATTCGGCAACGGGCCAGACAGGAGCGGCGCTCGCAAACGCCGTTGACGATCAAACAGCGGCGCTCGTCGTGCAGTCGCCAAACTTCTTCGGTTGTGTCGAAGATCTTGCGGCACTGGCCGATGCAGCGCATGCGAAAGGCGCGTTGTTGGTAGTTGCTGTCACCGAGACGATGTCGCTGGGATTGCTGAAATCTCCGGGAGCCTGCGGCGCGGACATCGTCATTGCCGAAGGACAGTCGTTCGGCGTGCCGTTGTCGTTCGGTGGACCATACGTCGGTCTCTTCGCCACCCGCGAGAAACATGCGCGCCAGATCCCGGGCCGGCTCGTCGGCGAAGCCTACGACAAGCAGGGACGCCGCGGTTTCGTGCTCACGCTGGCGACTCGCGAGCAACACATTCGCCGCGAAAAAGCGACTTCAAACATCTGCACCAACGAAGGTCTGATCGCGCTCGCCGCCACCGTCTACCTGGAAACGATGGGCCGGCGCGGCATCCAGGAAGCAGCGCATCAGTGTTTACAAAAAGCTGCCTACGCCGCGCGCCAGATCGCGTCGTTGAAAGGTTTTTCACTTCCCTTCTCCGGACCTCGCTTCAACGAATTCGTCGTGCGTGGTCCACTCGACGCCGGCGAGCTGCTGTCGCGTCTCGGTAAGGACAAAGGCATCGAAGGCGGAATCCCGCTGTGGCGGTTCTTCCCCGATTGGCCCAACGATTTTCTCGTCTGCGTGACTGAAACGAACACGCGCGCTGAGATCGACGCGCTGGTAGAAGGTTTAGCTTCAGTGTCGAATCAATAAAGATGACGGACGGAATCACAAAAGTCACTTCCCACATCAGTCCCAACGAACAACTGATCTTCGAACGTTCGCAACCAGGACGTATCGGTTATCGCCTGCCGGCGCTGGATGTCGACGAGTCGCCGGTCGGCGATCTGCTGCCGGCCGAGTTTCAACGCGACGACGATCTCGAAGGCATGCCGGAAGTCAGTGAAGTCGACGTGATTCGTCACTTCGTGCGCATGTCGACGTGGAATTATTCGATCGACCTCGGCATGTATCCGCTCGGCTCGTGCACGATGAAATACAACTCGCGTCTCAACGAGCGAGTGGCACGCATCGCCGGGTTCGCTAACCTTCATCCGCTCACCGAAGAACACGACGCGCAGGGCGCGTTGCAGGTGATCTACGAACTCGAACAACATCTCGCCGAAATCACCGGACTGCCGGGAGTTTCTATACAACCTGCCGCCGGCGCGCATGGCGAGATGACGGGCATCATGATCATTCGCGCGTTTCTGGACGCGCGCGACGGCGAAGCGGCTTCAGGCCGCCGCACGATGCTGATTCCCGACTCGGCCCACGGCACGAATCCCGCTTCGGCGCATCTTTCCGGTTTTTCAGTCAAAACGATCAGATCTACCGCCGAAGGTCTGACCGACCTGGACCACCTGCGCGAACTGTGCGCGCATGGCGACGTCGCGGGATTGATGTTGACCAATCCCAACACGCTCGGTCTCTTCGAACGCAACATCAAGCAGATCTGCGACATCGTTCACGAAGCAGGCGGCCTCGTTTACATGGACGGCGCAAACATGAATGCCCTCGTCGGCGTCGCGCGACCGGGCGACATGGGCGTCGACGTCATTCACCTGAACCTGCACAAGACATTTTCGACTCCACACGGCGGCGGTGGTCCGGGCTCTGGTCCATGTTGCTGCACGAAGGAGTTGGAACCGTTTCTGCCGGTGCCGCGCATAGTAAAGACCGATTGGACAGCCGGCGAACCCACGTTTCGGCTCGAATACAACCGGCCGCAATCGATCGGACGTGTAAAAGCCTTCTTTGGCAACTACGGAATGATGCTGCGCGCGCTTTCGTACATCCTGACGCACGGCAACGACGGTTTGCGCGAAGCGACTGAAGCGGCCGTGCTCAACGCGCGTTACATCGCCAACGGTCTCACCTCAGACTACGAGAAACCATTCAGCAGTCCGCCGATGCACGAAGTCGTCTTCACCGACAAACGACAAAGCCGTAAGGGCGTGCACACGCTCGACATCGCCAAACGTTTGATCGACTACGGATTTCATCCGATGACGATCTACTTTCCGTTGATCGTACAGGGCGCGATGTTGATTGAACCGACGGAGTCAGTAGGCCGGCAGGAGTTGGATCAATTCATCTCGGCGATGAGCTCGATCGCGAATGAAGCTGTCGAGGATCCGGAACTGGTCCGCAACGCGCCGCACAACACGCGTATCGGACGTCTCGACGAAGCCGGCGCTGCCCGCAAACCCGTTCTGCGTTGGAAGAAAAAATCTGATTAAACTTTGGCAGGGACTTTCAATAACGCGAGGCGCTCGACTGGCCTTCCGTTGACGATGTGCTCCTCGACGATCTCCGGCACGTCTTCCGCACGCACTTGCGCGTACCAAACACCGTCCGGATAGACCATCACGGCCGCGCCGACCGCGCAAAACCCGACCGAACCGCATTCAGTCAGCACCACCGATCCATTCGGATTACAACCTTTCGAGACTTTCCCGTATTGAAGCTCGCGCGCCTTCAACTCGCGCTCAAACGCATTTCGGACCTCAACACTGTCGTTCCCCGTACAGGATTTTCCGGTGCAAACAAAGACGTGACGCTGGATATTCGCAGCGGCGATAGGCGCCAGCGACACCAGCCGTTCATAGTCGTCGATGAAATCCACATTAGCCAAGCGTGCGCAACCTCACTTCGCACTCATGCTAACACGGACACTCAATTTTCTCGCTAACCGTTTGGCTCGACTTCCTGTAGAATGCACATTCGTGGGCGACCGAAGACAACCGCGCAAGAAGCAGTTAAGCGGTCTGATTCGGACGCCTTTTTAATGATAGAGGCTTACGTTTTGTAACTATATGGCTACCGGCCTGGTTATCCACATCTCCTCGGGCGACGACCGGCACACCGAAATCCTCACCGACGATAAGGTCAGCATCGGCACCTCTGAGTCGTGTGATTTGCGATTACGGTCATCCAGTGTACCGAAGACGCTGGACAAGACGGTTTTGCTCGAGTTAACGCGCGCCGAGGGGTCGGCTTATCGCGTCAGCGATTTCGCACCCGAGGTTCCGCTAATGCTGAACGGCGAACCAGTTTCGCCGGGCGCGGAGATCAACGACGGCGATGAACTACGCATTGCCGACGGCAGCCTCGTGCTTCATTTCTACCCTGTTCGCGCGCTTCCCGCGGTTGTATCGGGCACAAAGCGCGAAACTCACGTCGCGCCGTTTATCGAAGCGGCGGCGATCGAATCTGCGGCGACAGCTCGCCGCGACGATGCGAAAGTATTTCTGCGCGAGTTCACGCGTGAACTGGTGCGCGAGATCAGAACGAGCACGAAGTTGATTGCCCTCGCGCTCGTCGTGATTCTTGTTGGCGGCGTGTTGTATCTCGGGTTCGCGATGTTTAGAGAGATACAACGCAGCCGCCGGTTGATCTCCGACCAGGGCGCGCAACTCGGCCAGATGCGCGACCAGGTTTTACGAACCAACGATCAACTTACCGACATCGGACAACGCACCAAAGTCCTGCAAGACAGTCTCTCGCTGGCGGTGAAGTTACGCAGCGACTATGGCGCGGGTGTTTGTTTGATCGCCGGTTCGTTCTACTTCGTCGAGGCCGGAACCGGCAGGCCCCTGCGTTACGCGGAAGCGCAATTGAACGATAGTGGGGCCGCAGTTCAGAGTAGCGGAGCACCAGAGGCGTTAACGCCGGAAGGCAATGCCGCAGTCGCAGAGTACGAATTTGTCGGCACGGGTTTTCACGTCGGGAACGGGTACGTCATAACGAACCGCCACATCGCGCAGCCGTGGATCGCCGACGATCGCGCGCAGAGCATCAGTTTGAAAGCTCAGCCGCGGTTGAAAAGATTGATTGCTTACTTTCCGGAGAACACGCAGGCGATTCCTTTAAAATTCAAAGCCGCTGCGCAACGCGACGATCTGGCGCTGTGTCTGCTCGACCTGGCAGAGGTTCCCGAGAACATTCCGGCGCTGCCGTTGGAAACGGATCCGGATGCGGTTGCGGTCGGCAAAACGGTCGTGATGATGGGTTATCCTTCCGGGCCGGATCGCCTGTTGGCGTTGCTCGACGATGCGGAGTCGCGTGGCATTCAACAGCGATACGGAACGCCAATGGCACAACTCGGCTACCTCGCGGAGACAAAACGCATTCAACCGCTAACAACGCAAGGTAATATTACGGACCTCGACGTGCGAAGAATCGTATACGACGCCCGAACGGCGGAAGGCGGATCTGGCGCGCCGTTGTTTGGTCCAACCGGAAAGGTGATCGGAGTAAATTTCGCCGTCTTCACAGAAAATCAGGCCTCAAATTTCGCCGTTCCGATTCGTTTTGGAGTGAGCTTGCTCGAACGTAACGGGTGGCAGGCGCCACCAAAAGAAGGAAAAGACAAGGAAGTAGAGGCCGCGGGGCAATCCTCAGCACATCCTGAAACCGCGGCAAGATAAAATTTGAAAGGTAGTGCGAAACTGGGAATTTTGACAGTTTCGCGTTAACGAATAACTATCCATAATCGTCTTCACCGACGCTAGCGACGGCAACGCCCGGTCGTCCCAAATCATCTGATGCCGGACTGTTACAATGCATGGTCTGTCACAGGTTGAACACAAAATCGGTCCAAGCGCCTCCAGACTGATGTATATTTTGTTTGCGCCCTGTGGGGCATGGCTGTTGCAGCGATCGCAGATGTTGAGTTGGAACCAGCAGTTTATTTGAGCGTGTGTCAATTCGAGCACTCTCGGATGCAGCACAAACTCCCCATCTGCAAGATATTGTTGCGCAGTTCGAATTAATTGATGATGACTCAAAGGTTCAGGCGCTGGCAGCAGCGATCGAGCTTGATAATTGCTTTTCTGCTCGTCGTCTCGCCACTATTCGCGAATATCAGCAGGGCCGATGGCTCAACCAGCACCGCTCCCGAAGCCGGCGAAAGCAACCCCGCAGTCGCGCTTTCGCAGATCCTCCGGCTCGAGCGGATCGAAGTGCCGGGTGGCGCCGAACTCATCACGGTCCACGCAAAACTCGACGGCCTCGAATCCAACAACAACGATAAGTGGATACCGCTGGTCTCCATCCTGCGCGACACTCTCGGCGATAACACAGTCGAGAACAACCGCCTGCGCTACGTGTGGCCGCTGACTTACACGCGCCCGTCGTTGAAGCAACGACTCGCGGCGGCGATTCCCTTCTTCTACGTTCGCGTCGGCAATAAGAACAAGACTACGAAGACTCCGCCGCCTGCGCTCGATCTCGCGTCGCCGGAGAGCGAAGTGTGGAACAAGCTCTTCTGGACCGCGCTGCAAAACGTGCTGCTCGATCCGTACGGCACGCCAATCAAAGCGTCGACCAGCACATATCGCCGCAACACCAGCGATTATCGTAAGTCGCACATCATTCGCGCGCTCTCAGTATTGGCCCTCTATCAGGAAGTTCAAGGCGAATCGGCTTTCTCGCCGAGCGAGATGGCCACAATTCAGGGACGTTTGATGTTGACTGACAAGACGTTCGGCGGTCTCGTCGACGATTCAAACTTGCCGGATTACTACGCCCGCAAGACCGCGCAAACGCGCGATGCGCGCGGGCATAACTGGGAACTGCTGCGCCAGCGAGCCGAAGCGGAGTCGTTGTATTTCGAACCGCTGGTGATGCCTGACGGCAGCGCGACTCACGCGTTTATCTGGGTTGCCAAGCGCGACCTCTTGAAACAACAAGGCGCGCGCTTCTCCAGCCGTTTTTTGAACATCGCGAATCCCTGGACCGACAAACGACTGTTGCAATGGGACGGTTACGTCGAGACGCGCTATTTCGATGCCGATAATCAACCGGTCAGCAGCGACACGCCGGGGGCACAGGCAGTCGAGATGATTCCGCTCGGTTTGTACGGTCTCGACAATCCGAAGATCCCGATGCTCCTCGTCGACTTTCGCGATAACTACAATCCGAAAAAGCGCGAAATGTCGCGCCGCGTTTTAAACGATGTGACGCGGAACGTTCTCTCGGTCTCGAAGTTTGGCAGCTTGCCGTACTTTCTTGGGCGCACAGTCTTCGACTTCGTTACCGGCCGCCGAGGGATGGATTTCAATCAGCCATCGCGACTGCAAACCTACTCGCAGCTCAAGCTGTTGCTGGCGTTGAACAACTCGATGGCGCCGGAGCTGCGCAGCGAAGTCAGCGGCCGCCTGGAAAAGATCTCGTTGAATCCGTTCGAAAACGGCATCAACGCCGAGGCAAACATCGCGCTCGAACAATACGCGGCGCTGCTCGCCTACGCGAAAGATCCGAAAGGTTTGGCGGCGCAGATCGAACGCGATCGACGCGAGGAAATGATGCCGCTCGATCATGGACCAAAAGCGCAGCTTGCGTTTCGCGTGCTGAATATACTGACGTTCGGCAAGTACGTTCACCGCGAGGAGTTGACCGTCGATCTTGAAGATCGGCTCGACGTTGCGCGCCGTCTTCAGTATCACACCAGGTTTTTGGAGCAGATTGCGAAGTCGAGCGCAGAAGTCGACATCACCTGGAACCTCGACGACGTGAAAACTTCATTGCGCTTCATCGCCACTCATGGCGCGCAGGCTGACAGCAGCGCAGCGGCGGCGACGGCGCGCATCTTTGCGCGCACGAGGGATGATGAAACCCGGCGGACGTGTCTCGACAGTCTCTCGCGCATTCGCAGCAACAAAGCGAGAAACGAACTGCTGCGCATCTCACAAAACAACGACGTCGACCAGACGCTGCGGGATCTCGCTAACGAATACCTGCGTGATGGCAATCGCCGCACCGAGCCGATCGCCGTCACCGTCACCAGTCAACGCATCCCAGTCGGCCAGCCCTGATCATGCGTAGACACGGAGACAGGGGGACGCAGCGACGCGGCGACGCGAC
>DATELZ010000240.1:0-16668 GCA_035276045.1 Pyrinomonadaceae bacterium | reverse complement strand
ACGGTTACCGGTGTACATGGTGCCGACGGTGTTTATGAGGCTGGAGACGTTGCCGTTGTTGAGTAGCGGCAAGGTGGACCGCTCGCGCTTGCCGGCGGTGACGGCAGCGGCAAGTGAAACGGAGTATGTCGCGCCGCGCGGAGCGGTAGAGGAGCTCGTGGCGGGCTTGTGGCGCGAGGTTCTCGGGGTCGCGCGCGTGGGTGCGACGGACGACTTCTTTGAGTTGGGTGGTCATTCGTTGCTGGCGACGCAGGTACTGGCGCGAGTGCGGGATACGTTTCAAGTGGAAGTGCCGTTGCGGCACCTGTTTGAGCAGCCGCGCTTGGCGGAGTTTGCAGCGCTGGTAGAGGCGGAGTTGAGTGGCGGCAGCGTCGTGTTAGCGCCGGCGATCGAGCGGGCGACGCGGGAGCAGGCTTTACCGTTATCGTTCGCGCAGCAACGGCTCTGGTTCATCGAACAACTCGAACCGACAGCGGCGGCATATCACATTTCTCAGGCCATCCGGCTGACAGGCCACCTGAACATTCAAGCGCTGCGCAAGACGTTCGACGAGATCGTGCGGCGTCATGAAGTTTTGCGAACCGTTTTCGTGGACGACGACGGCGAACCGGCACAAGTGATTCACTCGTCGTTGAATGTCGAGCTTCCGCTCATCGATCTGAGCGCACTGCCGGATAGCGATCGTGAAGCGGCAACGATCGAGGAATGCACTGCCGGCGCGCAACTGCCCTTAGACCTGGAACATGGACCACTGTTCCGCTTGAAACTCCTTAAGCTCGGGAACGAAGATCACGTGCTGCTCGTGACGATGCACCACATCGTGACGGATGGATGGTCGTTCGGCGTGCTCGTTCGTGAACTGTCAACTCTTTATCGAGCCTTCGTAACAGACAGCCCGTCACCTTTGCCTGAGCTTCCGATCCAGTATGCCGACTTTGCTTACTGGCAACGCCACCAGTCGCAGGACGAAGTCAACGAAAAGGAACTCGACTATTGGCGCCGCCAACTCGCCGGACCATTGCCGGTCCTCGCGTTGCCCGCGGATCACACTCGTCCACCGCAATTGAGCTATCGCGGCGGCAGTATCACTTTCGATTTGTCGCCGGACCTGACCGGCAAGCTGAACCGCCTGAGTCTCACTCACCGTTCGACTCTGTTCATGACCTTGCTCGCAGCATTTCAAACGTTGCTGCATCGCTACACAGGTCAGGAAGACATCATCGTCGGCACTCCGATCGCGAATCGCCAGCGAGTTGAACTTGAAGATCTGATCGGCTTCTTCGTCAACACGCTCGCCATCAGAGTCGATCTCGGCGGCGCACCCACATTTACTGAACTGCTCGCGCGCGTGCGCGAAACAGCACTCGGCGCGTACGCGCACCAGCGCACGCCATTTGAAAAGCTGGTCCAGGTATTACAACCCGATCGAGATCTCAGCCACAGTCCGGTGTTTCAGGTCTTATTCGCGTTGCAGAATGCGCCTTCGCAAAGATTGGAGCTGCCCGATCTCACGCTCACGCAACAGGAATTTCCCGGCAGTGCGACAAGGTTTGAACTGGAGTGCCTGATGTGGGAGCACGAAGGCCAACTTCATGGAATGCTCGGCTACAGCGAGGATCTGTTTGGGGAGTCAACCATCAGGGGAATGGTCGCCAACTTCGAGGTGTTGCTCGAAGGCATTGCAAACGCTCCCGCTGAACGCATTAACGCCCTGCCACTTCTCAGCCACGAAAAAGAACATCAGCTTCTCGTCGAGTGGAACGAGACGGCGTCAGTCTTCGCACGCGAACGTTGTATTCACGAAATCGTCGAACAGCAAGCCGAGAAGACATCGGCTGAAGTAGCACTGGTGTTCGGCGCGGATAGTCTCAGCTATCGAGAGTTGAATCGACGCGCCAACCAGTTGGCCCACTACCTGAGAAAATTGGGCGTTGGCCCAGACTCCAGAGTCGGCGTCATGATGGACCGCTCAATCGAGATGCTGGTCAGCGTGCTCGGAACGTTGAAAGCCGGCGCTGCCTACCTGCCGCTGGATCCGGAGTATCCGCAGGAACGCGTGTTGTTCATGCTCGAAGACGCGGCAGTACAAGTGCTGCTGACGCAGCGGCGTCTGCTTGATCGACTGCCCGAGACCGGTGCTCGAGTGGTGTGTTTCGAGGAACAGGCAGAAGCCATCGGCAACGAAAGCGAAGAAAATCCTCAGAACATTACGCACTCGGAAAACCTGGCTTACGTCATCTATACCTCCGGTTCGACCGGCACGCCCAAAGCGGTCGCCATGCCTCACCGCGCGCTGGTAAACCTGATTCAATGGCAGACCGATCACTCGGCGGCGTCACCGCGCACATTGCAATTCGCATCGTTGAGCTTCGACGTCTCATTCCAGGAAACCTTTTCGACGTGGTGCTCCGGAGGCACACTCGTCCTCGTCGACGAAGATACGCGCCGCGACTCGAGACAACTGCTGAACACTCTGATCGAAGAGCGAATCGAGAGATTGTTCGTGCCGTACGTGGCGCTGCATTACCTCGCCCAGGCTGCCGAAGCCGAGAATGTTGTACCCGCCAACCTGCGCCAGGTGCTGGTAGCCGGCGAACAACTAAAGATCACTCCGGCCATTCGTTCGTTCATCGGAAAACTCGACGATGCCGTTCTCGATAATCACTACGGACCATCAGAGACCCACCTGACCACTGCTCTCAGCCTCAATGGTCCAACTGCTGAATGGCCTGAGTTGCCGGCCATCGGCCGTCCCATCTCGAACACGCAGTGCTATGTGCTTGACGCGCGAATGCAACTGGTTCCGCCTGGCGTTGCGGGAGAGTTGTATCTCGGTGGCGATTGCCTGGCGCGCGGATATTTGCATCGGCCAGAGGTTACGGCGGCGCGGTTTGTCCCGAACCCGTTTGGGTCTCAAGCGGGTGCGCGGTTGTATCGCACCGGCGATCTAGTTCGCTATCAGGCTGACGGCAACCTGCAGTTCCTCGGTCGCAGCGATCAACAGGTAAAGATACGTGGCTATCGCGTTGAGTTAGGCGAGGTTGAAGCACTACTGCGGCGTCATCCGGCAGTGCGCGAGGCCATTGTGATGGCCCATGAAGCGCGAGCCGGTGAGAAAGCGTTGGCCGCTTACGTCCTCGCAGCACCGGATTCCGAGTTGGTTGCCGCCGATCTCCGCGGCCATCTCATGCAGCACCTGCCCGAGCACATGACGCCTGCGGCTTTTATTTTCCTGCCGGAACTTCCGTTGACGCCGAGCGGAAAACTCAACCGGCGCGCCCTGCCGAAACCGGATCTCACGTTTGCGGCTGCGAAGGAAGCTTACGTTGCGCCGCGCACGCAGGGAGAAGAGTTGCTTGCTTCGCTCTGGGCCGACGTGCTCGGAATCGATCGCATTGGCGTCAACGACAACTTCTTCGATCTGGGCGGCCATTCGTTGATTGCCACTCGCTTGATGTCGCGCGTGCGAGAAACATTTCGCGTTGACCTGCCGTTGCGAAATCTTTTTATCACTCCCACTATCGCGGGCCTCGCGGCGCAGATCGAAAGCGAAAGGAATGCCGGTCGAGAGATAGAGACGCCGCCCATGTTGCTGGTGTCGAGAGAAGCAGAACTGCCGCTTTCGTTCGCGCAGGAACGAATGTGGTTTCTCAATCAACTCGATCCTCACAGCTCGACCTACAACATGTCGACGGCGCTCCGACTTGGCGGCTCGTTGAACGCTACCGCTCTCGGACAGAGTTTTACTGAACTCCTCCGGCGTCACGAAGCATTGCGCACCACGTTTACCAACGTGAATGGCCGGGTGGTCCAGGTGATTGCGCCGGAACCGGCGATGGCGCTCGAGTTCACTGACTTGAGCGGCGTGCCGGACGCCCAACGTGAAGCAGAAGCTCAACGGCTGTTGAGAACTGAATCACAAGCGCCTTTCAATCTGGCTGTCGGACCGTTACTGCGCGCTCACTTGTGGCGGTTAAGCGAGCAGGACCATCTGCTGCTGGTCACGATGCACCATATCGTGAGCGATGGCTGGTCCATGAGCATCCTGGTGCGTGAGTTAACTACGTTCTATGCCGAATTCGCGAGCAACGTGCAGCCCGCCATGCCGGCACTGCCGATCCAGTACGCAGATTTCGCAAGCTGGCAGAAGAGTTATCTGACCGGCGATGTTTTGGAGCAACAGCTAACTTACTGGCGACGACAGTTGCAGCAACCACTGCCGCTGTTGGAGCTTCCTGCGGACCGGCGCCGTCCACCGGTGCAAACGTATCGCGGCGCTCAGCACAAACTCGAGTTGTCTGCCGAGACAAGCGAGCGGCTTAAGGAATTGAGCCGGCAAAACGGCGTGACGATGTTCATGACGTTGCTCGCCGCGTTCAAGGTCTTGCTGCTTCGGCACACGGGCCAGGAGGATGTGATCGTCGGCACCCCGATCGCGGGACGAAACCGGCCGGAGATCGAAGGATTGATCGGGTTCCTCGTCAACACCCTCGTTCTGCGAACCAGTCTGTCCGGGAATCCAAGTTTTAGCGAACTGCTGCACCGCGTCCGCGAAGTGACGCTGGAAGCCTATCATCATCAGGACCTGCCGTTTGAGAAACTCGTAGACGCGTTGCAGGTCCCGCGCGATCCGGGCCACACGCCACTGTTCCAGGTCATGTTTGCCTTTCAGAATGTGCTGCCCGGTCAGATTAACGTTCAGGGTCTCGACGTCAGCGCGATCGAATTGCCGGATGAAACGGCGAAGTTTGACCTGCTTCTCCTCGCGTCGGAAAGCGGCGAACAGACGGTGGCAACGATCGTCTATAACACCGATCTGTTCGAACCGGCGACGATCGAGCGTTTCGCAGATCACTTTGTCAGCGTGATCGACGCCGCCGTTGCCGATCCGTCGTCGCCACTTTCTGAGTTGAACCTGTTGGCCGGCGAAGAGCAACGCCAGTTGCTGGAATGGGGCCGCAATATAGTTGAGTTTCCGCGCGACAAATCAATTGCAGAAGTATTTGAAGAGCAGGCCGCGCTCAACCCTGACGCCATCGCGGTTGAATTCCAAAATACGCGTCTTACCTACCGGCAACTAAACGAAAAAGCGAATCAGCTTGCGCACTACCTGATCGAGTTGGGCGTAGGGCCTGATACGCTGGTCGGGTTGTGTGTAGAACGTTCGGTCGAATTGATCGCCGGAGTGATCGGCATTCTCAAAGCCGGCGGCGCTTACGTGCCTTTCGATCCGGCTTATCCGCAAGAGCGTCTCAGCGCGATGTTCGACGAGGCGCAACCCAAAGTATTGCTGACGCAGGACGCACTGCTATCCAAACTGCCGGAGAACACAGCCCGCGTTGTATTCGTCGATTCAGACACAGCACGCATCGCGCGCGAGAGCAACGCGAATCCTGACCGCAGCAACCTCAGCAGCAACAATCTCGCCTACGTGATGTACACGTCCGGTTCAACCGGCAGACCCAAGGGCGTCAGTCTCACGCAGCGAAACATAATCAGGTTCTGCAAGAACACAAACTGGGCGCCTCTCACTGCGGATCAAACTTTTCTGCAATTGGCGCCGATGTCGTTCGACGCCTCGACGCTCGAAATCTGGCCCTGTCTGCTAAACGGAGCGCGCCTCGTCGTGATGCCGCCGCAGCCACCTTCACTGGAGGAGTTGGCCGCAGTGTTGGCCCAGCGGCAGGTAACCATTCTTTGGTTGACTGCGGGACTGTTTCATCAAATGGCTGACTATCATCCGGGCGCGCTCGGATCGTTGAAATACCTGATGGCAGGTGGTGATGTGTTGTCGCCAGACCATGTGCGGCGAGTTTTGCAGGCTGCTCACACGATGCGTCTGCTCAACGGTTATGGTCCAACCGAGTGTACCGTGTTCACGTCTACGCACCTGATGAGCAATGCGGATGAGGTTGACGACCCGGTATCGATCGGAAAGCCAATCGCGAACACGGAAATTTACCTGCTGGACCAGCGACTGCAACTGGTCCCTCTCGGAAGTTCGGGAGAGTTATATGTCGGTGGTGACGGTGTCGGCCGCTGTTATTTCCAGCGTCCGGATCTCACCGCTGAACGTTTCGTGCCAAATCCTTTCAGCTCCGAGCCAGGCGCGCGGCTGTATCGCACAGGCGATATGGCGCGTTTTCGAAACGATGGCACGCTGGAGTTTCAGGGCCGCCGCGATTACCAGGTGAAGGTGCGTGGCTTCCGCATCGAACTCGGCGACATAGAACTCGCCTGCGCCATGCACCCGGCGGTGAAAGAAGCCGTGGTTTTAGTGCGCGGCGAACACGCGGAAGACAAGCAACTGGTCGCTTACCTCGCGGCTGACACCTCGATTCCGAAGAGCGAGCTGCGCGTTTACCTGAAAGACAAGTTGCCGGATTACATGGTTCCTTCTGCGTTCGTGATCCTCGACGAGTTTCCTTTGATGCCCAACGGAAAGATCGACCGGCGCGCGCTGCCATTGCCGGGCGACTCTGATGAAGAAGAACGAACAGAGATAGCGCCGCGAACGCCGGTCGAAGACATGCTCGCAAACATTTGGGCCGACGTTTTCGATCAGAAAGCGGTCGGGCCGCATGACGATTTCTTCGAACTCGGCGGTCATTCGCTGCTGGCGACGCAAGTCATTACTCGTATCAGAAATGCGTTTGCCCTCGAGTTGCCTTTGCGAGAACTGTTCGTCAATCCCACTGTGGCGGGCCTGGCGCAGGTGATCGATTCCGCTTTGAAGGAAGACCACGGCGTTGTTGGTCCACCATTGGAAAGGGTTCCCAGAGATCAGGATCTGCCGCTTTCGTTCGCGCAGCAGCGTTTGTGGTTCCTGGATCAGTTCGAACCGAACAATGTCGCGTATCACCTGCCTGTGGCTGTTCGGCTCCAGGGCTTTCTCGACATACCTGCGTTGCAGCAGAGCCTGAGCGAGGTGGTGCGGCGTCATGAAGTGCTGCGGACGGTGTTCAAGCTCAACTCGAACGGTGGACCGGTGCAACACGCATTGCCGGAAAATGAGTTGGCACTGTCGGTCATCGATCTGAGTGACATCGATGCCGAGGCGCGCGAACGTGAAACCAAACAGGTTTGCCTGGCGGCGCTGAAACGTCCTTTCGATCTTGCCGTAGGTCCATTGATGCGCGCCGGTCTGATCAAGCTGGCAGATGACGAGTACGTGCTCCAGTTGGTGATGCACCACATCGTCGGCGATGCGTGGTCGTTGGAAATATTCCTGCGTGAAGTGGTCCAGTTGTACCAGGCATTTCGCGCGGATCAGCCTGCGCCGCTGGCGGAACTCCCGGTGCAGTATGCCGACTATGCTCACTGGCAGCGTGAATGGTTGCAGGGTGAGGCGTTTGCGAAACTGCTTGCTTATTGGAAACCACGTTTGGAAGGCGCGCCGGCATTGCTCGAGTTGCCGTCGGATCGTCCCCGGCCCGCAGTGCAGAGTTCTCGTGGAGACCGGCACACCTTCACCATTGGACCAGAACTGACAAAGGATCTGAAGAAGTTGAGTCGTCGTGAAGGCGCCACCATCTTCATGACGTTGCTGGCGGCTTTTCAGGCTTTGTTGTTTCGTTATACCGGAGTGACAGACATCGTCGTGGGCGCGGACGTAAACAACCGCACGCGTCTCGAGACTGAAGCCCTGATCGGTTTCTTCATCAACATGCTCGTGTTGCGCACGGACCTGTCTGGTAATCCCACTTTCCCTGAACTGCTGGCGCGCGTGCGGCAGACTGCGCTCGGCGCTTACGCGCACCAGGAGATGCCGCTGGAGAAATTGGTCGAGGAGTTGCAGCCGGAACGGAACCTGAGTTACTCGCCCTTGTTCCAGGTGGTTTTCAACTTCAACAATAGCGCTCCGCAACCGCCACAACTGCCCGAACTGCAATTGAGTCAACTGCCGTTGGACTTCACCGAAGTTAAGTTCGATCTGTCGCTGTTCATGTGGGATGGCGCGGAGAGCCTGACAGGCATGTGGACCTACAGCACCGATCTCTTCGATGCGGATCGGATACACCGCATGCACGAACACTTTGTGACGCTGTTGCAGAACATCGTGGCCCAACCGGAGCAGCGTCTGAACGCACTCGAATACCTGACCGAAGCTGAGCGAGAAGCTCAGGCGGTGGCGAAGCGCAAACTCAAAAACGCGAACTTCCAAAAGTTCAAAGGGTTGCGCCCACAGGCGAGCAAACATTCCAGCGTCAACCTGGTCCAGGCTGAACTGCTGCATCCCGGTGAGCTGCTGCCGCTTGTCGTTCGTCCTGATGGGGAAGACGTCGATCTCGCAGGCTGGGCGAAAGATAATCCACAGTTTATCGAGACGCAGTTGGCGAAACATGGCGCGTTGCTGTTTCGTGATTTTGGTGTGACGTCGATGTCGGAGTTCAGGAAGTTTACGACGGCAATTTCACCGGAGTTGCTCGATTACAGTGAGCCTTCCTCGCCGCGCACGCATTTGCAGGACAGGATCTATACGTCGACGGAATATCCGGCGGACCAATGGATCCAACTGCACAACGAGATGTCGTATGCGCACACGTGGCCGCGTCGCGTTTACTTTTATTGCGAGCAGCCGGCGCAACAAGGTGGTGAGACGCCCATCGCGTTCAGTCGTAAAGTGTTCGAGCTGCTCGACGCGAAGATCCGCGAGCGCTTCATACAACGCAAGGTGATGTACGTGCGCAACTTTGGCGATGGGCTCGATCTACCATGGCAACACGTTTTCCATACCGACGATAAAGATGAGGTTGCTGCCTATTGCCGCGCTGCTAATGTCGAATTTGAATGGAATAACGGCCGGTTGAAGACGCGACAGGTGCGCCAGGCCGTGATCAAACATCCCGAAACCGGCGAGACGGTCTGGTTTAATCAGGCGCACGCGTTTCATGCCTCGACTTTGAATGCGCAGATCCGTGAGTTTCTGCTTTCAGAGAAGACGGAAGATGAGTTTCCGCGAAATGCTTACTACGGCGATGGTTCGGCGATTGAGTCTTCGGTGATTGCTGAGATTCGTGAAGCCTATCGACAGGCCGCGATCACCTTCCCCTGGAAACCCGGCGACATTCTCATGATTGACAATATGCGAGTGGCGCATGGTCGAGCGCCGTTTGCCGGGCCGCGAAAGATCCTCGTGGCGATGTCCGGTTCGGTCACAAATCTCGAAGTCGACACCAACGGCGACCTCTACTAACAACGCAAACAAACAGCGTCGATGTCCAAGCCTACTTTTAATCGAAGTTTGAAGCCGCAGGCTGTTGTCGTGTCACGCGAGTCGCTGGTGCGGCAGGAGTATTTGTCGCCTGACGAGGAACTGCCGCTGGTCCTTTATCCGCAGGGTGATGAAGTCGATCTGGTCGATTGGGTCCGCGACAATCTCGATTTTATCGAGCGTAATTTGATCAGGCATGGCGGCGTGCTCTTCAGAGATTTCGAGATCGCGCAGGAGTGGAAGTTTGAACAATTAGTTCGGGCCTTCTCGCCGAACCTGATTGATTACCTGGACCAGCACACGCCGCGAACGAGGTTGACGGAGGCGGTCTATACCTCAACAGAGTATCCCGCGGACCACTACATCCCCTTTCATAGTGAGAACTCCAAGAACCACGTTTGGCCGCGCAAGATCTGGTTTTTCTGCCTGCAACCGGCAGCCACGGGGGGCGAAACACCAATCGCCGATAATCGAAAAGTGTTCCAACGCCTCGATCCACGTATCAAAGAGCAATTCATCAACCGGAACGTGATGTACGTCAGGAACTTCGGCGAGGGCGTTGGCCTGTCATGGCAAACTGCTTTTCAAACCGACGACCAGAATGTGGTTGAAGATCACTGTCGCCGGTTCGGCATGGAGTACACGTGGAAGGACAACAATCGTCTGCGGCTGCGGCACGTTTGCCAGGCGATCGCTCATCACCCGGACACGGGCGAAGCCGTTTGGTTCAACCAGGCCCACCTGTTTCATGTGGCGGGACTCGACAAAGCCGTCCGTGACTCATTGCTCGATTTGTTTAGTGAAGAAGAGTTGCCGAGCAATGCTTACTTCGGCGACGGCTCGCGGATCGACGATTCGATCATCGAAGAAATTCGCGAATGCTATCGCCACGTGGCCGTCACTTTTCCGTGGCAGGCGAAAGATGTGCTGATGCTCGACAACATGTTTGTAGCCCATGGTCGCAAGCCTTTTTCAGGCAGTCGCAGGATTCTGGTGGCCATGGCTGATGCGTATGGACCAGGTGTTTCCAGTCCCGGTGGAGCTGACTAGATGCAAGCTGAAGTCATTCAAGGTTTTCGACTGTCGCCGCAGCAAAAACGACTTTGGCTGCTGCAAGGGCAGGGCCGCCCTGCGTACAAAGCGCAGGCGGTAATCGGGATTGAAGGCCCGTTAGCGACAGATGCGCTCAAGCGAGCGCTGACGCAGGTCGCGATGGACCATGAAATCCTGCGTACAAGATTCTCTTCACTTGCGGGAATGAAACTGCCGGTGCAGGTGATCGGCGATCACAGTGAACCGGCCTGGCGGCGCATAGATCTGAGTGGATCAAATGCGCAACCGCTGTCCGGTCTGCTTGATGAGGATCGCCGCGCGGCTTTCGATCCGAATGATGGTCCAACTCTGCGCGGCACGCTGGTTTGTCTTGCTCCGAACCGGCATTTGTTGCTTCTGACTCTTCCTTCGTTATGCGCTGATTTGCGATCGCTGGTGAATCTCTCGCGCGAGATCGCCCGGTGTTATGCCGGAACGCCGTCTGAGGAGAGCGTTCAATACGTTCAGTTTGCCGAATGGCAGAATGAATTGTTGGCCGGGGATGAAGCGCAGGTGGGGTTGGAGTTCTGGCGCAAACGCAGCCTGAGCGAGATTGCCGCCATCTCGTTGCCGCTCGAAAATCCGTGCGAAATCAAAGCTGCGGAAACAAGTGATTTCGAGCCGGCGCTTTGGACGGAGACCAGCGATTGGGAAGCCATCAGCGCGGCTGCCGGCCGTCACGATGTTTCAGTCGAGCGATTTCTGCTTGCGTGCTGGCAAACGTTCATGTCTCGAATAACGAATCAGCCCGATGTCGCCATGAGCTTTCGCTGCGACGGCCGCGTGTACGAAGAGATGCACGAAGCGATCGGTTTGTATGAGAAGTGGTTGCCAGTGCAGGGCTTCTTGGGCGCAGACTTTCAGTTGGGCGAGATAGTGCGCCAGGTCGACGATACGCTTACGGAAGCGTTGGAGTGGCAGGAGTATTTCACGCCTGGCTCGAATGACACTGCGGGCGACACTGCGGGAATCGCTTTTAGTTTCGAGGAGTTGCCGGAAGCAGAACGCGCCGGCGATTTGACGTTCAGGGTGCTCGAAACGCATTCGTGCACTGAACGCTTCAAACTCACATTGTCATGCGTGAAGGCGACCGGGGCAGGAGACAAAGATGCCAGGCTGGAGTTTGGTTACGATTCCGCGATCTTTTCCGAGCAGAGCATCAGAGTCATTGCTCGCCAGTTCCAGACCCTGCTCGAACACAGTCTGCAAGCTCCTGATCTTCGCATCAGCAGGTTGAGACTTCTCGGCGAACTTGAGCGGCAACAACTGCTCGGCGAATGGAACGATACCCAAAAAGATTTCCACCTCGACCAATGCCTTCCTGAATTGTTCGCCGCGCAGGCGGAACGCACTCCCGAGGCGCCGGCCGTGAGCTTTGCCGGAGACGGTTTGAATTACCGTGAACTCGATCGCCGCTCAAATCAACTGGCCCATTACCTGCGCGCGCGCGGCGTGGCCGCTGAGACGCGCGTGGCCGTTTGTCTCGAACGCTCGATTGACATGCTGGTGGCGGTGCTCGGCATCTGGAAGTCCGGCGGCACTTATGTCCCGCTCGATCCGATGCAACCAAGGAAGCGTTTGGACTACATGATCGAGGACGCGCAGGCGAAGTTCGTGCTCAGTCATAGCACGCTGAAAGCTCTGCTTGCAGATCAAACAAGCGAAGTGGTCTGTCTCGACGCCGAACGGCAGCACCTCGAACAACAGAACGATACGAAACCGGAGTCGAACATCGAACCGGGTAATCTCGCTTACGTGATCTACACCTCCGGATCCACGGGCCAACCAAAGGGCGCGATGATCGAACATCGCTCGGTTGTGAACCTCGCGCTCGCCTTGCAGCAGGAGGTTTATGGACCAACAGAAACCACCCTGCGCGTCAGCCTGAATGCTCCGCTCGCGTTCGACTCGTCTATCAAGCAGATCGTTCAACTGCTGAGCGGGCACGCACTGGAGATCCTGCCGGAAGAAGTCCGTCGCGATGGTCAGGCGCTTCATGCTTATCTCCAGCACCATCAAATCGACGTTTTTGATTGCACGCCGTCACAACTGAGCTTGTTAGTTCAATCGTCATGGGCGGAAGGCGCGACCTCGTATCCAGGGACGTTACTAGTCGGCGGCGAAGCAGTGAGCCAGGATCTCTGGCGAACTCTGGCCCGGCGGCAGAGCACGAGCGCCTATAACGTCTATGGACCAACTGAGTGCACCGTCGACGCCACTGCCAAACGCATTGCAAACGAAAAGGCACAACCGACAATCGGCAAGCCTTTACCGAATATGCAGGCCTACGTGCTCGACGATCAGATGCAACCCGTTCCGATTGGCGCGCCAGGAGAGTTGTACATAGGCGGCGCTGGTGTGGCGCGCGGTTATCTCAACCGGCCTGATCTCACCGCCGACAAATTCAAACCCCATCCGCACAGCCGGCAGCCGGGCGCGCGACTGTATCGAACCGGCGACCGGGCGCGTTATACGGCTTCCGGAGAACTCGAATTTCTCGGGCGCGTGGACCACCAGGTAAAGATTCGCGGTTCGCGTATCGAGCTGGGCGAGATTGAAGTGGCGCTGACTGCTCATCCCGACATTCGCGAAGCTGTCGTAATCGTTAGAGAGAGTGGCCCGGACGATAAACGACTGGTGGCTTACCTCGTCAGTGGTCCAGGTGGGCCATCGCCTCACGAACTGCACGTTTTCCTGCACGATCGTTTGCCGGAATACATGATGCCCGCGGCGTTCGTGATGCTCGATGCTTTGCCGTTACTGCCGAATGGAAAAGTCGATCGGCGGGCCTTACCGGAGCCGGAGCAGCGTTCGCGATCGGAAGCGGAGTATCTCGCGCCGCGTACCGAGACGGAAACATCGATGGCGGAGATCTGGGCTGGGGTGTTGGGAGTCGATCGCGTAGGCATCTCGGATAATTTCTTTGAACTGGGCGGTCACTCGTTGCTGGCGACGCAAGTCATCTCGCAAGTGCGGCATGCCTTCGCGGTCGAGATCCCGTTGCGAAATATTTTTGAGACCCCAACCGTCGCGGGTCTTGCTGAAAGCGTGGACCACGCCAAAACGACGGCGCCGACGAGCAACCTGCCCGAGCTTCGGCCCATTCCGCGGGATGAGGATCTGCCACTTTCGTTCGCGCAGCAGCGACTCTGGTTCCTGGAACAACTCGACCCGGCAAACATCGCCTACAACACTCCGTACGCTGTGCGTCTCAGCGGCGTCCTGGACCACAACGCGCTGGAACGAAGCCTGAGCGAGATTGTGCGGCGTCATGAAGTGCTGCGCACAACTTTCACGACGCGCCGGGGAAAGACCGTGCAGGTGATCAACGACCCTGCACCCCAACCGCTGGAATTGCGCGATCTGCAAACCCTGCCGGACGACGAGCGCGAAGCGGAAGCGCGCCGCCTGGCCCTCGAAGAAGCGCGGCGGCCGTTCGATCTCCAGCAGGGACCAATGATGCGCGCCATCCTTTTGCGCCTGGATGAGCAACAGCACGTTCTCTTGTTGACCATGCATCACATCGTTTTTGACGCGTGGTCCATCGGCATATTCCTTCAGGAGATCGGCGCGCTTTATCAAGCGTTTGCCGCGGGCCAGCCTTCGCCGTTGCCCGAAGTTCCGGTTCAATACGCCGACTTCGCTCACTGGCAAAACAACTTATTACAAGGCGACACGCTCGCCGGCCACGTCAACTATTGGAGAACGCAACTCGACGGCGTCGCCACGCTCGAGCTGCCGACTGATCGACCGCACCCTGCCGTGCAGACGTTCAAAGGCGCTCATCAAGCGTTCAGGTTGCGTGATTCACTGGCTGAGTCTGTGCAGGAGCTGAGTCGTAAACAGGGTGTGACGCTGTTCATGACCTTGCTCGCGGCGTTTCAGGTTTTGCTGCATCGATATACGTCCCAAGTGGACATCAGCGTCGGCTCGCCGATCGCAAATCGGAACTATCGTGAGATCGAGGGATTGATCGGGTTCTTCATCAACACGCTCGTGTTGCGCACAGATCTCTCAGGCGATCCACGTTTCTCTGAGTTGTTGCAACGCGTGCGCGACACGGCCCTGAATGCGTACGCGCACCAGGATCTTCCTTTTGAAAAACTGGTCGAGGAGTTGCAGCCTGAACGAAATCTCGGACGCACGCCCTTCTTCCAGGTGCTTTTCACTGTGCGCAACATCACTGGGAGCCGTTTGCGCCTGCCGGATCTTTTGCTGGAAGGCATTGACGTCGAAAGCGGCACCTCGAAATTCGATCTGCTCATGATGGTGGACGAAACCGAAGAAGGCATCAATTTCGGATTCGAGTACAACACCGATCTGTTTGACGATGCGACGATTGCCCGCATGGCCGGACACTTTGAGAACCTGTTGGCCGGCATCGTAGCGACACCCGATCGCCGGTTGTCACACCTGCCCCTGTTGGACCATGACGAAGAACGGCAACTGGTTCATGACTGGAACGCCACGAGCCATGTCTATCCGACCGATCAATGCATCCATCGCATGTTTGAAGAGCAGGTCGAGCGAACACCTGAAGCGGTGGCGCTGGTCTTCGAAGACACCAGGCTTACTTACCGCGAGCTGAACGAGCGGGCGAATCAACTGGCGCATTATCTAACGGAGTTGGGCGTCGGTCCTGACGTATTTGTCGGGATTCTGCTCGAGCGTTCGATCGAGATGATGGTGAGTGTATTGGCGGTGATGAAATCGGGCGGCGCATATGTCGCACTCGATCCGGCCTATCCGCGCGAACGCATCGCCTACATGCTCGAAGACACCAGGGCGCGTGTCATGTTGAGTCAGAAGTTGTTCAGCAGGGAACTGGCGGAGACTCCGATGCCGGTCGTGCTGCTTGACTCCGATTGGTCCATCGTCGCCGAAAGGCCCGCGCACAATCCGGCTGCGAGAACATTTTCAGACAATCTCATTTACGTCACCTATACCTCCGGCTCGACCGGCAAGCCGAAGGGCATCGCGATGCATCATCGCGCAGTGCGCAATCTCCTCGAGTGGCAATTCTGCGAAACACATCTGCCGCCGGGCGGGCGCACGTTGCAATTCGCCTCGTTGAGTTTTGACGTGTCGTTCCAGGATATGTTTTCCACCTGGGGTTCGGGTGGAACGGTCGTGTTGATTACCGGAGAAGAACGCCGCGATCTTGCCGGCCTGGCTCGGGTATTGGTGGACCAGGAAATCGATCGCCTGTTCATTCCCGCAGTCGCGCTGCAACAACTCGCCGAAGGCTTCTGCGCCAACGAGCGAATCACCGCTTCGCTCAGGAAGGTAATCGCCGGTTCCGAGCAGTTACAGATCACGCGCTCGCTGTCCCGGATGTTCACGGAACTTTCCGAATGCACGCTGCACAACGAGTATGGACCATCGGAAACTCACGTCGTTACAGAATTGAAGATGCCGTTGTCGGTAGCTGAGTGGCCGGAGCGTCCGGCGGTGGGCAAGCCGATTTACAACACGCAGGTTTACATTCTCGATCCGCGTTTGCAGCCCGTGCCAATCGGCGTGTCGGGTGAGCTGTTTCTCGGAGGCGCCGGCGTGTCGCGCGGGTATCTTGGCCGTCCGGACCTGACTGCGGAAAAGTTTGTTCCGGATCCCTTTAGCCAGGAGCCGGGTCAACGTCTCTATCGCACCGGAGATTTAGGACGCTGGTTGGCTGATGGAAATGTCGTGTTTCTCGGCCGCATGGATTTTCAAGTCAAGATCCGCGGCTTCCGGGTTGAGCCGGGTGAGATCGAAGTAGCTTTGAACAGCCATGCCGCGGTCCGTGAAACAATTGTCTTAGCGCGCGAAGACGAGCCTGGTAAGCGACGCCTCGTGGCTTACATCGTCCTGGCGGACGGCAGCGTCCCGACGGTGAGCGAGTTGAGAAGTTTTCTGCTTACCACGTTGCCGGATTACATGGTCCCTTCGGCGTTTGTCTTCCTCGACGCTTTGCCGCTGACGCCTAACGGAAAAGTGAACCGGAAAGCGCTTCCGGCTCCCGACCAGGCACGGCCGGAACTCGAGCGCGAATATGTCGCGCCGCGCACGGCGTTGGAACAGGCAGTCGCCGAGTGTTGGGCCAACGTGCTGGGACTCGAACGCGTCGGGGTCAACGACGACTTCTTTGACCTCGGTGGGCATTCACTTCTGGCAACACAAGTGATCGGAAGGCTGCGCGAAGTGTTTCCGGTCGAACTGCCGCTGCGCAGTTTGTTTGAAGCGCCCACCGTTGCGGGCCTGGCTGAGCGAATGACGCAGGAAGCCGGCGACGAAACACTCGAAGAAATTGCGCAGATGCTGCAAGCGGTCTCAGAACTCTCAGACAGCGAAGTCCAAGCCATGCTTACAGGATTACAGGATTC
>DATELZ010000239.1:0-8206 GCA_035276045.1 Pyrinomonadaceae bacterium | reverse complement strand
TTGGCAACTGCGCAGACGATTCTCTTTGCCGATGGATCGGCGGGGTGGTTTGTTCGCGACATCGCCGTTCATGCCCGTTACCTGGTTGCAGTCCCAGCGCTGATTCTTGCGGAAACCGACTGCATCCCACGGCTCGAACATATCGTTCGTCACTTCGTCGTCACCGGCCTGATCACCGACGCCGATCTTCCTCGCTATCAGCGGGCCGTGGCGTCGACTCGCCGGTTGCTCAATTCTTCTTACGGCGACGTCATCGCAGTTATCGCCGCCTATATCGCGGTGATCGGGTTGTCCTCTTACATTACTCCCGCACTCGTTTCCAACTGGCAACGCAGCGGTCCGCTTCATTTTTCTCTCGCCGGATGGTGGCATTCGTTCATCAGCCTGCCGTTGCTGTTGATCTTCTTCTTCGGCTGGCTTTGGCGCGTCGTTCTCTGGGGACGTTTCCTGCTCCTGGTTGCGAGAATGGATCTGCAACTACTTCCGAGCCATCCTGACAAAGCCGGCGGTTTGAAATTTGTCAGCACTTCGTTGCGTGGCTTTCGCTTGATTAGCTTGGGTTTGGGCGCGGTAGCAGCGGGCGCTGTTGCGGATCGCGTTGTGTATCACGGCGATAACCTGTTGAGTTTTCGCGGCCTGATGATCGGTCTCGGGATCGTGATCCTCATTTTGTTTGCCGGTCCGTTGACTGTGTTTGTGACGCGACTCCGGCAGACGAGGAGACGCGGTGTGTTTACGTACGGTCTGCTGGCGAATCAATTGGGCCGTGAGTTTGAAGCGAAGTGGTTGAGCGGCAACACGCACGTGCAGCCTGACGTGCTCCAGCAACCGGACTTCTCCGCGACCACTGACTTTTACGGAGTTGCTGCCAACGTCTACGAAATGCGGGATCTTCCTTTCACTCTACGAGATCTGATCGGCCCATTAGTTCCTGCACTACTACCGTTTGTCGTCGTTGCTTTGTTCACAATCCCGCCGCACGTCGTCGTCGACAGCACGATCAAACTGTTGCTGTAACGCCTACCACGTAACACTTACTCCGCCTACCACGAATGTGCGATGCCGTAAGTTGAGGTACGCACAAATTACCGAATCCACGCGATTTACTGCCTCCGCCTCTCTCAATAATCTGCAACCCTCAACCATACAAATCGAGGTCAACGACTATGAAGATTAAGAAAACCGTGCGAAGAGCACAGTCAATCCTCCTTTCCTCTCTATTCATGCTCTGCGTCGTGTCGCTGTTGGTGCCGCCGGTTCCGGTTCAGGCATTCGACGGCGAGCAATTCTCCGCGTTAGGCGTCCTGCCTGCCGGCGCCGGAATGCGAATGGTCGGTCCTGGTTCCACGATGAACCTCAACATCTACATCAACAGCTACACCTCCGACGCAGACACGCAAGAGTACGCGAAGCTGTTGATCGAAGGCGGAAACGACGCGCTGCTGAAAGCGTTGGAGAAGGCAAAGTCGATCGGGAAGGTGCAGCTTGTCAGACGAGTCGGCTTTTTCGACTTGAAGCTGATTCGTTCGCGGCCGATTGAAGGCGGTCGGCGCATTATCGGCGTTTGCGATCGGCCGGTTCAGTTTCTCGAAGCTTACGCCGGGAGCCGCTCGCTGGACTACACCTTCGGGATCCTCATCCTCGATCTCAAGCCAAACAAGAAGGGCCGAGAGGAAGGCGTCGGGCAGTTGATCTATGCGGCGAAGGTGAAGGTCGACGGCCGTACGGTTGAAGTCGAGAACTACGGCGTGGAGCCGGCGCGGCTTCAGGGTGTTCGCAAGATGTGATTGTCATGCAAATGCGAACTACCCAAATCATCTTCAGTCTGATTCTGGTCTTTGTCGTTGTTGGACCAACGGCAAGCCAGGTCGCGGATAACGGCGCCGCACAGAATCAAGCCGGCAGCGAGACGGACGCGCACGAGTTGGCGAAGAAACTGTCGAACCCCGTCTCGTCGCTGATCAGTTTTCCGTTTCAGTCGAATTTTGATTTCGGCATGGGGACCGGTTCCGGTTGGCGTTACCAGATGAACATCCAGCCGGTCGTTCCCCTGCGGTTGAATTCGAAGTGGAACCTGATCTCGCGCACGATCCTGCCGGTGATACATCAGCACAACGTCGCCAACACCGGAACTCAAAGCGGATTGGGAGACATCACGCAGAGCTTTTTCTTCTCTCCCGCCGAGAACAAGGGGTTCATCTGGGCCGCTGGTCCGGCCCTGCTGATTCCCACGGCAACAAACGACGTTCTCGGAACGGAGAAGTTCGGCATTGGTCCAACTTTCCTCATTCTGAAACAGAACAAAGGGTGGACCTCCGGTGTGTTGACAAACCACATCTGGTCCGTTGCCGGTGACGACGATCGCGCCAGTGTGAACTCCACGTTTCTGCAACCGTTTCTCGCTTACAACACGCGAGACGCGTGGACTTACACCGTCAACACAGAATCGAGCTACGACTGGACCGCGAACCACTGGAGCGTCCCGATCAACTTCACTGTTTCGAAGCTGGTGAAGTTTGGCCGGCATCCGGTGAGTTTCGGCGGCGGCATACGTTGCTGGGCCACGAGTCCGGCAGGGGGACCAGAGAACTGCGGCCTGCGAATGATCGTGACACCGTTATTCCCGAGATGAGCTACCGGAGAGTAGACATGTTCAAGAAGCAAGCTGCAACCGCGGCATCCGCGGTACTTGTGAGTCATGAACCGGCCCAGTTAATTCAAATCATAGGGGAGCCGGTGTTTGCGCCGGTCGCTGGAACGTCACTTCTCTGGGTCAGCAACACAGAGAGCGATCTGTTTCGCCAGAAAGCGACCGGCGCTTTTTATTACGGCGGGTACTCACCAGCGGCAGGCTGGCACAGCCCCTACATCGGCGCCTTCGGGCGAGGTGCCGCTGTGTATGGTCCATCTGGCGGCGCAGGAGGCTTCGCGGCGTATAACCCCCGCACGGGCACTTACGCGCGCGGTGGCGCCGTCTATGGACCATACGGTTCGCGTGTTTTCGACGGCACTAGAACTCTGCGGAATCTCTGCGTTCTCTGCGGTGAATGTGTTGACGGCAGATTTTCTGCAGAGAACGCAGAGAGGCGCAGAGATTTCATGGTGGAACTTGAGCACTGAGTTAGGGAATGAACATGGCGGCAATACTTCTGCTGATACTGAAGATCAGCATCATCCTGTGCGTCTTCGCGATCGGGCTGAAAGCGACCTTTGCTGACGTGACGTACCTGTTTCGCCGTCCGGCGCAGCTTGTTCGTGCGTTGCTGTCGTTGAATGTGTTGATGCCGCTGTTCGCACTCGCGCTCAGCTATGCGTTCGATCTCAATCCGGCAGTGAAGATCGCGCTCGTCGCGCTCTCGGTCTCGCCCATTCCACCGATCTTCCCGAACAAGGCTTTCAAAGCAGGTGGCACGGAAAGCTACACGATAGGCCTGCTCGCAGCGACGGCGGCCCTGTCTGTGATCCTGATACCGCTCACGATGGAGATCTGCGAAAAGCTCACCGGCGTGCAACTCGCGATGCGCGCGCGCTCGGTGTTCGCGTTGGTCCTCATGACGGTGTTGTTGCCGCTATTGGTTGGGATCGGTGTCAGAAGGCTTGCGCCGAAACTCGGCGATCGAATCGCGTCCCCTCTGGCGAAGATCGCGCTGGGTCTTTTGGTTGTGAGCGCGTTACCGGTCCTGATCGGGATGGCGCGACCGATGTTGTCGCTGATCGGCGATGGCACTATTCTCGGTCTCAGTGCCTTCGCGTTGGTTGCGTGCGTCGTTGGTCATCTACTTGGCGGGCCGGAACCCGCCAATCGTACGACGCTCGCGTTGGCAACCGCGTCGCGCCATCCCGCAGTAGCCCTGGCAATTGCGCACGCCAATTTTCCCGACCAGAAACTCGCCACGCCGGTCATCTTTCTATACCTGATCCTGAGCCTTGTCTTATCGGGAGTGTACCTGGCGTGGGCCAAGCGTCAGGACGTCGCCCACCCGGCAGGTGAAACAAATCACGCAGTCAAAGTCTGATCATCGAATGAACCAATCGCGCCGCACACTTCTTACAGTTGCATTCTTATTGGCGGTCGCAACGCTCGCGCGCGCGCAGGGAGATCCGCTGCCTTCGTGGAACGATGGGCCAAACAAACGCGCGATCGTCGAGTTTGTCAATCGCGTGACCAGGCAGGGTGGTCCTGATTTCGTTCCCGTTCCGCAACGTATCGCAACCTTCGACAACGACGGCACGCTCTGGTCAGAACAACCGATCTACTTTCAATTCGCGTTTGCCCTCGACCGCGTGAAAGCACTCGCGCCTCATCATCCCGAGTGGAAAACCCAACAGCCATTCAAATCCGTGCTCGATGGCGATCTGAAAGCGCTGCTTGCATCCGGTGAAAAAGGTTTGGCTGAAATCATCATGGTCACGCATACAGGGATGACCACCGACGAGTTCACGGACACCGTTTTTACCTGGCTCGTCACCGCTAAACATCCGACGAAGAAACGCCATTACACCGACCTGGTCTATCAACCGATGCTCGAGTTGCTCGCTTACCTGCGCGCGAACAACTTCAAGGCGTTCATCGTCTCGGGCGGCACGGTCGAATTTATGCGCGCGTTTGCGGAGAAGGTTTACGGCATTCCACCGGAGCAGGTTGTCGGCACGAGCTTCGTCACGAAGTTTCAGATGAACGGCAGCGGAATTCCGGTGCTGATGCGCGAAGCGAAGATCGAATTTGTCGACGATGGACCAGGCAAGCCGGTCGGAATTCAGAAGTTCATCGGCCGCCGCCCGATCTTCGCCTTCGGCAACTCCGACGGCGATCAGCAGATGCTCCAATGGACCGCCGCCGGCACGACCGCGCGCTTCATGGGACTCGTCCGTCACACCGACGCCGAACGCGAGTGGTCCTACGACCGCGATTCACATATAGGAAAACTAGATCGTGCTCTGGACGAAGCCATCGCACGCAAGTGGGTGGTTGTCGACATGAAACAGGATTGGAAGGTGATCTATCCATGACCACGCCAAAGCAGGCAGCAACAACAGTTCCCGTTAACGTAGAGAATTTCATCCGCGCCGAAACCGACATGTACTTCGCGAAGACGGTCGCCGCGGGCGCGTTTGGCGAGTTGAGACACCGACCTGAGATCGCCGGCGTAGACAAGCAGGAAGTAGTGCGCATGAACCGCGACACCATCTATTCCGATGGTGTGTTTGATCTCGACGCAGGTCCGCTGACGATCGTGCTGCCGGATAGTGGCAAGCGTTTCATGTCGATGCAGGTCGTGTCTGAGGATCACTACACGGCCGAAGTGGTCTACGCGCCAGGGCGCTTCACTTATTCGAAAGACAAAGTCGGAACACGTTACGTCTTCATCATCGTTCGCACGCTCGCCGATCCACAAGACGCCGACGACGTAAAAACCGCGAATGCGCTCCAGGACAAGATTGAAGTCGAACAAGCAAGCAAAGGCGCGTTTGCAACCCCGACCTGGGACGCCGCCTCGCGCGACAAGGTGCGCTCGGCGCTCAACTCACTCGCCTCACTGGGCATATCAAAAACTAAGTTCGGTAAGAAGGAAGAAGTCGACCCGGTTGCACACCTGATTGCCACCGCGATCGGTTGGGGCGGAAATCCGGACTATGCCGCTGTCTATCGGAGCGAGTATCCAGCAGCGAATGACGGCAAGACGGTCCACCGCGTCACAGTCAGAGACGTACCGGTCGACGGCTTCTGGTCCATCAGTGTCTACAACGACAAGGGTTTCTTCGAGAAGAACGACCTCGACGCTTACTCATTAAACAGCCTGACAGCCAAACCAAACCCCGACGGCTCATTCACGATTCAGTTCGGCGGCTGCGGAACAGGTGTGCCGAATTGTTTGCCGATCGTGGCGGGCTGGAACTACACAGTCCGCCTGTACCGGCCGCGTAAAGAAGTGCTCGACGGCACGTGGAGGTGTCCCGAAGCACAACGAGTGACCCAAGCAGAAATATGACTTCATACGACAAGAAACAAGAGGAGAGCAATTATGCCCAACAAGAAAGCACAGCAGGATAGACCAAACATTCTCGTCATCTTCGGCGACGACATCGGCATCACCAACCTCAGCGTCTACAGCGACGGCCTGATGGGCTTCGAGACGCCCAACATCGATCGCATCGCGAAAGAAGGCCTGCGCTTTCTTCACTACTACGGCGAGCAATCATGCACCGCCGGTCGCGCCGCGTTTCTGACCGGACAACACGGCATTCGCACCGGTCTCACGAAGGTTGGTTTTCCCGGCGCGCCGATGGGCATGAGCCAGCTCGATCCGTCGATCGGTGGTCTACTCAAGAACCTCGGTTATGCCACCGGACAGTTCGGCAAGAACCACGTCGGCGATCGCAACGAAACATTACCGACCGTCAACGGCTTCGACGAGTTTCTCGGGAACCTCTATCACCTCAACGCCGAAGAAGAGCCGGAACTGCCGGACTATCCGAAAGATCCTGCATACGTGAAAAAGTTTGGACCACGCGGAGTGCTCAGGTGCAAAGCCACCGACAAGGACGATCCCACCGAAGATCAGCGCTTCGGCAAGGTCGGTAAACAGACGATCGAAGACACCGGTCCGCTAACCAAAAAGCGCATGGAAACGATCGACGACGAAACCTCCGCCGCCGCGATCGATTTCATGAAGCGCCAACGCTCCGCGGGCAAACCATTCTTCTGCTGGTTCAACTCCACCCGCATGCACCTGCGCACGCACGTTCGTCAGGAACATCGCGGCCGTTACAAACACGGCGACAGCGAGTACATCGACGGCATGATCGAGCACGACGAAACGATCGGCACGATGCTCAAGACCCTCGACGAACTCGGCATCGCCGACAACACGATCGTGGTCTACACCAGCGACAACGGGCCGCACATGAACACGTGGCCCGACGGCGCGATGACGTCGTTCCGTTCCGAAAAGAACACGAACTGGGAGGGCGCGTTTCGTGTTCCATGCCTGGTCCGCTGGCCCGCAGTGATCGCCGCTGGCACGGTGACGAACGAGTTGATGAGTCACAACGATTGGGTTCCCACACTCTGCTCGATCGCAGGCGAGCTGGACATCATCAACAAACTCAAGAAGGGTTACACCGCAAACGGCAACAAGTACACGGTCCATCTCGACGGTTACGATCAATCAGAATTCCTGCGCAACGTAAGCGGTAGCGCTGCTAACAACAACGGCGTGAAGAGCGCGCGCCACGAGTTCTTTTATACCGACGACGATGGCCTGCTCGTCGGTATGCGACAGGGAGACTACAAGTACGTCTTTGCGGAGCAGCGTCAACCGGGAACGATGATGGTTTGGGCTGAACCGTTCAAAGTGTTACGGCTGCAGAAGATCTACAACCTCTTCCAGGATCCTTACGAACGCGCCGACATCACTTCGAACACGTATTGGGATTGGAACCTGAATCACGTCGGCAGCGCGTACGGAATGATGGAAGAGGTCTTCAAGTTCGCGGCTTCGTTCAAAGAGTTTCCGCCCCGATCGTTCCCGCCCAGTTTCAATCCCGCGAATGTGTTGGAGCAGACGTTACACAACATCAAGGCAATCCGAACGCTGCACGAGTTGAAGGAAGAAAAAATGCTGGCAGCGGCAGCCACAGCGACAGGCGCGGGCGCCGCCAGGAAATAACTAATAAGGAGAAGTCGATGGCAAATCAACCAAACATACTAATCATCTGGGGCGACGATATCGGCTGGTTCAATATCAGCGCCTATAACCACGGCATCATGGGCTATCGCACCCCGAACATCGATCGTGTTGCGAAAGAAGGCTGCATGTTTACCGATTGGTACGGACAACAAAGCTGCACTGCCGGCCGTGCCGCTTTTATCACCGGCCAGTCGCCGATTCGCACTGGTCTGACGAAAGTCGGATTACCCGGCGCGGATCTCGGACTGCGGCCCGAGGATCCAACCATCGCCGATGTGCTGAAACCGCTTGGCTATGTATGCGGACAGTTCGGCAAGAACCATCTCGGAGATCGCGATGAATTCATGCCGACTGCCCATGGCTTCGACGAGTTCTTCGGCAATCTCTATCACTTGAACGCCGAGCAGGAACCGGAATGTCCCGACTATCCGAAAGATCCGGAGTTCAAGAAGAAGTTTGGACCACGGGGCGTGCTGCATTCGTGGGCCAATCCGGACGGATCGCAGAAGATCGAG
>DATELZ010000238.1:0-23452 GCA_035276045.1 Pyrinomonadaceae bacterium | reverse complement strand
AAGTTGACAGACTGAAGCCACGGATACAAATAGTTGTGTGGCTATTGGTTTTGTGACAGACTGCGTCCATATTAGAAGATTGTTCACGGTGTCTGTCTCACGAGCCTTGCACCCGTAAGACCCACACCTCACAACAGCGAGAGTTTCATTCCCCCAAAACGTGACGTCCTCTTCCGGAACGTAATGGCATCAAAGAATCCGATCGACAGGATAATCAAGCCGATCTTGAGAACGGTGATCCCTAAACCGCAGCGTGACTGGCTACGCGATAGAGTAAGCACACTGCGCATTGGCAACGATACTTATGAACAGCTTTACGAGTCTCAGGCGCGCGAAGTGAATATCGACGATGTAATCGGCCACGGCGATTTTGAATTAATCGGGCGTATCGAACTTGACCTGCTGAAGATGGAAGGACTGCAGCCGGAACACACGCTCGTCGATCTCGGTTGTGGCGTCGGACGTCTCGCCGTTCACGTAATCCCAACCCTGATCGGCGGTTCGTACATCGGCATCGACATTTCACAAACGATGCTCAAGAGAGCAAAGGCACGAATTGCGCAGACGGCGCCGAATCCTCCTTGCAACGTAACGTGGATGAAACAAACGACGTCGCAATTCAAACTGCCGGAGAAAAGCGTGGACATGATGTGCGCGTTTTCTGTTTTCACGCACATGGAACATGAAGATAGTTACCGGTACTTGAAGGATGCCCTGAGAATCGTCAAGCCACTGGGCCGGTTCATCTTTTCCTGTCTTCCATTGACGCTCTCTTGCAGTAAAGAAATCTTTCTGAACTCGGCCAACCAGGATTTAAAAACACGTTGGAAATACGTGCGGAACGTTACAACGTCGGTGGACCACATGGAGGAAATCGCGCGTTTGGCAGGCTGGACGCCGCTGCGCTGGTATGCCGCCAATGAGGCCAACGTAGCGTCCACAAATAACGGAGAGATGCATGCGTTTGGTCAAACATCGTGTGTGCTTGAAGCTCCAGCGCGCCTTTGATTATCTGCGCCACCAGCCATTTTAGTTGCGATGGTTAGGCCAATTTCTCTACTATCTGTCCATGAAACGAACTCCTCTTATCCTATCACTCATTCTGCTCTTTACTTTCTGCGCACATGCCCAATCCGTGGCCGATGGTGGCTTCAACACCCAGGACGGTATGTACGTTAACCCGAGGCTCGGGTTCACTTTCAACTACCCGAAAGACTGGGTTGTCCACGGCACGGCAACAAACGAACGTATCAGGGAACTCGGCAGGGAAAAGGCTGTAGAGTCTGGCGTTGGCCCTTCTGTTGACGCTGCGCTAAAAGACACTCATCAGCTCCTTACCGTTTTTCGTCACCCGGTAGGAACGCCTGGCGTCGGTTTCAATTCCGCCATCCTGGTAATTGCGGAAAAAGTAGCTCACGCGCCCGGGATCATCACCGGTAAGGATTATTTGCTCAATATTAGAGAGCTAATGCTGAAGACCGGGTCTAAAGTCCTGCTCAAGGAACCTAAGGAGCATCACTTCGCCGAGAAAAAGTTTTTCCGTGACGACTACGCTCTCGAACAGAATGGGGGGCACCTGGTCCAAGCCTATTTTGCTACGGTGATTAAGGACTATGCTCTCGTATTTGTTTTCATGGGCGAGGATCAGAAAAGCGTGGATGAAATGACAAAGGCTATGGAGACCTTCGATACAGCAATGCCGGTGCGCAGAGGTGTCACGACCGTAATCGGCCCTGAACAGAAGCGCAAGCCAAAGTAAACACAACAAAATAAGCTGTTCATTCCAGCTTTGCACAAAAGTGCTTTATCGGGAGGAAGATGTCTCCCGCAAAGGCGCAAAGGCGCAAAGAAACCCGCGGCAGCGCTTTGCGCCTTTGCGGAGACTTTTCGTGCAAAGCCGGTCATTTCTTATCAACCTTTTCACCAAGGAGAAATACCGTGAGCCAGTTTCCCACCCGTGGCGGCGACAGCAGCCAGCCAATCTTATTGAGCGACCAACAGGGATTTGACCGGCGCTGGTTTGCGGCGAACCTGAAAGCCGTATACGCGCCAACCCGGCCGGAGCAGGTGGCTGAATGTGTGACCGATGCCTTGTCTGCTTACGGCAAGGATGTGAAGGTCACCTCTGGCCGTCACTGCTATGAAAACTTTGTCTACAACGACAGCACGCTCGCCGTGATCGACATGTCAGGTCTCAATCAGGTTGGGTTCGACAGTGCGCGCAATGCTTATTTCATAGATGCCGGTTGTGAGAACTGGACCGTCTATCGCACGTTGCTCAACACTCACGGCAAAACCCTGCCTGCCGGTTCGTGTTATTCGGTCGGCGCCGGGGGCCACATAACGGGCGGTGGTTATGGCTTGCTGTCACGCATGCATGGTTTGACGATCGATTATTTGACGGCAGTGGATATCGTGACGTGGGACGCCGGCAGTAAACAAGCGACGCTGCGCCACGTGTCGAATGAAAGTGCCAGCCAGACTGAACGCGATCTCTTTTGGGCATTGACCGGCGCTGGTGGCGGCAATTTCGGTGTGATCGTGCGCTACTTCTTTAACCAGTTGCCCGATGCGCCCAACTACGCGACGCTGTTTACGTTGGCCTGGGATTGGAGCGCAGTCACTCCGGAAATATTTGCTGATTTGCTGAATCTCTACAGCGATCTGATGCTGTATTTGCCCGATAACGAATTCACGCTGCTTAAACTCACGCACGTGGCGGCGGGTCAACTTGGTATGACGTTGCAAGTGGCGTCGTTGCCCGGTATGTCGTACGACAACCATCGCCAAAGTGCCGCCAGCAGGGCACAAACTGTAAAACAGCAGTTCGAACAAGTCTTGCCGGCGGTGCACTTGCGCCAACCACTCGGCGGCCACCCCGGTTACATGAGTTCAACCACCAGCAGCTTGACCGAGCAGAACTTGACTTACCTGGAAGCAGTGCAGACTTTGAACGGTTCCGGCCCAAATCAGTTTGGCAAATACAAATCGGCCTATATGAAGAAGGGATTTCCCTCAGATCAGATCGAGACCATTTACAAGTATCTGAATACCACGCCGAATGGTCCTGACAACCAGCCATTGAACATGTCGCAATGCCTGCTGCAAGTCGATAGCTATGGTGGCGCCATCAATCGCGTCTCGCCGGCGGCGACGGCAGTCCCGCAGCGCAGTTCGATCATGAAGCTGCAATACCAGGCTTATTGGAATAATGCCGCCCTGCCGGGCCAGGCGAATGAATCACCGTTCCGTGAGATGGCGCAGGGTTATCTCGACTGGATCAACCAGTTCTATGCCGGCGTGTACGCCGCGCTGGGTGGTACGCCTGATCCAGCGAAAGACCCGAGCGGCACGGTTGATGGCTGTTACTACAATTATCCCGATAACGTGCTAGGCACTCATGCCGACAAGAAAATCGATCAGGCAATGTGGTTGTATTTTCTCGATAACTTCCGCAACAATGAGCGTAACCTGGTTGACGTCAAACGCTATTGGGATCCGGAAAACTATTTTCACCATCCGCAGTCCGTTCCAGTGAGTTGAGAAGTCACGTTGATTCCATCCCGGGCACTTTTGCGCAAACGCCTTCGTCGTCGAAACAGTCAAACACAAGTGACGCTTACCGTGCCGCCACAGTAGACCGGCGAGCTAAGTGAGCTTGCAGAATCTGATGGCGAAAGCGCCAATGCCCACCCTCTCGTTCCAGGATGCCCAACTCAGTCGCGTAATTCAGAAAACGCGCGTATCGCAAGGGCATCCGGCCTTCCAGTGACAGGCAAAGCCGCAGGATTGAATGTTTGAACATTGGCGTTCTGAATAGTCCGACGAGACCAAAGATCAACATCAATGCAACACTTGGTAAGAATGATGCGAGTGTAGACTCGGTCGAGCCAGACAAGTACTTCCATACGCGATTAACTGTGATCAAGGTGAACAGAAGCCATCCGACAGCAACCAACTGAACGATGTTGAAAACGATTCCTGATCGCAGTCTCTGATACGCTGAATGGATACTGACAAACCTTGAAGTTTCGCGGCACACACGAACGATTCCCATAGGCACTGCGAATATAAAACCAAGTAAAAAACCAATAATGACCGCGAAAACAATAGCAAGTGGCGGGGCTATAACCGTCATGAATAGCTCCTGTAACGTTGGTGCTAATACCTCTCCTTTAATGAATAAGAAAACAAGGTAGGTGAAAAACACTGCTGCAAAGACCAGCACTGCCAAACAGAGCACAAACGACCCTGTGATGCCGCCTTCTAATCCTGATTGCAAAACGGTGCGCCATTTACGCGGGCTTAACAATGAAGCTAAGGTCCAGTGACCGAAGTCCTCCGTCACAATCGGGCTAAGGCGTGCTCCACCACTCAGGCCAACTACTACACGTACGAACAAATGGAAACCCACACTGGCAACAAAAGCCCCCACTCCAACCAGCAACAACAGCAAAATCACCTTGTCCGGTATGAGGAAAGCATTTAACGGACCCAGGTTCCTTATCCTCGCCAGCATTATCAAAAAGACTGCGACTATTGCCATCAAGACGCCAAACAGAAACGATATGCCCCACGTTCGCCAGCGTTTTAATGGCGCTACGGTCCATTGGGCCAGGTCTTCGGTGATTATATAGGCGCTGATCAAACTGAAGAGCGCTCCACACACGAGCCCGATTGCGGCCACCCGTGAATGCAATCCAGTGACTGCGCCGCCTATTACTCCACAAGAGAAACTAAAAATTAATCTATACACCCTCGAACGCCGAAGAGTCGCGGGCTGCAGGTCAGACAATTCAAACGTCACGCGCTCATCCAGGAAGACAGCCAACCACGTAAGCCAATCGAGAGTGTCTTTGCGACCGAAGCGGCCGTCATTCTTAGTAATCTGTAGTTTCTTCTCGATGAAAGACTGGACCAGCTCGGTTTCAAGCGTTTCTTTATTTGCAGCATTCACCGGCGGCGCAACACCCTCGTCGAATACCTGAAGTGCCGTAGTGAAATAGAAAGGATTCGACAAAACCTGCTGGTAGGCGCCGGCATCCCCAGTGCCGAGAGCGATATTCAGATTGCGTGCAGCGAACCTGTCGGTATTCTCGGCGCTGACGCGAATGAGAGCGCGATCGATCTGTGCTGGCGACAACTCTTCCACTGTCAATTCAGCAATCCACGGTGTTGGCAAGTCTGGTTGCTGTCGCAAAAGCTCGAACTCTTCAAGGCGGCAGCAAATAACGACGCTCATTGAGCCATGTGACAGCGACTTAGCGAGTGAAGAGAGACAATCCACGCGCAGTCTCGTGGCCGTCTCCGTTTCGCGATTGCGCGCCAATTCGTCGAGGCCGTCCAGCAGAAAGACGATGCCTCTGGTCTTTAGCAGGGTTCGAGCATCGTTCGCCGATAGACCATAACCTTTGGTGAGCATAGCTGACACCCATTGATTAAAGCCGGCATAGGCCGGAGACCACGCGGCCAGATTTAGAATCACAGGCAAGGGCTCGTGCGGATTATGTTGCGCCTTTTGGGCGAGGTGTTCCGCAAGTCCGAGCAATAGCATGGTCTTGCCCGATCCACGATCGCCGAGGAGCAACAGCCGGCCGGTACGTTCGTAAGATCGGATCAAGTATTGACCTGCATCTTCAAATTGCCCTGGTTTGATGTTTTCGGATGCGTCTCTGACGACGAGCGGAAGTTCAGACCTTCCATCCAATTTGTGGGCGCGCCGCTCTTGATATCGATCCAACAAGTCGGTCAGAAACTCACGGCGTACTCTTTGATCCTTTGTTTCGTCGGGGAACTTCTCCGTGGTTTTGTCGGTGGAATCAAAGCGTTCTTTAATGAGAATGGCGGCAGCACTAAGAATGACTATACCGACAACCGCGCCGGTCCAAACCCAGCCATAGGAGAATCCGAGCAGCGAAACATTCTTCAGCTTCTGTATCGAGTCAGGAGGGAACTGCGTCAATAAGGCCGAAACGATTCCCAGGCAGGTGAGAACAACGATCAGGACGAGTGAGCGAGCGCGAGTTCGGTTCATTTAGCGTAGTATCAAGCGCATGAGTCTACCATTCCGTGACAAATTGGTGGTACATCACATATAAACATTGCTCGGGAGAACTATATGAATTGTCCAGTGTGTGCGAATGCTAATCTCGTGATGTCGGAGCGACAGGGTATTGAGATTGACTACTGTCCGCAATGCAGAGGTGTCTGGTTGGACAGGGGTGAGTTGGATAAGATCATCGATCGTTCCGTAGGTGGCTCATCCGGCCAAAGATCTGATAACGAAACCCGCGGACAATCGCGCGATTACAAGTCCTCCGAGCCTTACCGCGAACCCTCTCGTGAACACCATCGTGAAGGTCATCACGAAGGTCACTACAAGAAGAAGAAACGAGAAGGATTCTTGTCAGATCTCTTCGATTTCGATTGATTAACTAGTTCTCTTGCAACCACCCCTGGAGCATCGCGTAACGCACAATGTCGATGCGACTGCGCATTTCCAGCTTGCGCATCGCATTGGCACGGTGGACTTCAACCGTCTTGACGCTAATCTCCAAGCGGGCGGCGATCTCCTTGTTGCTGTAACCCAACGCGATCAGGCGTAAGACTTCTGTCTCGCGCTCTGTAAGGTTGTCCTGCGAAACGGAATCTGTCTTCGATCGCTGCCGCGCGAAGCCACCGATAACTTTTCCAGCCACCGCCGGATCCAGGTGCCTGCCGCCTGCCGCGACTATGCGTATGGCATCAAGCAATTCTTTCGACGCACTCTGCTTGAGGACGTAGCCGGAAGCCCCGGCGCCGAGTATTTGTTGGATAAACCCGAGGTCTGTGTGTCGCGTCAACGTGAGGATCCGGACGCCAGGACACCCCTGCTTGATCTTTTCAGTTGCCTGCAACCCATTCATGTCCGGCATCGATATATCCATCACGACGATGTCCGGTTGCAACTCGATCGCGAGTTGCAGCGCCGTGCGGCCCTCGCCCGCTTCGGCGATCACTTCCATGTCCGATTGCGAGTTCACCATCACCCTCACTCCCTCGCGAACGATCTCATGATCTTCGACGAGCAGGATGCGAAGCTTCGGCGCCTTCCTGGGATCGATACTCATTACTCTCCGTGCGCAGACGGCGCTTCAAGCGGAAGTGGAACCCGGACAAAGACCGTCGTTCCTTCTCCCCGTTGAGACTCTATCTCAACTGTCCCACGCAAAAACGCAGCCCGCTCGCGCATGTTCAGTAAACCCATTCGTTTGCCGTCAGTCTTTGCGTCGACAACGTCAGGGTCGAATCCGTTGCCATCGTCTTCGACGATCAGCACGAGATGAGAATCACGACGCTCGAGCAGCACGTCGACACCTTCGGCGTCAGCGTGCTTGGAGATGTTATTCATAGCCTCCTGCGCGATGCGATAGAGATTGATTTCGATCTCTGATGGAAGCCGTTCGCCGTCGAGACCCAGCGAGTGAAACTCTGCCGATGTCTCGAAATGTTTGGACCACTCCTGCACGAAGTTGGCTAAAGCGACCGACAGTCCGAATTCGTCGAGCGATGCAGGCATCAGTTCCCAGGCAAGGAAGTCGACGTCTTCGTCAACCTGTTCGGCTATGGCCTGTATCTGTTCGACCTGAGTTCTTAACACTTCATCCTCGCCGCATGACTGTTTATGGTTTTGCAGTTTCAACCGGAGACCGGTGAGTTGCTGGCCCAGGTGATCGTGAAGGTCGCGCGCAACTTTGCAGCGCTCGTCTTCCTGTGCCGTTACCAGTTGTTGCATAAACCGGCGCGCTCGCTCTTCGGCAAGCGTTCGTTCCGTAATCTCCGTCACCAGGGTCTGATTCAACGTTATCAACTCGGCGGTGCGCGCTCGCACGCGCTCGTCCAGTTCGTTGTGGGCGCGCTGCAACCTTTCTTCGGCACGCTTTTTCGCGGTCAGATCGCGCGCGATCTTCGCGAAACCGCGTAACACATCGCCCGAGCGGAGGGCCGTCATCACGCCACTACAATAGAAGCGCTCTTCCTTCTTGTTGACATGCCATCGCTCATCCGAAGCCCGTCCTACTGCTGCCGCGGTGACCATCTCTTCTCCGGGAACACCGCGCTCCCGATCTTCGGGCGTGAACAGAATTGCGGCTGACTTACCTAAGATCTCTTTTTCCGTGTAGCCGAATATGCGTTCCGCGCCTGCGTTCCAATAGTTGATGAGGCCGTCGATCGTCATGGTAAAGATCGCATAGTCTTCGGCGCTTTCGATGAGCAGACGCAAGCGATCTTCGGAACGGCGCATCGCTTCTTCCGCGCGCGCGCGCTCGACTACGGCCCACGTGCGTTCGGCAGTTTCCTGAATCAGGTCTAATTCTTCAGCCTTCCACTCGCGCCTCGTGACCTGGTTCACGGATATCAGCGCGACAAACTTTCCTTCCTTTATCAGCGGCACCGCGACATAAGCCGAAACATTTATCTCCTTAAACGTTTCTTTCGCTTCCGCCGAGATGCCCTCGTCGCTGAAGACATCATTTATAACCACCGTGTTGCCTTTGAATACCTCATACGAATCCCGGCCAAAACTATTCATCAGCGCCAGTCCTTCGGGAAAAGTATAGTCAGGCGCGTGATACACGTTTTCGATCAGCCAGTAGTCTTCATCACCTTTGCGGACGTACTCGGCATACAAGACTCGATCTGCGCCGATTTGTTCGCCGAGCAAGCGGTTGGCTGCCGCTTTGACACTCGCGGGATTGCTGAGCGAGCGCAGGGCGTCACTCAATTTCAGTAGATACGCTTGCCGTTCATCTGCTTTTCTTCGTTCGGTGATGTCGTTGAAGAGAACGGCGACGCGATGCTCGTGCGGCTCGCCCATGCGAAACGCGTAAACGTCATAGAAGCGGCCGAGCGCTGTGGCGGGCGCTTCGAAGCGTATCGGTTCGCCTGAGAGCGCGACCCGGCCGTAGATCTGGAACCAGTGCGCATCGTGCGCCGGCACAAACTCACGCACTGTACGTCCAATGGCGTTGACGAGTCCCGTCTGCCGTTCGAATGCGGGATTGGTTTCGAGGAAGCGATAATCAACCGGCCGTCCGTCGTCGAACAACACTTCGATGACGCAGAAACCTTCGTCGATCGCGTCGAAGAGCGAACGATACTTTGCCTCGGTTTCGCGCAGCGCGCTTTCGGCACGGTCGCGCTCGATTGCGGCCCGGGTGTGTGCTACGACTTCGACTGGGCTCGCCTGGTCTTTGTAGGAGGGACTACTGCTTGATTTCTCCGGGCTGACTGGATCGTCAGTGTCGGAATTGCCGCACATTGTTGGTCTCTCAACTCTCTCAACCGGGCATATTACTTTGAGAGGGCGTCCGCAAAACCAATTATGGTTTTCTGTCGCCGGGATGGGACGCTGCTTTGAAGTTTAGTCCAACTATGGTCGAGTGTATAGGGAGTTTCTCGGCGCCTTGAGAGCCGCAATCGGCTTGGCGATTGGAGTCAACTTGAATGAGGTAAAGAACTTATTGAATTTCTCGTCCTCATCGGATTCGGAGCTGTTGTCCAGCGTCGTTGCTAATAATACATATAGCCGGTAATTGACCAGGAACAGTCGAAAGCGAGCTTTCCCACGAAACATATTCACTTTCACTTCGCGGCCCGGGTGTCCATCCAGTGACAACGAGGTTTCACTCTCCAGCTTGCCGTCAAGCTGCTTGATAAACTGGTCCCGAGTAGTTTCAAGCATCCCCTCAACATCGTTGGCTACCAGTGTCTCTTTGGGAAAGTCGGTGTAGGAGAGTACACAAATAAGCCAGCTATGTGCTGCTGTAAAGGCGTGCTGCTCAAATCGTCCCTGCGGTGTCTCGAAGGCCGAGGCCTGTGACGTCGGTTTCTCGGGCATCATCACGCTGAATCGTCCTACTTCGGATCTGAACTCTGTCCATACCGGCGGCCCCGGATTGAGCAATCGATCGATCTGCTCGCTCGTGATGTCATTGCGAGGCGTCAAAGCAATCGGTGGCTGATAGTTGAATGCAAGGTCGGGAATCGAGTGGTCCACCTGAATCTTCCGGCGGAATTCTTCAGTAATGTACAGGTCCTCGTCGAGCTTCCTCTCTTGCCGATGCTTGCGCAGGAGAAAGTCGGCTTTGCCTATCCACAACTCGAGCGGCTCGTCACCGCTAATAGCTTTGACATGATAGCAACGCACGCCATCCACCACTTCTTCACCCACTAGTGAAACCTTCTCCAGCCTTTTCCAGGTCACACCACCGATCTCTTCCGTTATCAGCATTGACGAAACAGTTCTGGCAGCTCCGGACGAAACACCGCTAGCTCCGGCAACGGCCAACCCCAGGGACTCGGTCTTTTCATAGCGATCCGGTTCCCAGTACGTGAAGGCTTCATTGCCGTTGGACCATACGATGTGCGTTCGGCCTAATTTCGTGATCCCATAGTCAGTCCATTCGAAGCGAAAGAAGTTGGGACGTTTGAAAGACGTTTTGAAGGGTAACTTTTCAATGGTCCCGCCGGTTGGTTCGTCACGCGTTTCAATGACGATACCTTCGTCCTGATACGACTTTAATCCGGAGTACACCCGGAACATATTGTCGAGGATTCTCTGCGGATCGGGTTTTCGTTGCGGTTGAGCCATTGCCGGCCATGCGAACGAGAGGATGGCAATAAGCAAGAGAGAGCGTGAAGTGGTTTTCATAAATCTGGTCCCTAGGCTTTGAGGATGCGTAGCTTGGGGATTATGGGTCAGATACGTGAGGCTTGTCCACCGCCTTTGTGATTCGCTGCAAGGCGCAGTAGACTTTGTTGCGCAAAACGTGGGCGATGGAGTTCGCCATTAACCATCCCGAAAGGGATTGATGACTCCTAATCAAAGCGCCGAATGCTCGGCCCTGTGATTAGGAGTTTTATTTTGACCGCCTTTAAGAATATGCAGAAAACGATATTGATTGGCGTCGCGGGGTTGATCGGAACCTTGCTGAGACATTGGCTGTCGGCTTATGTGGCGCGACAGCACGGAGGAACGTTTCCGTGGGGAACAATGGCCGTCAACCTGATCGGTTGCTTAGCAACCGGGGCCGTGTTCTACGCGACCGAGGAACGACTCGCCCTGAGCCCAACCGTGCAAACGGTAATCCTAATCGGACTCCTCGGAGGCTTCACCACCTTCTCATCCTACGGGTTGCAGACGCTAACGCTCTTGCGGGACGGAGAGTATGCGTTGGCAAGTTTGAACGTAGTTGCTTCGAACGTTCTCGGCGTGTTTATGGTGTGGGTTGGATACGTGCTCGCGAAGGTGTTTTAAGTAATTTCCAGTATTGCTCAATGTTGGTGTAGTATCCCGTCGTCCTACCGTTCACAAAAACACAACCACCAGCAGAGCCTTGTGCTTTTGTGATTCTTTAACAACCCTCTCAATAAGGAGCCTCCCGTGATCGGACAGACTCTTTCTCACTATCGCATCCTGAGCAAACTCGGCGAGGGTGGTATGGGAACGGTCTATGTCGCCGAAGACACGGTGCTCGGACGGCAAGTCGCGGTCAAAACCTTAAAAGTTCCGACCAAACCCGGTCAGCGTCTCTATCGAACACGATTCCTGCGCGAAGCGCGCGCCGCTTCGTTACTCAATCATCCGCACATCGCCACGATTCACGAGTATGGCGAAGCTGAAGATGGCCAGCCCTATCTCGTGATGGAGTTGATCAACGGCCAGAGTCTCAGCGAGCTGCTGCGCGAAGAGTCACTGCCCGTCGATCGCGCTGTCGCGATCGTCAAACAAGTGGCCGAAGCCATCGCCGAAGCTCACCGTCACGGCATCGTTCATCGTGACATCAAACCTTCGAATGTCGCACTCAACCAGCGGAACGAAGTTAAAGTGCTCGATTTCGGATTAGCGAAATACGCTGAGCCAAACAGTCTCGAAACCCAGAAAATCGGAGAAGACGCAACTCACACACTCGAAGGCGTCGTTATCGGCACGCCTTCGTATTTGTCGCCCGAGCAGGCACTTGGAACGCGCGTCGACAAGCGCAGCGATATTTTCTCGATTGGCTCGCTCCTTTATGAATGCCTCACCGGCGCACCCGCGTTTTCCGGCCGGACGCTGGGCGAAATATTCGCGCACGTTATTCGCGACGATCCATCGCCGCCATCGCACGTCAATCCAAATGTCTCGCCTGAACTCGACCGCATCACGCTCAAAGCGCTCGCCAAGAAAACAGACGCTCGTTATCAAACAGCAGAAGAGTTACTCGCAGACCTCAACACTCTTAACCTGGCGGAAAGCAGATCGGGCCAAACGGCAAGCACAAAGATCACCACGCGTCTACGCTCTTCAATGACGCAGCTCATCAATCAGAAACAGACGCGCAACGCCGTGTGGATACTCTCGGGTTTAGCGCTGCTCGTATCGATCTCCGTTCTTTGGATCTCCACGCGCCGCTCACGTCCGCCTGAGCCCGCGCCGGAAGCGAAACGTTTGTATCAGGCTGGAACGACTGCGCTGCGTAACGGCAGTTACCTGACCGCCAGCAGGATGTTTCAGCAAGCGATACAGATCGAAGAGCGATTCCCGTTGGCCCATGCGCGTCTCGCCGAAGCGTGGGTGGAACTCGACTACGATGACAAAGCAACGGAAGAGATGCTGCGCGTTACCGAACTCGCGCCGGATCTTTCACGACTGCCACCGCTCGACATGCTTTACCTGCAAGCGATCGGCGCCACCGTGCGCCGCAACTTCAAAGGCGCCGTGGAAAACTTCGAAGAGATCGTTCAACGGGCGCCAGACGCGGAAAAGACGTCTGCCTATTTCGACGTGGGCCGTGCTTACGAACGGCTCAGAGATTCCGACAAGGCAGTTGCAGCATATGAAGAAGTTGCGCGCCGCGATCCGCAAGCCGCCGCGGCTTTCCTGCGTCTCGGCGGTCTTTATGGCCGCCGTCAGGAAGAGGCGAAAGCCGTCGCCGCGTTAGACAAAGCCCAGACGCTCTTCGACGCGCAAGGCAATGCAGAAGGAACGGCGGAAGTGTTCTATCAGCGTGGCGCTTTCTTTAACCAACTCGACAAGCTGCCGCAAGCGCAAGAACAGTTGCGTCAAGCGCTCGATCTGTCGATCACTGCTGACAACCGTTCGCAGCAGATCAAAACTCTGCTACAACTCGCCGGTATCTGTTACAGCGCCGGCGAAATACAGCGCGCGGAAGAATATTCGACGCGAGCCATGACACTCGCCACTGCCGAACAGTTGGACAACCTCACGACAACCGGCTTGATCGACATCGGCAACGCGTTCTTTCTTCGCGGCGAATATGGTGAAGCACAGAAACGCTTCGAGCAGGCACTGCAAATCGCGAGATCTAATAAAGGACGGCGCGGTGAAGCGAGGGCATTGCTCTCGCTCGGCAGTCTGCTGGTGCAACAGGCTGACGGCGCTAAAGCCGTAAGTTACCTGGAACCGGCGCTCGCGTTTTACCGGCAGGGAAACTTTCGCCGCGAGACTCTGCAAGCGCTCCTGCTCCTTGGTTATGCAAACGAGCAGCAGGGAAACAACGAAGCTGCCTTCGAGTCATTTACCGAGCAGCTTGAACTGGCAACGCAATTGAACGACATGGCCCAGGTGGCCCACACTCACGCCGCCCTCGGATTGCTCCTCGCGCACCAGGAACGCTTCACCGAAGCCCTCAACCATTACGACGAAAGTTACAAGCTCAACAAATCTCTCGGACTCGAGCCGAAGATTGGTTACGACCTCGTCAATCGCGGAAACCTGCTCGCGCAACTGGGTCGATACACGGAAGCACGCGAAGCACTCACGCAAGCTTTCGAAGCTGCCAGCCGTCCGGGTGGAATCGATAAGCAATTGTTGGCGTGGATTCACTTGTTCAAAGCGCAGATGGCGCTCAGCGAGTTGCGGTTCAAAGAAGCTCTCGCGGAAAACCGCCAGGCTACGGCGCTCGGCGGCAGTCAGGACAAAGCGTTTACGGTTCAATCGTCATACACGTCGGGCCTTGCCCAACTCAACTCTGGCACATCGTCTGCAATAGCCGCATGTCAGAAAGCCTTTGACATCGCAACCAGTTCCGGCAAGCCCAGGCTCGTTTCAAGCGCGCAGCTTGCACTTGCCGAAACATTTCTGGCGAGCGGCGACGCGAACAACGCTTTGACGTTCGCGTTGCAAGCGCAGGAGACTCTGGCCCGCCTGGGCCGGCGTCACTCCGAGTGGCGCGCGTGGCTGATCGCGGCGCGGGCTAATCAGCGCCTGCGAAACGACGCGAAAGCGCAAGAGTCTGCCGCGCGCGCCGCTGAATTGTTGGCGGCAATGGAAAAGGCTTTGGGAGTTAATGAATATGCGAGTTATCTCTCCAGGCCGGATGTGCAGTCGTATCGTAAGCAACTCGACGAACTCCTGCCGGGAGGCACCCACTAACCCTTTATCTCGAAAGGAGCAACAAAAATGAGTGCACAAACGGCAGCGATGAAAAAAAGAAAAAAAGAGGATTGGGATCCAGTGACGCCGGTCATCATCAAGTCCGGCAGCGGGAACGACACCTACAATCTGCCTATCAATCCGAGCCTGGTGTCGATCGACTCTCCGATGCTCACCTTTACCGAGTCGGCGCCGGGCCTTACATGGGAGTCGTCGAGGTCAAATGAGACAGGCAGGATTACCAACGTGACCATCAAAGATGGCGCCGAGTTGGTAGGTATGAGTATCAAGCCAACTGCTGAATTGGTAACTGTCGAAATCGCCTACGCAGTGGACACGTTGACCGTGTCTGAGGCGGAGTCTGGTGTCCTGGTTATCAACTCGCCCGAAGCTCCTTTCACGGTGCAGCCGGGAACTGTGCTGCCGGCCGGCGAGTGGGACGACTCAACCGCTACATTTCCGAACGCGATCAGCAGCGTAACCGTCATGGTAGGAAGCCAGGAGGCGTTAAAACACGTATGCCAACAAAGCAAAAAGGTGACGGTCACTCTCGCCTTTGACCTGGGCGGCTAAACGCTTTTGGGCTGCTGAACGCTTTGGGCTGTCGAACGCTTTGGGTTGCCAAACGCTTTGGCTACCAAAAGTTTTGGCGCTTAGAAGCTTTAGTGAAGTATTCATGCGGCTCTGCCGTTGGATGTGCGGCGAGGCTCTGTCTCGCCGGCACGGGGTGAAAATAAAAGGGGCTGTGCCCCCCGCTGGGGCGCAGCTCCTTTTTCATCATGGAAGACTTTTGCAGTGAAGTTATGCGTATTGGAAGAAAGGCCCACGCTGAGTGCCCGCGTGGGCCTTCTTCCTGCCGCCGGCGCGCCGGGGGGGCGCCTTGGGGAGACTGGGCTGAGGGCCGACTTGTCGGCTGAGGTGCGAGGTGTGTCGTCAGACTGAGTTATGAGATTGGCGTCGGGGGTTGGATATCCGGACCCGACGGTATGGAGTCGACCACGATCTGCGGAAGCGTCAGCACCGCAGCGCTATTGAATTGGTTGATCTGGAAGATCGTCGGACTGGGAATCCACATCTTTACTCCGTTGCTAAGAAGGTAAATATTAACGGAGCTTGATCCTTTGATGAGCATGGCGCCGCTGCTCAGGGCATCTCCTTCGGATACGGCGCCAATGCCGATGTCCTGAACGATCTTTGCGCCGAGAACAAACAGGTTATTGAACGTCCCGGTATCTGGAACCCAGCGGCGAAAGCCGTTGATGACCAAATAAACTTGAGGCGCTCCCGGCAATTGCAGCAGGAGGCCGTTAAGCTCGGGGGCCGGGGCGGGGGTCACGCCGATTTGTTTCGTGCCGACTGCGTTGGCCAGGAATTTCTTGGCCGCCGCTTCGGTGGTTGCCGTGGCTGGTGTTGTCATTATGTTCTCCTTAGTGGGATGTTGTTGGTCTGGGCTAAACGAACAAGGCATTTGCCCGAGGTCTCATGTGTCGATTCCGATTCGTCGACAACGTTTCCTCATTGCCATCGCCGTGCCGTAGAACGTGTCGCTGAAAACTGAATCTTTGGGGAGTGACTTAATTTCAACTCGGCGTTCTCTGCGTAGCCCTGAGATCTCTGCGTAAACACTGACTTCCAAATATTTAACGCAGAGTTCAACGAGGATCGCAGAGAACGCAGAGCCAAAATAAGACACTACTAATCTTTGGGCCGTGCGGCGCGGGAGGTATGTCATAATCGACACTCCAGACTGTCGGAACTGACACTCTTCAATTCAATTCAAGTTGTCATGACAACCAAGCCAAGACTAATCGCAGTCTCTGGACCAGCGGCGGGAACGGCCTTCTCACTCAGTGCGGGGGAAGTTTCAATCGGACGTGGAGCGTCGAACGAGATCTGCGTCAACGATCACTCCATCTCGCGCCAACACTGCCTGGTCAAACAGGAAAACGAATCGTTCAAAGTTATCGATTTGGAAAGCTACAACGGCACGTTCGTCAACGGACTTCCGGTGCTGGAGCAGTACCTGACGCATGGAGATCAGATCGCGGTCGGCAGTGTGTTGTTTCTTTTCCTCACGGAGGAGGAAACCGCTGAAACTTCACCGCAACCCTCAGTGGAGCTTGCCAACGTCGAACTGGCAAATCCTTCTACCATTCGTCTCGCCAGAAGCGACGCCGTTTACCTGAAAGAGGCTGCTGCCGTCACAACTCTTCCCGCCGAAGCGCGTGTCGCTCGCGATCTTGATGCGTTGTTAGAGATCAGTATGTCGTTGAGCACGATGCGCGACCTCGCTTCGCTGCAACGCACATTGCTCGAAACTGTCTTGCAAACGATTCCCGCCGACCGTGGCGCTCTTCTGCTCGTCAACGGAAACGCAGAAGAGACGTCCTACGGGATCGATAAGAGATCTCAATCGGAGCAGACAATTCAGATCAGCCGGGCGGTTGCGGAGAAGGTGCTTCGTGAAGGCGTGGCTATTTTGTCTGTAGACACGAGCCAGGATGAAGGGCTGCGCGATGCGGAGAGCTTGCTAGTCAATCGTGTCTGTTCGTTGCTCTGCGTGCCGTTGGTCCTTAGAGAACGAACCTTCGGACTGGTCTATCTCGACACCAGCAACCCTGCAATCGTGCTTGACGAAGGTCATTTGCAGTTACTGACTGCTGCCGGCGCCATCGCCGCTGTTGCGATCGAGAACGTGCAACACCTCGAATGGCTCCAGGGCGAGAACCAGCGACTGCACGAAGAGATCGATCTCGAACACAACATGATCGGCGAAAGCGCGCGCATGCGTGACGTCTTTCGTTTCATCAAGAAGATCGCGCCGGCGGATGCGACGGTCCTGATCCGCGGCGAGAGTGGCACGGGTAAGGAACTGGTGGCCCACGCGATTCACGACAACAGTGAGCGTGCGGCTAAACAATTCCTTGCGATCAACTGTGCTGTTCTGTCGGAAGCGTTGCTCGAAAGTGAGCTTTTTGGTTACGAGAAAGGGGCTTTTACGAGTGCAGTGGCCCAGAAGCGAGGCCGGCTCGAACTCGCCGATGGCGGGTCGCTCTTTTTAGATGAAGTCGGAGAACTTACGCCGGGTACGCAGGCGAAGTTGCTGCGCGTCTTGCAGGAACGTCAGTTTGAACGGCTCGGCGGAACACGCACGATCAATGTCGACGTGCGTATCATCGCGGCTACGAATCGCGACCTCGAAGAAGCAATCAAGGCGGGAACGTTTCGCCAGGATCTTTACTACCGGCTCAACGTCATTTCGCTCACGCTGCCACCGCTCAGAGAACGGCGCGAGGACATTCCTTTGCTCGCGTATCACTTCGTCGCGAAGTACAGCAAGAAGTGTAAGAGACCGGTCAGCGGTATCTCACCTGAAACGCGCCACTGCCTGCTGGCCTACGATTGGCCCGGCAACGTGCGTGAAATGGAAAATGCGATCGAGCGTGCAGTCGTTCTTGGTAATACGGAAGTGATCGTTCCTGATGATTTGCCGGAGTCGCTGATTGCAACCAGTCCGCCCGAGCAGAAGTTAGCCAGCTATCACGAAGCGGTGAATGAGATGAAGAAGCAGTTCATCCTGCGCGCGATCGAGCAAGCGAGCGGCAATTACACGGAGGCCGCGAAGCTCCTCGGCATTCACCCCGCGAACCTGCATCGTTTGATCCGCACTCTCGGTTTGAGAGCTTCGATCGGTCGAGACGGTTAGCGAGCAGGACTTTTGGGGCCGAGCGACAAATCGGGTGTAGTACATGAAAGACGGGACTTTTAGGCAAAGCTGAAAGACGGTGTTGGGTTGCTATTCGTTAACGCTGCCAGTAGCTCTTAATGCGGTCGGCTAGTAGGGGGAACGGGACGTAGTCGGCGCTGCGGCCGGCGCGGCGGAGTTCGCCGACCATGCGCATCGCGCCGTCGGCGTTACGGGTGTGGACGAGGATGGTGGAGGCGCGCTGGAGTTCGGGGTTGGAACTGAGCCAGGCGGCGATGGCGTAACCGGTCCGTTCGTCGTCCGTTGAATCCGAGTGGTAGTGCTCGGGATGGAGATCGTGATCGAGGAAGATCGCGTCGTACGAGCCCGCGCTCAATAGTTCCTGCGCTTCGCTGACGTTACTCGCGATGTCGATAAAGTCGCCTTTAAAGCGCATCGTGAACCAGCGATGCCGGCGCTTGTCGTCGTCGAGTAAGAAGACGCGAATCGGATGGCGCTCGGCACGCTCAGACTGCAAACCAAGTTTTCTCAGCACCGATTGCCAAAGACTCATAATTTTCTAAGTTTTCCTTATAAAACTCGCCGCCATTACTGCCGCAAAGGCAGTATAAGGTATTCTAGGTCAACCTTAAATTTGACGGTGGCGCCTTAATTTGAATGTATTCCCGGCGGACTCTGCGTATTTCTGCTACCTCTGCGTTGAAATTCAAACGTAATACAAGTTAAACGCCGAGGACGCAGAGATACGCAGAGAAACGCTGAGCAGAACACGTGATCGACGAGAGCCAGCTCCGCAACACTGAGAATACCGACGTTTGCCAGGAATGCTTCGGCACCGGCACCAAACTCGACCCGCAGAAGGGAGCGATGCCTTGCCCGTGTCAGAAGCAAGATCGCTTTCGCAGGTTGCTCGGCGCGGCGCGTATTCCTCGTCGTTACGAAAGATGCTCTTTCGCAAACTTCAAGTGCACTCCCGGCACGTCGCAGGATGATGCGCTCCGCCATGCGCACAAGTTCGCCGACGAGTATCCGGCCGTGGATCGCGGCCTGTTATTCATGGGACCAGCCGGCGTCGGCAAAACACACCTCGCAGTTTCGATCATTCGACACCTGACCGAGAAAGGTCTCGGCGCTGTCTTCTACGAATTCGGGTCGCTGCTGAAAGAGATCCAGGATTCTTACAATCCAGTCTCAAAGTCATCCGAGTTGAAAGTGCTTGCGCCCGTCTTCCAGGCCGACGTGCTGGTCCTGGACGAACTCGGCGCGACCGTGCCGACCGACTGGGTGCGCGACACGATGTACCAGATCATCAACAAGCGCTACAACGACAACAAGCTGACGATCTTCACCACCAATTTTTCCGACACAAACAAAGAGCTCGAAGAGCGAATCACTTACCGGCTGCGCAGCCGTCTTTTCGAAATGTGCACCAAGGTGGTGATTGAAGGAGAAGATTACCGGCGACGGCGGCCGGACTTTTGATAGATGCCCAAACGCACTGATATTCACAAGATTCTGATCATCGGCTCTGGTCCAATCGTGATCGGCCAGGCGTGCGAGTTTGATTATTCGGGAACGCAGGCGTGCAAAGCGTTGCGCCAGGAAGGCTACGAGATCGTGCTGGTCAACTCGAACCCCGCCACGATCATGACCGATCCCGAAACTGCCAATATCACGTACATCGAACCTCTCACAGTACCCGCAGTTACCGAGATCATTCGCCGCGAACGTCCCGCCGCATTGCTGCCGACAGTTGGTGGACAGACGGCTTTGAACCTCGCGATCGCGCTCTCGAACGCCGGCGTGTTGGCTGAATACGGCGTTGAAATGATCGGCGCAAACCGTGATGCGATCAAAGTCGCCGAGGATCGTTTGCTGTTCAAGAAAGCGATGGACGAAGCGGGACTCGAAATGCCTCGCGGTGGTTTCGCGAAGTCGTTGGAGGAAGCGCTGGAGATCGTTGTGAACACCAGTTATCCGGCGATTATCCGGCCGTCGTTCACACTCGGCGGCACTGGCGGCGGCATCGCTTACAACCCTGAAGAGTTTGAAGAGATCGTGCGCGGCGGACTCGCAGCTTCGCCGATTCACGAGGTGCTGATCGAAGAATCGATCCTTGGTTGGAAAGAGTTTGAACTCGAGGTGATGCGCGATCTCGCCGACAACGTAGTCATCATCTGCTCGATCGAAAACTTCGACCCGATGGGCGTGCACACCGGCGATTCGATCACGGTCGCGCCCGCGCAGACGTTGACCGATCGCGAGTATCAACACCTGCGCGATCTCGCCATTCGCGTGATTCGCAAAGTCGGCGTCGAGACAGGCGGATCGAACATACAGTTTGGCATCAATCCCGAGAACGGCGACGTTCGCATCATCGAAATGAACCCGCGCGTGTCGCGCTCCTCGGCGTTGGCTTCAAAAGCAACCGGCTTTCCGATCGCGAAGATGGCCGCCAAACTCGCCGTCGGTTACACGCTCGACGAAATTCCCAACGACATCACGCGCAAGACGCCGGCATCTTTCGAACCGACGATCGATTACGTTGTCGCCAAGATTCCCAAGTGGGACTTTGAAAAGTTTCGCGAAGCGGAAGACGTGCTCGGGACGCAGATGAAGTCGGTCGGCGAAGTGATGGCGATCGGACGCACGTTCAAGGAAGCGCTCTTTAAAGGACTGCGTTCACTCGAAGCCGTGAAGCCGCTTCGTCTCGAAGACATTTCCGACGACGAACTCCAACGCAAACTCGCGCGGCCCAACTCGAACCGCTTTTCTTACATCACCTACGCGCTCCAGCACGATTGGCCCATTTCCGAGATCTACCGTTTGTCGAAGATCGATCCGTGGTTTCTCGATCAGTTGCAACAGGTGATGGAGATCCAGCGCGACATCGAAGGTTCGAAGCTCGAAGGTATTTCGCCGGAAGAATTGCGCGCTTTCAAGGAAGTGGCTTTGTCCGATCGCCGCCTGGCGTACATCACGGAGCGTTCGGAAGACGAAGTGCGTGCCTTTCGCAAGCAACTCGGCATCGTTCCCGTTTACAAACGCGTCGATACTTGCGGCGCGGAATTCGAATCGCACACGCCGTATCTCTACTCGACTTACGAAGAGGAAGATGAGGCTGAACCGACCGATCGCCGCAAGATCATGATCCTGGGCTCTGGTCCAAACCGCATCGGGCAGGGAATCGAGTTTGACTACTGTTGCTGCCATGCGTCGTTCGCGCTGCACGAGGCGGGGTTTGAGACGATCATGGTCAACTGCAACCCGGAGACAGTCTCCACCGATTACGACACGTCCGATCGTCTCTACTTCGAACCGCTGACGTTTGAAGACGTGATGAATATCGTCGACGTCGAAAAACCGGAAGGCGTGATCGTGCAGTTTGGGGGACAGACGCCGTTGAATCTGGCGAATCGACTGCATCACGCGGGCGTGAAAGTGATCGGCACGTCGCCTGACTCGATCGATCTCGCGGAAGATCGCAAGCGTTTCGGAGCGCTGCTCCAGGAACTCGGCATACCGCAGCCTGATAACGGCATGGCGTCGTCGGTCGAGGAGGCGCTCGCGATTGCCGAGCGCATCGGATATCCGGTGCTTGTGCGTCCGAGTTACGTTTTGGGTGGACGCGCGATGGCGATCGTTTACGACGAAGAGTCGTTGGAGCAATACGTTCACAATGCGGTCGGGTTTACGCCGGATCGGCCCGTGTTGATCGATAAGTTTTTGGAGCAAGCGGCGGAGTTTGACGTCGATGCGCTGGCCGACGACACGGCTGTGGTCATCGCGGGCATTCAGGAGCACATCGAAGAGGCGGGTATTCATTCGGGCGACTCGTCGTGCGTGTTGCCGCCGGTGCGGATCGATCCGGAACATCTCGACACGATGCGTCACTACACGCGCAAGCTGGCGAAGGCGTTGTCAGTTTGCGGGTTGATGAATATGCAGTTCGCGATCAAGGACCATCGCGTTTACGTTCTCGAAGTGAATCCGCGTGCTTCGCGCACTGTGCCGTTTGTTTCTAAAGCGACGGGCGTTCCGATCGCGCGCATCGCGGCGTTGGTGATGGCCGGAAAGAAGCTCGAGAGTTTTGGGTTGCCGGAAGAGTTGACGGTCAATAAGTTCTTCATCAAGTCGCCGGTGTTTCCGTTTGCGAAGTTTCCCGGAGTCGATCCGATTCTCAGCCCGGAGATGCACTCGACCGGGGAAGTCATGGGCATCGGCGACACCTTCGGCGAAGCATACGGCAAAGCGATGATGGGCGCGGGAACGCGTTTGCCGGCAAAGGGCAAAGCGTTTCTGAGTGTGAAAGACGAGGACAAGGGGACGGCAGTGTTACTGGCGCGCAAACTGAGCCGCCTCGGGTTTGAGATCGTAGCGACGCTCGGCACGAGCGCGCGGCTGCGCGAAGTTGGTCTAACAGTCGAGGACGTCTTCAAAGTCAACGAAGGCCGGCCGAACATCGTGGACCACATTAAGAGCGGCGAGATCTCGCTGATCATCAACACGCCGCTCGGCCGCGTATCGCGTTTCGACGAACAGGCCATTCGCCGCGCGGCGTTGCAGTACAACGTGCCGTGCGTGACGACGATGACCGGAGCGCGGGCGCTGGTCGAAGCGATCGCCGCCGGTGTTTCGCATAGCACGCCGAATGTGCGCTCGCTCCAGGAACTCCACGCCCTGAGCGACGCGGCGGATGCGGTCTCATCCATAGGAGACTAAACTGTTGGACATCAACTCGAACGAAACAATCAGCCGCATACTCGACGAATGTAAGACGATAGCCGTCGTCGGGTTGTCGTCCAATCCGTTGCGTCCTTCACATGGCGTGTCGAGTTATATGCGGCGTCACGGTTATCGCGTCATCCCCGTCAATCCAAACGAGACGGAAGTGTTTGGCGAGAAGTCGTATCCCGAACTGGCGGCGGTGCCGGAGAAGATCGATTTGGTCGACGTGTTTCGCCGTTCGGATGAAGCAGGGAAGGCGGTCGACGAAGCGATCGCTCTCGGCGCGAAAGCCGTCTGGTTGCAGGAAGGCGTGATCGATCGCAACGCGGCGCAACGCGCGTTGGCCGCCGGGCTGCTCGTCGTGATGGATCGGTGCTGGTTGAAAGAGCACATCAGGAACGGCAGGTAGTTAAGATGGGTATTCCAATTCGGGCGGCTGTGATCACGGTGAGCGATGCTTGCGCCAGCGGTCATCGTGAAGACACATCGGGCCAGGCGCTATTTGATCTGTTAACCGATATTGGCGCGGAGATCGTCGAACGTCAGATCCTCGCGGACGATCTCGATCCACTCACGCACACGTTGCGCGTGCTTTGCGA
>DATELZ010000237.1:0-55197 GCA_035276045.1 Pyrinomonadaceae bacterium | reverse complement strand
GACAAGGTTGGGTTGCATGATAACTTCTTCGATCTCGGTGGACACTCACTGCGGATGATCGAAGTCACACGGAGGCTTCAAACCACCTTGAACAGAGTGTTGCCGGTTATGGATATGTTTGAATATCCGACCGTCAGTGCTATGGTTGAATACCTCAGTGGAGAGAACTCAGCGGCAATTTCCCCGACCCCGAACCCGGAACGTGTTGAGCGGCGACGCCAGGTAGCGCAACAGCAGCGGAAGATGCGTGCGCGCCGCTAGGTCTTGATTGGAGCTTTGAACTTGGAGCTTTGTACTTGGAACTTTGTACTTGGTGTCGTTAACGCTTGTGCCTGTTAGGGACTCCAGCGCAGTCGGCAAAGTACAAAGCACAAAGCACAAAGTACAAAGTACAAAGTACAAAGCACACAGAAAGCTCACATCAGAGCGTAAGGAGTGGTGGTAAAGATGCAGACTCTACTGCAAGATCTGAAATTCAGTTTTCGGATGATCCTCAAGAATCGGGTTTTCACCGTCATCGCAGTGCTCACGCTTGCGCTTGGCATAGGTGTCAACACGGCGATCTTCTCGGTCGTGAACACGGTGCTCCTCCGCCCCTTGCCTTATGAGGACTCGGCAAACCTGATGGTGATCGGAGAAGTAAACCCGCATGCGGCGATCAGCCCGCTCTCCATCGCGCCGGCCAACTTTGCCGACTACCGAGACCAGAACAGCACGTTTTCGAGCCTCGCGTTTTATCGCATCACGTCGCGCAGCGGTTTCAATCTGGCCGGCTTCGGCACTCCGGAGCGAGTTGTTGGAGCGATGACGTCCGCCGCCCTGTTTCCCACCCTCGGCGTGAAGCCGGAACTCGGACGTTATTTTCAGCCGGAAGAAGAAAGACCGGGCAGCGCCAAGTCGGTGATCCTGAGCTACGCGCTTTGGGAGCGACGATTCGGGTTGGACCGCAGCATTGTCGGCAAGAACATCGAGCTGAGCGGCGTGACTTACCAGGTCGTCGGCGTGATGCCGCAAGGTTTTCAGTTTCCGACCAAGGACGTGCTGCCGACTGGTGGACCGGCATTGACGAGACCGGTTGAACTTTGGATTCCGATGACGCTCAGCGACAGTGATTGGCAGGCGCGCGGATCACGTTTTCTCTTTGCGGTCGGACGTCTCAAACCGGGCGTTACAGTCGAGCAGGCCCAGGCGGATCTGGCGTTGATAAGTCAACGGCTTTCATCACAACACGTCCAGGTCAAAGATTGGTTTGCGCGAGTAATTCCAATGCAGGAGCAGGCGGTTGGCTCGATCAAGATGGCCTTGCTCATTCTGTTTGGAGCAGTCGGGTTTGTACTGCTGATCGCCTGCGCCAACGTCGCCAACCTGCTGTTGGCGCGAGCCGCAGGACGGCAGAAAGAGTTTGCCATTCGCACCGCGGTCGGCGCGAGACGGATGCGCATCGTGCGGCAGTTGCTGACTGAGAGCAGTTTGCTGGCGGTGATGGGCGGGTTGCTGGGGATGGCCCTCGCAATCTGGGTCGTCAAAATATTGATCTCGTTGGCGCCAACCAGCATTCCGTTGTCTGCGGGAGTTAGTCTGGACATTCGCGTCATAGTTTTTACGCTTGTTGTATCGCTGGTGACGGCGTTCATCTTTGGCCTGGTCCCGTCGCTTCAGACCACGAAGCTCGATCTCAATGAAACTCTTAAAGACAGCGGGCGAAATACGACCGGTTCGAGTGGTCACCGTTTGCGCGGCTTGCTGGTGATTACGGAGATTGCTCTAGCGGGAATACTGATGATTGGCGCAGCGCTGATGGTGAAGAGTTTCATGCGCTTGCAGAATGTCGATCCGGGTCTTGACGCTTCCAACTTATTGACGTTCCAGATCTCGTTGCCGCAATCGAAGTACGGCGACGATCCGAAGTCGTCAAACTTTTATAAGCAATTGCAGGAACGTCTTAAATCACTGCCGGGCGTGGAATCAGTCAGTGGGACGACCGTGCTGCCGATGGATGGCACCAGCAACTACACTTCTTTCACAATCGAAGGCCGGCCGCCATTAGCGCAAGGTGAGTTTCTGTTCGCGGAGCACATCGGAATATTTCCCGACTACTTCCGCACCTTCCGCATTCCGTTGTTGAAGGGACAGGAATTCAATGCGCAGATGGGACACGGAACTCCGCCGGTGGTGATTATCAACGAATCGATGGCGCGCCTTCACTGGCCCAACGAAGATCCCGTCGGTAAACGGATCCAGATCGACTACGATCAGGGTGTCCCGCGTGAGATCGTCGGCGTGGTGAGTAACGTCAAGCACTTCGGACTGGATGCGCCGCCGAAACCGGAGATGTACGTTCCTCAATATCAGTACGAATATCTCTCCAGCTATTTGACGGTGCGCACCAGTTCCGATCCCATGACGCTGGCCGGCGCGGTTGCCGGGGCGACCAGGGAAGTCGATCCTGACCTGCCGATCTACAACATCAGAACGATGGACGAAACGATCTCGACGTCGGTTGCGCGTCAGCGATTCAGTATGTTGCTGATGAGCATCTTCGCGGGCGTCGCCGCTATCTTGTCGTGTATCGGTCTTTACGGTGTGATTGCGTATTCAGTTAATCAACGTAAACAGGAAATGGGTATTCGCATCGCGCTCGGTGCTCAGTCGGCCCACATCCTGAAGCTCATCATCGGCTACGCATTGAAGCTGGCGCTGATAGGTGTTGGCATCAGCCTGGTGGGCGCTTTCCTGTTGACGAGGGTTTTGTCGAGTCTGCTTTATGGAGTCAGCACGAAAGATCCGATTGCTTTCGCTGCTATCGCATTCCTGTTGATCTTCATGGCCATACTGTCGAGCTTCATTCCGGCGCGTAAAGCGACGCGAGTGAATCCGATCGTGGCACTCCGAAGCGAATAAAGTCCGTTTTCTGTCGAAGAAGGTTCCCGCAAAGGCGCAAAGAAGAGAATCCAAGTGAATCTCGACTTAGCGCCTTTCCTTAGCGCCTTTGCGCCTTTGCGGGAAACCTCTTTCCTGCCGTCTCCAAAACAATAACCATGCAAAGCACCAGCGTCTTAGAACTTAAAGAAGATCCTCAAACTCAACTGCCGGATCATCTGCTGCCTCTGCCGGACGGCGAGTGGGCGCTGTGGCGATCCGCAGTCTTGCGCGGTGCGGGTTTTCCGTCAACGGATCTGCTCAAGCTGGCGGCGTCAGAGATCGCAGCCGCAGCCGATTGGTTGATAGCGGCGGAGAATGATGCCCGTCAATTGCAGCGTCACGCGGTCGAATCTCTGCGCGGGCAACTGCATACATTGCCGGGCGAATTCACGGAAGCAGAAAAGGCCCTCAAGTCGAGCTTGTCAAAAGCGATAAAGAAGCTCACCCGCGGCGACTTACCGCCCACGCCCGTCATCACTGCCGCCAACGATTCACTGGCTGCTTACGAAGCCGCTCGCCTCCGCGTCGATCAGGCGCGATCGGCCTACGACGAAGCTTTCGGTAACGGTCTTGTATCTCTCTCTCGCAATATCAAACAGGTGGCTGAACGCAATCTATTCCGCGAAGCCGTGACCTGGCAGAACCGTCATGCACTGAAGCGGGCCATCGACTCTCTCTTGCGGATGCCTGACAACGTGCGACATGCGGAACGGCGTGGCTCCGAAGAGTTGGTAGCGAAGTACCTGCAACGTTACGCGGTGAAGAACGACACGATCGGGTTCTTTGGACCAGTTGGTTGGGTGCGTCTGGATGAAACGGAACCGAGCATTAGCGTAGAAGCCGGTGCAGAGTTGATAGACCATCGCGGTGTTTACCTCGAAGTATGGTGTGTCGAAGCGTTGATGGAGAAGTTGAACGCCGATCCGGCATTGCGTCCCTGGATGACGCCACGCCGTTTACCGACCGTTCGCGTGGAAGGAACAACACTTTATCATCCGGTCAGCGGCACGCGCCGGATCTCTTTTGAGCAAAAGACTGTGCTCGAACTCGCCGACGGCAGCAGAAACGCCATAGATCTTGCGCGGTTGTTGATGGACTCGCATCCGGCGGCTTTCAAGAGTGAAGCGCTGGTTTATGGCCTGCTACAGGCGCTGCGCGACAAAGCGCTGATCTTCTGGGGCTTTGAAGTTCCTTATGAGCTGCATCCCGAGCGCGAACTGCGCAAACAACTCAACCTGATTGACGACGAGGATCTAAGACGGATCACGCTTGCGCCACTCGACGAACTCGAGTTGGCCCGCGATCAGATCCGGCATGCCGCCGGCGACAGCAAAAAACTCGACGAAGCATTCGTCAACTTCGAAACGACCTTCAGCCGCCTCACGGGCCAAGCGCCGACACGCGGGGCCGGAAAACTATATGCAGCCCGCACGCTGGTCTACGAAGATTGCCGGCGCGGCATCGACGTCACACTCGGCCGGCAAATACTCGAACGATTAGAGCAACCTCTCTCGCTGCTGTTGTCGAGTTGCAGGTGGTTGACTTGCGAGCTGGCGCGCGTTTACCGGCACGAGTTCCAAAAAGTCTACGACCAACTCGTCGCGGCGCAGAAAAAGACGCAAGTGGATGCACTCGCCTTCTGGCTGCAAGCGCATCCTTTGGTGTTCACCGATCGCGAGAGCCTGCTGGCGAACATCATCCACGAATTCCAGGCGCGCTGGGCGGGCATTCTCGCGCTTCCACTTGGTGAAAGCCGGGTGCAATATCAGAGCGGCAAGTTGCGCCCAAGAGTGTCCGCGGCGTTCAACGCACCCGCGCCTGGTTGGACTATGGCCCGGCATCACAGTCCCGACTTGATGATCGTCGCCGAGAACGTCGAAGCCATTCAGCGAGGTGATTATCACTTTGTAATGGGTGAGCTTCACGTCGCCACGAATACGCTCTGCGCCTCGTCGTTCTGCTCGCAACATCCGGCGCCGAACGAACTGCTCGATTACTTCGAAAGCGACCTGCCCGAGATGAGGGCCGTGCCCATGCAACTGGCCGAGTTTCTCACCTCGCGGACCACTATCCGGCTTGTTCCACGCGACGCCTATCGCATCGAGTTCCAAAAGGAATCCTTCACCCCTGACAGATCGAAGGCGCTGGCGATCGCCGATCTCGTCGTCGAAGAGTGCGCTGGTGAACTGATGGTGCGCACGCGCGACGGCCGCATGTCGTTTGAGATCATCGAGGTTTTCGGTGGACTGCTTTCCGGCCTGGTGGTCGATTTGTTCAAGCTGCTGCCGAGTGAATCACACACGCCGCGCGTGACGATCGACGACGTCACGATCATGCGTGAAGCCTGGAACTTTGGCCCGGCAACGATGTCGTGGGCCTTCGCGAAAGATGAGAACGAACGTTACCTCGCTTGCAGGCGGTGGGTGGAAGAGCAGAAGTTGCCGAGTCGTGTGTTTGTCAAAGTGCCGGTTGAGTCCAAGCCTTTTTATATAGACCTGGAGAGTCCGGTATACGTCAACGTGCTGTCGCGGATGGTGCGGCGGACGTTGGAGAGTGAAGGCGAAAAGGGCGTCGTGAAGTTGACTGAGATGATGCCCGGAGTCGAGCAGGTGTGGTTGCCTGATGCGGCTGGAAATCGTTACACGAGCGAGTTGCGAGTCGTCGCCCTCGACCTCGGTCAGTCTTAACCTCACGCACTAGACAAGATCTACTTTCAAATCCAATTCATATAGAGGCGCTGTCATGAGTAATGACGATATTTTGATTTTGAAGGGGCAGGAGATTGCCACTCTTTTGGACGGGCGCGAGCTCGAGATTGTCGACGCCGTGCGCCTGGCTTACATGGCCCACGCGCAGGGCAAGAGTTCTTTGCCGCATTCAACTTTCCTGAGATTTCCCGATAACGAGAAGGACCGGATCATTGCGTTGCCCGCATACTTGGGCGACGGTTTCGGGGTGGCCGGTATCAAGTGGATCTCTTCCTTCACCGGCAACCTGAGTAAAGGCATGGACCGCGCATCGGCGATCCTGATACTGAATTCGACCGAAACGGGCCGGCCGGAAGCAATCATGGAAGGCTCCGTCATCAGCGCCAAACGAACCGCCGCGAGTGCCGCGCTGGCTGCGCATACACTGCTGGCGGGACGAGTGGTTACGAGCGTGGGAATGCTCGGTTGCGGGTTGATCAACTACGAGACGGCTAAATTCTTACGCGCCGTTTGCCCGGAATTGCGCCGGCTGGCGATCTTCGATCTAGACCAGCAACGTGCCCATCAGTTCAAGGAGACTTGCGCGGATCTATTTGCAGAGATCGTCGTGACCGAAGAGCCTCGCGCCCTTTACCGCGACAACGCCCTCATCGCTTTTGCCACCACTGCCGTTAAGCCGCACGTTTTTGATCTATCGGATTGCGTGCCGGGAAGCATTGTTCTGCACACTTCGTTGCGTGACCTTTCCGCCGAAGTGATCCTGGCTAGTGACAACGTGGTGGATGATGTGGACCACGTGAGTCGTGCTCAAACGTCGATTCATCTCGCGGAACAAGTAACCGGCGACAGATCGTTTGTGCGTTGCACCCTTGGCGACATCCTGTTGGGCCACGCCAATGCGCGTGAGAACGGCAAGCCCGTCACCGTTTTCAGTCCCTTCGGATTGGGCGTTCTCGACGTTGCGCTCGGCAAACTCGTTTGCGAACTAAGCAGAAACGAGAACGTGGGTTCGACTATCAACTCCTTCCTGCCTGAGTCGTGGATCGGAAAAGGCAAAGCGACCGCAGCGCCCGCCTTGCAATAACACTCGCCGCGGAATCAGGAGGCGCCAAAATGATGAATCTGAAAGTTGAAGAGCCGGGTCTGAAGAAGCTGGGTTCGATCAAAAGAAGAGCCGTAGCTTCGTCGGGTGAAGGACTGGTCAAGACGGAGTTACTCGTTCCCGGTAAAACTCTTCCGCTCATGGTCCAACCACTCATCGCGGGGATCGATCTGGCGGATTGGGTCGAGAGCCGAAAGGATTTCATTCAACAGTCGTTGTTTGAGTCGGGGGCGATTCTGTTTCGGAACTTCAGGATCAGGAGTGCCGCGGAGTTTGAACACGTCGTCAGGGCAACTTCGGCTTCGGATTTACTGCCTTATCGCGAACGCTCGTCGCCGCGCAGCCGCGTCGAAGGAAACGTTTATACGTCGACTGATTATCCTTCCGACCAAAGCATTTTTCTGCACAACGAGAACTCTTATCAACATGCCTGGCCCATGAAGATCTTCTTCTACTGCGCCGTGGCCGCGCAGCAGGGTGGTGAGACTCCGATTGCCGACACTCGCCGGATCTTTGCGCGTATCCCTGCCGCGATCCGGGAGCGCTTTATCGAAAAGAAATGGCGCTACGTGCGCAACTTCAATGGCCGCTTCGGTCTGCCGTGGCAGACAGTGTTTCAGACAGACGATAAGGCGAAGGTTGAAGACTATTGCCGCGGTAATGGAATCGAGGCCGAGTGGAAAAGCGGCGATTGTTTGAAGACGTGGGCGGTTCGTCCGGCAGTGGTCAAACATCCGCGCACGGGCGAGGACCTGTGGTTCAATCACGCCACTTTCTTTCACGTCTCGACCCTGGCGCCGTCTGTCCGTGAAGTGTTTCTGGCGACGATTAAAGAAGAAGATTTACCTACGAACACTTACTACGGCGACGGTTCTCCAATCGAACCCGAAACCCTCGATGAACTGCGGCGGATCTATCACGAAGAGACCGTCGCGTTCCCGTGGCAGGAGGGAGACATCCTCGTGCTCGACAATATGCGGGTGGCTCACGGCCGCGCGCCGTATGAGGGCGCACGCCAGATCCTCGTGGGAATGACGGAGCCGTTCAGCCGTACCGGCCTTTCTTGACTTCGGCGCATCTCCGCGATCCTCTGCGTCTCTTTCTGCGTTACTTAGTTTGGCATCGCAGTTCAACGCAGAGACACAGAGGACCGCAGAGATACGCGGAGAAGGTGCATTGTTATGTCCAGCCCAACATCGCTTTTCTTCAATAGCTTGTCAGACCGTTCGGGCCAACCCGCAACCTTGATCGAATTGTTGCGTTGGCGAGCGCGCGAGAAGTCTGACGAGGTGGGCTACATCTTCCTCGCGGATGGCGAGACGCAGGAACTCAGCCTGACCTACGGCGAGTTGGACCGTCGCGCGCGCGCGATCGCAGCTCAACTTCAACGATCCACAGTGCGTGGCGACCGCGCGCTGCTCCTTTATCCTCCGGGACTCGACTACGTCGCCGCGTTCTTCGGTTGTCTGTATGCCGGAGTGATCGCTGTTCCTGCTTATCCGCCTGATCCTTCGCGGTTCAGCCGCAGCCTGCCACGGCTGCAAACGATCGTTGCCGACTCACGCGCAAGCGTGACGCTAACAACCGAGACGATTCGCACGCGCGCCAGTCTCCTCATCGACGAATCGCCGCTGCTTCATTCTCTGAACTGGATGTCGTTCGACGAACCTGAGATCGGTCTCGAAGCTGAATGGCATGAATCCCCGGGCAGCAGCAACGAACTCGCCTTTTTGCAATACACCTCCGGTTCAACCGGCGCGCCGAAGGGCGTAATGCTCAGCCACGAGAACCTGTTGCACAACGCGAGCCTCGTCTATCACGGCGTCGAGCACACAAACAGTGATAAGTACGTGTCATGGCTGCCCACTTTTCATGACATGGGATTCATGGCCGGCATTCTGCAACCGCTCTATGCCGGCATCCCGGTTGTTTCAATGTCGCCGGTGGCGTTTTTGCAACGTCCACTTCTCTGGCTCCAGGCCATCTCGCGGTATCAGGCGACGACGAGCGGTGGTCCAAACTTCGCTTACGATCTCTGCACTCGCAAGATCACGCCCGAACAACGTGCTGAACTCGATCTCAGCCGCTGGAGCGTTGCGTTCAACGGCGCTGAGCCAATCCGCCAGGAGACGCTCGACAGTTTTGCCGAAACCTTCGCGTCCTGCGGCTTTCGTCGCGAGGCCTTTTATCCGTGCTACGGATTGGCTGAGGCGACGCTCATCGTAACCGGCAGCGCGAAGTCGCAACCGCCGGTCGTGAAGCTCGTTGATACCGAGGCGCTCGAGAAACATCTCGGTGTAGACGCTTCGAATGAACAAACACAAGCTCGTCCTCTCGTAGGCTGCGGTCACGTTCTATTGGACCAGGAAGTTGCCATCGTTCATCCGGAAAAGCTGACACGTTGCGCGCCGGGCGAGATTGGAGAGATCTGGGTCTCGGGTGCAAGCGTCGCGCAGGGGTACTGGGACAAACCCGAGGAATCGGAACAGACGTTTCACGCCTATTTGCTCGACACCGGCGCCGGTCCATTCCTTCGCACAGGCGACCTAGGATTTGTCGGCGGCCTCAGCAGGGGCGAACTCTACGTCACCGGGCGTCTCAAGGATCTGATCATCATTCGCGGCCTGAATCATTATCCGCAGGACGTCGAGTTGTCTGTCGAACGAAGTCATCCATCGTTGCGTGCCGGATGTGGGGCAGCGTTTGCGATCGAAGTCGAGAACGAAGAGCGGCTCGTGATCGTGCAGGAGATCGATTATCGCAAGGAGCCGGACGTGAACGTCGTGTTCGACGGTATTCGGACGGCGGTCGCCGCGGAACACGAGCTTCAGGTTTACGCGATCGCGTTGATCAAGGCTGGACGCATTCCGAAAACGACGAGCGGCAAGATTCAACGTCGGGCCAGCCGGGCGGCGTTCCTCGCCGGAAAGTTGGACCTGATCGCCGAATGGCGTGCTGATGCACCGACGACCACCACGCCTTTGTCAGTCGAGACTCCGGTTCGAAAGCAAACTGCGGGAAGCGTCATTGCGTGGTTGATCATGCAGATGGCTGCGCGGCCGGGAGTGGTGCTTCACGACCTGGATGTCAACCAGCCGATCGCCCGTTATGGTTTGGATTCACTCGCGGCGATCGAGTTGATGCACAAGATCGAAACGGACCTGGGCGTGCTCCTGCCCATGACCGCTTTTCTACAGACGTACAGCATCGCCGAATTGGCAACGCTGATTGCAGAACGCCAGGAAGCAGCAGCTTCCGCACCCGCTCCGTCGCCGGAACAACTGGCGGTCTATCCGCTTTCTTACGGTCAACGAGCACTCTGGTTTTTGCACCAGTTAGCGCCTGAGAGTCCTGTTTACAACATCGCCGCTGCCGTAAAGATTGAAGCTGCAATCAACGTGGCCCAGTTTCGCAGTGGATTCGAAAAGATCGTCGAACGGCATCCGGCGCTGCGCACGATTTTCTCCGTCGTCGGCAGCGAACCCGTGCAAAGAGTGCGCGAGGATCGCGCGTTCGATTTTCACGAACAGGATGCGGCCGAATGGAGCGACGCGCTGCTGCGCGAGCGACTCGTGCAGGATGCTAATCGTCCTTTCGACCTGGAGCATGGACCACTGCTCCGCGTGTATCTCTACCGCCGATCGACGGAAGAACATCTCCTGTTGCTGGTGGTCCATCACATCGTTGCCGACTTCTGGTCGCTGGCAATCGTGTTGCGTGAACTCGCCGAGTGCTATAGTTCAGCACGCTCAGGCAAGCAAATTCTTCTAACTCACCCCAGCGCCTCATACTCAGATTACGTTCGCTCGCAGATGCAGACGTTAGCGAGCAACGAGGGCGAACGGCTTTGGACTTACTGGCAAAAGCAGCTCACGAATGTTCCTTACGCTCTGGATCTGCCAGTGGATCGCCATCGCCCACCAGTGCAGACGTATCGCGGAGGCTCGTGTGCATTCAAGCTCGAAGCCGAACTGACGATGCGGATCAGAGAGTTGGCCCAGCAGCACGGCGCGACTCTCTACATGACGTTGCTCGCAGCCTTTCAGGTGCTCCTGCATCGCTATACCAACCAGGATCTATTTCTGGTCGGTTCACCAACCGCGGGTCGCAGTCGCGCGGGTTTGGCTGATGTCGTCGGCTACTTTGTGAATCCGATTGCGCTGCTCGCGGATTTTTCTCAAGACCCGGCTTTTGCCGGACATCTCGATCGAGTGCGCCAACATGTGCTCGAAGCGTTCGAACACCAGGAGTTTCCTTTTCCCTTACTCGTGGAGCGGTTGCAACCGGAGCGAGATCCGAGCCGCTCGCCGTTGTTTCAGGCAGTGTTCGCGCTTCAGAAAACACACGCAACGGCAGGCGAACACCTGTCGCCTTTTGCTCTTGGCGAGTCGGGCGCGCGCTTCGATCTCGGCGGGCTGCCGCTGGAAACTGTTGCGCTTGATGAGCGAGTGGCCCAGTTTGATCTGACCCTCATGATGTCAGAAGAGAACGACGCTCTCGCTGCTTCTCTTCAGTACAACGCAGACCTATTCGACCCGCAGACAATCGAGCGCATGGCGACGCATTTCCGGATGCTGTTGGAAGCCATCGTCTCCGATCCGGATCGGCCGGTATCCGCGTTGTCGATATTGCCAAAGCCTGAATTGCAACAGGTGCTCGTGGAATGGAACGAGACCGATTCCGAATTCACCGGCAGTTGTGTTCATTCGCTGTTTGAAGCGCAGGCGGAGCAGACGCCGGACGCAGTCGCCGTCGTTTGTGGTCACCAGTCTTCGACCTATCGCGAACTGAATGCCCACGCGAATCAGTTGGCGCGTTACCTGCGCCGGGTGGGAGTTGGTCCAGAGGTGACGGTCGGGATACTGATGGAGCGCTCGATCGCGATGGTGGTCAGCATCCTTGCGGTTTTGAAAGCCGATGGCGCTTATCTGCCACTCGATCCGGCCAACGCTCACGAGCGATTGACGTTCATGCTGCGCGACTCGAGCACGCCAGTGTTGTTGACGCAACAAGCCCAGGGTTTCATGCCTGACCATGGCGTGAACGTCTTCTGCCTTGATTCCGATTGGCCTTCGATCGCCGAAGAAGACGAGTCAAATCTCGATAGCACAGTCGCGGCGGCTAATCTCGCTTACGTTATCTACACCTCGGGTTCTACCGGACAGCCAAAGGGAGTTGAGATCCCGCACTCCGGGCTGGCTAACCTCGTTGTCTGGCATCGGCGAGCGTATGGCGTTACGTCCGGCGACCGCGCTACGCAACTTGCTGGGCCGGCATTCGATGCATCGGTTTGGGAACTGTGGCCTTACCTAACTTCCGGCGCCAGTATCTACATCCCTGACGAAGAAACACGCGTCGCGCCATTCAAACTTTTACAGTGGTTGGCAGACAACGCCATCACGATCTGCTTCCTGCCCACGCCGCTCGCCGAAGCCGTGATACAGGAAACACTGCCGTCCTCGTTGAGCCTGAGAGCAATCCTGACCGGCGGCGACGTGCTTCATCGCCGTCCATCCGCAGCGCTGCCGTTCATGCTGGTGAATCACTATGGACCAACAGAAAACACCGTAGTGACGACGCGCTCGCTTGTGACGCCGGAAGGTGATGCCGCGCCACCGATCGGATCTCCAATCGCCAACACTCACTGCTTTTTATTGAACAAACATTTGCAGCCGGTCCCGGTTGGCGTAGCTGGTGAACTGTTTATTTCGGGGCTTGGTTTGGCGCGCGGCTATCACGATCGGCCGGAGTTAACGGCCGAGAAATTTCTGCCGAATCCGTTTAGCTTTGAGCCCGGCGCGCGACTCTATCGAACGGGCGATCTCGCGCGTTACCTGCCTGACGGGCAGATCGAGTTTCTGGGACGCCTCGACTACCAGGTCAAGGTCCGCGGCTTTCGTATCGAGTTGGGAGAGATCGAGTCGGTCCTGCGACATCATCCGGACGTCGGCGAGGCAGTGGTTGTTGCGTGGGAAGATGGACCAGGGAATACGCGGCTCGCAGCTTACGTTGTTCCTGCTTCCGAATGGACCACGAGCGGGCAATTGCAGAGTTTCCTGAGAGAGAAGTTGCCGGAGTACATGGTCCCGGCGTCGTTCTTGTTCCTCGGCGAGCTGCCGATAACGGCAAACGGAAAGATCGATCGTGCGGCACTGCCGGCGCCGGCTGAGTTTGTTTCGCCGTTGTCTGAAAGTTCGACGCAGCTACGCACGCCAATGGAAGAGTTGGTGGCGGGAATCTGGTGTCGGGTTCTTGGCGTGGACAAGGTCGGCGGTAACGACAACTTCTTTGAACTGGGTGGACACTCGCTGCTCGCGACGCAGGTCACCTCCAGGATCAGAGAGACGCTGAACGTCGACATTTCGTTGCGCAGTCTGTTTGTCGCGCCCACGCTTGCGGCCCTCGCAGAGCAGGTCGGGAAAGAACTCGATTTCGAAGATCGTTCGCAGCTTCCGAGTTTGGCGCCGGTGTTGCGAGATCACGATTTGCCGCTGTCGTTTGCACAGCAGCGATTGTGGTTCCTGGACCAGTTGGAACCCGGAAACTCGTTGTACAGCATTCCGGCAGCATTGCGTCTTAGTGGACGTCTTGATCCGGCCTTGTTGCAGGAAGCGCTCGACGAAATAACGCGCCGTCATGAAAGTCTGCGCACGGTATTCAAAGTGGTAAAAGGCGAACCGGTGCAGGTTATCGCCGCCCCGCAGCGTCTCCCCTTGTCGATCGTAGATCTTCGCGAATCTTCCGCAACTGAAAGAGCCCGACGGGCTAACGTGCACATGAGCGCGCACATGATCGAAGAGATGCGAAAGCCATTCGATCTGACTGCTGGTCCACTGATGCGCGCAGTGCTGTTGCAATTGGATGAGACGGAGTATGTGTTGCTGTTGAACATGCATCACATCGTCTCTGACGGTTGGTCACTCGGAGTGTTGCTGCGCGAGTTGACGACGCTCTACGGCGCGTACGTGGCCGGCGAAACTTCGCTGTTGCCGGAGTTGCCGATCCAGTATGCCGATTTTGCGCATTGGCAGCGTGAGTGGTTGAGCGGCGAAACACTCGACAAGCAACTTGAATATTGGCGAAAGCAACTGGCCGGCGCGCCGTTGTTACCGCAACTGCCGGCCGATCGAGTGCGACCCGCGGTGCAGACGTTCCGCGGCGCGCGCGTGCAACAGGAATGGAGTGAGGAATTACGGCAGCAGTTGAAGAGTTTGAGCCAGCAGGAAGGCGTGACGCTCTTCATGACGTTGCTGGCGGCGTTCCAGGTGGTGCTCGCCCGTTGGAGCGGACAGGACGAAGTCGTCGTCGGAACACCCATAGCCGGGCGGACACAGGTAGAGACAGAACCGCTGATCGGGTTCTTTGTGAACACGCTTGTGATGCGGACCAGCGTGAACGGAAACCCGAGTGTACGCGAGCTGCTGCAACGCGTGCGCGAGATGTGCCTGCAAGCGTACGCGCATCAGGACGTGCCGTTCGAGAAGCTGGTGGAAGAGTTGCAACCCGAGCGCAATCTCAGCCATTCGCCACTGTTTCAGGTCATGTTTGCCCAGCAGGACTTGTCGCTTCAGTTGTTGAGCATGAACGACGTCGAAATCGCGATGGTTGAGAGTGACACGAGCACCTCGAAATTCGATCTCACGTTGTTTGTGTCTGAAGCCGAGCAGGGTCTGGTTGGCAGCGTCGAGTACAGCACGGACCTTTTTGACGAGTCGACCATCCGCCGCTTGTTCCAGCATTACACGCATTTGCTGGAAGCTCTTGTCAGCAGCAATCCCGAGCAGCCGCTTTCGGCGTTGAGCATGCTCTCCGTTTCCGAGCAGCAGCAAATACTTCATGACTGGAACCAAACCGCGTCTGACTATCCGCGTGAGCGCCTGCTTCATCAATGGTTTGAAGCACAGGTTGAGCGGACGCCCGAAGCGACCGCGCTCGTGTGTGGCGAAGAGCGGTTAACTTACGCGGAACTGAATCGGCAAGCGAACCAGTTGGGCCATCGACTGCGCGCGCTGGGTGTCGGTACGGAAAGCCGGGTGGGCGTGATGCTGGAGCGCACGCCGTTGTTGTTGACGGGATTGTTGGCGGTGTTGAAGGCGGGCGGCGCGTATGTGCCGCTAGACCCGAATTATCCGCAACAGCGCGTGTCGTTCATGCTGGCGGACGCGGAAGTGCAGGTGTTGTTAACGACTTCGGAATTGGCGGAGACGGTAGCGACAGGCGATCTGCCGGTGCTCTGCCTGGATCGTGAAAATGGGGAAGCGAGTAGCGAGAACCTGGATTGCGCGGTCCAGGCTGAGAACCTTTCGTACGTGATTTACACCTCGGGCTCGACAGGCATTCCCAAAGGCGTGGCCATCACACACGGCAACGCCTCAGCGTTTCTGCATTGGGCAATCAATTTCTTCTCGCCGGAGAAACTGCAAGCCGTTCTCGCATCGACGTCAATCAATTTCGACCTTTCAGTTTTTGAACTCTTCGCTCCTCTGAGCGTCGGCGGTTCAGTAATCCTCGCTGAGAATGCCTTGCACCTTGCGGCAATTCCGGCTGCGTCGCGCGTGGAGTTGATCAACACGGTTCCGTCGGCGATGGCTGAGCTGGTTAGACAGCGTGCCGTGCCTCCGTCTGTTCGCGTAGTCAATCTCGCGGGTGAAGCACTCTCGCGCAAGCTCGTGCAGGAGATTTATGCACTCGGCGCCGTCGAACAGGTCGTCAACCTGTATGGTCCATCTGAAGATACGACATACAGCACCTATGAAGCAGTCGCGAGTGGCGTCAATGACGCGGTTCTGATCGGACGGCCGATCGACAATACGCAGGTCTATCTGTTGGACGCGGAGATGCAGCCGGCGCCCGTTGGCGTAGCCGGTGAACTATACATCGCCGGTGATGGTTTGGCGCGCGGCTACCTGAACAGAGCGGCGTTAACAGCCGAGCGTTTTGTGCCGAATCCGTTTACTGCGCAAGCGGGCGCGAGACTCTATCGCACTGGCGACCTGGCTCGGTATCGAGACGACGGGCGCATCGAGTACCTGGGCCGCATGGACCAGCAGGTGAAGATACGCGGGTTCCGCATCGAGCTAGGCGAGATCGAAGCGCAGTTGGAACGGCATGCGATGGTGCGCCAGGCCGTGGTCACTGCAAACGATGACGGCGACGGCGGCAAGCGCCTCGTGGCTTATCTCGTGACGCAAATAGGAGAGACGATCGCGACGAGCGAGTTGCGCGGGCTTTTGAAAGAGCAACTGCCGGAATACATGGTCCCAAGCGCGTTTGTCCACCTCGCGGAGCTGCCGCTGACGGCTAACGGCAAAGTTGATCGGAAGCGACTACCGGCGGCGGAGTTCAGTCGCGACGAAATGGCGGTCGAGTTTGTCGCGCCGCGCACGCCGGCAGAAGAAGCTGTCGCGGGTATCTGGGCCGAAGTATTGAAACTCGAACGCGTTGGCGTGTTCGACAACTTCTTCGAACTCGGCGGACATTCGCTTCTAGCAACTCAGGTCATCTCACGACTCCGCGAATCATTCCAGACCGAACTGACCTTGCGCAGCCTCTTCGAAGAGCCGACTGTGATGGCCCTGGCCGCACGCATCGAGAATAGTTTGAAAGACCACTCGGAACTGCCGCCTGCGATGCAGCCGGTCGCCAGAGACAAAAACCTGGAGCTGTCGTTCACGCAACAGCGGCTATGGTTCCTGGACCAGTTGGAACCGGGGAGTGCGTTTTACAACATCGCCGCGGCCGTGCAACTCGACGGTGAATTGAATGTCGCCGCCTTGAAGAAGAGCTTCGACGAAGTTGTGAGACGGCACGAAGCTTTGCGCACGCGCTTCATTGCTATCGATGGTTCGCCGTTCCAGATCATCGAAGAACATCTGTCGTTCACACCCGACGAGATCGACCTCAGCGCGCTGCCCGCGGCCGAACGCCAGAACGAGGCGCGACGGCTAGCTGCCGAAGAAGCGCAGCGCCCGTTCGATCTCGCGCATGGACCATTGCTTCGCGCCGGCTTGATAAAGCTGAGCGAGACCGAACACGTTCTGCTCGTAACGATGCACCACATCGTCGGCGACGGCTGGTCCATCGGCGTGTTGATACAGGAATTAGCCGCGCTCTACCCGGCGTTCTCAAATGGCGGCTCTTCGCCTTTACCGGAACTGCCGATTCAGTATGCCGACTTCGCCAACTGGCAACGACAATGGCTCGCCGGCCCCACGCTTCAGAAACAGATCGATTACTGGCTCAACCATCTTGCCGATGCGCCGGCGATGCTGGAGTTGCCGGCGGATCGCCCGCGGCCCGCAGTGCAAAGCCGCCGTGGCGCGACCGAGTCATTCAACCTTCCCGCCACGCTCTCCGAGTCGCTCAAAGCATTCAGCCGCACTGAAGGCGTCACGCTTTTCACGACGTTGATGGCGGCGCTGCAAACGCTCTTGCTTCGTTACACCGGCCAGCAGGACTTCATGATCGGCTCTCCGATCGCCAATCGCAATCATCTCGAAACGGAAAAGCTGGTCGGTTGTTTCACGAACACTCTCGTGTTGCGTGCGAACCTGGCTGGTAATCCGAAGTTTCGCGAGTTGGTCAAGCGCGTTTGGGAAACCACTCTCGGCGCGCACGCTCATCAGGACGTGCCTTTTGAGCGATTGGTCGAGGAGTTGCAGCCCGAACGCGACCTGGGCCGCTCACCGCTCTTCCAGGTCATGTTTGTGCTTCAAAACGCGTCTTCGGAAAGTGGCCTGAATCTTCCCGGACTGAATATTCAACTGCTGGAGACAGACAGCGCCACAGCGAGATTCGATCTGACGTTGTCCATGTCGGAAACGGCGAGCGGATTGAACGGCGCCCTCGAGTACAACACCGATCTATTCGACGCCTCGACGATCCGGCGCCTCCTGCAACACTTCACGAACCTCTTGCAGGCTATTACTGAAGACGGCGCCGATCAACCGTTGTCAATACTGCCCCTGCTCGATTCATCGGAGCGCGCGCAGCTTCTCGACGATTGGAATGCAACTGCTTGTGACTATCCGGCTGCGCGCCTGCTGCATCAGTGGTTCGAACACCAGGTCGAACGCACGCCCGATTCCGTCGCCCTGATCTTTGCCGAGGAGCGAATCTCCTACCAGGAGCTGAACACGCGAGCCAACCGGCTGGCCCATCATCTGCTTTCGTTGCGAGTCGGTCCGGAAACAAAGGTCGGGATCATGCTGGAGCGCACGCCGCTCATGCTCGTTTCGCTGCTGGCAGTGCTGAAGGCAAGCGGAACGTATGTGCCACTCGATCCGAATTATCCACAGCAACGAATCGCTTTCATGATCCAGGACGCGGACATCCAGGTGTTGCTCACGGAGTCGCACTTGAGTGAACGCTTGCCGGAGAATAGCGCTGCGATCGTGGTTCTCGATCGAGAGTGGTCCACCATCGCCGCAGCAGACGAGAACCCAACAGCCACAGCGCAGCCTGACAATCTCGCCTACGCAATCTACACCTCGGGCTCGACCGGAACGCCAAAAGGCGTGGCGATCGCTCATCGAAATGCGTCCGCTTTCCTGCATTGGTCCAATCAGTTCTTTACGGCAGAAAAGTTGAGCATGGTGCTCGCTTCGACCTCCATCAACTTTGATCTCTCAGTGTTTGAACTGTTTGCGCCGCTCAGTTGCGGCGGTTGCGTCGTGCTGGCGGACAATGCTTTGCAGTTGCCGTCGCTCTCGTCTGGCGTGGGACTTATCAACACCGTTCCATCAGCCATCGCCGAACTCGTCCGGCAACGTGCTGTGCCTCAATCTGCGCGCACGATAAACCTCGCCGGCGAAGCGCTTTCCCGCAAACTCGTGCAGGACATCTACGCGCTGGGAACAGTCGACGAGGTGATCAATCTTTATGGTCCATCGGAAGACACCACCTACACGACCTACGAAACAGTCGCCGGCGACATTGCAGATGCCCCGGTGCCGATCGGACGGCCAATCGGAAACACGCAAGTTTATTTGCTGGACCACGAACTGCAGCCAGTGCCGATCGGCGTGGCCGGAGAGTTCTACACGGCAGGGGACGGTCTCGCGCGTGGTTATCTGAACCGGCCGGAGTTGACGGCACAACGATTCATTCCAAATCCGTTCAGCTCGACGCCCGGCAGCAGGCTCTACGGGACGGGCGATCTGGCTCGCTATCGAGCGGATGGCCGTATTGAATATTTGGGACGAATGGACCAGCAGGTCAAGATTCGTGGCTTCCGTATCGAGCTGGGAGAGATCGAAGCGGTGCTGGAGCGCCATCCGATGGTCCAGCGATGTGTTGTGACTGCCAACACAAACGACGTTGGCGATAAACGCCTGGTGGCTTACGTGGTGCCGGAAGAGCAGACGGCTGCCGGTGAGCTGCGTGCACACCTGAAAGAGAAGTTGCCGGATTATATGGTTCCTTCTTATTTCGTGATGCTCGCCGAGATGCCGCTCACGCCAAACGGCAAAGTCGATCGCAAGCGTTTGCCGGCCCCGGAGCAAACAAGATCCGAGAGCGAGACCGGTTATGTCGCGCCGCGAACCCAAACCGAAGGGACTGTCGCTAAGATCTGGGCGGAAGTGTTGCGCATCGAGCGCGTGGGCGTCGAAGACAACTTTTTTGAATCAGGCGGCCATTCGTTATTGGCGACTCAGGTTGTCTCGCGGTTGCGAGCAGCATTTCAAACGGAAGCGCCGTTGCGCTGGTTGTTTGAAGCACCGACGTGCGCCGCCCTTGCCGCCTACATCGATACCGCGATCGACGCTCAAACCACACTGACGTTGCCGCCGTTGCAGCATCGCGACCCGGCCCACGCAGCACAGTTGTCGTTCACGCAACAGCGGCTCTGGTTCCTGGACCAGTTGGAACCGGGCAGCGCCTTTTACAACATCGGCGCCGCAGTGCGGATCGAAGGGAAATTGAATGTCACGGCGCTCGAACAGAGTTTTCAGGAGTTGACGAAGCGGCATGAGTCCCTGCGCACGAGGTTTGTGGTAGTGGACGGCGCTCCGGTGCAGATGATCGATCCGGCGACCGCGTGGGAGTTGCCGATCACCGATTTAACTCAGACGCCAGAAAGCGACGCGGAATTTCAACGGCTCGCGAGCGACGCGACGCGACGTCCATTTGACCTAACTCGCGGTCCATTGCTGCACCCGCATTTGTTCCGGCTCGATCGAGACGAACACGTTCTACTGGTGACGATGCACCACATCATCAGCGATGGTTGGTCCATCCGGGTGCTGATGCGCGAGATCGCCGTGCTCGTGGAAGCGTTCTCACAAGAGAAGCCGTCGCCGTTGCCGGAATTGCCCGTGCAGTTTGCCGACTTTGCCCAATGGCAACGCCAATGCCTGCAAGGCGAGCTGCTCGAAACCCAACTGGCTTATTGGAAACAGCGTTTGGCGGGCGCGCCGCTCCTGCTGGAGTTGCCCTTGGACAAACCGCGGCCTGCCGTACAAACGTATGCCGGCGCTCGCCAATCGCTGTTGTTGGCGGAAGCTCTCTCTGATGAGATTAAGTCGCTTGGCAAGACGGAAGGCCACACACTGTTTGTCGTCTTGCTGGCGGCCTTCAAAGCGCTGCTCCACCGTTACACCAATCAAACCGACATCGTCATCGGATCGCCGATAGCCGGCCGCAATCATCTGGAGACGGAAGGTTTGATCGGCTTCTTCGCCAACACGCTCGTGCTCCGCACGATGGTTAACGGCGATCCGACTTTCGTCGAGCTTGCGCGCCGTGTTCGCGAAGGAGTCGTCGAAGCCCAGGCACACCAGGACGTGCCGTTCGAAAGGCTCGTGGAAGAGTTACAGGTGACGCGAGACTTAAGCCGCTCGCCGTTGTTTCAGGTGATGTTCATTCTTCAGAACGCAGCGCAGGAAGAGATGAACATTTCCGGTTTGACTCTGACGCCGATGGAGATCGACAGCGGCACTTCGAAGTTTGACCTCACGTTCTTCGTCGACGAAACCAACGAAGGGCTGCGAGGGACGTTAGAGTACAACACCGACTTGTTCGAGGCGGCGACGGTGAACCGCCTGTTGCGACACTTCCGCATTTTGCTGGAGAGCATTGTTGCGAACAGTGGCTCGCGATTGTCGGAGTTGCCTTTGTTGAATGACGGCGAACGGCAGCAGTTGTTGGTGGAATGGAACGAAACCTACGCCGCTTATGACGATGCCGCTTGCGTGCATCAACTGTTTGAAGCGCAGGTCGAGCGGACGCCGGAAGCGATCGCGCTCGTGTGTGGCGAAGAGCGGTTAACTTACGCGGAGCTAAATAGACGAGCGAACCAGTTGGGCCATCGGCTGCGAGCGTTGGGTGTTGGTGCGGAAAGCCGGGTCGGCGTGATGCTGGAGCGGACGCCGTTGTTGTTGACGGGACTGTTGGCGGTGCTGAAGGCGGGCGGCGCGTATGTGCCGCTGGACCCGAATTATCCGCAACAGCGCGTGTCGTTCATGCTGGCGGACGCGGAAGTGCAGGTGTTGCTAACGACCTCGGAATTGGCAGAGACGGTAGCGACAGGCGAAGTGCCGGTGCTCTGTTTGGATCGTGATGCAGATGAAGCAAGTAGCGAGAACCTCGATTGCGCGGTCCATGCTGAGAACCTTTCGTATGTGATTTACACCTCGGGCTCGACGGGCATTCCGAAAGGCGTCCAGATTCCTCATCGCGCTGTAGTCAACTTCCTTTCGTTCATGCAAAAGCAGTTGAGCGTAACCGGGCAGGACATTCTCCTCGCGGTTACCTCGCTTTCGTTCGACATCGCGGTGCTGGAACTCTTCATGCCGCTACTGACCGGCGCCCGGGTGGTGTTGCTCACGCGGGAACAAACAATGGACGCCGCCATGTTGAGTGAACAACTCAGCACGAGCAAAGCGACTTTGATGCAAGCGACTCCGGCGACCTGGAGAATGCTGAGTGAGTCTGGCTGGAAAGCCGAGTCGCCGCTGAAGGTCCTTTGTGGCGGAGAGGCGCTGAGCAGGGAACTCGCTCACCAGTTAGCAAACAGCGGCGCTGAGCTTTGGAACCTTTATGGTCCAACGGAAACTACTGTCTGGTCGTTGACCACGCGCATCGAAGCGGACGAGAAACGGATCACGATCGGCCGCCCGATGGCGAACACCCAAGTTTACGTGGTCGACAAGCAATTGCGACCGGTTCCCGTCAACGTACCCGGCGAACTTTACATCGGCGGCGATGGCCTCGCGCGCGGTTATCTGAAGCGCCCGGATCTAACTGCCGAGCGATTTGTTCCCAATCCATTTAGAGACCAGGAGGGCGCGAGACTCTATCGCACCGGCGACCTCGTGCGGTATCGAGACGATGGGAACATCGAGTACCTGGGCCGCATAGACCAGCAGGTGAAAATACGTGGCTTCCGCATCGAGTTGGGTGAGATTGAAGCGCAGTTGGAACGACATGCGCAGATACGTCAGGCCGTCGTCACTGCAAATGACGACGCTGGCGGCGACAAGCGCCTCGTGGCTTATCTCGTGACGCAAGCGGGTGAGACAGTGGCGACGAGCGAGTTGCGATCGTTCCTGAAAGAACAACTGCCCGAATACATGGTCCCAAGCGCGTTTGTTCACCTCGCGGAATTGCCGCTGACGGCCAACGGCAAAGTTGATCGGAAACGATTACCCGCGGCGGAGTTCAATCGCGACGAAATGACGGTCGAGTTTGTCGCGCCGCGCACGCCGGCAGAAGAAACAGTCGCGGGAATCTGGGCCGCAGTGCTGAAAGTCGAACGCGTAGGCGTGTTGGACAACTTCTTCGAGCTCGGCGGACATTCGCTGCTCGCCACCCAGGTGATGCACTCCTTACGTGAAACTTTCCATGTCGAACTACCCTTACGGAGCATCTTCGAATCGCCGACAGTTTCAGATCTCTCACACATAATCGAGAAAGCCGGAAGCAATGGATCCGGCGCCATCAAGCGGCTATCGCGCGAGCGTTATCGCGTGAAGATCCCGGCCCAGGAACTAGTAACCAATCCGGAACCCTTAAGGAACAGTGCAGATGTCTAACGAGAGTGCCGCAGTCGCGTTTGCGGAAGACGTCTTTGTCTTTCCAACGTCGTTTGCGCAACAGCGACTATGGTTTTTGGACCAGTTAGAACCTGGCGACCACACGTACAACATCCCGGTTGCAGTGCGACTGCGAGGCGTGCTCGACGTAGCCGCGCTCTCAGCGAGCTTTAACGAGGTGGTGCGACGCCACGAGTCTCTGCGCACAACGTTTACTGCCCCGGAAGGCGAACCGATCCAGGTCGTCACCGAAAGCCTGATCCTCGATCTCCCCGTGGTGGATCTGCGCGATCGGCGGGAAGCGGATCGGGACGCTGAACTTCAAGTGCTGGCGGCAATGGAAGCCGAAAGATCTTTCGATCTGGCCCGTGGTCCATTGATGCGCGCTGTTCTGGTCCAACTGAACGACGACGACCATGTGCTGCTGCTGACGATGCACCACATCATTTCAGACGGCTGGTCGATGTCAGTGCTGATCGGCGAAGTGGCGGCACTCTACACGTCTTTCGTCACCGGCCAGGCGATGACCTTGCCGGAACTTCCGATCCAGTACGCCGATTACGCCGTTTGGCAAAGAGAATGGCTGCAGGGAGAAGTGCTGGAGACCCAGTTGAATTACTGGAAACAGAAGCTGAGTGATGCTCCAGCAACAGTCGAACTTCCCGCCGATCGTCCACGTCCGCCGGTTCGCACTTTTCGCAGCGCCATCCAAACGTTGTCACTGGACGATTCGCTCTCGGAGCAACTTCGAGTTGTCAGCCGCCGTTACCGCGTGACGCTTTTCATGACGTTGCTCGCATGCTTCAAGGTGTTGCTCAGCCGTTACACAGGACAGGAAGACATCGTCGTCGGTTCTCCGATCGCCGGCCGCAACCGGGGAGAAACTAAAGCCGTGATCGGGTTCTTTCTGAGCACCCTGGTGCTGCGAACAGATCTTTCGGGAAGCCCGACTTTTGCCGAGCTGCTCGAAAGAGTGCGCGAAACTACAGTGGATGCGTACTCCAATCAGGATTTGCCTTTTGAGAAGTTGCTTGAAGAGCTGAAGCCGGAACGTGATTTGAGCCGCACGCCGTTGTTCCAAGTCTTCTTCAACATGCTCAACCTGCCTGCGGAAGACATTGAATTGCCTGGATTGCAAGTCGAATTTCTTTCGCCGCCTGACGTCGGCGCGAAGTTTGATCTGACTCTCTATGTGCGCGAACTCAATCAACGGATTGCTTTTGAAGCTGTTTACAACGCAGATCTGTATGCGCCGGAACGCGTGACCGAGATGTTGAACCAACTCGAACATCTGTTATCGCAGGTCGCAGCGCAGCCCGAACACCAGATCGCGCGTCTGTCTCTCGTCACCTCGTCAGCGCAAGTGCCCGATCCGACACGATCGCAGCGCACTGATTGGGAAGGCGCTGTGCATGATCTGTTCACGCGTCATGCGGTCCGCTCGCCTGAGCGGCCGGCGATTGTCGACCGGCATGAGTCGTGGACATACAAAGATCTCGACGAGCTGAGCAATCAAGTCGCGCACTACCTGCGCGATCACGGCCTGGGTAGGGGCGACGTGGTGGCGATCTACGGTCACCGCAGCTCTTCGCTGGTGTGGGCGCTGATGGGCGTGATGAAGTCGGGTGCTGCATTTGTAATCTTAGATCCGGCGTATCCGGTATCGCGTCAGATTGAGTATCTAACAATCGCGGAACCTGCGGGATGGATCTATCTCGAAGCTGCTGGTCCACTGCCTGATGCTTTGGCTCAGTTTGTATCGAGCCTGTCGTGGCGCACGAAGCTTACACTCCAGCCGCGCCATCGCGCGCCGGAACAGCAGGCGCTGAAAGATTTTCCGATCACCTCAGCCGGCGTGAGCGTCGAAGCAAACGATCTGGCTTATCTCGCCTTCACTTCCGGCTCGACCGGTTCTCCAAAAGCAGTCGAAGGTGGTCACGGACAACTCACGCATTTCATTCCGTGGTTTCACAGCACGTTTGATCTCGACGAGAACGATCGTTACAGCATGGTCTCTGGTTTGGCGCACGATCCTTTGCACCGAGACATCTTTTTCCCGCTCATGATGGGGGCGTGCATTTGCATTCCCGAGCAGGAGCTGATTGAGACACACGGACGATTGGCGGAATGGATGAAGCAGCAACAGATCACCATCGCCAACCTGACACCGGCGATGGCCCAACTTCTGGTTGAGACCGAACCCGGCGCTGGACCATGCGTTCTCACGTCGCTTCGTTACACCTTCCTCGTGGGCGATGTGTTGACCAGGCAGGACGCGGCGAGTCTCAAAGACTTAGCCCCCGCGATGACATGCGTCAATTTGTATGGCGCGACTGAAACTCAACGCGCCCTGGGTTACTTTGTCGTCCCTGACGAGACGATCGCGCCGCATCTCGTCGAGATGACGGCAGCGGAGCGGGGAAAAGAGATTCTGCCACTCGGCAAAGGCATCGAAGACGTGCAACTGCTGGTATTGAATGGCGCCCGGCAATTGGCCGGGATCGGCGAGATTGGCGAAGTCTACATGCGCAGCCCGCATGTCGCGCGTGGCTATCGCGGCGATGAGGCGCTGACCCGCGAAAAATTCCTTACTAATCCATTCACGAATTTGCCTGGCGATCGGCTTTACAAGACCGGGGACCTCGGTCGTTATTTGCCCGACGGAAATGTGGAGTCGCTCGGGCGCGCGGACCTGCAAGTGAAGATTCGCGGTTTTCGTGTTGAGCTGGGCGAGATCGAAGCACTGCTGCGCGCGCTCCCGACGGTGCGCGAGGCAGTCGTGATCGCACGTGAAGATCGACCTGGTGATAAACGTCTCGTTGCGTACATCGTCGCCGAAACATCCCCGCGTCTCCCCGTCACCGCGTCTCCCCGTCCCCCAGGCACGTCGCCGGAGTTGCGTGAGTTTCTACAACAAAAGCTGCCCAATTACATGGTCCCGTCAGCATTCGTGATGATGGATGCGTTGCCGCTAACGCCGAACATGAAAGTCAACCGGCGTGCGCTTCCGCCTCCGTCGCAATCGCTGGAAGATCTCGAGACAGGTTTTGTTTCGGCTCGTACACGCCTCGAAAAGAGACTTGTCGAAATCTGGTGTGAAGTCCTCAAGCTGGAAACTTGCGGCGTGGAAGACAACTTCTTCGACCTGGGTGGACACTCGCTGCTCGCCATTCAGGTTCAGGCGCGGGTGAGACGCGAGTTTCAGGTCGACGTGCCCTTGCGCCGTATGTTTGAGAGGCCGACTGTGGCCGGCATTGCGAAATTCATCGAAGCATCTGAAAAATTGCGCCAGTCGCCGCCGCTTCAGGCCGCGCAACGCTCAGACGCACTGCCGCTTTCCTTTGCTCAACGGCGTCTCTGGTTCCTGGACCAACTTGAGCCTGGCAGCCCTTTCTACAACATCAACACTCTCCTGCGTCTCACGGGCCCGCTTGATGTCGCGGCGTTGGAGAAAACGCTCAACGAGATCGTTCGCCGTCATGAAGTGCTGCGAACTAACTTCAGAGTTTCAGATGAACAACCGGTTCAAGTGATCTCTCCGGAGTTGACGCTGAAACTTAGAATCCTGGACGTCACCGGCCTGCCCAAGAATGAACGCGAACCGGAAACGCAACGGCTCGCCGCCGAGGAAGCGCGCGGTCCGTTCGATCTCGCTCATGGACCACTGCTGCGGGCTTGCCTGATCCGGCTTGAAGACGACGAACACGTCTTGAGCCTGACCGTGCATCACATCGTTTCCGACGGGTGGTCAATCGGAGTGCTGGCCGCGGAAGTCGCAGCGCTTTACCGGGCTTTTACTGCGGGTGGTCAATTGTCACTCGCCGAGTTGCCGGTCCAATACGCCGACTTCGCCGCGTGGCAATCACAGTGGTTGCAAAGCGAGGCCGTTAGCAATCAGGTTGACTACTGGAAGCGCCAGCTAGCGGATCTGCCGTTGCTGAAACTGATGGGTAACAAGACGCCAACAGTCCCGAGTTATCGCGGCGCTGTCAGCTATTTCTCACTCGAAGAAAGCCTGGTCCACGATCTCAAACGACTGAGCCGCCGCGAAGGTGTGACGCTCTTCATGACGCTCCTCGCCGGTTTTCAAGTCTTGCTCAACCGGCATTCGGGACAGGAAGACATCGTTATCGGAACTGACGTCGCGAATCGTTTTCCGGTCGAAACCGAAAAGCTGATCGGGTTCTTCGTCAATCAACTGGTGCTCCGAACGGATCTCTCGAACGATCCAACGTTTCAGGAACTGTTGCGGCGCGTTCAGGACGTCACGCTGGCAGCTTATGACAATCAGGATGTGCCTTTCGACAAAGTAGTCGAAACGTTACGGCCCGATCGCGGCCGCAGCCGAACACCGCTCTTCCAGGCCAAGCTCGTGCTCCAGAATGCGCCCCTCGAGCCGCTCACAATTCCGGGCGTCACGCTGCGCCAGTTGAATCTCGATCACGGAACACAGACCGCAAAGTTCGATCTGCTACTGACGTTTGTCGAACTGGACCAGGGGCTCTCGGCCGCACTTGAATACAGCACCGATCTTTTCGACGCCGTGAGGATCGAGCAAACGTGGCAACGGTTTGCACAATTGCTGCGCGACATTGTGTCGCGGCCGGATGCGCGTCTGAGTGAGTTTGAAGACTTTGCCGAAACGGAAAGGAGGGAGCGCCAGATGGAGCAACCCGAAACTCGCGTCTCCAGCTTCAGGAAGTTCAAGAAGACCCAACCGAAAGCCGTCAGTCTTGGTCACGGCGAGTTGATAAAGAAGGGGCGCCTTTCAACCGGCACGGCAATTCCGCTCGTGATAGAACCGCAGACCGACATTCTCGATCTCGCCGGCTGGATCGCTAGCAACTGGCCGTCAGTGCAGGCTGATCTGTACAAACATGGCGCGCTTCTTTTCAGAGGTTTCCAACTTCCGGATCAAACAGCATTCAAACAAGCGGTCAATGCCACGTCCGTGCCGCTCATGCAGTACATGGAAGGCGCTACGCCGCGCACTGAGTTGGGCGGAAAGGTCTACACCTCGACCGAGTATCCGGCCGATCAGTCGATCGCCTTGCACAACGAGTTGACCTACGTGATGTCGTGGCCGATGAAGCTTTGGTTCTACTGTTTGCAACCGGCGGAGCAGCAGGGTGAGACTCCGATCGCCGACGTGCGTAACGTGTTGCGTCGCATCGATCCGAAGATCGTCGAGCGTTTCGCTGACAAGGGTTGGCTGCTGGTGCGCAATTTTGGTGACGGTTTGAGTCTTTCCTGGCAAGAGAGCTTTCACATGGAGAGAAAATCCGAACTCGAAGCTTATTGCCGTAGCGCCAGGATCGACTGGCAGTGGAAAGATGGCGACGGCTTGCAAACGCGACAGGTGCGGCCGGCAATTGCCACGCATCCCGTGACCGGCGAGCAGGTTTGGTTCAACCACATTGCGTTCTGGCACATTTCCAGTCTCGAACCACAACTCCGCGAGGCAATGCTGGCGCTGTTCGGCGAAGACAATCTTGCTTACAACACCTACTACGGTGACGGAACGCCGATCGAAGATTCGATCGTCGCCGAGATTCGCGAAGCTTACCGGCAGGAGACCATCGCGTTTCCGTGGCAACACGGCGACCTGTTGATGCTCGACAATATGCTGGTGGCCCACGGACGAAGCCCGTTTGTTGGCACACGAAAGATTTTGGTGGCGATGGGCGATGCCTTCACGCGTTCCGATTTCTAGTAGTCTGAGGATTCTGAGCGCCGCAAGGCGCGCTTCACAATTGGACCAGGGGCTACGCGCTGCGCGCGCTCGCCCCTGGCTACCAGATGTCGCACCTGCGGTGCTCGACACGATCTGTCGCACCTGCGTGAATTCTAGGCGCTAGTCCTCAACTTTTAACTTCACGTTCAATCTCTAAACCTGCAATCAAAAACTGGTCCATACCAGTAGAAGCACCTGTCCATGCAAGAAGTGATTATTGAAAAAGAGATCGTCCAGGGCTACAGGCTATCGACACAACAGGAGCGCCTGTGGCGTTTGCAACAGGAAGCGCCAGGCCTTAGTTTCCGTGCACTTTGCGCCATATCGATCGAAGGCGCGCTCGACGTAAGCGTACTCAAAGACGCGCTCAGCCAGCTCGTCCAACGACACGAGATCTGTCGCACCAGCTTTCACCGGCGGCCTGAATTGAGGTTTCCCATTCAGGTAATCGACGACCGTGCCGATGTGTTCTGGCAGACGATCGATTTGCACGAGCTTGGCGAGTCGGACCAGGAAGTCCGCGTCGATGAGATCTTCGGACAGGAACAAGCTCGACCATTCGACTTTGACGGCGAAATGCCGTTGCGGGCCACACTGCTGAGTCTCTCGGATCAAAGAAACATTTTGATCGTCAGCCTGCCTTCATTCTGTGCCGATGCCCGAACGCTGAAGAACCTCGTGACCGAACTGGCCGCGTGTTATGGCAGTTCGCTGCAATCGGAAGTGACGCAGTACGCGGAATTCTCGGAATGGCAACATGAATTGTTGAGCGACGAAGAGGCTGAGGCAGGGAAGGAATATTGGAATCAACAGGCGTTGCCGGCGCAACCCGCGCTGCCACTCGAAACGGTTATTGACGCTGGGTTTGCCCCGGATGTTTATGGATTCAAAATCGATCGTGAAACCGTCCGCAACCTACGCGCGCTGTTGTTTCAACGCGATGTCACTGAGAGTGAGTTTCTTCTGGCTTGCTGGCAAAGCCTGCTCTCACGGATCACCGCGCACACGGAAATAGTCACCAGCTATCTGCATGAAGGCAGAGGTGACGAAGCGTTGCTCGACGGTTGCGGTCCCTTCGCGAAACGCGTCCCAGTGCTTACCCAGTTTTCTGACAAGCAGACATTCACCGGCGTGTTGCAACAGGTTCGCCGATCGCTGAACGAAGCAGACGAGTGGCAGGACTATTTCGTCAACGAAAACACTGCGGCTTTTAGCTTCGAGTTTGAAGAGAGAACCCCGCTTGTTACCGCGCATGGTCTAACGTTCACGATATGCAAGCAATATGTTTGCGACGAGCAATTCAACGTCAAACTCGCAAGCGTGAAGACGAGCGAGGATCTTGAACTCGAGTTGCATTACGACAGCAACCGGCATCGTCGCCATGATATTGCGCGTCTCGCCGAAGAGTTTCAGACGTTACTGACTGCTGCAATCGCCAATCCGGAAGCGACGTTGTCCGATCTGGAAATTGTCGGCGCCTGCGAGGGCTGGGAAATAGTCGCGGGCTTCAACGATACGAGTGCTGCTTATCCCACCGGCACAACTATCCACGAACTGTTTGAAAAGCGAGTGGCGTTGACGCCGAAGGCAATCGCGGTCGAGTACGAAGACGAGCAACTCTCTTACGCCGAACTCAACACGCGCGCGAATCAATTGGCCCATTACCTGCGCCGCAACGGCGTCGGTCCCGACGTGCTGGCCGGAGTATTGATGGAGCGCTCGGTCGAGATGGCCGTGGGTTTACTGGCGATCCTGAAAGCAGGCGGTGCGTATGTTCCGGTCGATCCAGAATATCCCGCCGAGCGCATACGCTTCATGATCGAGGATTCAGGCGTGCCGGTGCTGCTCACTCAATCGCGCCTCGTTGCCGCACTGCCGGAACATGCCGCGCGAATCATCTGTCTCGATACTGATTGGTCAACCATCGCGAAAGAGCCGAGTGACAATCCTGCGAGCGGCGTCACAGCCGACAATCTTGTTTACGTGATCTATACCTCCGGCTCGACGGGCCAGCCCAAAGGCGCGATGGTCCATCACGGCGGCGTCGTCAACTGCCTGCACTGGATGCAGGACACTTACAAGCTCGACGAAAGCGACAAGTTCATCTTCAAGACTTCGCTCAACTTCGATCCTTCGGTGTGGGAATTGTTCTGGACGCTGTGGGCAGGCGCGACCGTTTGCATCGCGCGGCCGGGTGGACAACTCGATAACGCTTATCTGATCGACCAAATTCAAAAGCGTAATTGCACTTCGATCTACTTTGTTCCTTCCATGTTGCGGGTGTTTCTTGAAGAGGCGGACGTCGAGGACTGTCACTCATTGAAGCGCGTGATTTGCGGTGGTGAAGCGCTCGCGCTCGAAACGATCGACCGCTTCTACAAACTGCTGCCGGCCGCCGAGCTTCATCACTCGTATGGACCAACGGAAACTTCGATAGCGGCGACTGAATGGACCTGCGAACCACATACCAAACGCTGCGTCGTGCCAATGGGTTACCCGCTGGGCAACACGCAAACGTACGTGATGGACCAATCGCTGCACCTGACGCCGATCGGCGTGCTGGGCGAGTTGTACATCGGTGGCCTCGGACTGGGCCGCGGCTATCTGAACCGCACCGAATTGACGGCCGAACGATTCATTCCCGATCCCTTCAGCCGCGTCCCCGGCTCTCGGCTCTACAAGACCGGCGACCTGGTCCGTTACCTGACCGATGGTTCGTTGGAGTTTGCGGGAAGGATGGACCATCAAGTCAAGATTCGTGGTTTTCGTATCGAACTCGGCGAAATCGAAGCGCAACTCAGCCGTCATCCCGCGATCAAGGAAACAGTTGTTACGGCGAGAGAGGACAGGCCCGGCGAGAAACGGCTGGTGGCCTATGTCGTCGGATCTCACGAACAGTCGCTGGCGATCGACGACGTGCGCGAGTTTCTCAAAGCGCGCTTGCCGGAATATATGGCGCCCGCAGCGTTTGTAGTGCTTAAGGCGTTGCCGTTGATGCACAACGGAAAAGTCGATCGTCGTCAACTTCCCGAACCGGAACAGTCGCTCGTCGAAAACCAGCAGCATTTCGTTGCTCCTCGCACCACGATAGAAGAGATGCTGGTTGTGATCTGGAGCGATTTGCTGGGCCTGGACCAGGTCGGCGCCCATCACAATTTCTTCGATCTCGGCGGACATTCGTTACTCGGCACGCAGTTGATCTCTCGTGTTCGCAAAACTTTTCAGATCGAGATCCCGCTGCGAACCCTGTTCGAGTCGCCGACGATCGCCGGCATGGCCCAAGTCGTCGAGACGTTGTTAAGAGACGAGCAACCAAGCCAGTCGCTGCCGCTCGTCCCGATGCCGCGAGATGCACAACTGCCGCTCTCGTTTGCGCAACAACGATTGTGGTTCCTGGATCAACTACAACCCGGCAATCCTTTCTATAACCTTTACTCGGCAGTTCGCCTGGCGGGCGAGCTCGATATTCCCGCTCTGGAGCAGAGCTTCAACGAAGTTGTCAAACGCCACGAGGCGCTACGCACGGTATTTCCGAATGTGAACGGAAAACCGGCGCAGGTCATCATGCCCGCCGCCAAACTCGCGCTGCAATTCAAAGACTTGCGCGAACTGCCTGAAAACGATCGAGAAGCGGAGGCCATGCGTCTCGCCACTGAAGACGTCCAGCGGCCGTTCGACCTCACGCGTGGTCCACTGCTGCGGCTGACGTTGATGCAAACCGGCGAGCGGGAATACATGCTCGTGCTTTGCATTCATCACATTGTCGCCGACGGTTGGTCCAGCCGCGTGTTGATCCGTGAACTGGCGCGGCTCTACGAGAGCTTCTCGACGGGACAGCAAGCGCGTCTCGCGGATCTGCCGATCCAGTATGCCGACTACGCTCGCTGGCAGCGTGAATGGTTGCAAGGCGACGTGCTCGACGCGCAGCTCGATTACTGGCGCAGGCAGTTGGCTGGTGCTCCGGCCGTTTTGGAGTTGCCGATTGCGAAGGCCCGACCGGCTGTGCAGACGTTCCGCGGCGCTCGCTTGCAGCACCTGTTGCCGAAAGAGATCTCTGCGGCGATTGACGAGCTCAGCCGACGCGAAAACGTCACGCATTTCATGATCCTGCTGGCGGCGTTTCAGGTCCTGCTCAGCCGTTACTCGGGCCAGGACGACATCGTGGTCGGAACACCGATCGCCGGCCGTGGCCGTATTGAGACTGAAGACTTGATCGGGTTCTTCGTCAACACTTTGGTGCTGCGCACGAATCTTGCGGGCAATCCTTCGTTTCAAGAGTTGTTGCGGCGCGTGCGTGAAGTTGCGTTGGGAGCCGCCGCTCACCAGGATCTGCCGTTTGAGAAACTCGTCGAAGAGTTGCAACCCGAGCGCGATCTGAACCGCACGCCGCTGTTCCAGGTGATGTTTGCTCTCCAGAATATTCCGCAGGACTCGTATGAGTTGTCGAACCTGACGCTAAGCGCGATCGGAGCGGAAACGGGCGCGGCGAAGTTTGACCTCACCATGTTCTTCCATCCGAGCGAGGATGGATTGCTCGGCATACTCGAATACAACACGGATCTTTTCGACGCCGAAAGCATCGAGAAGATGTGGCTGCATTTCGAGACGATGCTGCGCAGCCTGATCGATCGGCCCGAGCAACAAATTCTCAGTTTGCCGCTCTTGACTGAAACCGAACGGCAGCAGTTACTGGTCGATTGGACCGACACCGCCGCCGCTTTCCCGCATGACGCGTGCTTCCATCAACTCTTTGAAGCGCAAGTTGAGAAGACTCCCGATGCTATCGCCGCGGCAAGCGAGAAGACGACGCTCACTTACGATGAATTGAACAAGAGCGCTAATCGTTTGGCAGGTTTCCTCGCGTCGAAGGGAATCGGACCGGAAACCGTTGTGGCAGTCCTCGCGCCCCGCAGCATCTCGTTATTGACTGCGATGCTGGCGATCTTCAAGACGGGCGCGGCGTACTTGCCGCTCGATCCGCGTCATCCCGCAGCGCGGCATCTTCAGGTTCTGACTCAAAGCCGCGCTTCGATGCTGTTGGTAGCGGAAGAACTAGAGCAGGCAGTGGCGCAGCTCGAGACAGGCGCCCAGGTTTACCAACTCGAACAAGCACTCAACACAGATTCTGCCAGTGACAATCCGGAACTGCGCAGTGGACCACGAAATCTCGCTTACGTGATCTTCACCTCCGGTTCCACCGGTCTGCCGAAGGGCGCGATGATCGAGCAACGCGGCATGGTCAATCACCTTTACATCAAGGTGCGCGATCTCGATCTGACGGCGGCAGACATCATGGCCCAGACTGCTTCGCAGTGTTTCGATATTTCAGTGTGGCAGTTCCTGTCTCCTTTGCTGGTTGGCGCGCAGGTGCGGATTTACAACGATGAAACCGTTGCTGATCCCCAAGCCTTGTTGCAGGCCCTCGAGACGGACGACGTAAGCATAGTCGAAACTGTGCCTTCGCTGTTGCGCGCGATGCTCGCGGAGATGCCGGAAACAGCAAACTCAACCGCATTACCATCCTTGCGCTGGATGCTCGCCACGGGAGAGGCGTTAGCGCCGGAGATTTGCCGCGCGTGGAAGCAGTCTGTTGGCGATCGTATCCGGCTGCTCAACGCTTATGGTCCAACCGAGTGCTCTGACGACGTGACGCACTACGAAGTAAAGACGTCGCCCGCGGACCACGTCGCGCGTCTGCCGATCGGATGCGCGCTGGCCAACACACGGTTATATATCGTCGATCGCGAGCTGCAACCGGTTCCGGTGGGTGTTAGCGGAGAGTTGCTTGTCGGCGGCGCGGGCGTCGGACGCGGGTATCTCTACGACACACGCCGCAGCGCAGAGAGTTTTATTCCCGACGCGTTTGGCGATGTCGCTGGAGAACGCTTGTATCGGACCGGCGATTTGTGCCGTTACCTGCCGGGCGGCGAGATCGAGTTTCTCGGACGCATTGACGATCAGGTCAAGCTGCGCGGCTTCCGTATTGAGTTGGGAGAGATTGAAGCAGCGTTGTCGAGCCACGACGCTGTCGAGCAGGCGGCCGTTGTAGTTCGCGAAGACAATGAGGGCGATAAGCGTTTAGTGGCCTATATCGTGGCGGCTGGAGAGCAACCGGTCAACGGTGAGTCAGCATTGCTCCAGGACAACCTGCGTGAATATCTCAAAGCGCAACTGCCGGAATACATGACGCCTCAGTTATTCGTCATGTTGGCAGCACTGCCGCTGACGCCGAACGGCAAACTCGATCGCCGCTCGTTGCCGGCCCCTGACTACTCGCAGGCGCGCGCGAAAAATTACCAGGCGCCAACCACTGAAACTGAAACGATCGTCGCTGAGATCTGGAGCGATGTTCTCGGCGAGCAACAGATCAGCGTAGACGACAACTTCTTCTCCGTTGGCGGACATTCGCTGCTGGCAACACAAGTCGTTTCGCGTCTTCGGCAACGATTCGAAATCGAACTGCCTCTGCGCGTCATGTTTGAGTCGTCCACCATCGCCGAACTTTCACTTGCGGTGGAACTCGCGCGCGATCAACAGACAAGAACGCAAACCCCGGCGCTGACTCCTCGCAAACGTCGTGAGCGTAAACTGGACCAACTGTTGACCAAAGTGCAAAGCCTCTCGGAAGCAGAAGCACGCCAGACATTAGACCAAATCCGTGTTTCCAACTCCGCCTGAGAGCACGGATATTTCCAGCAGTTAGGCACGGCCCCAAATGAACCAGTCCTCTCATTCTCACCTGGCTTCAGCCAGGTGTAAGGGCGCGCCAAGATCGAGAAACCGTTTCAACGGTTTTCTCGTGATTCGTTAGGGAGGTAAGAATGAGAGGACTTTTGAGGCAAAGCCAGGCAACGCCATGAACCACACTGACGATCTTTCAACTGAGCTAGCCATCATCGGCATGTCGGGCCGCTTCCCGCAGGCAGAAAACCTGGATCGGTTCTGGGAAAAGCTGCACGCGGGCAAGGAACTCATCACGTTCTTCTCCGACGAGGATCTGATCGCGGCGGGCGCCGAAGCCGAACTGTTGAAACAGCCAAACTTTGTCAAAGCCGGCGGCGTCATGGACGACATCGACCTATTCGACGCTTCCTTCTTCGGCTACACGCCACGCGAAGCGGAAGTGCTCGACCCGCAACATCGTCACTTCCTCGAGTGTGCCTGGGAAGCGTTGGAGAATGCCGGTTACGATCCCGACACGTATTCGAAAGCCATCGGCGTCTTCGCCGGATGCAGCATCAGCAACTATTTTCTGCAAAACCTTATCTCGCATCCCGAACTGGTCCAGGCGATGGGAAATTTTCAACTCGGGATCCTGAACGACAAGGACTACCTCGCAACACGCATCTCCTACAAGTTGAATTTGCGAGGACCGAGTATCAACGTGCAGACCGCTTGCTCGACGTCTCTGGTCGCGATTCACATGGCCTGCCAGAGTGTGTTGAACGGCGAATGTGACATGGCGCTCGCGGGCGGCGTCTCGATCAGTCTGCTGCGGAAGATGGGTTATCTCTACCAGGAAGGCGGGATCTCGTCACCCGATGGTCATTGCCGCGCGTTCGACGCGCGAGGGCAGGGAATCGTCGGCGGGAATGGCGTGGGCGTAATCGCAATCAAGCGGCTGGAAGATGCACTCGCCGATCGCGACAACATCCTGGCAGTGATCAAAGGGTCAGCTATTAATAACGATGGCTCGGCGAAGATCGGATTTACAGCGCCGAGTGTCGAGGGTCAGGTAAACGTGATCTCCGACGCACAGTCAATTGCCGGAATCGACGCCGAGACGATCAGTTATGTCGAAGCTCACGGCACTGGCACGGCGCTGGGCGATCCGATTGAAGTAACTGCTTTGACTAAAGCTTTTCGCGCCACCACGGACCGCAAAGGTTTTTGTGGCATCGGTTCGGTGAAGACGAACCTGGGCCATCTCGACGCGGCGGCGGGCGTAGCGGGCATTATCAAGACTGTTCTGGCACTCAAGCACAAGATATTGCCGCCCACGTTGCACTTTGAAACGCCAAATCCGCGCATTGATTTTGAGAACAGTCCGTTTTACGTGGTCTCAAAACCGTCTGTTTGGCTCAACGGTAATGGTCCACGACGCGCGGCTGTCAGCTCGTTTGGCATTGGCGGCACGAATGCGCACGCGATTCTTGAAGAAGCGCCGGTCCGGGAAACTAGTGCGGCGAGCAGGCCATCGCAGTTGCTCGTGCTCTCGGCAAAAACACCAACCGCTCTCGAGACCGCGACGTCAAATTTGGTCCAGCATTTAAGAACTCATCCAGATATCGATCTCGCCGATGTCGCGTTTACTTTGCAGGTCGGCCGCCGTGGTTTTGAATATCGCCGTTACGTTGTCTGTCGTAATGCGCAAGATGCTGCGCACGCGTTGGAACAGCTTGACCCGCGCCGCGTATCGACTGGTTCTGTCGACGAACAAACGCGTTCGATCGCGTTCATGTTTACGGGCCAGGGTTCGCAGTATCCGGGAATGAGCGCCGGACTGTACGAACACGAGCCAGTGTTTCGTTTCCACGTCGACGAATGCGCTGAACTGCTTAAACCACGCATCGGGCGCGACTTGCGCGACGTGATCTATCCGCCCGAGACAGAGATTGACGAAGCCGCAGCAGTCCTCACGCAGACTTCCATAACACAGCCGGCGCTCTTCGTCGTCGAATACGCGCTCGCGCAACTATTGATGAGCTGGGGCATTCGTCCGGAAGCGATGATCGGCCACAGCATCGGCGAGTATGTCGCGGCGTGTCTGGCCGGCGTGTTCTCACTTGAAGATGCTTTGGTCCTCGTCGCCGAACGCGGCCGCCTGATGCAGCGGATGCCGGCAGGCGCGATGTTGAGTGTGCGGATGAGTGAAGAGGAAGTGCGGCCTTTGTTGGGACGCGATCTTTCGCTCGCCGCGGTCAACGCTCCGTCACAATGTGTCGTCGCCGGACCATTTGTAGCTGTCGAGAAACTGGAAAAAGAACTCGCGGCGCGGAAGGTGGATTGTACCAGGCTGCGTACGTCACATGCTTTTCATTCGGAAATGATGAAGCCGATGCTGGCGACATTCATCGAAAAGGTAAGTGCCGTAGAGCGGAACGCACCCGGCATTCGCTTCGTCTCGAATGTCACCGGCACGTGGATCACGGCGGCGCAGGCAACAGACCCGAACTATTGGGCCATGCATCTGGCCCAGACCGTGCGCTTTGCCGATGGCGTGCAGACGTTGATCGAAACCGGCGCGTGGTTGTTGGAAGTTGGACCAGGCCAGACGTTGACTAGGTTGGCCCAACAGCAGACGCCTTCGCAGCCCAAACTCGCCACGCTGCGACGGCCGCAGGAAACAGCAGCCGACGAGGAGATTTTGCTGACCACTTTGGGACGGCTCTGGCAGGCGGGCATCAAGATCGACTGGCAGAACTTTTACGCCGAAGAGCGTCGTGGCCGCGTGCCGTTGCCGGCGTATCCGTTTGAACGGGAACGCTATTGGATCGAGCCCGGCACGTTTTTCACCCCGCAGACCGAACGTCGAGCCGGGACCGGAAAACTACCTGACGTGGCTGATTGGTTCTACCGTTCGTCGTGGAAACAATCGTCTCCGCTGCGTTCGCAAGAAGAGAATGAAACTCCGGCTTCGTGGTTGATCTTTGTCGACGAAGAGGATCTTGGTTCGTGCATCGTCGAGCGACTTGAGCGAGCAGGTCACGATTTGATTCTCGTTCGTGCCGCGAAAGCGTTTAGCCGGCCTGATGAGCGAACCTTCTGCATCAATCCCGTGGAGAGCACTGACTACGAAACGTTGATCGGCGCGCTTCATGCGAGCGGGAACATGCCGCAACGCGTGCTGCATCTCTGGAGCGTGTCGCCGCCGGATCCGAATAACAAGCGGTTTGACGAGATACAGGACCAGGGGTTCTACAGCCTGCTTTCTCTCACGCGGGCGCTCGAGAAATTAAGCATTACCGAGGCGGTGCAAATCGTAGTCGTGAGTGCGAGCATGCAGGACGTGAGCGGCGGAGAAAGATTCTCACCCGCGAAACAGACTTTGTTGGCGACGTGCCAGGTGGTGCCGCAGGAGTATCCAAACATCAGGTGCCGCAGCGTCGACGTCAACTTCGAAGACTCGAGAGGTAAGCGCGCTGAAAAACTTGCCGATCAATTGTTTGCCGAATTGACTGCGGCGACTTCGGATCTCGCCATTGCTTATCGCGGCATGCAGCGTTGGACCAGGACTTTCGAGCCGGTGAGACTGACCGAGAGACTAATCGGGGCTGCACCTGCGCGTCTGCGTCGGGAAGGCAATTATCTCATCGTCGGTTCGGGCCCGGTGAGTTCGGTCCTCGCCGAGTATTTGACCAGCACTGTGCAAGCCAGAGTTTCTGTTGTCGACACGGATCAAGTACGGACATTCATTGACCACATCGAGGACCAATACGGTCAGCTTCACGGAGTGTTTTATACCGCCGCGATCGATACGCACGAATCACGACTGACGATTGGCGAAGCAAGCCGTCACGAACTCAACCAGCGTCTTCAAATTGCTTTGCAACCGCTTTTCGCTTTGGAAGAAGCGCTGCACGACAAAGAGCTTGATTTCTGTATCCTGATGTCGTCGTTGTCAGCGGTTCTCGGCGGTTTGGGACTGCTGTCGCGGACCGCGCAGGGAATACTCATGGATGCAATCGCGGCCAGGCAGAACCAGATTCAGTCAATGCCGTGGATCAGCATCGATTGGGACGTTTGGGAATTTGCGGAAGATAACGCTGCAAGTGGAATGACGCCCGCCGAAGCCATGAAAGCGCTCGGCCGTGTGCTCGGTCATAGGTGGTTTAGTCCGGTGATCGTTTCAACCGGAGACTTACCCGCCCGGATCGCACGTTGGATAAACCCTGAATCTGCCCGCGACAACAAGGAAGAGAAAGCAACGGCGAGCCCGGCCAATTACCCGCGACCAAATTTGCCTTACCCGTTCGTAGCACCGAGCAACGAGCTAGAGAAAACCGTCGTCGAGATCTGGCAATCGTTGCTCGGGATCAACGGCATCGGCGTTAACGACAATCTCTTCGATCTCGGCGGCGACTCGCTCCTCGCGATCCAAATCCTTTCTCGCATACGCGAGACACTGCATTGCGAGATCGCCTTGCGCAGCATCTTTGAAACGCCCACCGTCGCCGGTGTTGTCGAGAACATCGAACAAAATCAACATGCGCAATTTGAAACTATCGACGAGGTTGTCGACCTCGTCGAACAGTTATCGGAAGACGAACTCCGACTCCTGATCGCCGAACACGAGCAGTTGTTAGCCAACGCCCAAACGTCGTCATAACAGGCAAGACCACCGAACCACACTCACGCATAACTTTCGCAGTATCGTCATGAGTACAGCAATCAATCTCAGCAAGGGATCGATCCCGGCGCGCATTACCAATCTCTCGCCGCAGAAACGCGAACTGCTCGAAAAGCTGCTCGCGATCAAAGGCGTGGAGATGAAGCAGTCGGCAACGCTTTCGCGGCGTGCACGGCCGGCTTCTGTGCCGCTGTCCTTTGCGCAACAACGGCTGTGGGTGCTCCATCAATTGGATCCGGGCAATCCGTCGTACAACATGCCCGAAGCCGTTCGCTTCGTTGGACCACTCGATACCGCGACATTTGAAAAGAGTCTCGACGAGATCGTTCGCCGTCACGAAGTTCTGCGCACGACTTTCAGGACCACCGAACACAGCGCCGAACAGATCATCGCGCCCGCGCAGCCGGTGAACGTTTCCCACCTGGATCTCAGCGCGCTGCCGGAATCCGAACGCGAAGCAGAAGCCGCGCGCCTGACTGCGGAAGAAGCGATGCGTCCGTTTGATTTAGCGAACGGTCCGGTGTTGCGTGTTTCGCTCCTCCGGCTCGCCCCGGAAGATCAGATCATTCTTTTCACGATGCACCACATTGCTTCCGACGTGTGGTCCATGGGCGTGCTGGTGAAGGAACTGATGGCCCTTTACAGCGCTTTCGCCGCAGGCCAGCCGTCGCCGTTGCCCGAACTGCCGATTCAATATGCTGACTATGCGATCTGGCAGCATGAATGCTCACAATTACCGGAACTCGCGCAGCACCTCGAATATTGGAAAAAGCACTTGAGCGGCGCGCCGGCGGCGCTGGACTTACCGGCCGATAGACCACGGCCCGCGGTGATGAGTTTTCATGGCGCAGTGCAAAGACTCGCGCTCCCAGCGCACGTCTCGGCCTCGTTGATCTCACTGTCGCGCCAGGAAAACTGCACCCTCTTCATGACCTTGCTGGCGGCGTTCCAAACGCTGTTGCATCGCTACACCGGCCAGGTCGACCTGGTAGTTGGCACGCCGATGGCCGGCCGCAATCGTTCGGAGATCGAAGGGCTGATCGGGTTCTTCGTCAACACGCTGGTTCTGCGAACGGATCTCACGCGCAATCCGTCGTTTAAGGCCCTGCTGGCGCGTGTGCGCGAGGTTGCGCTCGGCGCGGCTGCTCACCAGGATTTGCCGTTTGAAAAACTGGTGGAAGAGTTGCAGCCTGAGCGCGACCTCAGCCGCACTCCACTGTTCCAGGTAATGTTCGCGTTGCAGAACGTGCGCACCGAAGCGCTCGCGCTACCGGATCTGCAAGTGGTCCATGCCGGAGCGACCCCGGCGATCGCGAAGTTTGATCTGACGCTGTTCATGTCAGAGGCAAACGGTGAGATTGGCGGCACGTTCGAATACAACACCGATCTCTTTGACGACTCAACTATTCGCAGAATGATCGAGCACTTCCAACGGCTGGTCGAAGGAATTGCCGCGAATCCCGATCAGCGTCTCTTGGACCTGCCGCTACTGACCGACGCTGAACGATATGAGTTGTTGGTGAAGTTCAACGATACCTCCGCAGAGTACCCAAGCGAGTTGTGCGTTCATCAGTTGCTCGAACAGCAGGTGCTGAGTAGTCCGGCGACGATCGCCGTTGCTTTCAAGAACGAGCGCTTGACTTATCAGGAGTTGAACGCGCGCGCGAACAAGTTGGCCCATCACCTGCGGAGTCTCGGAGTTGGTCCCGAAGTTCCCGTGACCATTTTGATGAGGCGTTCAGTTGAGATGGTGGTGGCTTTGCTGGGCGTGCTCAAAGCCGGCGGGGCGTACTTGCCACTCGATCCGTCAAATCCGCGTGAACGTCTGGCGGCTGTGCTGGACGAAGCGCAAGTATCCGTGGTGCTCACCCAGGAGCAACTCGGAGAATGGGAACGTTTCAACGACCTCGATAGCGAGAACCTGCACTGTTCGACGCGGCCCGAGAACCTGGCCTACGTCATTTTCACTTCCGGCTCCACCGGCAAACCCAAGGGCGCGATGATTCCGCACCGCGGACTCGTCAATTACCTGAGCTGGTGCACGAAGCACTACGCAGTCGCCGATGGATACGGCGCTCCAGTGCATTCGCCCCTCGGATTCGATCTGACCGTAACAAGCCTGCTTGCTCCGCTCCTCGCCGGACGCACAGTCGAACTGCTTCCTGAAGAAGAAGGTGTTGAGAGCCTGGGCCAATCATTGCGGGCAGACCGAGACTTCAGCCTCGTCAAGATCACACCGGCGCATCTCGAAGTGCTGCGTAACATGTTCTCCGATGGTTCAGTTCCCGGAACCAGGGCTTTCATCATCGGCGGCGAGGCCTTGTTCGACGAGCACACCGTGTTTTGGCAACAGCGCGCGCCGGGCACGAGATTGATCAACGAGTATGGACCAACGGAAACAGTCGTCGGCTGCTGCATCTATGAAGTCCCCGAAGGAAGTTCGAACAACGGTGCAGTCCCGATTGGCCGGCCGATCGCCAACGCTCAGTTGTACTTGTTGGACCAGGAAATGCAGCCTGTGCCCACCGGGGTCACCGGTGAGTTGTACATCGGCGGCGATGGCCTCGCGCGTGGTTATCTGAACCGGCCTGATGCCACGGCGGAGAAATTCGTTCCTCATCCATTTGCAACCAATCCCGGAGAACGTCTGTACAAAACAGGCGACCTGGCACGTTTCCTCGGCGATGGAAACCTCGAATACCTCGGACGCATTGATAACCAAGTCAAGATTCGCGGTTTTCGCATCGAGTTGGGCGAAGTGGAATCGGTGTTGGTCCAGCATCCGGCGGTCCGGGAGACCGTGGTTACGATCCGCGAAGACGTGCCTGGCGACAAACGCCTGGTTGCTTACGTCACAGCCGCAGCGGAGCAACCGCCCGCCGTAACCGACCTGCGTCTTCACTTGAGAGACAAGTTGCCGGCTTACATGATCCCTTCGGCAATCGTCGTCCTCGACGCACTGCCGCTGACAACCAACGGCAAGATCGATCACCAGTCATTGCCGGCGCCGGATGAAACCGGATCTGACCGCGCAAATTCCTTCGTCGCGCCGCGCAATCTCATGGAGTTGCAACTCGCCGAGATGTGGGAAGAGATCCTGAACGTTCATCCGATCGGATTAACGGACAACTTCTTCGACCTCGGCGGTCATTCCATTCTTGGTTTGCGCTTGATGGCGCGGATTCAGAAACAGTTTGATCTCGATCTGCCGCTGGCAACGTTGTTTGAAGGCGGCACAGTCGAGCACCTGGCTTCGATCATTCGCCAGCGAACAGTCGCGGCGCCAACTCATCTTGTAAACCTGCAACAAGGCGGATCGCGGCAGCCGATCTTCTTCATGCATCCGATCGGCGGCGGCATTGTTTGTTACGCGTACGTCGCGCGCCGGCTCGCCGCAGACCGTCCGGTTTATGCCCTCGCAGCCTACGAACGTGATGACCCGCACGCACGAGTCGAAACAATGGCCGCGGCTTATATCGAGGAAATGCGCCGGGTCCAGCCTCATGGTCCATACCTGTTGGGCGGCTGGTCTTTCGGCGGCTTTGTAGCCCTCGAAACCGCGCGGCAACTGAGCGCGATGGGCGAAGAGATCGCATTGCTCGCGATCCTTGATTGCGAAGCGCCCGGATTGGCTGACGAATGGCAGGATGGCGAACAACCGGTTGCGGAAGACGATCCAATGGTGCTCGCGCAGCAACTGGAGATCATCGCGAACCGTAAAGATGCCCTGCAAATCGATGAACAACACCTGCGCCAGTTAAGTTATGACGAGCAACTGCTCTACATCATGGAGCTGGCGAAAGCCGCTCACATCATGCCCCCCGAGTTGAATCTCGCGCAGGTCAAACGGTCGATACGCAACCTGACAACCAGAGTTCACGCCGGCAGAAACTATCTGCCGCCAGTTTATCCAGGAAAAATAACTCTCTTTCGCTGCACTGATGTCGTTCCACGTTATCAACCGTTTCTGGAAACGGATCCGACGTGGGGTTGGAAGAACATCAGTTCCCAGCCGATCGATTTACACCTGATTCCCGGTGCTCACGAAACGATAGTGGTTGAACCAAACGTGCAGGTTTTGGCCGAACGGCTTGAAGCTTGTATTGCTAGTCTCGAGATGGAGTGATCTATGAAAATCATTAACTTTCTGATGCGGTATTCGCGTCGCTACCTGGTGCTCGCAATCGTGGCCGGCATTATCAGCGGTGCTGCTAATACTGGCTTGCTTGCGATCATAAACGCGGTGCTCAACAGCCAGGCTTCCAAAGAGCAGCTTGCGCTGGCATTCATCGGCCTTTGTTTGCTGGTGCCGCTGGCGCGAATTGCGTCCGAGCTGCTGTTGGCCCACTTGGGCCAGGGCGCGCTCTATCAATTGCGCATGGATTTGAGCCGGCAGATTCTCGGCGTCCCTTTGCGTCGCCTCGAAGAACTGGGAGCGCACCGCCTGCTGACTGCTCTCACGGACGATATTCCGACGATTACCAACATCGTCAGTCTCATTCCGATCGCCTGTATCAACGCAGCCGTCGCTATCAGTTGCCTGGTCTACATGGGCTGGCTCTCGTGGCCCATGCTCATCGCCGTGATCTCCGTCATCGTGTTGGGCATCGTCAGTTACCAGTTGCCGGTGGCCAAAGCGTTTCGGTACATGGGCCTGGCGCGCCGCGAAGGCGACAACCTGTTCAACCACTTCCGCGCCCTGACAGACGGCATCAAGGAACTGAAGATTCATGGCGACCGCCGCAAAGCGTTCCTCTCGGACATGCTCGATACGACTGCGCGAAACTTCAGCCGTCACAGCATTTCCGGCCAGACGATCTACACAGTCGCGGCAAGCTGGGGACAACTGCTGGTCTTCGTGGTGATTGGCCTGCTGCTCTTCGTGCTCTCCGGTTGGATACAGATCAGCGGCACGGTCCTTACCGGCTTCACGCTCGCCATTCTTTATCTAATGACGCCTTTGCAGTTGATCATGAACACGCTGCCCAACATGGGACGCGCGGGTGTGGCGCTCAAGAATGTCGAAGACCTGGGTTTGACGTTGACTCCGAGCAAGAGTGAAGAAGACTCGCCGAAAGCGTTGGCGACAGGAGCTTCGTGGACGGGTTTCGAGTTGCGAGGCGTCTCGCACACTTACCGGCGCGAAGGCGAAGACAGCGTCTTCCTGCTCGGGCCGATTGACTTGAGCTTTAAGCCCGGCGAACTGGTCTTCCTGACCGGCGGTAACGGCAGTGGAAAAACCACTCTCGCCAAGTTGATTCTCGGTCTTTACCAACCCGAAAGCGGAGAGATTCGGTTGAATAACCAACCGGTGGTTAGTGAGAACACGGACTACTACCGGCAACACTTTTCCGTGGTGTTCTCTGATTTCTTTCTGTTCGACAGCCTGCTTGGCTTGAACGCCGAGGACCTCGATCAGAGAGCGCGTCAATACCTGACGCAACTGCACCTGGACCACAAGGTCCAAGTCAAAGACGGCACGCTTTCCACCACGAACCTTTCGCAGGGACAGCGCAAACGTCTCGCGTTGCTGACGGCATACCTGGAAGATCGTCCGATTTACGTCTTCGACGAATGGGCGGCGGATCAGGATCCGTTGTTCAAGGAAGTCTTCTATTACCAACTCCTGCCGGAACTCAAATCCCGCGGCAAGACCATCATCGCGATTACGCACGACGATCGCTATTACCACGTCGGCGACCGCGTGATTAAGCTTGCCGACGGCAAGATCGTCTACAACAAGCCGCTCGAGTACGCCGAGGACGTTCCCACTGAAGAATTTGCTGTGTCTGCTGCCTAACCCGCGGCCTACAACCTGCTCACATAGCTTAAAGGAGAAAAACGATGAACGAAGAAAGAGAAGACAACCGCACCTACAAAGTGGTCCTGAACCACGAAGAGCAATATTCGATCTGGCCTGCCGGCAGGGAAAACGCGCTTGGTTGGAACGACGCCGGCAAGCAGGGAAATAAGGAAGAATGTCTGTCCTATATCAAGGAAGTTTGGACCGACATGCGGCCGCTGAGTCTGCGCCGGCAAATGGACCAGGCCGCGCAGTAAGAAAGGTAAAGAGGATGAAACAACTTGCCGTCCTTTGCGCTAGTTTCCTCGGCCTCTCAATCACGATCATGACAACTGCAATCGGAATCGGAAAAGCACAATCCGGAAACGAGAATATGATTCAGAAGACATTCCCGGTCGGCGGCGAAGGCACGCTCTTTCTTGATGCGGCAATCGGCACGGTTGACGTTAGCACCGTAACTACGAACGTGGTCACGGTCAGAGTAATTCCGGAGCTAAAAACAGACCGGGCTGAAGAGCGGCAGAGATCACTGGCGAATCTCGAGGTCGATATAACGCAGCAGCAGAACGACGTGCGAGTGACTGCGAAGTTTCGCCGCGAAACGCCTGATGATGAGAGACGGCAGGTAAAACTGCGTTTCGAAATCTCCATCCCCCCAAACTACAACCTCGATCTGAATACCGTGGGCCGTATCGCAGCCGGCGACTTGCGCGGCAACGTGAAGATCGAAACTGCCGGCGGCGAGATCAATATCGGCGACGTCAGCGGGGCGTTGACAGTTGACAGCTCCGGTGGATCGGTCACCGTTGGCCGCGTTGGTGGTCCAAGCAAGATCGTGACCTCGGGCGGACCGGTGTCGTTCAAGGAAATTCTGGATTCGGTCGAGGCAGACACAGGAGGCGGTTCTTTTACTGCCTACGTCTCACAACAGCCGCGATCTGATTCCAGCGTCTCAACTTCCGGCGGCGGCATAGAACTGCGCCTGGCGCAAAATGTCGGCGTTAATCTCGACGCCGCGACCACAAGCGGTCGAGTGAGCACGGACGATCCGTCACTCACGGCGCCACACTCCAAACTCAATGCTTTGCAGGCAAACATCAATGGCGGTGGACCAAGGCTGGTCCTTCGCGCCGCTGCCGGCAGCATCCACTTACGCACGCAACCACCACCCGCAAAGAACGGACAGCAGTAAACGCGCTCGTGTCCCTCTACGAGTTGCCGGCTGCTAATTAGTGCTTAGTGCTTAGTGCTTTGTATTTTGTTTCCTCGATTCAACTGGCCTGGTTGAACTACGAACAAAGTACTAAGCACCAAGCACCAAGTACCTCCCTTTACGCAGCAAAAACTAACCACCTCGACAACAGGACGGAGACAAAAATCATGCAAGTGCGGAGAGTAATTGACACCGCGAGAGAAGGCGTCTTGTCGGCAATCGGCAACACCCCACTGGTCAGACTAAGCCGCGTCTTTAAAGATCTCGAGTTTGATCTATACGCAAAGATGGAGATGCTGAACCCCGGCGGCAGTATTAAAGATCGCACCGCCATCAGCATCGTCGAACAAGGCATCCGGTCCGGCTCGATCAACAAAGACACAGTGATCGTCGAATCCAGTTCCGGAAACATGGGAATCGGATTGGCCCAGGCTTGTTCTTTCTATGGCCTTCGTTTGATCTGCGTCGTCGACGCCAAAACGACGACGCAAAATATCCATCTCCTCCGGGCTTACGGCGCCGAGATAGATTGCATAGACGAACCTGATCCGATAACGGGTGAGTTTCTTCAAGCGCGTATCGATCGCGTGAACTACCAGCTCAACACCGTCAAGAACAGTTTTTGGCCCAACCAGTATGCAAACGTGTACAACCCGCGCGCCCATCACCAAACGATGCGGGAGATCATCACTGCGACCGGCAACCGGCTCGACTATTTGTTCTGTGCGATCAGCACCTGCGGCACGATGCGTGGCTGCTCGGAGTTTGTAAAAGCCCACGATCTGCCGACGAAGATTATCGCCGTCGACGCAGTTGGCAGCGTGATTTTTGGCGGGCAAAAAGCGAAACGGCTGATCCCGGGACATGGCGCCGCGATCACGCCGGCGTTATTCCAAAATGACCTGGCCCACGAATGCGTTCACGTAAAAGATGTGGACTGCGTGATTGGCTGTCGCCGCATGGCCCGGCGTGAAGCAATTCTCGCGGGCGGTTCGTCAGGCGCTGTTATCTCGGCGGTCGAATCGATGCTTCATCGCATACCACCGGGCGCGACCTGCGTCGTCATTCTGCCGGATCGCGGGGAGCGATACCTCGACACAATCTATTCGAATGAATGGGTCGAAGAGCACTTCGGCGACATAGCCGAGAACTGGGAAGGGGAGTACGAAGAGTGCGTGGCTATCGCTTCGTAGCACCGCGCTAGTTCAATCCCATTCTGCGTTCTCTGCGTCTCTCTGAGGTCTCTGCGTTAAATGTGTTGTGAGTCAGGTTTTTACGCAGAGAGCCGCAGAGAACCGCACAGAACGCAGAGGCGAATAAGAAATCTCAAAGGTGTCTGACGGGAGTAATCAATCGTGACTGACTATTCCAAAGCAATTGCGGAACTCTCTCCGGAAAAGCAAGAGCTGCTCGAGTTGTTGCTGCTGGAGGAAGTAAACGAGGACAACTCATTTCCGCTCTCGTTCGCGCAACAGCGTTTGTGGTTCATCGATCAACTGGAGCCCAATAGCTTTCTCTACAACGTTTCGACGACGGTGCGTATCGAGGGCCGCCTCAACGTGCCCGCGTTTCAGCGCAGCTTCGACGAAATCGTTCGCCGTCACGAAACCTTACGCACGACTTTCAGATTAGTAGATCGACAGCCGGTCCAGGTGATTGCCGATGCGGCTGAGGTGACGATCGACGTCGTCGATCTGGAAGCATTATCCACCGGGGAGAAGGAGCAGGAGAGCCGCCGACGGCTGCTCGCCGAAGCACAATTGCCGTTCGATCTGTCGCGTGGTCCATTGTTCAGGGTGAAACTGGCGCGACTCTCCGCAGAGGAACACATCTTCCTGCTCTGCATGCACCACATCATTTCGGACGGCTGGTCACTCGGCGTGCTCGTCCGCGAAGTCGCCGCGCTTTATCGGTCGTTTTTGGCAGACGAACCTTCGACGCTTCCGGAGTTGCCGATCCAATACGCCGACTTTGTTCTCTGGCAACGCGAATGGTTGCAGGGCGACACGCTTGCCGAACATCTCGAGTATTGGAAGAAGCAATTAGCGGGAGCGCCGGCTGTGTTGGAGTTGCCGGCCGATCGTCCGCGTCCGGCAGTGAATACTCATCGCGGCGCGAAACAGTCGTTGACGCTTCCCGCCGAATTGAGTGCGGCCATTAAGAGTGTAAGTGAGCATGAAGGCGTAACGTTGTTCATGACACTGTTGGCCGCGTTCCAAACGTTGCTCCACCGTTACTCAAGCCAGGACGAGATCGTCATCGGGACGCCGATCGCGAATCGCAATCGCGCCGAGACCGAGGGCCTGATCGGCTTCTTCGTCAACACGCTTCTGCTGCGCACGGACTTTGCCGGTAATCCTTCGTTCAGACAACTGCTCGGTCGCGTCCGCGATGTCGCGCTGGGAGCATACGCGCACCAGGACCTGCCTTTCGAGAAACTGGTCGAAGAGTTACAGCCCGAGCGGAGCCTGAGTCACACGCCGCTCTTTCAGACGGCCTTCGTTTTTCAGAACGCTCCGATCGGACGTCTCGAACTCTCCGGCTTGCGGTTGACGCCACTCGGTGGTGACAACGGCACCGCGAAATTCGATCTGACGCTCGTCATGGAAGAAACAGATCGAGGACTGATCGGCAGCATTGAATACAACACCGATCTCTTCGACACCGAGACGATTCAACGCATGCTCGGTCACTACGAGTATTTGCTCGAAGGGATTGTCGCAGACCCGGACCGCACCGTTTGTGAGTTGCCATTGCTGACGTTGCCGGAACAGCGGCAGTTACTCGAATGGAACCCGACTGACACGGTCTATCCCGTCGGCCATTCGCTCCACACGATCTTTGAAACACAAGCGGCGCTCACACCCAATGCGGTTGCTTTGGTGTTTGAGAATGAACGGCTTACTTATGGTGAGTTGAACAGTCGCGCCAATCAGTTGGCCCATCACCTGCGCGCGCGTGGCGTGAAGGCTGAAGCACGAGTGGGCGTCATGCTCGAACGGTCGCTGGAGATGGTGGTCTCATTGCTGGGTATTCTGAAAGCCGGCGGCGCGTATGTGCCGTTGGATCCGGATTATCCACACGAGCGGCTCGCGTTCATGCTTGCCGACGCGGAAGTGCATTGTTTGATCACCGAGACGCGTTTGCAGTCGCAGTTGGCAATGACGCCTGGTGTTATTTGCCTGGACACTGAGCGGGACGAGATCGCGAATCAGAGCGATAGTAATCCGGTGAGCGACGTAAGCGCCGGCAATCTGGCTTACGTGATCTACACCTCCGGCTCAACCGGCAAACCCAAGGGCGTGACCGTCAGTCATGGCAATGTAATGAGGCTCTTCGCTGCGACCGACGAATGGTTTCACTTCGACGACCGCGACGTGTGGACGCTCTTCCACTCCTACGCGTTCGACTTCTCAGTTTGGGAACTGTGGGGCGCGTTGCTCTATGGCGGACGGCTGGTAGTTGTTCCTTATCTCGTAAGTCGCTCGCCGGAAGCGTTTCATCAACTGCTCGTTAAAGAGCAGGTGACCGTGTTGAATCAAACGCCGTCCGCATTTCGTCAACTGATCCATGCCGAAGAAATCGCAGGCGCCAAACCGCAGGATCTGGCGTTGCGTCTCGTGATCTTTGGCGGTGAAGCGTTGGAGATACCGAGCCTGCGCCCGTGGTTCGACCGGCACGGAGATCAGAAGCCCCTGCTCGTGAACATGTATGGCATCACAGAGACGACGGTCCATGTCACTTATCGTCCATTGAGCTTTGCCGATCTGCATGGCGGCAGTGTTATCGGTGGACCGATTCCCGATCTGCAAGTCTACGTGCTGGACGCTTACATGCAGCCTGTTCCGGTGGGTGTGCCCGGTGAAATGTATGTCGGTGGCGACGGTGTCGCGCGCGGCTACTTGCGACAACCGGCATTGACGGCAACGCGTTTCGTTCCCGATCCATTCAGCAAGAAACGCGGCGCTTGTTTGTATCGCACCGGCGATCTAGCTCGCTATCTCCGCAACGGCGATCTGGAATATCTCGGCCGCATAGACCACCAGGTCAAGATTCGCGGCTTCCGTATCGAGCTAGGCGAAATCGAAGCGGTGCTGTTGACTCACAACGGCGTACGCGAAGCGGTAGTGATGGCGCGGGAAGACTCGCCCGGTGAGAAGCGCCTGGCTGCGTACCTGGTCCTGGACGACGAACAGTCAACTTCAATCGGCGATCTGCGCGGCTTTCTCAAAGAGAGATTGCCTGACTACATGATTCCATCTGTCTTCGTCGTGCTCGATCGGTTGCCGTTGACGAGTAACGGAAAGGTGGACCGTCGCGCGCTGCCTGCGCCTGACCGGACAAGGCCCGAATTGGAACGGCTTTACGTTGCGCCGACGACGTTCAGCGAAAAAGTGTTGGTTGACGGTTGGGCGGAAGCGCTTGGCGTCGAACAAGTCGGTATTCACGACAACTACTTCGAACTGGGCGGCGACTCGATTCGCAGCGTTGGCCTGTTGGCCCTGGCAAGAGAACGCGGTCTGGATTTTTCACTGCAACAACTCTTCCAGTATCAGACCGTTTACGAGTTGGCGAGAGAAATCGACGCCGGAGTCGAGATCGACAATCCCGTGCCCGACATGATTCGCCAGCCGTTTGGACTGCTCTCGGAAGAGGATCGTCTGAAGCTGCCGCCGGATCTCGAAGATGCGTATCCCTTGACCATGATGCAGGCCGGCATGCTCTTTCACGCCGAGTACACGCCCGACTCATCCGTCTACCACAACGTAACCAGCTTCTGCCTGCGCTCGCCGTTCAATGAAGAATCCCTCGCGAAAGCGTTGCGCCGGTTGATGACGAGACATCCGGTGCTCCGCACGTCGTTTGATCTCATGAACTACAGCGAGCCTCTTCAACTCGTACACCTCGACGTCGAGCTTCCCTTAGTCGTCGAAGATCTGCGCGGGTTGATGCCGGAACAGCAGCAACAGGCACTCGACGATTCATTTGCAGCCGAGAAGAACCTTAAATTCGATTGGCGCCACGCGCCTCTGTTTCGAGTTCGTGCCGAGCGACGCACCGACGAAACGTTTCAACTCACTCTCACCGAGCACCACGCGATTCTCGACGGCTGGAGCGTGGCCTCGCTGTTGAGTGAAATGTTCTCCTCTTACTCCGCTTTGCTCAACGGACAAAGCGAACCTGCCGGCACGCGGTTGATGTCTTCGTTCCGCGATTTCGTCCAGTTGGAACGGTCGGCCGTTAACTCGGAAGCATCGCGAAATTACTGGGCGCAGTTGCTTCGCGACAGTGTCGTCACCACGTTACCGCATCTGCCGGAAGCACAAACGCAGGAGTTGCGCGCGATCGACGTAGCCATTTCAACCCACGTGTCCGATGGCTTGAAAGCGCTGGCTCAATCGTCCGGCGTTCCGTTGAAGAGTGTGCTGCTGGCTGCGCATCTCCGGGTGATGAGATTGTTGAGTGGCCAGGATGATGTTCTGACCGGAGTCATCTCTCATGGCCGTCCCGAAGGCGTTGATGGCGAACGAACGGCCGGATTGTTCCTGAACACATTGCCTTTCCGCCAGAACTTATCAGGCGGCACCTGGGCCGACCTCGTGAGACAGGTCTTCGAAACAGAGTTGGAGATGCTGCCGCACCGGCGTTACCCCTTGGCTCAAATACAAAACGAGCACGGCCATTCGCTGCTCGAAACGTTCTTCAACTTCATCAACTTTCACGTCTACGACGAGGTGAAAAATGCCGGCGTCGCGGAGGTGTTGGAAGCTCGTGCTTTTTCAGACACCAACTTTGCCTTCGCGGTCGAGTTCAGTCTCGACTTGCATTCGTCAGACGTGACCCTCGTCATCAGCAGCGGCGAGACTTCCGCTTTAACCGGCAATCAACTGAAAGCCATTGCCGGTTACTACGGCAACGCGTTGCAGGCGATGAGCGCCGATCCTTTCGGCCGTTATGAATCGTTGTGTTTGCTGAACGCCGCGGAGCGCGAGCAAATTCTCAACCAGTGGAACGAGACCGCGGCTGACTTTCCCGAAGCTGACCGTCTGCTGCATCAATGGTTCGAAGCCCAGGCCGAGCGCACGCCCAATGCCGTGGCGCTGGTCTTTGCTGATCGACAACTCACGTATCGTGAGTTGAACCTGAAAGCCAACCAACTCGCGCATCACCTCCGATCGCTCGGAGTTGGACCGGAAACAAGAGCCGGCATCATGCTGACGCGATCGCCGCTGATGTTGGTTGGATTACTCGCCGTGCTCAAAGCCGGCGGCGCGTACGTGCCGCTCGATCCGAATTACCCGCAGGAGCGGCTCGCGTTCATGCTTGCGGATGCAGACGTCCGCGTGCTGTTGACCGAAGAGCATCTACTTTCGAGCATGCCTGCGGTCCAGGCCGAAGTGCTCGCTTTAGATAAAGAGTGGCCGGTCCATTGCAGTACAAAGAATCCGGAGTGCGTGACGAACCGGGAGAATCTGGCGTACGTCATCTACACGTCGGGTTCGACGGGCATGCCCAAGGGCGTGGCGATTACTCATCGCAGCGCCTCGGTTTTCATCGCCTGGTCCATCGATTTCTTCACCCCTAAACAATTACAGGCCGTCCTGGCTTCCACGTCGATCAACTTCGATCTATCCATCTTTGAACTGTTTGTTCCTCTAAGTGTCGGCGGTTGTGTTTTTCTGGCTGAGAACGCGCTCCAATTGCCCGCGCTCGAGTTGGCTTCCGAAGTTCAACTCATCAACACGGTCCCGTCGGCAATTGCGGAACTCGTCAGGCAACAAGCACTGCCTGGTTCGGTCCGCATCGTCAATCTGGCGGGCGAGGCGCTTTCGCGCAAACTCGTGCAGGACATTTACGCCACCGGCGCCGTCGACCAGGTGATCAATCTTTACGGCCCGACAGAGGACACGACTTACACGACGTATAACGTTGTTTCAAATGATGCAGACGAACCGGTTTTGATCGGACGCCCCCTGGCTAACACGCAGATTTATTTGCTTGATGCAGAAATGCAGCCGGTCCCTGCCGGTGTCGCCGGCGAACTTTACACGGCAGGTGACGGCCTCGCTCGCGGTTATTTGAATAGGCCGGCATTGACGGCGGAAAAATTCGTTCCGAATCCTTTCAGCAGTCAACCCGGCGCGAGGCTTTACCGCACCGGGGATTTAGCCCGCTATCAGGCCGATGGACGGATTGAGTATCTCGGACGCGCCGACCAGCAGGTAAAGGTCCGTGGTTTTCGTATAGAACTCGGAGAGATCGAAGCGGTACTTGAAAAGCATCCCCTCGTGCAGCAATGCGTGTTGATTGTCAGCGAAGACGAGACTGGCGACAAACGACTTGTCGCATATGTCCTCCCGCATGGACCAGAGACGCCGGCCGGGAGCGAGTTGCGCAGTTTCCTGAAAGAGAAGCTGCCGGACTACATGGCGCCGCAACTCTTCGTCATGCTTTCCGAGATGCCGCGCACGCCAAACGGGAAAATCGATCGCAAACGGTTGCCGGCGCCCGGACCTGCGCACGTGGAAATGGACGACGCGTTTATCGCTCCGCGCACGCAAACAGAAGAAATGATCGCAGGAATTCTGGCGGAGGTTCTCAAAATAGATCGCGTTGGAATTAACGACAACTTCTTCGATCTCGGCGGACACTCGTTGCTGGCGACGCAAGTAGTCTCCCGGATTCGAGCTGCGATCAAGATCGAGGTTCCATTGCGTGTCTTGTTTACCGTGCCGACCGTGGCCGAGTTCGCGAAAGGCATTGACGACGAACTGCGGAACCGAAGCGGCTGGCAGTTGCCGGCGATTGAGCCCGCGCCTGGCACTGATGCGTTGCCGCTCTCTTTTGCGCAGGAGCGATTGTGGTTCCTGGACCAGTGGGCGCCGGGGCAGGCTGCTTTCAATATCTCCGAGGCAGTGCGTTTGACTGGACCACTCAACGTCGACGCGTTGACGCGGGCGTTGAATGAAATGGTGCGGCGTCACGAATCACTGCGGACGAGATTCGTTGCCGTCGAGGGACGAGCAGTGCAGGTGATTGCTCCCGGTCTGAGATTGCAAGTGCCGTTGATCGATCTCCAGATGCTGCCTGAGATCGCGCGCGCCGCCGAAGCGTTGGAAATGGCGCGGCAAGAGGCCCGGCAACCTTTCGACTTATCCCAGTGGCCGTTGTTGCGCGTCAGTCTGCTCTGTCTCGGCGAGGAGGAACATGTAGCGCTTTTCACGATGCATCACATCATCAGCGATGGCTGGTCGGTTGGCGTGTTTGTGAAGGAACTGGCGGCAGAGTACGAGGCGTTCGTGACCGGCCAGCCGTCGCCTTTGCCTGAGT
>DATELZ010000236.1:0-19625 GCA_035276045.1 Pyrinomonadaceae bacterium | reverse complement strand
GGCTCGAAGGCAATCAGGCGCGATGCGGGATCGAAGGTGATCTTGAAGGGATATAGTGCCTGGCGGCCGAGGATGATGGGGGTTCCGGGGGCGGTGCCGCTCAGGACGTCGGTGGGGACCCCGTTTAGGACAAGAGCGCCGATGTTGACTGTCTGAGGGGAGATGCGGCGAGATTGAACGCGTCCGCCGCCGAGATCGTGATTCACCCGTGAGTTGTCTGAGCCATGTGAGGATCTACTCACAACCTGGCGTTCATTCAAAGCAAGTCCAAACCCCGAGCCGGTATCGATCAACGCGAGACTTCCGTCGCCTAGTTTGACGAATGGTCGATGACTGCCGGATTCACGCAGCCAACGCACAACGGCTCCATCGCGCGGCTGACTGTTTACATTCAATCGTTGCGAGAACTCGCGCAGTTCTCGATTAGGTAGATCGACTGAGTAACCTGACGGAAAGATTTCGGCCGGATCCAGAACTCCATCAATCGCTCGCGGCAGACTCTCGACTACCGCGGCAACCACACGTCCCGGCGTTTGACTGTCAGGCTGACCAAGGGCAAGACCTGTGAGTCTTGCTTCCTGGTTGGAAGAGATCGGCGCAGTGCTGAGTCCGCCAACCAATGTCGTCCGCGATCTTGAAACTTGCAGCCGCGCCTCGTCGACAACGCGGCGACTGACGATCGAAGCCCCTGCACCGGTGTCGATCACAAACACGAACGGACCAGATCCGTTAATCCAGCCTTTCGCCAACAATCCGTGTTCTCGATCGTCCCGCAACGGAATCACCGCCGACTCAGATTTGCGCTGCAAAAGTTGATGGGCGGTTCCCATGATCGGAACCGCCCATGCAACGATTGCCACGCAAAGAGTACTAAGAGCGATCGCAACTTTAGCTTTGCTCACGACTCCGGACCTCAACTAAGTTAGTAGCTCCGGTCTCGATTGCGCAGCTTGTAGGTCCACAAAGCGGAACCACCCGCGCCGGAAAGCGCACCAATCGCAGCGCCCTTCTTGCCACCAATCAAGCCACCAACAGCAGCGCCAGCACCAGTACCAATTGCTACCGTCAGCTTATCGCGGTGCTTGTCCCAGAAGCTGCGTTTCTTCGGCTGATAGTCGTAGTAGACACGTCGCGCCGAGCTGCGGCTACCGCTAGTGTTTCGATAAACGACACGCGACGGCGCACGTCTCGTGCTAGTGGTCGCGGCTGCCTGTTCACTGGCTGCTGCAAAACCATCGGCGAAGCCTGTTTTGTAAGCAGTCTGCTCACCCGCGGTATTAAATGTCGTTGCGGTTAAATCTTCAGCCGGTTGTTGACCGGCAACCGGTGCTACCGGCGTCGCCGTGCGAGCTGTTGGTTGTGTTGTCTCAGCCGTCGCCGACTGAGTTCTGTTCATTACCAGCGCACCCACTGAACCACCAATCAGGGCCGCAATCAAAGCAACTGGCAGAAGTTTGTTTGTCAGAATCATCGCTCTGGTCTCCTTGAAGAAATCGTGTGCTGCGTAAGCACGCCGCCTACGCTGCAAGAGCCATTCCTACATTGCCGGGTGATTAGGGATAAGGATGCGGAATCGCGTGAAATCCAACGAGATCTTAGCAATCATCGCCGAAAAAACAGGCATCGCAAGAAAATCACAAGATGATGCCAACGGTTGTATCGATGAGATGGAGACTGAACCGGAGCCGGTAAAGGGACGATGTATTCGATATGGAAACGGCGTAACCGATATCGTAAACGATTCAGTTACGCCGTTTGTGCTGGTTCTCTAATGACGAGACTATGCAGCTTTCGCTTGCGGTTTATCTTTGAGCAGTTCGAGCGCTTTCTTGAGTTGGAGATCTTCACCCGCGGGTTTCACTGCAGGCGCAGGCGCCGGCGTCGTAGCAGCGGGCTTCTCATTTCCCTGCTCCGGTTTCGCGATCGGATCGTCGTCATTGCCGGTCAAGTCATCAGGATCGACTGCCTCGACAACTTCCTGTCCTTTAACTTCAACTGACGGCGCAACGCCTGAATGCGCGCGATCTTCGCCGAGAAAAGTCTTACCGGTGGATGTCGCCCATTTCACGGTTGTGAGCAAGAGACCATCGCCGCCGCGCAGCGTAAAGAGTTGTTGCTCTGTTCCCGCGCCAAAGCTCTTCTCGCCGACTACCTGACCGCGATTGCGTTCGATCAACGCTGACGCAACGACCTCAGCAGCGCCAGCCGTGCCGGTATCGATCATTGCCACGACCGGTCCCGAAAACAGCGCCAGATTCGGATCGGCGGTAAACGTCTTCAACGCTTTACCTTCGCGGCCGACTGTCTGCGCAAGCACGCCGTCTTTAATAAATAGGTTCGCAACTGTAACGGCTTCTTGAAGCGATCCACCCGCCGTGTCGCGAATGTCGATGACGATCTTCTGCGCGCCCTGTTTGACTAGATCCTGAAGACGAGTACGAACTTCCTTCGATTCACCGTCGGCAAAACTGTTGATTCGCAGAATACCAATCTTGCCGGCTTCCATTCGTGACTCAGCCGCAGCCGCGCGACCGCTGCCGCGCTTCACGCTAACCGTGAGCGGGCTCGAGTTTGCGCGCAACACCCTGAGTTTCACTTCCGAACCGGCCGCGCCATTCAGCAACTGCTTCGCATCGTAGAGCGAGATGTCGCGCGTCGCCTTGTTATCGATGTACTCGATGATGTCGCCGGCTTTGATTCCCGCCTGGTCCGCCGGTGAGCCTTTCATCGGCGCGATCACGTAAAGATAGGAAGCGACCTGCGACAGTTCAGCGCCGATTCCGCTCTGACTGTCTTTGCTGCCGGCGTTATACTCGCGAACCTGCTCGGGTGTGAGATAGGTCGAGTAAGGATCAAGACCGTAAGCCAGGCCACGCAAGGCGCCGGCTCGAACCTTATCCATGTTCGGCTCATCTACGTAATCGTTCTGAATGTGCTGTAACACGCTTTCAAAGATGCGCAACTGGGCATTCGGATCGTTTGCCGGTTGCTGCGCGCGTGTTGAAATCCAACCACCGACAACGGTGTAAAGAGTCAACGTTGCCGACATCAGGATCAGGATAAACTTGGTACGAAATGACATTTAGCTACCTCTTCGATTACGTTAGAGCCGGGTACAATCGCACAAATTGCGAATCGAACCGTATGATACAGGCCGTATTTGGCCTGCGCAAGCCTGAGCATTTGCCAAAAATCGCGTGAACAAACCTGAAGCAGACATCGATCCTGCGGCCCCGATTCTCGCCCTCGATCTCGGTGAAAAACTGGTCGGCGCGGCTGTTAGTGACGAAAAACTGATAACTATCAAACGACTCCCACCGCTCAAGCGCACAAACTGGAAAACACTGCTTCAGGATCTGCTCGCCTTGATTGGACGGTTTGACGCCCGAACGATAGTAATTGGTTTGCCGTTGGCACTGGATGGATCACATGGTGAAGCGGCCCAAAAAGCCCATCGGGTGGCCCAAAACCTGGCTCGCTCGGTGTCGCTTCCGGTCTATCTCCAGGACGAACGCTTGACTTCATTCGAAGCGATAGAGAATTTAAGAGCCGAGGGCAAACGTCCGGATGAGATCCCGGCCCTTGTCGACGGCGAAGCGGCGGCAATGATTCTGCGCGATTTTCTGCGAACCGATCAGGACAGACTGCTCGTTAAAATAATGGACGAAAAAACGACACCGGAATGAAGCGAATAATACTTCTAATAATAATCGCAGTGCTGTTAATAGCGGGCGGCGCGTCTGCTGCATGGATTTATTCGGACCTGCGCACGCCAATCGCGCACAACAAGAACGGCCAGTACATCGAGATTCCGCGAGGCTCTTCCCCATCGTCAATCGTCAAGAAGCTGGCTGCCGAAGGAGTCATCAAACACGAATGGCCGCTCATGCTTTACCTTAAAGGCACCGGACGCGGCGCCAACTTGAAAGCCGGTGAGTACGATTTCCCTTCGCCTGTTTCTCCGCTCGCGGTACTGGCAAAGCTCCAACAAGGCGAACGACGGCTCACGCGCCTGACGATTCCCGAAGGATGGACCCGTTGGGACATAGCTAAAGCTATGACTCAAGTCGCCGAACTTAAACTGGAAAGCGAAGCTCAGGCTTTAGAGTTAATGAACAACGTGAGCCTGATCGCCGATCTCGATCCGCAAGCAAAGAACCTCGAAGGTTATCTTTTCCCCGACACGTACGAGTTCTCTCCCGAAACGACGCCTGCGGAACTCATCGAGATTATGGTCAAACGCTTTCGCGACGTTTGGGAGCCACAGTGGACCGACCGCGCCCGCGTCCTGAACATGTCGACGCGCGAGATCGTCACCACCGCTTCGATAATCGAAACTGAAGCAAAGCTGGACGAGGAGCGCCCGATCGTCGCATCGGTGATCTACAACCGGTTGAAACAACAGATTCCCCTCGCCGTTGATTCGAGCATCGTGTATGCGTCGAAGCTCGAAGGTAAGTGGCGTTACGACGGCAAGGTTTACAAAAGCGACATCGAACGGCGTTCACCGTACAACACGCGCATCTACGCGGGACTCCCGCCTGGTCCCGTCGCCTCGCCGGGCGAAAGTTCGTTGAAAGCCGCTTTGAATCCCATCCAGTCAGACTATCTCTACTACGTTCGCAATCCTGATCGCGACGACGGCGCGCACAATTTCTACAGCAACGGAGGCGACTTCGAAACAGGCGTGCAGGCGTTGCGCCGTTGGGAACGCGAACGCGACGCTGAAGAAGCACGGAAGAAGCGCGAGAACGGCACACAGCGCGACTAAAAGAGCTTTGAACTTTGGTCTTTGGACTTGCTCGGCAACCATAGCGCTGCGAGATAAGTCTAATACCGGGTATGGAATACAAGTACAAAGACCCAAGGCCAAAAGCACAAAGCACAAAACTTGTATTTGTTTGACCGTTACTCTATTCTCAGTTCGTGCCCCTTCAGCAACTGTTCTTTCGAATGAAAATAAGGGTGTCGATATGTTCCGCATAATTGCCGGTCTGGTGATCTTGATGGCTTGTTCTCTTCCCGCGTTTGCACAAGCAGCGAAGGGCGTCGACAAGCAAAACGAACGTGTCAGGGATAGCGGCTCCGAACGCACTCCCGCAAACAACGGCGCGAAAACTGACGTCGGCGCAGGCCGGGGCTTTGACTTCGGCAGTGGCCGCACACCGGAAACAATACCGCTGGCAAATCCATATCGTTTGACCGGCCGGCGCGACACGATCATTACCGCCGTTCAGGACCTGATGCGCGATCGCAATCTCGTGCTCGACGAAGCAGCCTCGAAACTGTCGGAAGGCATCATCGTCAGCCAGCCGTTCACGTTCACCAAAGGCGCCGTCGTCTCACAAGCCGAACTGAGCAGGTACGCCGAGACTCCAGTCTCAGCAGCACGCGCCTGGACTCGCGGACGCTACACGTTGACAGTTGAGATTCAGCCGATTGACGGCACGAACGCGAACGTCGCCGTGAACGCAAAGATTGAAGGACGCACCGATGGACCAACCGGCGCGGAATGGACCACGCTGCGCAGCACCGGTCTGGCCGAAGATCAATTTCTCGAAGGACTCATCACCGCAGTGACGGGTGCGACCCCACCAGGCCGCATGCCTCAACCGTGAAGTAACACCTGAAGTCACTTCACGGAGCAATACCTGAGCTATCACCTAAAAGTAGTTTTCGAATGATCAATAACCCGTTTCACCATGAAGACGCCGTCGCGCAGCAACAAGAAACAAAGAAGCGGCTCCTCCTCGGAATCGTCTGCGCGATGGCCGTCACCGCTCTTGTCGTAGCGGGCTACGCTTACGTCCGTCGTTATCACCAGCAACGGATCCTCGCCAGCAACACGCCGCCCCCAGTTACCGATTCAGGTCCCAAAGGTCCGCCGTTGGCGCATGTCGTAATCGACGAGCCAACGCTGGAAAAGGGCTTCACTGTCATCGGCGGCGTTATCAAAAACACTTCCGATCACGAGTTGTCAGGCGTTTCCGTTGTAGTTGAGTTGCGAAGAAGAAAAGACGGCGGCCTCGAAGAACAGGCATTGCCGGTAACGCCATCGTCACTTCAACCGCAACAGGAAGGCGTTTACTCGATGAAGGCGCCGGCGCAGGACTTCGCTTCGATTCGTCTGGCAGGAGTGAAGGCCGACCCGCAGGAGGCCTTAATCGCATATTCGTCCGCGCAGGGCAAAAAGCGTCCCCCCGAACGGTTCGAGCCGCGAACGATCGTCGTCAAGCGTTCCGGCCGCCCGGGCGAGTTCATCAACACGCCGGATAATCCCGGACGCATTCGGTAATCCATCACCTTAACCATCGGCACGCCGACCCTTAAACAAAAATCTCAGCGGATATGGGTGAGTTCGAGCTATTCATTAACCCCGGCCGTACAACGCGACGACCCGCCATGTCGTCACAGTGAACTGAGATGAAGAAAGTGTTTACATTCGCGAGCGTGTTTTGCAGCTTGCTTCTCTTGCCCGCCCTGGCCGTGGCGCAGAACAGCAACCGATCGTTTCCCTCTCGTGTCGACACGTTGAATGGCGAGGAACGGCCCCTGACCGAAATCGAAGAAGAACTACGCGCAAAACAAGCAATCAAGTTCGCAGAAAAGGGACATCAGGAGAATCTCAATCGCGCAAAAGAGATTGCCGAGATCGGCAAAGGGCTAAAAGCATCGGTCGCAAATACGCCGCTCCTCAGCCGCGATTCCTCCAAGAAGATCGAACGTCTCGAAAAGCTAACCCGAAAAATCAGAGATGAGGCTGGGGGCGACGATCAGGAAGTTAAACTGGACACGCGACCGTCGAATGTTCCTACCGCTTTAAACCAGATCGCCGAAGCCGCGGAGTCGCTGTCCAAAGATGTGCAGAACACGCCTCGTCAGGTAGTATCGGCAACAGTAATCGGTAACGCTAATGTTCTACTTGAGCTGATAAAGATCGTCCGAACGCTGACTCGTTAACCATAGTTGAATGTCGCAGCCAAGTCGCCTTCTCTCTCTGCTGGCAATTCTCTTCGTAAGCTTCGTCGTCGTCCGTGCCCAGGATGACGATGATGTCGTGCGCGTGAATACCGACCTCGTCGTCCTGAATGTAACCGTCACCGACAAAACGGGCGCTTACGCTAAGGCACTCAAAAAGGGCGACTTCAAGATCTACGAAGATGGCGTCGAAGTTCCGCCGCACATGATTGCCAGCTTCTCGCTTCAGGAAGCGCCGTATGCTGCGGTCGTTCTGTTGGACAGCTCCGGAAGCATGGAGGCTCGTTTCTCGCTGGCTCGATCAGCGGCAATCAGGTTTCTCGACGGACTTCGGCCCGAGGACGTTGCGGCTGTTTATCGTTTCGATTCAAGGGTAGAACGCGTGCAGGAGTTCTCCGGAGGACGCGATCTAGCGCCGACAGCATATGCGATACGCGCTAAAGGAATGACGACGCTAAACGACGCGATCGTCGAAGCTGCGAATACACTCGTCGAACGTCCCGAACATCGCAAAGCAATCGTGATCCTGTCAGACGGGATGGACACATCCAGTAAAGCGACGAGTGAAAAAGCAGTCGAGGCTGCACTCGCCATTGGCGCGAGTATCTATGCGGTAGACATGTCGCAGATTGAAGTCAGCGGATCGGGTAAACGACTCGGCGCGGCACAGTTGAAAGGCTTTGCCGAGAAGACTGGCGGACGCTTCGTCGCGACTCCCGGCGGACAGGCGCTGCGTGACGCGTTCACCGGCATCGCCGAAGAACTCGGGCAGCAGTACACCATTTCATATCGCCCGACTAATCAAACTCGCGACGGCAAATGGCGAACGTTGGAAGTTAAAGTTAAACGTGAGGACCTGACGGTTCGAACACGCAAAGGCTATCGCGCTCCGAAAAAATAGGTCAGAAGAAGGTTCCCTCAGTCTGGTTTAGCGAGTCGTCTTCGTAAGCGACTTGTCGCGATGACGTTCGTAAGCAAGCTCGATCAGAGTTTCCAGCAGCCGCGCAAACGGTAACCCCGAAGCAGCCCACATCTTTGGATAACCCGACACCTCAGTCAAACCCGGCATTGTATTCAACTCGTTAATCACCAGGTCGCCGCCATTACGCGTTAGGAAGAAATCGACGCGCGCGAGTCCCGCTCCATCGATCGACTGAAACGCGCGTATCGCCATGCGCTGAATCCGCGCCGTCATCGTCTTCGACAGCGGCGCCGGAACAACAAAATCCACTCGCCCGGTGCTTGAATACTTTTCGGTGTAGTCGAGAAAGCGCGCTGCTTCATCATGGACCACGTACTCACCCGGCAAACTCGCCTTCGGTTCGTCGTTCCCTAACACAGCGCATTCGATCTCACGCGCAATCACTTCTTCCTCGATGATGATCTTCCGATCGTATTGCGCCGCCAACTCGATCGCCTCGGCCAACGACTTCTTATCGCGAGCGCGGGAAACGCCAACAGACGATCCGAGGTTCGCCGGCTTCACAAAACACGGCACACCGAGATCGGCAACAACCTTGCGTATTACTTTAGCCGGATCCTTTCGCCACTGAGATCGCAAAAACCAGACATGTTTGCAGATCGGCAAGCCCGACTGAACGAACAGCGACTTCATCGTCACTTTGTCCATGCCGCAAGACGAAGCGAGAACACCGCAACCGACGTAAGGCACGTCGGCCATCTCAAGTAATCCTTGAAGTGTTCCGTCTTCACCGTACGTGCCGTGAAGCGCGGGAAATACGACGTCGAGTTTTTCTGCTACGAGTGGTTGGCTGTCGCGTTCGAGAGAGATGAGTCCCTTGTGCGAAGGATCGCCGATGAGCGCTACGTCTCCTGTAGCTGGACCATCTGCTGAGAGAAAATTCTGAACCGCAGGCGGAAGCAGTTGGGCCGACTGCGACGGAGCGAGCCACTTCCCTTCCTTCGTGATGGCAATTGGAACGACTTCAAACTTCCGCCGGTCGATACTCTCGACGATGGCTCGCGCCGATCGAATGGAAACTTCGTGTTCACCTGACCGCCCACCGAAGATAACTCCGATGCGAAGTTTTTTAGGCACTCTCGTTTGGTCCAACCTTTACAGAATTGTCTTGCCCAACGCCGACAGGATCAGTTCGACGCCGAGTTCAGCCGTCTTGTTATTTACGTCGAGCGCGGTATTGATTTCGACGATCTCGAGGGAACGCATGCCACCAGCTTCGGCAATCTTCTCCATTCCTAAATGCGCTTCACGATAAGTTAGTCCACCGCGCACGAGCGTGCCCGAACCCGGAGCGTCGCCAGGATCGAGTGCATCGACGTCGAATGTCACGCCATAACCGGCCGTACCCCGCGAAGCGATCGCGATCGCCTCGTCCATGCACGCCGCCATGCCTCGTTCGTCGATCTCACGCATGGTGAAAAAGCGAATGCCTAACTTCCGAATCATTTCTCTCTCGCCGGCATCGATGTCGCGCGCGCCGACGTGCGCACACAAACGCGGATCGAGTTTCGGAGCGAATCCAGCGACGTTGGTCAGTTCCGGAGCGCCGTATCCGAGTAACGCAGCCAACGGCATTCCATGAATATTGCCGGAAGGCGTCGTTTCCGGTGTGTTCATGTCGGCGTGCGCGTCAAACCAGATGAACCCGAGCGTCTGTTCGCGTTTCTTGAAATAGGAGGCTGCGCCGGCGAAGGATCCGATAGCGATCGAGTGATCGCCGCCGACGACGAGCGGCAGTTCGTCCGCTTCAAGTATCGCTTCAACTTCGGCTGCGAGTTGTTCGCAGGCGTTGCTGATCTCGCGCACGTACTTGAGCTTTTCACTTTCAAGCGGGATTGACTGCAAACGTTCGAGACGCATGTCGCCGAGATCGCGAACGGGATAGCCGAGGCGCTCGATGCGTTGATGCAAACGGGCGACTCGCAATGCCGCCGGACCGATGTCGACGCCGGCCATGCTCGCGCCGTAACCCAGCGGCACTCCTAAAATCGCGACCGTCTTGTTCCCGTTTGCACTCATACAACTCTAGCCACCGAGGTTGAAATTGAAACCGCCGCCGCCACCGCTGCCCTGGCTTGGGAAGAACGGTCTCAATAAACCCGCAAGGGCCGCGAGGTTTCGTGTTTGAATCAACAACTCACCCGGCCCGGTAAACTCCGCAACGATTCCCTCGCCACTCATCATACTGCGAAAGAACCCGGACGCCGCCTTGCGCAACGTGTATTGAGTCGTCCCTTCCCACGCCACGAGATGTCCCGTGTCGACCACATAGCGTTCGCCCGGTCGCAGCCGTTTGCGATGTATAGCGCCGAAAGACGACACCAATAACAATCCTTGTCCCTGGACCATCAGCACGAACAGTCCCTCACCTGAGAAGAACGACTTCGCGCCGCCCCATTTTGTGTCGACTGTAAGACTCGCATCGCCGGCCAGATACGAACTGGACTGCACAAAGAACGGCTGGCCACTCAATTCAATTGCGGCGACGTCACCCGGCGCGCCTGGCGCAAGCGTAACTTCACCTGGTCCACCACGCGCGGTGAAAGTCGAGATAAACGCCGACTCGCCACCGGCCGCACGCTTGATCGCGCCGAACAGTCCGCCCTTCATCTGCGACTGCAATTCGACGTTCGCCGACATCGAAACCATCGCGCCGGCTTCCGCCTGGATCGCCTGTTCGGCCTGAAGTTGCAACACCGCGAGCGAGAACGACGGTTGATGCAGCACTTCGTAACTGTAACCACGTCCTTGCCCACGCGAATCCTGATCGATGTTGATGCTGTGGCCACCCTGATTCATCGGCTGCGTCGCAGTCTCGGCAAGGCGGTTACCACAAGCGCCACAAAACGTCGCATTGGCCAGCAGTTGAGCACCACACTTCGGACAATTCATAGTCAACTCCTAAGGTCTGATTCGGTACAACATGCGCGGAAACGGAATCGTTTCACGGATATGCTCGATGCCACACATCCACGCAGTGCAGCGCTCGATGCCCATCCCAAACCCGCCATGCGGCACGCTGCCATAGCGTCGCAGATCGAGATACCACTGGAACGCTTCCTCGGGCAGCTCGTGCAGCTTGATCTGCTCTTGCAGAAACTCGAGTGACGTCGCGCGTTCGCCGCCGCCGATAACCTCGCCGTATCCTTCCGGCGCCAGGACGTCGACGCCGAGCGCCAACTCCGCACGTTCCGGATCGCGCGCCATGTAAAATGCCTTTATGGCAGCGGGATAGTGATGGACCATCACCGGTTTGTCGAACTGGCTCGAAATGTAAGTCTCATCCGGCGCACCAAAGTCACCGCCCCACTCAAACTTCGACTCGAGCGCGCCTTTTTCGAAACCTTCCTGCAGCAACTTCACCGCGTCGTCGTAGTGCATCCGCGGAAACGGAGCGACGATCGCTTCAAGTTTCGCAGGGTCGCGTTCCAGCACTTTCAGTTCTTCTTTTCTGTCCTCCAGGACGCGCGCCGCGATGTGCGAAAGAAAACGTTCTGACAAATTCATCACGTCTTCCAACGTCGCGTAAGACATCTCCGGTTCAACCATCCAAAACTCCGTCAGGTGCCGGCGTGTCTTGGATTTTTCCGCCCTGAACGTGGGACCAAAACAGTAAACCTTCCCAAACGCCGCGGCATTCGCCTCGTTGTAGAGCTGGCCTGACTGTGTCAGGTAAGCCTTCTCGCCGTCGAAGTAGTCAACCTCGAAAAGCGTCGTCGTGCCTTCGCACGCAGCGGGCGTGAAGATGGGCGAGTCGCACAACGTAAAGCCGTCGTTGTCGAGAAAGTTTCGCACTGCCTGGACCACGGTGTGCCGCACTTTGAGCACCGCGTGTTGCCGCCGCGATCGCAGCCACAGGTGCCGGTGGTCCATGAGAAACTCGGTGCCGTGCTCTTTCGGCGTGATCGGATAGTCGTGGACCTGCTGCAAGACTTCGGCGGCGCTCACGTCGATCTCATAACCGCCGGGCGCGCGACTGTCCTCGCGCACCATGCCTTTGATCGTGATGGCCGATTCTTGTCCGAGACCTTTGAGCGTTTCCCACGTCTCCGGATCGATCGCGTTCTTCAACACGACGCACTGGACCACGCCGGTGCCGTCGCGCAGTTGCGGAAACAGGATCTTGCCGCTCGAACGCAGGTTGTAAAGCCAGCCTTTGAGAACAACCTCCTGGCCGGCGTGTTTTGCAAGTTGATTGATGTAAGTGTGATCGGTTGTAGCGCTTGCGAGTGATTGCGTCATCTAGAAAACCTGAGGGATGTCATAGTTAGTTAGTTGATTCTTTCCTTCAGCATGCGGCGGAGGGTGGGGAACCTCTCGAGCCATTCGATGGCCTGCACGACAATCTGAAGTGTCGGTTCGATAAAGTGCTGGTAAGCCGCGCCGCGTCCGGCGACGGCTGTTTGATACGAGAAAGTGCCGGTTGCTTTCAAACCGCGTTGGACGGTCATCAAGCGAAACTCTTTCGCGAATTCGTCGGGATCGATTGGCGCCAGACCCAATTTACGGCGCTCTTCCAGGAAGAACAAACGATGGTCACGCAATTCAGCCAGCGATGGCGGACACGGTTGCCGATCCAGAAGAAAAGAGACGAGATCGTAACTTGCCGGTCCCATGCGCGCGTCCTGGTGATCGACGATACGCATTCGCTTGCGATCGTCGATCATCAGGTTTGCGGAGTGATAGTCGCGATGACAAAGCACGCGCGGCGCGGCAGCCAATTCGGCGGCGATGTCGTTCAGTTCTGCCTTCGCTTCGGCAATCTCGCCATGCCGCAGTGTCTCGCCGCGGAGGCTGGTGAAATAGTGCTCGAAGAAGAAATCTAGTTCCCAGGAGAGCTTTGCTTCGTCAAACGCCAGCCGGCTGGCGATCGATGTCATTTCGTACGCCTTATCGGTCGCCTTTTGAATCTTCGCTATCAGCGCCATTGCCCGTTGCTTGTACTCGTCGCACTTCTCGTCGGGTTCGTTTTCGTAGACCTGAAACAGTTGCGCGTCGCCGAGGTCTTCCTGAACGATGATGCCCTCATTGCCGTCGACCGCGTAGATCTCAGGTACCGGGAGATCGCATTCTAAAAACAGACGCGTGACGTCGAGATAGGGGTGAACTTCCGGGTCGAACGGTTCCTGGTAGACGGCGGCGACAGCCGTGCCTTTCTTCCAGCCGATGCGGTAATACTTGCGAGTCGAAGCGTCAGGCGTGAGCGGGGTGACTTCCCTGCCGGCGATTCCCTGCTGCGCGATGAATCTGGCAAGCCGATCGGACGCGGAAGATTCAAATTCGTTGGAAATCACCTGTTTTGCGGAGCTCATTGTTGATTGGCAATCGGAAATGGCAAGGCGGATTGTATCACAACGTAACGACAAAGCTTTCGCCGTAAAAATAGCCCGGAAGCGCCTTTGCAGGTGGTGTTTTACCTTCGATCAACTCGCGATGAACGACGATCGAATTCTCGATTACTTCATTCGTTTCGAGCCTCACGTTGTCGCCCAGAACGCACCGGTGAATGCGAGCGCCGGGGTCGATTTTGACGTTGTCCCAGATGATCGACTCAGTCACCGACGCCGTGCGTGAAACGACGCTGTTGGCGCCAGCAAAGTAGTTCTTGCCTTTCTGTTTCAACAGCTCGACGCTGATGTCGAGGTACCGTTTCAACGTCGAAAGCTCACGCCATTGTCCGGAAGCGACGTGCGCGGCGATGATCTCGCCTTTGGCAATCGCGGGGGGATAGACGTCGACGACAGAATCGGAGAACACACCGCGTGGTATGTAATCGAAGATCCGCGGTTCCATGATGTGAATGCCGGTGAACATCAACGGCGTTGGGCCATCACTTCCTTGCCCGGGCATGCCGGCGAAGCGCGTGACGCGTCCTTCGTGAGTCTCGACCGTGCTGAAACGCTCACGGTTTGAGTTGGGCAACAGCACCAGCGTTGCGAGTGCGTTCCTACGGCGGTGCGTAGCGAGCGCGGCTTTCAGGTCGATGTCGGTAATGATCTTGCCGTTGACGACGAGAAACGTGCCGCTATCGAATAACTCTCGCGTGTTGTCCAGCGCGCCGCTTGTCCCGAGAATCACCGGCTCCTCGACGTAATGGAGTTTCACGCCGAAGCGATCGCCATTGCCGAGTGCATTGCGCACCGATTCCGGGCGGTGATGCAGATTGACGACGACTTCGTCGAAACCATAACCGGCGAGATACTCGGCAACGTAACCGACAAGCGGTTTGCCAAGAATCGGGATTGCAGGTTTAGTGCGATCTTCGGTGAGTGGCCAAAGACGTGTGCCGTAACCGGCGGAAAGTATGATCGCGCGCATCGCCGGCTATTCTACAACACGGATTTTAATCAGGAGGCTTTCGAGGCGTCGCGCATGACGAGGTCGAAGGTGCCGGGCGCGACTTTGCGGAAGCGAGTGTTGCGATTCAGGGAGACGGCGACGCTGATGGTCGGGTTTTGACCCGTAAACTTGAAGCCACCTTCCAGCAACCGATTGTAGAGTTCGTTGACGTGAAGTGGCCTGCCTTCTTCGCGAAGCAACAACGTGACTGCCTGCGGGATCGTGCGGTCCATAAAACGATCGCTCAACGCTTCTACGTTGTTTCGCACCAGCGGGATCTGCGGCCGGCGGTCCATTGAAATATGTGCCGGAACACGCGCGGGCGCATTTGACTCACGCATCGCGGCTTCGAGCTCAGCATCCGACGGCAAACCAAACGCGGGAGTCCCGCCACCGATGACGGTCGACAACAGACGGCAGATCGCAGCCTGCGTCTGTCCAGCTAACGTATCGATCTCGGCAATCTCCGCACGCACGGCGTCGGCTTCGGCCTCTAACTCACGCAGACGCGCCGCCGCATGCATTCGCGCAGCACGCGTTGATCGCAGGTTCTGTTCTAAGCGCGATAAGAGGTTTTCGTTATAAGGCCGTTCCATTCGCGGGGATTATAGCCGTGTTTCTGCAATTATGGGCGAAAAATTCATCGATCGCGCTTGAGCACGTAGGTAGGCAACGCGCGGAGAGCATCGCAGTATTCGGAATCGGGCAGATCGTCGAGGGCAGCGCACGCGTTCTCAGCATACTGATCGGCCATCGCGCGCGCCTGGTCCAGCGAACCGCTGCGCACAAGCACTTCCCGCAGCTCTTCCTGCCGCACCGATTCGTAGCTGCCGTCAAGCAGCACGCGTTGGACCATCGCCGCCGTCGAAGGCTCAGCCGCCATGAGATAGATCAGCGGCAACGTAACCTTGCCGCCAAGCAAGTCCGCGCCGGCAGCCTTGCCTAATGTTTCATCGCTCGACGTGAAATCCAGCAAATCGTCGATCAACTGAAACGCCGTTCCGAGATTCAAACCGTAATCACGCAAGGCCGTCTGTTGTTTCTCATTTGCGCCGCCGAGGATCGAACCGATCTCAGAGCTGGCACTAAACAGATACGCCGTCTTGCGTTTGAGAACGTCGAGATACTGACCTTCGGAAATGTCTGCGTGGCCCAGCAACGTCAACTGCAACAACTCGCCCTCGGTCATCTTGCGCGTGACGCTCGTGAGAATGTCGAGAATCGCCAGCGATCTTTCCGCCAGGCTCGTTTCAAAGGCCGACATGTACAACCAGTCGCCCATCAACACGGACGTTTCATTTCCGTAAAGCGCGTTGACCGTGGGCCGGTTGCGGCGGGTGTCGGCTTTGTCGATCACGTCGTCGTGGACCAGCGTGGCGGTGTGGAGAAACTCCATCACCGTCGCCATGCGAATCGAGTTGTAGCGCGAGCCATCGCCACCAGCGGCGTAGTTCGCAAGAATCGTCAACGCCGGCCGCACGCGCTTGCCGCCCGACGCGCGCAGGTACTCGCCGAGATAAGCAATCACTTGCACATTCGAACGCGCCTGGCGCTCAAACTCGATCTCGACCTGTTGCAGCTCGTTCGCGATCACACTGAAGATCCGGCGCGCCGAGATCGTCGCTTCCTGATCGAGTGTGATTGTCTCACCTGAGATGGTCATTGGGTCTTCGGACTTTGGGACTAGGTCTTTAACTCCGTCCTTTTTTGCTTGTGCCTTTTGTGACTCTTCTTTTGTGCCTCTTCGTGGCTCAGTTTGATCGATAGTTCGTGAACTGCATATGAATACCGAAATCTTTGTCTTTCAGCTTCGCGATCACGTCCTGGAGCGTGTCGCGATCGCGGCCCGAAACACGCACGATGTCTCCCTGGATCGAAGCCTGAACTTTCACCTTGCTGTCTTTGATGAACTTCACGACTTCCTTGGCTTTCTCCTGCGGAATACCCTGCTGGATCTGCGCGCGCTGCCGGACTGTGCCGCCCGCCGCCGGTTCGATCTTGCCGTAACTGAACGCTTTCAGCGGCACGCCGCGCCGCACAAGTTTCTGCTGCAGGATGTCGTTCATGTTGCGGAGCCGCGTTTCGTCTTCCGCGCTGAGCACCAGCTCGGTCTTTTCGTGCACGACGTTCGCCGAACTGCCTTTGAAGTCAAACCGCTGGCGCACTTCCTTGATCGTCTGGTTGAGCGCGTTTGCGATCTCTGCCGCATCAACCTCGGAGACGATATCGAAAGAGTTCTGTTGAGCCATCGGTGTGTTCTAGTCTTCGGGAAAGTTATGTTTCGTTGTCGGTGAGAATAACACCAAAAGCGCGGCATGTGAAACTTATCTCTTAGTATCCGCGCGAGCAAATTGATCGTTATTACAAACCAAAAAACTTCGTAAAGTTCTCTGTCGTGATGTGGGCCAACTCTTCGATCGAAAGACCGTGAATCGCTGCCAGGCAGCGAGCCGTTTCGACGACGTAAGCAGGCTCGTTTCGTTTGCCGCGATGCGGCACAGGCGTGAGATACGGACAGTCTGTTTCGATCAACAGGTGGTCCAACGGCACTCCGCGCGCGATGCTGCGCAGCTCCTCCGCTTTCTTGAACGTCACGATCCCGGAAAAGGAGATCATGAAATCGAGATCGAGCGCGTGCTTCGCGAGTTCCGCGCTGCCGCTGAAACAATGAAACACGCCGCGGCGAGGCGCGTTTCCGTAATCGGACTTGAGAATCTCGATCGTCTCCTCTTCCGCTTCACGCGTGTGGATGATAACGGGGAGATTGAGATCGCGAGCGGCGTGCAGTTGGCGGCGGAAGGCGTTGATTTGCACGTCACGCGGCGAATTGTCGTAGTGAAAGTCGAGCCCGATCTCACCCCACGCGAGGACGCGTTCGCCGCTTTGCAACAGGCTCTTCGTCTTTTCTTCAGCGGCGTCGTCGTAAAAGCGCGCGTCGTGAGGATGCGTGCCGATCGCAGTGTAAAGATTCGTGTATTTCCGGCCGATGTCGACGGCGCGTTCGAATGCGCCACTGTGCGGATCGCCAGTGCCGACGTTCAAGATTGCCGTGACGCCTGCGGATTGCGCACGCTGAATAACTTCGTCACGATCCGCATCGAATTCGGGACCGTCAATGTGGGCGTGCGAGTCGACAAACATCTACTTCAATCGCGCGCCATTCGGCACGTCTTCCGTGAACGTCGCGATGACCGGGCGGCCTTCTTCGCCGTACGAGGCTGCGACGACCATGCCTTGCGACTCGTAGCCGCGCAACTTGCGTGGTTTAAGATTAGCGACCACGACCACTTTGCGTCCGATCAATTGTTCGGGTTCGTAGTATTGCGCGATGCCGGCAAGCACCTGGCGCGGCTCCGCTTCGTTCAAGTCGATCTTCAACAGCAACAGTTTGTCGGCCTTCGGTATTCGTTCGGCAGACAAGACCGTGCCGGCACGCAGATCGACTTTCGCGAAGTCGTCAATCTCGATGAAGCTCACGATGCCAACGGCGTCGGCTTCAGTGGCGTGAGTCATAGGTGGTGATGGCGCCGGTTCCGTTGCGACGTCGGCAACGACAGGCTTTTGAGTATCTTGAATGTCAGACATGATTTGAGATTTGTCGAGACGCGGAAAGATCGGTTGCACGTCGCCGATCTGCGTGCCTTCGCGCAGTTCACCCCATTTGAGTGTCGCCGGATCGAGCTTGTCCGGAGATTCGTTCAATCCCATTTGCTTCGCCAGCGCGCGGCTCGCTTCGGGCATCACCGGATAGAGCAACACGCTGAGCCAGCGAAGTGTTTCCGCAGCGCGGTAAAGCACAGCGCCGAGCGTGTGGCGCTGGTTTTCATCTTTCGCGAGGTCCCACGGCTTCGCGTCGGTGATCATCTTGTCGGCGCGCGCCACGATGGACCAGGCAGCTTCGAGCGCGCGGCTAAACGCGAGGTTCTCGAAGTGCAATAGAAACTGATCGCGCGCCGTCTCGACAAAACCCGCCACCGTTGTTTCGTCGGTGTCGACGCCGGTACGTTTTGCAAACAGCAGTTTTTCTTCCGGAATCTGGCCCGACGGAATCCGTCCATCGCAATAACGCGCGATCATCGTCAACGTGCGGCTCGATAGATTTCCGAGGCCGCTGGCGAGATCGCTGTTGGCACGATCGATCAATCCTTCGTAGCCAAATCGTCCATCTTGTCCGAAGACCATCTCGCGCAGACAGAAGTAACGAATCGCGTCGATCGAAAAGTGTTTGTGCAGGACGTCGAGTTCGACCGTGTTGCCGATCGTTTTCGACATCTTGCGTCCATTCGGATCGAGCCACATTCCGTGGGCCACGACCGCGCGCGGCAGCTCGATACCCGCGGCCATCAGGAACGACGGCCAATAAACAGCGTGAAAACGCAGGATGTCTTTACCGACCATGTGCAGCGCCGGCCAGTATTTCTCAAAACCAGCGACGCGTTCACGTTCTTCGTTTCCGAAACCGATCGCCGTGATGTAGTTGGTCAACGCGTCAAACCAGACATACATCGTGTGGGTTGGATCGTCCGGCACGGGTATGCCCCAACTCACCGAACTCTTCAACCGGCTCACGGAAAGATCCTGCAAGCCGCCGCGCACAAAACTGATGACCTCGTTTCGGCGCGATTCCGGCCTGACGAAATCGGGACGCGTCTCGTAGACGTCGAGCAATGCTTCGGCGTAGTCAGAGAGACGGAAGAAATAGCTCTCTTCGGAAACTCGATCCAGGGGCGTTTCGTGGATCAGGCAAGTCGGCACACCATCCGGGGTCGACGGTTTCTGATACTCGTCTTCCGTTTTATAGGCAGCGCACGGGGCGCAGAACCAGCCTTCGTAGTGGCCTTTATAGATCGCGTCGTTGCCCTTCGGCGTTTTCGCTTTGGCGCAGCGACGCCAGAACTCACTCACGGCCTGGTAGTGAAACGGCGACGTGGTGCGCATGAAGATGTCGTAGCCGCCGTGTTGGGTGTCGAGGCCAAACTCACTCGTCATCTTCTTGAAGTAATCGACGACGAAGTCGGCTTGTTGTTGCGGCGTGCGGCCGTTCTTCTGCGCGGCGCGTTCGATGTTGATGCCGTGCTCGTCGGTGCCGGTCAGAAAGTAAGTGTCGACGCCACGCTGGCGCTTCGACCGGGCGATGGTGTCGCACACGATCATCGTGTAGAGGTGACCGAGATGCGGCAGACTGTTGGCGTAGTAGATTGGTGTAGTGACGTAGAAAGTGTTCTTCATCTGTTAAGAATTATTTCTCGCAAAGACGCAAAGATAGCAAAGAAGTCTCCTTTGCTTCCTTTGCGCCTTTGCGTGAAACGTTTTACGGCTTTTTAGC
>DATELZ010000235.1:0-3648 GCA_035276045.1 Pyrinomonadaceae bacterium | reverse complement strand
CGAAATCGAGCTTCGCACCGGCAAAAGCACTGCAGTGCTGTTGCCGGCACGAACCCTGAACAAAGAGGGCGACTCCCAGTAAGCATGTGTAAAGGATGTGTTGATAGCAAAACGTAAATGATGTCTTGATAATCAACACGCGAAGCGCGTTGCCCCTGGGTTGTTCGGGAATCGTTTGAGCTCTGAAAGAGCGACAGAACCAAGCTGCGTTCTGTCGCACTTTCAGTGCTCAATCCGTGTTCCTTGCTACCCAGGGGCGTCGTGCTCACTTCGTTCGCACTTGCCCCTGGCTACCCTGTACCGCGCCTTTGGCGCTCAACACTCAAACCGCAGCACGGATCTCTAAACACCAACGGGTGCGCGGGACGAGTGTGCTTCAGAGGTTCACGATCCCGCTTTGGCGAAGTAGCCGGGGCGACGGCGCGGTTTGAGTTCGGTTTGAGTGTTGAGCGCCAAAGGCGCGGCATAGGATAGCCAGGGGCAAGCGCGAAGCGCGTTGCCCCTGGGTTGTTCGGGAATCGTTTGAGCTCTGAAAGAGCGACAGAACCAAGCTGCGTTCTGTCGCACTTTCAGTGCTCAATCCGTATTCCTTGCTACCCAGGGGCGTCGTGCTCACTTCGCTCGCACTTGCCCCTGGCTATCCTGTACCGCGCCTTTGGCGCTCCGAAGCACGGATCTCGCTGAAACAGGTTCACGATCCCGCTTTGGCAAAGTAGCCGGGACGGTGGCGGAGTTCGAGTTTTTCTTTGCGGAGTTCGGGGTTGGTGATCTCGATGGTGATTTTGCGATAGGCGCCGTCGCGGCGTTTGTTGGAGGAGGAGTAGGCGAGCAGGTATTGGGTGCGCAACTCTTTTTCGATCTCCGTGAAGGCGGCGGTCAGATCGAGTTTCTTGTCGGGGAAGAAAGCGCGGCCGCCCGTGCGCTGGGCCAGGTCGCGAAGCGCGCCGCGATCGACTCCCTCATTCCTACTGTCACCAATCCCGATCACATAGATCACCGCTTCGGCGGCAAGCGTGCCGTTAATCGCATCGCTCTTTGCCAGACGACTCGTCGTGTCGTGACCGTCGGTCAATAGAATGATTGCCCGTCGCCGCAGTCCGGGCGCTTTCGCCAGAACGTTGCTCGACGTCAACGTCACGGCATCCCAGATCGCAGTCGTGCCTTCTTCCGGCGGCGCAAGCAGACCTGGACCAGTCGGTATACCCGTCAACGGACGGCCGGCGCCAAGGTACGCCGGCAATGCAACCTCGACTCGCTGCAACACTTTGTAAACATTCAACACGTCGCGCGTCATTTCCTGTTCGAGATACGCGAGACCCGTAAACGGAATGATCGACACCAGATCCCGGCTCGACTGAAACACGTTCTCGATAAACGCACGCGCCGCCGCCTTCTCGTCAGGAAGCGTAAACTCCTGCGATCGACTCACGTCGATCAAAAACGCAATCGCGAGGGGCCGATCTGTTTCGCGCTGAAACGTGAAGAGCTGTTGCGGCACGCCGTCTTCAAGCACGCGCACATCTTCGGCGCGCAGAGTCGTTACAAAGCGGCGCTGTTTATCGACGGCAGTGAACGGAAGATTAGTAACGTCAGTCTCGACGCGAATGACGTCGTCCTGATCCACAGTTTGCGAGTGTGACGCCGCTGCGCAACAAAGGACGAGCACAATGAGGGCAAGTAGTCTTCGCACGATAAGACAGATTCTACTGTGGCAGACCCATCTTACGCACGAGCTCCACGAACCGCGGATCGGATCGCAAGTTATCAAACTCGAACATCACGCTGATATGCCGCAAACGAAAATCACGCTCCTCGTATCCTCGCTGCAACCAGTAAAGCGCCTCCTCTTTCTGACCAAGCCGCGCGTAATAGGTGGCCGCGGCAAAAGGAGGAAACTGGCGGTTCGGCGGCTGGGACAGAATGTAATCCAAACTCTTTTGCAAGTAGGCCTTCCAGCCTGACTTTGCGTATACCTGATTCGCTTCCGCAAGTTTCTCCGGCGCCACCCCGGTAAACCGGCTTGCGAGCGCGTACTGAGCTACGGCCTGATCGTACATCCCCTTGGCTTCATAAGCGCGAGCGAGAAATAACTGCGTAGTAGGAAAGTTCGGATCAAGCTCCAGCGTCTTCCGGTATTGCTCGATAGCTTCATCAAAGCGCTTCTGGTCCATGAAGATGTCGCCATAAATGCGATTGATGATTACCGAAAATGGATCGAGTTCCAGGGCACGCTTGATCTCGGCAAGGGCTTCGTCGAAACGCCTCATCGTCGCAAGGTGTTCGGCGAGCCACTGATGCGCGGGTGCGTAGTTCGGATTCAACTTGAGCGCTCGGCCATACTCTCTTTCGGCAGTAACAAAATCGTAGTCGTAGTAGATGACGATCTGGCCCAGCGAAGCATGCGCCTCTGCGAGTTTGTCGTCGAGTTCGAGAGCTTTAAGCGCCGCGGCTTTCGCTTTCGGCATCACCTGCACGGGCGGCTCGTTTGTGTAAACAGTCAGCAGCGTGTAGGCGTCGGCCAAGCCCGAATATGCAAGAGCGTAATTCGGATCTTTCTCGATGGCCTGTTGGAAATACGCGATCGATTTCTGAAAGTCGTCAGGCGAGCGTTTGTTCCAATAGAAACGGCCTTGCAGGTAAAGCTGGTAAGCCTCGGGATTCGCCGTGTACTGCTTCTCCATGCGCAACTGGTCCACGCCAGACAACGTCGGCCGCAGGTTGTTTGTAATCTCGCGCGCGATTTCGCGTTGCACGGAAAGCATGTCGGCGAGTTTGCGTTCGTACTGTTCGCCCCAGAGTTGTTTGTTGTCGCGAATGTCGACCAACTCCGCGCTGATCACCATCGTCTCGCCACGTTGCATCAAGCGGCCCGTCAGCACCGCGCGCACACCGAGATCTTTTCCGATCGTCAGTGGATCGTCTTCCTTGCCCTTGTAACGAAACACCGAACTGCGGGCGATGACCTTGAGGTTCGGAAGCTGAGTGAGGTTGTTGATGATGCTTTCGGTTAGACCATCCGAGATCCAGTCCGCGCCCGGGTCTTTGCTTTGATTCACGAAGGGGACCACCGCGATCGACTCAATCGCTACTTCAGTGCTGCCCGCGTGCAGGTACGATCGAATGCCGAACGCGACCGCAGCGGCGACGAGCAACACAACTCCGGCGACGATCACGGTCGCGAGTTTGTGACGTTTGATCTCGTTGACGACGACATCCGCACTCGAAGCGCGCGTTGAAGGCGACAGCGGCGTGGCGCCCGTCAACGCGGAGCGGTCTTGCATGACGGTCGTTTCGGAACCCAGTGCAGCTTCACGGCTCGTGGCAGACGAAGGCTGATTCTCCTGCAACTCGCGTCGCAATTCTTTCAACTCGATCGCCACGTCTTTGATGTTCTGATAACGCTGATCAGGATCTTTCGCGAGGCAACGACGCACGATCCGCTGCAAATCGGCAGGCGCAGAAAACGATGGCGCCGGTTCGCGAATGACCTTGTTGAGCGTGTCGATTGTGTCCGCGCCGGCAAACGCGCGCCGTCCAGTGACGGCTTCAAACAAAATGCAGCCGAAGGAAAAGATGTCGGAACGGTGATCGATCTCTTTCGACTTTCCCTGCGCTTGTTCCGGCGACATGTAACCCGCCGTGCCGAGG
>DATELZ010000234.1:0-32810 GCA_035276045.1 Pyrinomonadaceae bacterium | reverse complement strand
CGGGAGCAGCGGCAGTTGTCGGCATCGGAGCTTTGCTGTTTGCTACCGGTAACACAACCGTCGCGGGCCTCGGTCGATTTCTCCAGGGCGCGGGTGGAGTATTCGCCCTGGTCGGCGCGATCTACATCGCCACCAGGAATTTCTCACCCGCAAAAGCGGCCACGCTGATCGGCGTGACACAGATGTTTGGCATGGCGGGCGGTTCGGCGGGGCAGTTTGTTGTTGGACCAATCATCGGCAGCGGCGTCACCTGGAACCATTTCTGGATCGCGATGGGCGCAATTGGTTTGCTGATCGGCGTCGCGCTCTTTTTCCTGATACCCGCGGAGAATTCAGCGCCGGCCGCCGGTGGTCTGAAACCCGTAATCCAGGCTTTCGCGACGGTCTTCAAAAATCCGCAATCGATCTTATGTGGCTTGATCTCGGGGTTGATGTTCATCCCGACAACTATCTTCGACATGATCTGGGGCGTCCGTTTTCTACAGGAAGCTCACGGCATCGATTACGGCGAGGCGGTCCTGCGATCGGCGACAGTGCCATTCGGTTGGATCATCGGCTGTCCGTTGCTGGGCCTGCTTTCGGATCGTCTCGGACGCCGGAAACCGGTGATCGCCGGCGCGGCCGTCGTGTTGTTCGCGTGTCTCGCGTGGATTCTCTATGGTCCACTCGGCGTGCTTCCGCCTTACGCGTTGGGCCTTTTGACGGGCGTCGTATCCGGCGCTGCGATGCTGCCTTACACGGTGATCAAAGAAGCTAACCCGCCGCAGTTCGGCGGCACCGCCACCGGTGTCGTCAACTTCTTAAATTTCACTTTCAGCGCGCTGCTCGGTCCGGTCTTTGGCCGGATCTTACAGAGCGTGTCGGACGGCGCGCCGCGAATGGAATTGCAGCACTTCCAAACGACATTCACGCCGTTGCTTTACGGAGTGGCGCTCGCAATCGTGCTGACGATGCTGTTGAAGGAAACTGGACCAGCGGGCCAAGAGTCAGGCCAAAAGTCAGTGCGGGAGAAATGAACGATGCAAGCTGCAACTGGAACAGGCAAATACGAACGGCTGCTGGAACGGTGCAAAAGCCTTGCGCCCGTGCCCACCGCGGTGGTCCATCCCTGTGAAGGGACTGCTCTGGAAGGAGCCGTGGAAGCCGCTGAAAGAGGACTGATCACGCCGCTATTGGTTGGACCAGTTAACGGCATCGCGCAAACAGCGAAGTCGGTCGGAATCGATCCTGGCAGGCTACAGATCGTCGACGTGCCCCATAGTCACGCCGCCGCGACCAAGGCTGTCGAACTTGTCAGGGAAGGCAAGGCCGAGATCCTGATGAAGGGCAGTCTGCACACCGACGAACTGATGTCGGCAATCGTCTCGCGTGAACGTGGCCTGCGCACCAGCCGCCGGATCAGTCACGTGTTTATCATGGATGTCCCGACCTATCACAAGGTGTTGCTCGTTACCGACGGGGCCATCAACATCGCCCCGACGCTCGAAGACAAAGTCGACATCTGCCAGAACGCGATCGATCTCGCCGTCTCGCTCGGCCTGGAGAAACCCAAGGTCGCGATCCTTGCCGCGGTGGAAACTGTTACCTCGAAAATGCCCGCCACTCTCGACGCCGCGGCGCTCTGCAAGATGGCCGAACGCGGCCAGATCAAGGACGGCATCCTCGATGGACCACTGGCGTTTGACAATGCCATCAGCGCCCACGCCGCCGAGACGAAAGGCATCAAGTCAGCAGTGGCGGGCGATCCGGACATTCTGTTAGCGCCCGATCTGGAAGCCGGCAACATGCTCGCCAAGCAATTGAGTTTTCTCGCCAACGCAGACAGCGCCGGGATGGTTCTCGGTGCGAAGGTTCCGGTGATTCTAACGAGTCGCGCTGACAGTGTGCGTTCCCGAATAGCGAGTTGTGCAGTGGCAAAACTAGTCGCCTACGCGCGGCGAGCAAAGATGTAGGAGCTGCACTGATGGATGATTACGCACTCGTGCTCAATGCCGGATCTTCGAGTCTCAAGTTTTGTGTGTTTGAAAGGCCCGCGGGTGAGGGTTGGCATTTAGCAGCGCGTGGCCAGGTTGAAGGCATCGGAAGCGCGCCGCGTTTGTCAGTCAAAGACGCGGAGGGCGAGACTCTGGCAAATCAGGAAGTCCTGGCTCGAAACGGCAGTGACGCGCTCGACAATCTCGCCGGTTGGTTGCGTTTGCACTATGGCGGATCGCGCGTGCTCGCGGTGGGCCATCGCGTGGTCCATGGCGGCGCTCGTTTCAGAGGCCCAACCCTCGTGAACGAAGAAGTGCTTCGGGAACTACATCGACTCGTTCCCCTCGCGCCGCTTCATCAACCTTACAACCTCGCAGCTATCGAAGCGGTTTTCAACCGCTTACCCGGAATACCGCAAGTCGCTTGTTTCGATACGAGCTTCCATCGCGGACAACCGGAAGTCGCGGAGCTTATCCCGGTGCCGCGTGAGCTGCGCCAGCAAGGTTTGCAGCGTTATGGTTTTCATGGACTGTCCTACGAATACATCGCTTCGATGCTGCCGCACGTTGCGCCAGAGATCGCCAACGGTCGAGTGATCGTTGCTCATCTGGGAAGTGGCGCGAGTTTGTGCGCGCTGAAGAACGGCAAGAGCTTCGACAGCACGCTGGGGTTTACGGCGCTCGATGGTCTATGCATGGGCACCCGGCCGGGCACGCTCGATCCCGGCGTGGTGCTGCATCTCGTTCAAGGATTGAACCTGCCGGCAAAAGAAGTCGAAACAATCCTGTACAAGAAATCCGGGCTGCTCGGCATTTCCGGGATCAGCAACGACATGCGCGATCTGCTCGGACGCATTGAACCATCAGCGCGCCTCGCGGTCGACTACTTCGTCTATCGCGCTGCCAAGGAAATCGGATCTCTCACTGCTGCACTCGGCGGTCTTGACGCCATCGTCTTCACTGCCGGGATCGGCGAGAACTCCGCCGAGATCCGGCAACGCATTTGTGAGTCGTCAGCATGGCTCGGCATCGAACTCGACGACGCTGCGAATAACGGCCGTCAACAAAAGATCTCTACTTCGCGAAGCAAGATCTCCGTCTGGGTGATCGCCACTAACGAAGAGTTGATGATCGCGCGACACACCGGCGCGCTCCTCGGACTCGCAAAAGCTGCGTGAAGACGAGCGCAGCAAAGGAGAACGAACATGGCCAGCACCGCACCCCAGGAAATCACCCGCAAGAGAAGCCTGCCGCAATGGGAAAAATTCAATCCCGGTTTCTGGCAAAGCGAGATCAACGTCCGCGACTTCATTCAACAAAACTACGAGCCTTATCACGGCGACGAATCGTTTCTCACCCCGGCAACCGAACGCACGAAGAAGATCTGGGATCACTTGAATGAGCTGTTTGTCGAAGAACGCAAGAAGGGCGTGCTCGACATCTCTCAAATTCCCAGTTCAATTACCGCTCACGCTCCCGGCTACATCGATCGCGATAACGAGGTGATCTTTGGCCTGCAAACCGAAGCGCCACTCAAACGCGCCATCATGCCGAACGGCGGTTTGCGCATGGTCCTCGGCGCTTTGAAGACTTACGGCTACGAACCTGATTCGTACGTCGTCGAAACTTTTACCAAGTATCGAAGGACCCACAACGACGCCGTCTTCGACGCTTACACCGAAGACATTAGGCGCTGTCGCAGTTCACACATATTGACGGGCTTGCCTGATGCATATGGACGCGGCCGCATCATCGGCGACTACCGTCGCGTTGCACTCTACGGCGTCGATCGCCTGATTGAAGGTAAAGAGGAAGAGAAGCGCAGTCTCGACGCGGCCATGTCGACCGACGAGATCATCCGCGATCGTGAGGAGTTGAGCGAACAGATACGCGCTTTGAGAGAACTGAAGCTGCTGGCTGCCAGTTACGGTTTCGATATTTCGACGCCTGCCTATGACGCTTGCGAGGCCGTGCAGTGGTTGTACTTCGGATACCTGGCGGCAGTGAAGGAACAGAACGGCGCGGCAATGTCGTTAGGCCGCACTTCGACGTTCCTCGATATTTACTTTCAACGCGACTTGCGCTCGGGGGCAATCACCGAAGCACAGGCACAAGAGATCGTCGACGACTTTGTGATCAAGCTGCGCATCGTTCGTTTTCTGCGCACGCCTGAATACGACGCGCTCTTCGCCGGAGATCCGACGTGGGTCACGGAATCCATCGGCGGCATGGGCGACGATGGCCGGGCCCTCGTAACCAAAACGAGTTTTCGTTTCCTGCAAACGCTTTACAATCTTGGTCCTGCGCCGGAGCCCAACCTCACGATCTGGTATTCACCTCGTTTGCCGGATGCGTTTCGCAGTTTTGCCGCAAAGGTAGCTATCGACACAAGTTCGATCCAGTTTGAGAGTGACGAGATCATGCGCAGCGCGTGGGGAGATGATGGGGCCATCGCGTGTTGCGTTTCTCCGATGCTGGTAGGCAAGCAGATGCAGTTCTTTGGCGCGCGCGCGAATCTCGCCAAGTGTTTGTTGTATGCGATCAATGGCGGCCGGGATGAGTTGACCGGGAAACAAGTGGGACCGGCCCGCGGGATTGTGAAAGGTGAGTATCTCAACTTTGACGAAGTCCTGGACAAGTTTGAAAACATGATGGAGTGGCTGGCCGGCGTGTATGTTAATGCGATGAACGTCATTCACTACATGCACGACAAGTATGCCTACGAACGCATTGAGATGGCGCTGCATGATTATTCGCCGGTGCGAACTATGGCTTTTGGCATCGCGGGATTGTCGGTAGTGGCTGACAGTCTTTCGGCGATTCGTTACGCGAGGGTCCGGGTGATAAGAGACGAGACTGGTCTCGTCACGGACTATGAAGTGGAAGGTGAATTTCCGAAGTTTGGCAACAACGACAATCGGGTCGATCAATTTGCTTCGTGGGTGGTGTCGACGTTCATCAGCAAGCTGCGGAAGTATCCGACTTACCGTCGCGCTCGTCACACGCAGTCGGTCCTGACGATCACTTCCAACGTCGTCTATGGCAAGAACACCGGCAACACTCCGGATGGCCGCCGCCAGGGTGAACCATTTGCTCCCGGCGCCAACCCGATGCACGGGCGCGACGTGCATGGCATTCACGCGTCCGCTGCATCGGTGGCAAAGATCCCGTACCGCGATGCGGCCGATGGGATCTCCCTGACGTCTACGCTCGTGCCGGAAGGTTTGGGACGTGTTGGCAAAGATCGGATCGCAAACTTGCGCGGCATCCTCGACGCGTTTTTCAGCACCACTGGTTTTCACATGAACGTGAACGTGCTCAATCGCGATCTGTTGCTGGATGCGATGGACCATCCTGAGAAATACCCGCAGCTCACGATCCGTGTTTCCGGGTACGCAGTACATTTTGTGCGGCTCTCGCGCGAACAGCAGATGGACGTCATCAACCGCACGTTTCATGGGGCTTAGTCTATGAACGCCAGAGCAGAGATACCGCTGGAAGGTCAAAGCCCCTTCGAACTGCGTGTAGATCTAAGCGAGAGTGTTCCTGAATCGATCGTCAAGAAAGCCCTGGAAACAGGCGACGTCGGGTTCTTGCATTCATTCACGACTGGTTCTGCGGTTGATGGTCCAGGCGTTCGCCTCGTGGCGTGGACCGCGGGGTGCCAGTTTCGCTGTCTCTACTGCCACAACCCGGACACCTGGAACATGATGAACGGAATGGCGATTCCTCTCGAACGGGCCATCCTGGAACTGAGCAAATACAGCTACGGGCTCAAAGTGATGAACGGCGGCTTTACCCTGAGTGGTGGTGAGCCACTCATGCAGGACCGGTTTGCCGTCAGGCTATTGAGTGCGGCGAAAGCGATGGGCGTTCATACGGCGTTGGATACTAACGGTTTTCTTGGCGAACGCCTTGCCGATCGCGAACTCGAACAGATCGATCTGGTATTGCTGGATATAAAAACCTGGGCTCCGGCCTTTCATCTTCAACTAACGGGAAAAGAGCTTGGTCCAACACTGGATTTTGCGCGCCGCCTGGCCCAACGCGGCAGAACAATCTGGTTGCGCTACGTGTTAGTGCCGGGATTGACTGACGGCGAGGACGGTATTCAACAACTGGCCGCGTTTGCCGCCGGACTGGGAAATGTCGAGCGAGTTGACGTGTTGCCGTTTCATCAGATGGGCCGTCACAAATGGGAGAAGCTGGGCCTCAATTACACCTTGAACGACGTGTCCCCGCCTGAGTCCGCGTTGGTCCAGCGCGTGTGCGAGCAGTTTCGTGCCGCGGGTTTATGTGCGTATTGATTGGAGATTCATGATCTGGATCGAGCTGGTAATTCTGTTGGCGTGCATTGTTATCGGCGCACGAATAGGCGGGATCGCACTCGGTACAGTCGCGGGCATTGGCCTGCTGGTTTTCGTTTTCGTCTTCGGTCTCCCACCGGGTGGTCCACCGCAGTCTGTGTTGGGAATGATCATCGCCGTGATCACCGCATTGGCGACAATGCAGGCTGCCGGGGGGCTCGACTATCTTGTGTCTGTCGCGGAGAAGATCATGCGCCGGCGGCCACAGTACATCACGTTCGTGGCGCCGGTTGTGACATATCTGCTGGTTTTCGCCTCGGGCACCGCGCACGTCATTTACGCACTGTTGCCGGTCATCGCCGAGGTTTCGCGCAACGGCAAGATCCGGCCCGAGCGTCCACTCTCGATCAGTGTGATTGCCGGTTTTCAGGGTGTGATTGCCTCGCCAATCTCCGCAGCAACAGTTGCGATGCTCGGATTCCTGCTGGCCCAGGGAATCTCGCTGCCGCGATTGTTGTTGATAACTATTCCTTCGACGTTTATGGGCGTGGTGATGGGCTCGCTGTCAGTGGCGTGGCGTGGGAAGGACCTCGACGCCGATCCCGAATATCAGAAACGACTTGCCAGCGGCGCTATCAAGACGCCGCAACCAGCTACGGCAATAGAAGGCCAGAGTCTTTTTCGCGCGCGTGGTTCGATGTTGTTCTTTCTGCTGGGAATCGTGCTGGTGGTATTGATCGGGATCTTTCCCAACTTGCGCCCGCAGTACGAAGTCTTTGGCGGCGAGGTTGGCGAAACCGATCAAGTCGCGATGGGAATGGCGATCATGATCGTGATGATCGCGATCGCCGGATTGATCATGATCGTGTTCAAAGCTTCACCTCAAGCCGCGTTGAAGGGAACGATCATGCAGAGCGGTATCACCGCGATCATTTGCATCCTGGGTATCTCGTGGCTCGGCTCGTCGTTCTTCGAAGGTAATCGCAGTTACATCGTGGGCGGCATCTCGAGTCTGCTGGAAGTTTATCCCTGGACCTTCGCGATCGGGATGTTTGTGTTGTCGACCATGCTGTTCAGCCAGGCGGCGACGGTGGCCATCCTGATGCCGGTAGGTGTCGCGCTGAAGTTACCGGCCTTGACGCTGGCTGCTTTGTACCCGGCTGCTAACGGGATCTTCTTCCTGCCCACGTACGGGACGTTGCTCGCCGCCGTGTCGTTCGATCAGACCGGGACTACGAAGATTGGCAAGTATTTGCTCAATCACAGTTTCATGGTGCCAGGACTGGTCACGATCATCTCGACAATCGTCATCGCTTTGTTGTTGAGCAGATTGGTGGCTTGAGGTAGCGGAATGGACAAAACCGGATTACTCGACATCTTTCCTCTTTGGACCATCTTCCCGATGACGGTCGGGCTGGCGCTGCTTTCCGTGGAGTTGGGCCATCGAATAGCAAAATTTCGCCGGCAGCACGCGCAGGAGGAAAAAGAATCTCCACTCGGCGGCATGGTCGGCGCCACGTTGGGCCTGCTTGCGTTCATGCTGGCGTTTACTTTCGGACTGGCAGGATCTCGTTTTGAAGATCGGCGGCAGGTCGTCTTGTCGGAAGCAAATGCGATTGGCACAACGTACCTGCGGGCTGCGATGCTTCCCGATCCAATGCGCACCGAGGCTCAGCAACTGCTTCGTGAATATGTTGACGTCCGGCTCGCGGGTGTCGCCCAGCCTGACAATCTCGCGCAGGCAATCGCGCAGTCGGAAGAGTTGCACAATCGTCTCTGGTCGGTAGCCGTGGCAGCAGCGGAGAAGGACCGTACCGCAATCACAGGACTCTTCATTCAATCGCTTAACGAAGTAATCGACTTACACGCGACGCGAATCATGGCGGGTGTGCGAAGCCGTGTGCCGGCGGTGATATGGATTGTTCTCTTTCTACTGCTGGTGCTGGGCATGACAATGATTGGCTATCACGTGGGCTTGACCAACAGCCGGCGTTCGATAGCAGTGATTATCGTGGTGATCGGATTCTCGTCGGTGCTCTATGTGATAGCGGATCTCGATCGTGCTGGTCAGGGGATGCTCAGAGTCAGTCAACAGTCGATGATCGATCTGCGTCAGTCGATGAACTGAGCCACAAAGAAGCCCAAAACGAAGAACACAAGAGGCACAAAGACAGAATTTCTTTTGTGCCTCTTTGTGGCTATGGTTCAACTAAGGAAGCGGGAGACGCGGGAGCCTACGGGGACGGTGAGCAAAGGGGCGACGCCCTGGCGCAGGACCCGCTCGCTGTGACTGCCGCGCAGCCCATCGAGAAAGCCATTGCGGCCGTCGGTAGACATGACGATCAGATCGGCGTCGTTCTCTTTCGCTGTATTGACGATGCCGTCGATTACTTCGCCGCTGCGTTGCTCTTTCTGCCACGTCCAGCCGTCCACTTCTGGAAAACGCAAAGCGGGCATCGTGTTTGATTGGCCCACATGAAGAACGATGAAAGTTCCTTCCTGGACGTTTAGTTTCTTAGCGAATCGGGCGGCGGCTCTCAGTGCCGGTTCAGGCCGGGGAGTGCGAGCGATGGGAATGAGTATCTTTTTCAAGTTAACCGATCCGTCTGCCGCAGATACAAACCCGGGAACGTCGCCGGGGATCAACAGCGTCATCTCACCAGCCTTCCGCACTACCGGTTCGGAAACAGACTTGCCGAGCCAGGGAATGTGGCTGCCGCGCTGACTCGTAGCCAGCACGATCAAGTCGATGGGATTCTCTTCCAAGTAATTCACCACTGCCGCGACCGGCTCAACGTCCCGGGTGACAACTTTGCGGGCGTCGATACCAAGCTTAGCTACGGCAGACTTCGGGCTTCCCTTGGGCAGCACTCCCCAACGTTCCAGCGTCTCGCGTATGCCCGGAAAGTCAGACCATTCGAGATCTTTGTCGGTTGAAACATGTAATAGCGTCAGCTTGGATCTCGCCGACATAGCGGCTTTGAGTGCGTGATGGAAAGCGACCAGGCTGCTTTCCGATAGATCGGTGGGATGCAGCACACTGCCAAGTAAAGAAAAGCCAGGTCCGATTGTTTCTGTCATGATTTCGCCCGCTGCCCCCTCGTTCTGGCGACGAGCATAATGCGCCCGCAAGACATCTGATACTGTCAGAATTGCCAGTAACCACACCTCAAGTCACTCATTACGATCTTCGTTCGCCTTTGATTGGAGGAGATGAGATGTCGACAGCAGTTTCTGATTTGACGGATGTGGGATCGCCGGTTCCGCGAACACCGTTCGGCAACTTTCTGCGCAGCCCGATGAATTGGTTGTTGTTGTTTATTCCGATCACCGTCGGCCTCGAGCACCTCGCGCACGTTTCGGCGCCGGTGTTGTTCTTTCTGGCGGCGGTGGCGATCGTTCCGATCGCCGCTCAGATCGTGCATGCGACCGAACAGCTCGCCGTTCGCACCGGGGATGCTGTTGGCGGTCTCTTGAATGCGACGTTTGGCAACGCACCGGAACTGATCATCGCTTTCGTCGCTTTGAAGGCGGGCTATTTCGACATGGTTCGGGCTTCGCTTGTGGGCGCGATACTTGCGAACTTGTTACTCGCGCTTGGCGTTGCTTTTCTGCTGGGTGGCATTCGCTTTCACGAGCAGCGTTTCAATGCGACCGCCGCGCGGGCTTATAGCACGATGATGTTTCTGGCGGCTGTAAGCATGACGGTGCCGAGCGCTTTTAGCCGTGTGTTTGCTCCCAACGAAGTGATACGTCAGGAACGGCTGCTGAATGTCGGGATCGCGGTGGTGTTACTGATCGCTTACGGCCTCTACATCCTGTTTTCACTGCGAACTCATACGTCTGCTTTTGCGAGTGTCGATGTTGAGGAGGCGGCTGAGCATCACGAGGAGCTTTGGTCTGTGCCACGTGCTGTGATCACTTTGCTGGCTGCTTCGGTGCTGGCGGCGTGGATGAGTGAGATCCTGGTCGGCGCGGCTGAGGAAACAGGCAAGGCGTTGGGGATGTCGCAGTTGTTCATCGGCATTGTATTCGTCGCCATCGTCGGCGGAGCGGCAGAAAGCGGCTCGGCGATCGCGATGGCCCGTAAGAACAAGATGGATCTTTCGGTCGGCATTGCTTCCGGCAGTTGCATCCAGATCGCGCTGTTTGTCGCGCCGCTGCTGGTGTTGGCGAGTTATTTCGTCGCGCCGCAACCTTTGGAACTGGCCTTTGGCCGCGCCGAGATCGGCTCGCTGTTCATCGCGGTGCTCATTGGCGCGATGGTCAGCGGCGACGGGCAAGGGAACTGGTACAAGGGAGTCCAACTGATCACCGTCTACGCGATCATCGCCCTGATGTTTTATTTGATACCCAGCCTGGGTGGTTGAGGTGGTCCACTACTTAACCTGTTAATACTGACAGTTATACGCTGCTTACGTCGCCAATAGAGTAGGTCTCACGCCCGACGAATCTCGGAGCACGAAAGGACATGTTTATGAAGCGATTGGTGAGTTTGGCGACGATAATGCTGGCATTCTCGACTGCCGCTTTGGCGCAATCCGACGATTACAAGAAGTATGAATTCTTTGCGGGCTACTCGGCTCTTTACCTTGACAACCTCGCTGGCGATACTTCCAGTCCCGCGATCAACGACGTCCTCGGGGAAAAGCAGAACCTGCGCGGTTTCAACCTCGCGGCCGGTTATAACTTTCACAAATACGTCGGCGCGAAGTTTGACTATTCGCTCCATGTGCGTGAGGACAACTTCACCCGCCCGCTCGGCAGCGGCACGATCGATACGACGCTGCAAAACATCCTCGGCGGCATCCAGGTGAAAAACAACTCCGAAGATGGACCAAGACTCAAGCCCTTTGGCCACGCGTTATTCGGCGTCGCCGTACAGAAAGTCGACGTCGACAGTGCACAACTCCCGGCGCTCTTCGGCATCAGCGATTTTCACACCAACGAGACGAGTTTTGCGATGGCTTTCGGCGGCGGGCTCGATATCAAGCTGAACAAGAGATTCGATCTGCGCGTGGTCCAGGTCGATTGGAACATCATCAATCGCGGCGATCAGCAAACCGGGATCGTCCTCGTGCCGACTCCGTTTCAAACAGTGGGCCAACCGTTCTTTATACCCGGCACGAGGCAGGACAACCTGCGCCTGGGCATCGGGATCGTGATCCACTGAACGATCTTTTCAAAAAGGGCCTCACCCCCTGTCCGTTTTACGGCCGTCGAAGGATCCGATCCGCCGACGATGCATCAGGCGATGGCGGCAACTCTGGACCGCTGCGTCAATGCAATTCGCATCGCGCAATAGGAAGCGCGAACTTCGGGTATGACAACTCGACCGCGCTGGGCCCGTGATCGTGCTTCGTTCGCCAAAGAGTTGGACCGCGCCGGCCGAAGTCGATGGTAAGTTGGAAGGCTTTTCGCGTGCCCACCAGGTGCCGCTCACGAAGGCGAAGAAAGATCCCGGCTCGCCTACAACCGGACCAATCACCGGAATCTTCACGTGCGCGGTTACAAAGAGCGCGGCAACATCAACACGCCGATGGAGTTGGCGATTGTTTTTAGATCTTTAGAATTCGTTTATGGTTGGGCGTTGTAACGAGGACGCTCGATTCGGAGCTTGCGCATTTTAGAGCGCAGCGTGCTGGGATTGATGTTCAGCAGCTCTGCTGCTCCTCCGGGACCTTCAACTTTCCAGTAGACGTTCTTCAACGTGCGCAGAATGACGTTGTATTCAGTTTGCTCCAGGGTCTCGCTGTGCGCGACCGGGTTGGGGATTGCAGGCGGTTCGGCAAGGTGGACCGCGAACGTATCCGCAGCGAGATCGTCTATCAAACGAAGTTGGGTCCCGTGCGTAATGATAACTGCCCGCTCGATCACGTTTCTCAATTCACGCACATTGCCCGGCCACGAATAATTGCGCAGTTTTGTCATAGTCTCGTTTTGAACTGTGTCGATCGTCTTGCCCAGCTTCTGGCCCAACTGCGTCACCAGGTGAGTCACCAACAAAGGGATGTCCTCTTTACGATCGCGCAGCGGAGGCAGCGTGATCGGAAAAATACTAAGCCGGTAATACAAGTCCGACCGAAACGTTCCTTTGCCGACCGCTTCCTGGAGGTTGCGATTGGTGGCGGCAATGACGCGCACGTTCACCTTGATAGTATGACTTCCTCCCACACGCTCAAACTCACCTTCTTCAAGCACGCGCAACAGCTTGGCCTGTAGATCGAGCGGCAGTTCGCCAACTTCGTCGAGAAAGATGGTCCCGCCGTTGGCAATCTCAAACCGTCCGGCACGGCGTGCATCAGCACCGGTGAAAGCGCCTTTTTCATGACCGAACAACTCGCTTTCGATCAGTGAACCGGGCAACGCGGCACAATTGACTTTAACCAGCGCCTGACTCGCGCGCGGACTGAGATTGTGCATTGCGTGGGCCAGGAGTTCTTTGCCGGTGCCAGTCTCGCCGAGAATCATGACCGTCGTATCGAGCGGGGCTACTTGTTCGGCTTGCTGCAACACGCGTCTCAGCGGCTCGCTGCGCCCGACGATCTGTCCGAAGTTGCTGGCTACGAGGATCTCTTCCTGCAAGTAGATGTTTTGCTGGTGCAGTTGATCCTTTAATTGCTGCACTTCGTCGAGGGCCTGCTTTAACGATGCTTCCCCTTGTTTGCGCTCGGTGATGTCGCGCACGATGGCGAGGATCTTGTTGCCATTGCACTTCACCATCGAAGACTCAAAAGTCCGCGGACCGCGCGGAGACGGCAGGTCATATTCCAACAGGACCGGTTCGTCGGATTGCAACACCTCCGCGAAGCTGCGCGAAAAGGCGGCGGCGATCTCGGCGGGAAATACGTCCGCATAATTCTCTCCGACAAACTCACTCGGAGGTCTAAACAACCGATCTTCATTGCGTGTGTGATAGTCCAAAAACGTTCCCGCGCGATCCAGCAAGAACATGGTGTCAGGAATCGCACTCAGAATCGCACGATTGCGTTCTTCGCTCTCGTGCAGCGCGGCTTCGCGGCGTTCCAACGCCGCGCGCGCGTGTGCTTGTTCCAACTCCCACGGCAGTTGATAAAGATACCCGGCCCGCTTCAAAAGGAAGCTCGTAGCGCCGAGCTTGAGACCCTGTCGCGCCAGTTCCTGATCCACCTCATTACAAACCAGGACGATGGGCGTGCTGTTCCCATCACGCAGGGCCAGTTCTCGCAACACGTCGAGCGCGTTTGGTTCGGGCAGTTGAAAATCCATGAGCAGCACATCGTATTCATCGCTCTTTTCCTGCATGATTGAGAGCGTCTCTGACGCAGTCGTGACGACGTCGACGTGAATATGACCGGCGTGCACGGCAAGGTGGCGGCGAGTGGTTTCGATGTCGGCGAGGTTGTTCTCGGCGTAGAGCACATTTAGCCGATGCGCGCGGCGTGCCGCGTCGGCCTGGTAGTGATTGAGCGCGCTTTCGAGTACGCCCGGCAACTTGTCGAGATAACCGGCACGCTTTACGACATAATCATCAGCACGCGCCTTCAGGGCCGCGACCGCAGTCTCTTCGTCACCCATGCCGGTAACGATCACCACTGCTAGTGGCAAAGATTCTTCACGAACGTAGCTCAGCAGCGATAGACCATCGCCATCGCGCAAATGCATGTCCGTGAGCATCAGATCGAGTGGTTCCGACTCAAGGCGTTGTAAACGAGCACGTGCCTCGGCAATGCTGGAGACGATCTCGAACAGCAGATGCGGCGCGGTCCTCGCCAATGCGCGTTGCGTGAGATCGGCGTCCCGTGGATCGTCTTCGACATACAGCACTCTCGCCGGATTACGCTGGGGATTCATTTCGGAACCTCCAGGTAAAATGTCGCCCCCTGGCCCGGTTTGCTTTCAGCCCAGGCGCGACCGCCCATGCGTTCCATTGCTTTTCGCACGATGGCCAGACCGATGCCAGTGCCGGGATAGTTTGCCGTTACTTCCAGCCGTTGAAAGATGTCGAAGATTCGATAGCGATCCTTCATATCGAAGCCGATGCCGTTGTCCCGCACCCACAACACACAACTCAGATCGTTTTCCGTCGAACCAACTTCAATACGCGGCGCTGACGTCTTCCCCGTAAACTTGATGGCGTTGTCGAGATAGTTTCTGAGCGATTGAATGAGACCACTGGCATCAGCCTGGACCACTGTGCCGTTCACGTTGACGACGAAATCAACCGCGCGCGCGATCTCTTCTCGTCTTTTCTCTTCGACGAGGGCGTTGACCAGCGGTCCCAGTTCGATCCGGTCTGTTGTTAGTTCGCGACGTTCCAGGCGAGAGTAAGCAAGCAGATCGTCGATCAGCCGGTTCATTTCCTCAGTTGAATTCCGGATGGTTTGCAGAAACGTGCGGCCGTCGTCGTCCAGCTTGTCCTGGTGTTCTGCAAGCAACAGACGGCTGTAACCGTCGATGCCGCGCAGCGGCGCCTTGAGATCGTGAGCCACCGAGTAAGCGAAACTCTCCAGCTCGCGACTCTTCGCGTTCAAGGCCGCGGTGCGCTGCTCGATGCGCGTCTCGAGTTCGGCGTTAAGTTGGGCCAACGCTTCTTTAGCTCGTCGCCGCCGTTTTCGTTCGACCAGCAGCACGGCGATGAAAGAAGTTTGCAACAGCAGCAGCGCAACCACGGCTACGATGCGCCATTTGTATTGCTGCCAAAGCGTCAGCTCCCTGAACTGAACGATGCTGCCGGGCGGCAGTTTATTCTCAGCGATCTGCCATCGTTGTAATTGACGCCAATCAAACATCGGAATCGTGTGAACGTTCTCGATCGGAATGTCTCGCCCCGGCCGGCCACCGGCGATCAGACGGACCATTTCGGCGACGCGCGCAGCGCCGGCCTCGGGCGTATAGACGTAACCGCCGACAATCCCCTGGCCAAGCAAAGGAGACGACATACCGTAGATCGGAACGGGACTGAGGGAAGAGATCGACGCGAGGACGTCAGCCGTTTCCATTAGCTTCCCTTGTTCGTCGTGGACCTGCTGCCAGACATACAGGACCAAAGATCGCTGCGGCAAGCGTGCGACTGCCTGGCGCAATTCAGCCGGGCTGAGGTCGGTCAGGTAATTGATCTTGACGTTTGCTTCAAGATCCTTGAGTTCGGAACGCGCTCTGTTTTCAAACCGCCGGTCATGTTCGAGCGAGCCGCTGATAATGAATACCTGTTCAGTCTCCGGGTGTATCGTGAGCGCGCAATCGATGGTTTTCTTGAAGCCGCCAAACACGACCACGCCAGTGATGTTCGAGCGTTCCGCGAGCGTGTCTGCACCTGGACGAATGGCCGAATAAAAAACAACAGGCGTATCGGGAAACAGGTCGTTCTTGTATTTGACAAGAAAATTCAGCGAGACGTCTGACTGCGCAACCACCACGTCGATCTTGCGATCGGCATATTTATGTTTGAGGTAATCGCGAAGGATTTGAGACTGAGTTTCTCCGGGAAAGCGATTGGCTTCCAGGTACTCCGGATAGTATTCGATCGATCCCTCGTTTGTGGACCACAAGGCTGAGGTGAAGCCGCGGTCCCATCTGACGTGTCCGGGATAGTTCTTGTCGTACCAGTAGAGCACGACCACTCGTTTGGTCGCAGAGGCCTCTTGCGCGGACGTATTACTTATCGGCAACGAAAGCGTCACCAGGATCACGGCAAGAAAAATTCGCAAGTTCATCTCTTCTCCTTGCCAGCCTAGTAAATCACTTTGACCGCAAACTGGATCTGGCGTGACGAACCTGATTCGCCCGTCGGAAACCGTGTGCTGGTGATCTGGCCGAAGAGAGGAGTGCCGGCAGTATTGCCAGGACGGCCAAAGTTAGCGTGATTGAAAACGTCGAAGAATTCAGCGCGAAACTGGACCTGCCAGTCTTCGCCGAGATCAGTATTCTTGATGACCGAAAAATCAGTGTTGTAAAAGCCTGGTCCAATGACGACGTTCCGCCCGAGATTGCCGACGCGAGGAACTGCCGTGAAGGCTGACGTGTCAAACCATTGGTCGACGTTGCCAAAGATCGCCACCGGGCCGTTCACGTCGGGCCGCAGCGTATTTGCCACGCCGTTCACCGTGCTGTTGCTGGTTACGATGTTGAAAGGATTGCCGCTCTGCGCCTGAACGATCACGCCGAGTTGCCAACCGTCTACCCATTCGTTCTGGTCGAAAGGCAGTTCGTAGATCGAGCTGAGTACGAATCGATGCCGCGCGTCGAAGTCAGAAGGTCCGTGTTCGCGTGACAGGTTGTAACTGTCCTGCACGAAAACGCCGCCAGTGCTGAATGACGTGCAGTCGAGCGACTTGGACCACGTATATGACGCATTGAACTGCCAGCGGTTGGCTAAGCGACGGGTTGCGATCAACCAAAGCGCGTTGTAACTGGAATCGCCGGAGCTGCCGACTTCCGTGATGTTACCGAGCGGCGTTCCCGGCAATATGGGACTCGATCCCGAAAGCGCAGGGAACGGGCGCGCTCCGTTTACGGGCTGGTTGATGTTGCGACGCGTGATCAGGTGCGTGCCTTTTGAGCCGAAGTAACCGCCCATCAGGACAGTATTGTGAAACTCGCGTTGCACGTTGAGGTTCCACGATTGCACGTAGGCGTTCTCGAAGTTGTTGTCGATCGACTGCGGCGCCAGGCCCGCTGGCCGAGCCACGTTGATAGCGTTGTCGAGCCGGATTGCGCCGCTGAAAGTCAACGGCGTTGCCAGCGGCGGGTTTCCCGCCAACGGCGTCACGATGCTGGTCATCGGCTGGTCCACGTACACGCCGTAAGCGCCGCGCACGACCGTTTCGCCGTCACTGAAAGGCAGCCAGGCAAAACCAACGCGAGGCTGAAAGTTCTTGTTGTTCTCGCGATAGACCTCGTCGAGATCTGGTCCGACTCGCAGCAACGAGTTGCTATTCGGATCGAAAACGATGAAGCGATCGAAGCGCTCAGACGGCGTCATGTTCCAGTCGTAACGCAGACCGAGATCGAGCGTGAGGCGTGGATGCAGCTTGTAACTATCGTGAACAAAAAATCCCAGCGCGCCTTCGGCAATGCTGCTCGATTGATTTCCAAGCGTGATGGAAAAAGCGTTTGCCGTTCCTGCGAGAAACGCAGCGACGTTGGGAAAGTTGAATGAGCCGGTGGTCTGGCGGAAGTTGTTATTGAGAAACTGGCGATACTCGCCGCCGATCTTCAACGAGTGGCGGCCAACGAGCCAATTGATTGTATCGGCGGCGACGAAAGTCGTATCGCCACGTCCCGATGGCTGGTTGGCAGGCCCGCCGAAGTTCAAGCTGCCGCCGGCAACGTTGATTTGCGGCAGTCCAATCGGCTGGTTTACTCCATTCGCGATTCCCAGTGCGGCAGGATTGAACTGGGCCAGCGGCGTGCTGGTCAACGAGAAGCGGTTGAAACCCAAACGCAGTTCGTTGACGAGAGAGCGGCCGAACGTGTGTGTTTCGTTGATGGTCAGGATCTGTCGCAACGCGCGAACGGCGTGGCCGAAGCCCGGAATCGTGTTGCCAAAACGATTCGGTTCGCTCATGTCCGCGAGTTGCACCGCGTAATAACCGTGCAACAGGTCGGTTGGGCCAAGCTTGTAGCTGAGATCTGCGGTCCACTGATCGACGTCGACCGGAGCGTTTGCGGAGCTGACAAACCGCGGCGCGCCTGAAGCATCGATAAAATTGGCGCGCGGAATCAGCTCGATCAATCTTGCGATCACCGGATCGCCGACAGCAGCGCGTTGCGCGTCGCCGAGCACGAGGCTGTTGAGATCGAGACCCTGACGCTGGCGCAACCCTTCGTACGAGGCGAAGAAGAAAAGCCGGTTGCGAACTATTGGACCACCGATGTTGCCGCCAAACTGATTGCGTTTGAACGGCGCCGGCTCGGTAGATGTCAGTTCAAAAAAGTTGCGCGCGTCGAGCGCATCGTTGCGAAAGAACTCAAACAACTCGCCATGAAAATCATTCGTGCCGGAACGAGTGGCGATGTTGACCACGGCGCCGGAGCTTTCGCCGTACTCGGCGCTGAAGGCGGAATTATCCACCTTGAATTCCTGAATTGTGTTTATTGAAGGTTGAAAACTGGCCGAACTAAAGGTCAGGTTGTTGAGCGTGATGCCGTTGATTATGTAGTTGATCGTCTCTTCACGGTTGCCTGCCGTGTTGACGGCTAACGCGCCGAGACCGCGCATCGGCGAAGCTGAGAATGCCCCTTGCGGAGGTGTCACTGAACCAGGCACGAGCAACCCGAGATCGAGGAAGTATCTGCCATTGAGGGGAACTTCCTGGACCATGCGGCGATCGATCACGTGACCCACCGCGGCGGTCGCCCGATCGATCGTCTCGCCTGATGAAACAACAGTTACCTGTTCCGAAATGTCGCCGGTCTCTAACTGAAAGTCCTGCGTGATTCGCCGTCCAACCTCGATCCGCAGTCTTTCCACTACCTGTTTCTTGAAGCCGGTGGCACTGGCGTCGACGATATAGTCGCCGAGAGGCAACGCCGCAAATTGATACCTGCCGCTGCTGTCGGAGGTCGCTTCACGCTCGACCCCGATTGCCGGATCGCGCGCGGTGATTCGCACTCCTGGAATGACAGCGCCAAGCTGATCGACAACTTGTCCTTCGATTGAAGCTGTTGTTTGTGCAGCGGTTGTCAGGCAGACGGCGAGAATCAGGCCCGCAGGTAGAGCAAGTCCGAAGCAGGGGATTCGGAGCAAACACCGGCGCATAGGGGAGACCTCACGAGGGCCGCAATAAACACGGCGGTCTGCGCTCTGTTTATGAAATAGTTTCCTGACTGTGATCGCAGCGATTCGGCGCAATCGCAAGCGATTCGGGGGGCAGTCGTAAACAAAAGTAATTAGTTCCGATGAACCCGGGCATTATAGAGGCGGGTTATGTGGCAAACATCCGTATTACTACGTAACGAGACTACCAAGGAATACACAGAAGTTTCCCGCAAAGGCGCAAAGACGCAAAGAAAACGCCTTTAAGACCGCGTCAGCGCCTTGCGCCTTTGCGGGAAACTTCTTGTGCCTAACTGTTTTGCCAGTCCATCATCCGCTTTCGTTGCACCACGGCGAAGCGCGCGAAGACCTTGTTGCTGGAATAACCAGCGCCGAAACTCACCACGTCGTGTGTGCCTCCGAAGCGCTTGTCGCCGCCTGCGAGTGCTTGCAGTTTCCCTCCTTCAAGTACTCGATAACCGTCAAAGTGCGTCCACATTTCCTTTAGTCCCCAACCGCGTTGCGGTCCCAGGTGAGTGTAAATGTCAGGTGGAATCGCAACGACGCGAAATACTTCCGAATCGAGTTTGAGATGCTGCAGCACCTCCGGCCCATGTTCGAGCAATGCATCTTCTATCTCGACGCGCGAGAGTCCCCACCGGCTATTCAACCGGAGCAGGCTCAACAGCTTCGAATAGACTTCCTCCTTTGCTTCCGGTTCGGGAAAGTCTTCGAGCAACAGATCTTCAGCCACGAGACAGACGTTGTAACGCGTGCCGCCGGAGTTGATGAACGGATTCAGGAGATAGAAATCAATCGCCTCTCTAACCGAGTCAGTTGTTCCGGAAGGATAGGTGAGCCGGGATATTTTCTCCTTGGACCACTGCTTGACCTCATCTCGGCGGAAAGCCGGTTGCCAGCCGTGTGGAATCAGGTGCGCGAAGTGACGCCGGGATTGAGTGCGAACAGGCGCGAGACCGAGTTCAGACGCAGCGGCGAGAGTTTCGACAGGAAAGTTAAAGAACAGATCGTCGCCGAGTTCTGCCGCTTCGGTGAGTTCAACCGGCACTCCACTCTGTTGGTTCTTCTTGAGCTGTGCGTCTTTTGCTCCGTTGGCAATCATCTCTTCCAATTTTGCAAGGTCGCCTGAGTCGATGGCGCTCAGCGCTGCCTGTTGGAGTTGTGCCGGGTCGACGCGTTCGGTTTTCTCCTGCTTATCCGTGGCACTGACTGAGAGTCGCTTGAAGTTTGAGATACGGCGGGAATAGAAAGCTTTCTTTTCAGGATCGCTGCGCTCGAGGGCCAGCAGGGTGTTGAGCGCCTCGGCGCGTCGCTCGAGGAGTGTTTCACTTTCAGCGCCGACAAAAACATGCAAGCCGGACGCGAAGATGTCGATGAGAACGTCGGCGGCTTGTTCGTACACTGTTTCGGCGAGCTTCGCCGATTGCGAGCCGGCTTCGATGCTCGCTCGCAACTGCCGCAAACGTTCAGTCAGTTCGCTACATCGTTTCCATTCGCCACGCTCGACTCCGGCGCGCAATTGTTGTTCGACCCAGGGAATCTGCGACTTGTTTTCTTTCAAGCGCGCGTAACTTGCGCGACTGAGAATCGGCGTCAGCAGTTCTCGTGCTCTTTGCAGGTAGAGATCTTTGAAAAGCGTGTCGAGCTTGCTCATATCGACTAAGCGGCCGACTGTCGCCAGCGTAGCCTCTTTCGCATCTAAACGCGGTTTACTCATAACTTCTCCTTGTCGAATAAGGGCACGATTCCACTCAATGCGCAGTCACCAACTCGCGCTGCACTGCTTCATCTTTCGTCGCTGCGATCGTCGTCTTTCGTTTCAGCACAACAGCCGTGAGATCGTCCTGTTGTTTGGTGTCTTTGGAAAACTGTTTGACGGCTACATACAGCCGCGTGATCACCTCGGCCGCCGAACAATCCCGGGCCTGGCGAATAACCTCTTTCAATCGTTCCAAACCAAATTCTTCCATGTCCGGGTTCTGCCACTCGTAAAACCCGTCGGTGACTAAGACGATCATGTCGCCGGCACTAAGGCATTTCACGCCAGAGTCTTCGTAAGTCATGCCGTCGATCATTCCGAGCGGAATTCCCTGGGCTTCGAAGTTCTCCAGTTTGTTCGTGTCGCGCTGGTACCAGAGAATTGGACCATGACCCGCCGACAGCACTTTGACCTGCGCGTTGTCAGGGTTGAGAAACACGACGGCGAAAGTTACGAAACGATCGTCGGCAAGATCGTTTGCCAGTAGACCGTTGAGCCGTTCCAGCACGCGATCGTGTCCGTGATTAGTCAGGAAACTCGCGCGCGCATACGCCCGGCATAAAGCGCTGACAAGGGCCGGGCCAATGCCGTGACCGGTCGCATCGCCCACGCTGATGGCGATTTGACCGTCCGGCAGAAGTTGCCAGTCGAAATAATCACCGCCGGTTTGGTCGGCAGGCTGATTCCAGCCGGCAATCTCGAAGTGGTCCAATTCCGGTGAAGCTGCGGGCAGCAGTCCCTGTTGAATAGAACGGGCAATATCGAGATCGTGATTGACGCTTTCCAGCTCGCTCTGAAGTTTGGCTTCTCGCAGGGCTGCGTTTACGTAACCGCGAACCTGCCGCGCGACTACAGCCGCCACGATGCCGGCGATAAAAATCGAGAGGGCGTAAACGACGTAAACAGGGAACGGAAATCGATCGGCAGTCGCCGTCGAGTCGCGAAATCTCAGCTCGACAAAGAAGGTCACGAAGAGATAACCGAAGGCTGAGAGCAAACCGGTTACGAACGTCAGGGCCGGACGCAATCGCAGCGTGGAAAGAGTAATGAACAAGAAGTAGAGGACGATCGCAGGCGCGACCAGCACCTGGTAAGGCGTCATCCACTGGGCCAATAGCAGCACGAAGAGCGCCACCGTAGGCACCTGGCTCTCGATCAGGACGTTGAATACCCAAAGCTCAGGCAGCACGCCTTCGTCATCTTTGAGTGCTCCCTTGATCGCATACAGCATCACGCTTTCGTGAGCGATGATGAACGCCAGTACGATTGCCTGGCCGGCCAGCAGCAGGTAGTTTTGCGTCGCTATGCCGCGAACGATCACGAGGACGATCAACGCCACCAGCACGCAGAGCAGCGCCACGACGCGATGCGATTCGCTTTTCAGTGAAGCTCGTTCGAAGGCGCGGGATTGCAGCGCTGGTCCAACCATGTTCACCCCCTCACTGCCAGCCGCCACCAAGCGCTCGATAAAGTTGTACGACGCTGAGCAATTCGTCGCGACGCGCCAGGGCCAAACTTCGTTCGGCCTCGAAGAGTTCGCGGTCCGCGTCGAGTGCGTCCAGCAACGTTGCGACGCCACCCGTGTAACGCAAGTAAGAAAGACGTGAGCGATCGCGCAGCGTTTGCACGAGGAACGCGCGCTGGGTGCGGACCTCTCTGACCTTCTGGTAAGCAATCAACGAATCGGACACCTCACGAAACGCCGTTTGCACCGTCTTTTGATAATCGACCAGCAGAAAATCACGTTGCGCTTGTGTGAAACGCACGTTTGATTTCAAACGTCCGCCCGTGAAGATCGGTTGGGTGACTTCTCCGGCAAGCCCCCAAACACTGCGGCTGCCGTTGAAGAGAGTGCTAAGTTGTCCACTCTCGAAACCGAGAAATGAAGTGAGCGAGATACGAGGAAAATATGCCTTCTTCGCCACTGCGATGCGCGCATCGGCGGCGATCAAACTATTCTCGGCGGAGCGAATATCAGGGCGGCGCTCGATCAGATCCGAAGGCAGTCCGGCGGGGACCGAGGGCGGTAGTTGATGCTCCGTCAAAGTGAGCCCACGTTCTATGTCGCCCGGGTTTTTCCCGGTGAGATAGCTGAGAAAGTTTTCGGTTTGTTGAATACCTTGTTCGAGTGAGGGGATTACTTCGGTTGCGTCGTAAACCAACTCTTCCGCTTGACGCACTTCGAGCATCGTGGCAACGCCGCGTTGTTGGCGGAGCTTGATCAGACGCAACGACTCTTCACGCGACGTGAGTGTGCGCCGCGAGATGTCGAGTTCGAAATCCAGCTCACGCAAACTGAAGTAAGCCGTCGCTACATCGCTGATGAGCGTTGTCACGACCGCACGCTGCGCTTCTTCGGTGGCCAATAGATCCGCGCGCGCTGCGGCTGTTTGTTTTCTCAGCCGCCCCCAGATGTCGATCTCGAACGTGAGCAGATTCAACAGCACGCTGCCAAACGATCGATCGCGTTTGATCGGTTCCGGCAGATCGAAAGCGGAACTGCGCGACTGCCGTTGATTGATAACATCGGCGCTGCCGATGATCGTCGGATACTGTTCCGAGCGCACGATGCCAAGGTTGGCTCGCGCAGCGTCGATGCGAGCGACGGCTTCGCGCAAGTCATAGTTGTTCGTTAGCGCGTCGCGGATCAGTTGTTGCAGCTTTTCGTCTTTAAAAATTTCAAACCACTTCAGATCGGCGAGAGACTGCGGAGCGGGTTGTGGCGCAGGATCTGCTCGAAAAGCGCCCGGAGTTGGCACTGCCGGCCTTTGAGATTGTTGCGCGATGGTGTAAGGCGCGTAAGGTCCGGCCAAACATGTCAACAAAAGCCATGCGAGCAACAGCGCAGCCACTAATCGCTTCATCAATGCTCACCTCCGGCGTCGGCCGCAGCCGGAACCGGCGCAGCAGGAGTGGCTGGTTCTTCACGTTTGCGACGGCCCAATCCTTCGATGAACGTAAAGTTTCCGGGAATGATGAACACGCCCAGAGCGGTGGCGACAAGCATGCCGAAAAACACGCCGACTCCCATCACGTTCTGCGCGCCCGCGCCCGCGCCGCTCGCTTTCATCAACGGAATGACGCCGAGAATAAAAGCAAACGCCGTCATCAAGATGGGACGAAAGCGCAGCCTCGCCGAAGTGAGCGCGGCCTCTTCGAGCGGCGCGCCCTCTTCGTGCTTGGCTTTGGCAAACTCCACGATCAGGATCGCATTCTTCGCAGCCAGGCCAATCAACATCACCAGGCCGATCTGCACGTAGACGTTGTTGTCGTAACCAAACAGCCAAACACCAAACAAAGCGCCTAAAGCAACGAGCGGCGATCCCAGCAGCACGGCCCACGGCAATCGCCAACTCTCGTACATCGCCGCCAGCAACAGAAAGACGCAGATGATCGCGAGAATGAAAGTGGGCGCCGGAGGTGGCGCGATCTTCTCCTGATAAGAAAGCGACGAATAAGAGAAACTCATCTCTTTCGGCATCGTTTGCGCGAAGACTTCTTCGAGTGCTGCGAGCGCCTGGCCGGACGTGTAACCGCGCGCCGGTGAGCCTTGCAATTCCACCGATCGCAAAAGATTGAAACGCGTGGTGAGTTCCGTGCCGGAAATATTCTCGATATTGACCAACGTCGAGAGCGGGACCATCGCATTGGTAGTGCTCGAACGGACATAGATCCTGCCGATGTCGCTTGCCTTCAAGCGATCGCTCGATTCTGCCTGGACGTACACGCGGTACAAGCGGCCGAAGCGATTGAAGTCATTTACAAACGCGCCGCCCATCGCCGTGGACATTGTTTGAAAGACTTCGTTGACGGGAACTCCGAGCGTGCGCGCTTTCTCGCGGTCTAGATCAACTTTGACTTGTGGATAATTCGGATCGAACGACGTGAAAAGGTTTCCGAGTTCTGGTCTGCGTCTGCCGGCGGCAATGAACTGGCGAGCCTGTTCGCCAAGGTCGTCGACGGACATCGTTCCGGTGCGATCCTGGATCAGGAAGTTGAAACCTGAAGCCGCGCCAAAACCGCTGAGCGTCGGTATGTTGAAGGGAAAGACGACGCCTTCCGGAATCGCGGCGAATTCTCGCTGTAGTTGGGCCATGATTCCTTTGACGTGCAGTGCCTCGCCGTGACGCTCTTCCCACGGTTTCAACCGCGCGAAGAGCGAACCATAGTTTGGCTGGTAAGTGTTGGTGACCACTCCATAGCCGCCAATGGTCTGGTACGACTCGATTCCTTCGGTCCTGGCGAGGATTTGTTCGACCTTCTTGAGCACCTCACTGGTGCGTGCGAGGGAAGCGCCGGGAGGAAGCTGGACGTTGACGCCGAGGATTCCCTGATCTTCGTCAGGAATAAATCCAGCGGGAATCAGTTTGGCGAAGAGTCCTGCGCCGAGCATGACGACTGCGACGATGGCGATCGTCACGATGCCGCGGCGAACAAGCAGCCGCGATACATGAACGTAGCCATTCGTCGTTACGTCGAAGACGCGATTGAACCCGCGGAAGAAAACGCCGAGGGGTCCGCGCATCGGCTTCGGTTCTTTCAACATCATAGCGCAGAGCGCCGGGGTGAGTGAGAGCGCGTTGAAGGCCGAGAGCAACACTGAAATCGCGATCGTCAAAGCAAACTGCTTGTACATACTTCCGACTAGGCCGCCGAGCAGCGCCACCGGCACGAACACCGCCGAGAGAATCAACGCGATTCCGATCACCGGCGCCGACACTTCGCTCATCGCTTTGATCGTCGCTTCCTTTGGCGGCAGGCCATGCTCGAGGTGATGTATCACTGCCTCCACGACCACGATCGCGTCGTCGACCACGATGCCGATCGCCAGCACGAGGCCAAACATCGAAAGCGTGTTTACCGAGAAGCCGAGCAACGGAAAGAAGATGAACGTGCCGACGAGTGAGACGGGAATCGTGAGCACTGGAATGATCGTGGCCCGCAGATTCTGCAGAAAGATGAAAACCACGATCGTGACGAGAATCAACGCCTCGACGAACGTCTTCATGATCTCGTGAATCGAGGCTTCGACGGCGGGCGTCGTGTCGTAAACGATCTTGTAATCCATGTCGGGCGGAAACAGCGACTTCGCATGTTCCATAGTCTCGTAGATCGTTTCCGCGGCCTTGAGCTGGTTCGCGCCGGGCAAAAGGTAGACGGCCATCGCGCCGCCCGGTTTGCCGTTGAGACGGCCGAATGAGTTGTAATCCTGTGAGCCCAGTTCCGCTCGTCCGATGTCCTTGATCCTGACGACTGCGCCGGTGCCGGTTTGGCGAATGATGATGTTCTCGAACTCGTCCGGCGTGATGAGCCGCCCGGGCGCGCTGAGAGTTTCGGTGAACTCCTGGTCCGCCGGCGTTGGCGCTCCGCCAACTTTGCCTGCCGGAGCTTGAAGGTTCTGTTCCTTGATCGACGCGATGACGTCGGCAGTGGTCAGGCCCAGCTTGGCGAGTCGATCGGGTTTGATCCAAACGCGCATGCCGTAGTCAGTGCCGCCAAAGAGATCGACCTGCGCGATACCCGGAATGCGAAGAATCTGGTCGCGCAAGTTGATGCCGGCGTAGTTGATGAGAAAGTTTGCGTCGTAGGCGTCTTTCGGTGAGAAGAGCGAGATTACCATGAGTATGCTGGGGCTCTGCTTCTTCACCGTGACGCCTTGCTGGTTGACTTCCGCCGGCAGCCGGGCTTCAGCCGTCGAGACGCGATTCTGGGTCAGCACGTTGGCAGTGTCCTGGTCCGTGCCTACTTCGAAATTGACGTCAAGCAACATTCGTCCGTCACTGGTGTTTGACGATTTCATGTAGATCATGCGATCGACGCCGTTTACTTCCTGTTCGATCGGAGTGGCTACGGATTGCTCGACGGCTTCGGCGGAAGCTCCTGGATAGGTGGCAGTGACGCGGATGTTGGGTGGCGCGAGGAAAGGATATTGTTCGATCGAAAGACCGCGAATAACGATGACGCCGATCAACAGCGTCAGAATCGAGATCACGATCGCGACAATCGGACGCCGGATAAAAAAGTTAGACATGGACCGTCAACTCCCCTTAATGTTCTGGCTCGCTTGACTGGCGGTTGAAGGATTGACCTGTCCTCCCGGTCTCACTTTTTGCATGCCTTCGACGATCACACGTTCACCACTGCTGAGACCGTCGAGCACTACGACGTCCTTATCGGCTTTGTCTCCGACTTTGATCGTGCGCAGCGAGACTTTGTTCTCTGCGTCGACAACCATGACTGTCTTCGCGCCCTGGAGTTCCTGAACCGCCCGTTGCGGAACAAGGATCGCGTTTTCCATTTGCGCCACCGCGACGCGTAAACGGGCAAACTGTCCCGGCTTCAAATAACTGCCGGGATTAGGAAAGCTGGCCTGGGCCTTCAAGGTTCCGGTTTGCGGATCGACTGTTCGATCCAACACGCGGAACACGCCGTGATAGGGATGGACGCTCTCATCCGACAGCAGCAGGTCGAAACTCAAACTTCCGGCGCGCTTTCCCGCCGTTGAGGGATCGGTCAATTTCAGGAAGTCGATTTCGCTGACGCTGAAATCGACCAGCAGCGGATCTGAGGCGGAGACCGTCGCCAGCAACGTGGCGTCGCCGCGGCCGACAAGATTGCCTTCGTCGACTTGAAGAAAACCGATGACGCCGCTGATCGGTGCGTAGATGTCGCAGTAACTGAGATCGAGTTCGGCCTGGGTAACCTTGGCCCTACTGGCGGACACTTCCGCCTTCGCGCGTTCGATCGTGTATTTAACTGCCGCTTCCAGGTTCGTCAGATTGGCCTTGCGCGCGTCGACCGTGGCTCGCGAAGATTTTTGCGCGGCGATCGCGGCGTCGAGATCCTGTTCGGTAACGGCTTTTTCTTTTGCGAGGGGAGCGAGGCGAGCTACGTCCTGATCTGCTCTTGTCAGCACGGCTTGGGCTTCGGCCAGTTGCGCCTGCGCTTCGAGCACGTCAGTTCGTTGTTGTGCTTGCGCCAGATCGGAAACGGCCTTGGTGGCGAGTGCTTTGGCAGACTGCACAGCGGCTTGAAAAGGACGCTTATCGATAGTGAAGAGCAGTTGGCCCTTCCTGATTGGCGAGCCTTCGCGGAAGTAGACTTTCTGGAGAATTCCTTCAACGCGAGCACGCAGTTCGACCGTTTCGTCGGCCCGCGTCTGGCCGACAAACTCGCTGTAGATTGGCACGGTCTTCTGTGTTACTTCGGCGACGATAACCGACGCCGGAGGCGGCGGAGCTTCATGTTTTTCGTCGCTTTTGCCCGAACATCCCGCGCCAATCGCCAATGCGACGGCGGCGCAGATAGAACGAACTGCGAATGAAAGATGGCGTGACTGCCGCATGTTCATAGGTGAGGATTCTAGGTTCGGTTTCGAAGACGCCACACTAGCAAAATTGACAGTGTTTTGATCCGGGCAGGACTTTCTTAATAGCAGTGTTTATGACGCGAGAACTGCTGATTGCTTCGGCCATTGTGGCGATCTGTGTGGTCATCCACATTGGCAGCATCATGTTCTTCGCTCAGTTGCTGCTGCTCAGGTTTTCTGAGGGGGAAGCGTTTGCGACGACAACGCGCCAGGCTCGATTGCTCGTGTTTGTCTTCGCCGTGGTCATCAGCCTTCATGTTTTGGAGATTGGAATATGGGCCACGTTCTATTACTGGCGCAATCTCTTTCCGGATTTTGAGACTGCCCTCTACTTTTCATTGGGCACCTATTCGACCATCGGCTATGGAGACGTCGTGCTGCCGCAACGTTGGCGTTTGTTAGGGGGCATCGAAGGGCTTTCAGGAGTGTTGCTGTGCGGGTTGTCGGCGGCTTTTATATTTGCGGTGGTGAATACGCTGTTTCAGAGCCGGTTTCAACGAGCTGTGCGCAGGCGGCAGGAGAAGGAAAGTCAAATCCTTTAGCGGCATAGTTTCACTCTCTGCGTCCCTCTGCGTCTCTGCGGTTTTAATTCTTTCCAGCCAGGTTTACCGCACAGGACGCAGAGGACGCAGAGTAACGCGAGAGCAAACCAGAAACTGTCAAAACTTACAGTTATCGAATTTTTTGAGTTGGCGGAGAATGCATGGGGATCACATTAGAGACTTTCCGGAGGTTCTGCTCCATGCGCCATTCCATGCGATTGCTTCGAAAAAGCGTTGTCCCATGCGTTCTTCTTCTATTAGCGGTCTCGCCGGTCTGGTCCATCCAGGAACCTGATTCGATCGTCGCCCATGCGAAAGGCGATGGCCGGCTCAAGTTTGGCGACCAGGAGTACAAAATCAGTTCGGTGGTCATAAAACTGTTCCGCGATGGCAAGGCGGAGATCAGTCTGATCTCGGAATTCACGATCTTTATAACCGGAAACTGGTCGCGTAAGGAGAATGCTCCGAAGGTGATCGAGCTGAAGATCACTGGTGGCGCAACTGGCGGTGGAGTTGAGGCGAGTGGTGAAATGCTGCTGCGTGGTGAGGAAAAGAAGTCTGTCGAGAGCATCTCGTTGCAGGGCATGAGTAAGACGACGAAAAGGGATGTGTCGCTGAATTTCCGCGCCACTGATTAGTTAAGAGAGAGACGCAGCGTGCCAACCTGGTTATACGACATGTCGCCGTTGCACGCCGGTCTCGTGCTGGTTGCAATCGTCGAGTTGGTTTCTCTGGCCGGGCTTCTCTGGACCAGGTGGTTTGCCATTCCTCGCTTCAAATTTGGCGAAGGAATCAACGATGCGGTCAGCGGAACGGTGCAGGCAATCGGGGTGTTCTATGGAATCACTGTCGGTCTGATTGCGGTCGCCGTCTGGAACACAAATATCAACGCTTCAGATCTGGTGTCGCGCGAGGCCAGCGCGATCGGCGCGCTCTATCGTGACGTAAGCGGCTATCCTGCGCCGGCGCGCGATGAACTGCGAGCCGGACTGCGCGAATATACTGTTTTCATTATCGACGAGTCGTGGCCGGCGCAGAGGAAAGGTCAGATCCTGCCCCGCGGCACTGCGATCATGGATGCTTTTCAAGCTCACTTGTATTCCTTCCAACCTGCGAACCAGGGCCAGATGGCGCTGCACAGTGAAACACTGCGCGCTTACAACCACTTGATCGAATATCGTCGTTTACGACTCGACGCTGTCAGGAGCGGACTGTCAGGGACGATGTGGGCGGTGATCTGGCTGGGCGCTGCAATCAGTATTGGCGTCGCCTACTTCTATCAGATCTCGGACGTCAAGCTGCATGCTGCTCTCATTATCCTGATGTCTGGTTTTCTCGCTCTCGTCCTCTTGATGATCACCATCAACGACCGGCCTTTCTTCGGCAGGGGAAGTATCTCGCCCGCTCCTTACGAATTGATTCGCGATCACTTGATCGATCTGTCCAAATAGGACTCGCCTGTCAAAAGTGACAGTTATACGCGTCTGTTCACGTCAGTAGAATCAGTTGCATGGATCATTTTGCCGAGAGGTGTCTCATGCGGCTAATCGCAATTTCAATCATTATGAGTTTGGCGATGTCTGTATCCGGCGTCGCCGGCAGGAGTCCGCAATCTGCAGCCCGGACAGCTTCCAATCAACCAGCGACTGATCGGGGTTGGCCACGTGGTTACAGTCTGCCCAGCGAAGCGCAGCTCGTGATCTACGAACCACAGATCGCGAGTTGGCAGGATCAGAAACATCTCGTGGCCTTCACCGCCGTTTCCTACGTAGCGAAAGGCGAACAGAAGCCCGCCCTGGGCACGGTTAAGCTCGAGAGCGACACCGAAGTTGCCCTCGAACAGCGCCTCGTAAAGTTCTCGACGCTGAAAATTGCGGAAACCAATTTTCAAACGCTTTCAAAAGAGCAGACGCAGGAGATCGTCACCGAGATCGAAAAGAACCTGCCCCAGGAAGATCGAATCATCGCTCTCGATCGCGTGCTTGCTTTCGTTGACAAGAGCACCATCAATCCCAAGAACGTCGACGGATTGAAAAGCGATCCGCCGCGAATCATTCTTACTCAGACGCCTTCTGTTCTCGTGAGTTTCGACGGCAAGCCGATCTGGAGCCCAATCAAAGACAACGAGCTGAAGTTTGCAGTGAATACGAACTGGGACATCTTCCAGTATCCGCCGACCGGTATGTACTACCTCCGTAACGACACCGGCTGGCTAAGAGCCACCGACTTGCAAGGCTACTGGTCCAGCGCCGGCAAACTTCCCGATAGCTTCAACAAGCTCCCCGACGATGAAAACTGGAAAGACGTGCGCGCCAACGTTCCCGGAGTTGCTGTTAAAGATCCGCCGAAGGTCTACGTCACGACCGATCCAACCGAGTTGATATACATCACAGGCGAACCGAAATACGTTCCTGTTCCGAATACCGGACTGCTGTGGATCAGCAACACGGAAAGCGATCTTTTCCGCATGGGCAAGGATGGTCCAGTGTATTACCTGGTAGCCGGCCGCTGGTTTTCAGCTCCGGGGTTGGGTGGTCATTGGACCTTCGCCACGCCGAGTTTGCCCGAAGATTTCAAGCACATTTCTCTCGAACACCCGCGCTCTCGCGTATTGGCCTCGGTGCCCGGCACGCAACAAGCCGCGGAAGCGGTCCTGTTGGCTGAAATTCCACAGGTTGCTCGCGTCAATAAGAAAGAGCTTGCTGCGCCGGACGTCGTCTATCAGGGCGATCCGCAGTACGACAACATCCAGGGAACGACTTTGCAACGCGCGGTCAATACCGACAAGGACATCATCAAGGCCGGCGACCTGTATTACATGTGCTTTCAGGGCGTGTGGTTCATGTCCAACAATCCGAAAGGACCGTGGACCTTAGCCGATTCGGTGCCGAAAGAGATCTACCAGATACCCGTCAACTCGCCGTCGCACAACGTTACCTATGTAACAGTGCAGGACGACGACAACGACGACGATGATTGGGTCACCTATGCCGCTTACGCCGGCTATACAGGTTTAATGATCGGTTGGGGATGCGCTGTTTGGGGCACTGGCTGGTATTACCCGCCATATTATTGGTACGGAGGTTACTACCCGATCTATTACCCCTATTGGCGCACTTACGGTTACGGCGCGTGGTACAACCCGTACACCGGCGTGTATGGAACGGCGGGCAGGATCTATGGACCATACGGCGGCGCTGGTTTTGGCGCGCGCTATAACCCGTCCACCGGAACCTACGCCCGCGGCGCTTTTGCCTATGGACCATACGGAGCGCGTGGCGCGGCGCAGGCTTATAACCCGCGCACCGGCGCTTACGCGGCAACGCGCCAGGGCTCAAATGTCTACGGCAGTTGGGGATCGACCCACGTGCAGCGCGGCGACGACTGGGTAAACACCAAACGATTCACCAGCAGCGCCGGTAATACAACGCGTGTCACCCGTGGCGACGACGGCGGCATGATCTCGCGTCGCGGACAGGATGGACGCGGGTTCGTCGGCGCCAAAGGCGACAACGTGTACGCGGGTCGCGATGGAAACGTGTACCGGCGCGATCAGAACGGCAACTGGTCCAAGTGGGACAACGGTAACTGGAATTCCGTAGTCAAGCCGGAACAACGTGACGCCGTGCGCGACAGTATGATGAACGATCGGGCCAGACAGTCAGAGCGGACAGAGCGAGCAAGAGGTGAACGGGCAGGACAAGGACAAGCTTCCCGTCCGAGTCAAATGGATCGCGGTACGCTGAACACGCTCGAACGCGATCGCGCCGCCCGCAGCAGCGGCGCGCAACGCAGTCGCGATTATGGTTCCTACAGTCGCAGCAGGAGCAGCGGCAGTGTAGGTGGTTATCGCGGCGGAGGATTTTCCCGAGGGGGAGGTGGCGGTTTTCGAGGAGGCGGTCGCCGACGCTAACGTTTTGTGGGGCGATTCGGTAGCGAAAGCGATCAGCCGTGACGCGCGGGGCCGCGGCTCAGGATAGGGGAGATGTCAGGTGCGCGCCTGACGCTCAACGAGACGCGGCCCGCGCTTTTGCACAAGAAGTTTCCCGCAAAGGCGCAAAGACGCAAAGAAGAAAACTGAGAGACGCGGCAGCGCTTTG
>DATELZ010000233.1:0-58993 GCA_035276045.1 Pyrinomonadaceae bacterium | reverse complement strand
TCCGCAGAACGCCGCCGCGCCGGCATTCACACTCAATCCGCCGGTGAGCACGATCTTTGTAGCAGATCCTGATTTGAAACTGCCGCGGACTTACCAGTGGAGCCTGGCGTTGGACCAATCAATTGGCAGCGATCAGAGTTTGTCCGTCACTTACATCGGCGCAGCGGGACGTGATTTGCTTCGCACAACTCAACTCGTCAATCCTAATCCGACTTTTCAATCCGTTGCGATAACCGACAACTCCGCAAGCTCCGATTACCATGCGATGCAGATCAAGTTTCAGCGTCGCCTGTCGCGGCGCTTCCAGGCGCTGGCGTCGTACACTTACTCGCACTCGATAGATATTGCTTCGAGCGATGCCAGCAGTAACTTCAACACGGCGACTACGATTGCACCTCCGAATGTGGACCGCGGCAATTCCGATTTCGACGTCCGGCATTCATTCACTGCCGGCACGACTTACGATCTGCCGTTTCCGTCGTCGCAGCGAATCGCGCATCACATCTTCGGCGGCTGGTCGTTCCAAACTTTCATTCTCGCGAGATCAGCGCCGCCCGTGAACATTGCCGGCGCGACTTTCGTCGCCGCCGGAACGCTACTCGCACCTCGGCCAAACCTCGTCGCGGGAGTGCCACTTGAGATACATGGTTCGCAATTCCCCGGTGGGAAGATCTTTAATCGCGCGGCTTTTGCTGCGGCGCCGGCCGGAACACAAGGTAATTTCGGACGAAACGTGTTGCGTGGATTCGGAGCGTGGCAAGTCGATGCCGGTTTGCAGCGACAGTTTCAGCTCACGGAACGATTCGCCCTTCGCTTCCGGGCGGAGTTTTTCAACCTCTTCAACCATCCGAACTTCGGCAGTCCCACAAATCTCCTGACCAGTCCGTTGTTCGGCTTCTCAACTCAAACGCTGGCAAACAGTCTTGGTTCGGGTGGGGCCAACGGCGGATTCAATCCTCTTTACCAGGTTGGCGGACCGCGCTCGATCCAGTTCGCACTCAAACTTCAGTTCTGATACCTCAAAAGAGTGAGTGGAATGTAGCCTCAATTCGGGTATTCGATTCTCAGGAAAGCCGCTAACTTAAACCTGTGCAAAGACTCTACGCCATGTTTCCTCAAGGTGGCCCCGGAATCGGGCTGCTTCTCTTAAGGATCGCCGTCGCGGCGATGTTCGCTTTGAACGTTACGAATCGCTTCAACCTGGCTTCGAATGTCCTGCACTGGTCGTTGATTTCATTAATCGGTCTGCTGTCGTTCGGTCTTCTAGTCGGGCTCCTCACGCCCATCCTCTCCATCATCGCCTGCATCGGCGCCCTGCTGAATCTCTTCCTGGCCGATCAGCCCCTTGCTGTCGTCTACATTCTCAGAATATTGACCTCCGCCGCGCTCTTCTTTCTCGGCCCCGGCGCATATTCAATAGACGCGCGGCTATTCGGTCTTCGCGTCACCGTCGTCCCTCCGCGCAAAGTCAACCCATAACGGCTAAGACCATTCTGCTAACTCCGCGTATTCTCTGTGTCCTCTCCGTTTTATTTGTTCTTACGCGATGTTTACCGCAGAGAACCCATCCTGCCCAAGCGGTAATCTTCGAATGCCTGACGGATCTCCGCCTCTGTGTTCATCACGAATGGTCCATAACGCGCGACCGGTTCGTTCAACGGCACGCCCCCGATCAACAAGACGTTAAGTGTGGACTTCGCGTCAGCCGGATTTTCGATAGTTACTTCGTCGCCATCGCGAGCAAACAGAACCATCTGGCCATCAACAGCTCGTTCCCGTCCTGCGCCGAACAGTCCTTCACCGTCGACGATGTACGCAAAAGCGTTGTAAGCACCCGGCACCGGCTGCACGGCCACGCCGCCGGGCTTGATTCGATAATGCAAGTAGATGATCGGGGTGCGCGTCTCGATGACGGCTTTCTGGTCCAATGCTTCACCCGCGATCACACTCACCGTGACCAGGCCGTCGGCGGAAGTCGCTTTAGGAATCTGCGTGTGCGGAACTTCCTGGTAACGCGGTTTCATCATCTTGTCGGTCTTTGGCAAGTTCACCCAAAGCTGAAATCCATGCATGCGGCCGCCGGCTCGCTGAAACTCACGGCTCGGCATCTCGGAATGGACCACACCCGCTCCGGCAGTCATCCATTGCACGTCGCCCGGCGTTAACCGGCCTTTGTGTCCACTGGAATCCTTATGCTCCATCTCACCCGACAACATATAGGTCACAGTCTCGAATCCGCGGTGCGGATGATCCGGCGCGCCCTTCGCTTCACCCGGCGCAACTTCCATCGGTCCCATTTCGTCGAGCAACAGGAACGGATCAAATTCAGAAAATGACGCTTTCGGAAAAGGCCGCCGGACAAGAAAGCCGCCGCCTTCTAAAGTCTCGATACTGTTCACGACTCCAGCGATCCCGCGCTGGCCTGCTCGAATATTACTCATTTGATAAATCTCCTTGTTCTAACGCCTTGAACCCGATCTGTTTTAGCAATTTGATAAGCGTGGCACGCTCCTTCGCGCTCAGCGACGCCGCGGCCAACTGTTCGAGATCAGCGGCGTGATCGGCGTAAGCCCGCGCGATAAGTTTTCTGCCTTCTTTTGTTAAATGAACGATTTTTGCTCGCCGATCGGCGCCGTGAGCACGCCGTTCCACCAACCCTCGATCCGCTAAACGATCAACCGCGACGGTGATCGATCCACTCGTCAACAAGACCTTCTTTCCAATCTCGTTTACAGCGAGCGGTCCCTTGTGCAGCAGCGCTTCGAGCACGGCGAAGTCGCTGCCGCACATCTCCAGATCCGCGACGCTCTTCTCCGCGTACGCCTCAACCGCCCGCGCCGCTTTCCACAACACCAGGAAAACGTGAACACCGCTCCCACCCGTCAACGATTCTTGTTTGGCCTTGTTCATAGTTATCTTGACATCAAGATACTTGAACTCTAGGAATTCCGTCAAGCGCGGCTCACTAAAACAGCAACGGCTGCCGAAAAACCGGCAGCCGCTGCTAAAGAACCTTTCCGGATGTCGTAACGATCTACTGCTGCAACTGCGCGAGAAAGTACTCCAGGTTAAAGAACTCTCTTTCTCTTTGAATCTTCCCTTGCTGGTTGAACTCGAAGAAACCAATGCCTTCCAGAAAGAAAGTGTTTCCGGTCTTCGTCTTGAAACGTATCCTCCACGTGACGGCCGCCTCCTGACCACGCACCTTGATGTCCAGCGAGTAAAGTTTCATGTGATCGAAGAGAGTGGGGAATGTTGCCAGATAAGCGGCGATCGCCTGCGAGCCCTGCAGCGGCGGAGTTCCGACAGGATCTTCAAGCACTGCGTCATTGGCAAAATTGTTCAAAACCCGCTGGGCGTCGAACGAAACCAACCCGGCGAAGGCGTCCTCAATCACCGCCTCGATCTGCGGCGGGGTCAGATCCGGAGTTGCAGCCTCAACACGCGTGACACTCGATGCGATCAAAAACATGAACGCGAGCGCCAGCGCGATCATCTTTTTCAGAATCAAACTTTGGTATCTCATCTTTTTTCCTTTGAGTATGAGTTCATTCGAGGCGGACCTCGCCCTTGGCCATCGGAGCCGGCGACGCGATGGTCCGCAAAATAACTGCCGTACGGAGAAGTTGCTGAACCCTTCTCCGTATTACTGCGGCGCGAATTTTTTTGCTTGAGTTAAGACTGAAGCAGTTTGGCAGTTAAATGAATCTCGGCGCCTGCGAGTGCTTTCGATACCGGACAATTTACCTTGGCGTCGTTTGCGTATTTCTGAAAGCCCGCGTCGTCGATGCCCGGCACTTCGGCTTCGGTCTCGAGCTCGATGCGCGTAATCGAAAAGCCGTCGCCGACCTTTTCCAGTGTCACTTTCGCAGCGGTATGAATTCGCGTCGCGGTGATACCGGCGCGAGTGAGTTGAGCAGTCAGGGCCATCGTGAAACAACCTGCGTGCGCGGCGCCAATTAACTCCTCGGGATTCGTAGCCGCTTCGCCCTCTTCAAAGCGAGACTTAAAAGAATAAGGACCATCGAAAGCCCCGCTGCCCACTTTCAATCGACCGCTTCCCTGCGCCAGGTTCCCGTTCCATTCGGCCTCTGCTTTTCGTACCGGCATGCTACACGTCCTTTCGCTTCGTATGTCACCTGTGAATTTTTAAACGTCTTAATTGCTCTGCGTTCTCTGCGTCCCTCTGAGATCTCTGCGTTAAATATTTGAAAGTCAGTGTTTACGCAGAGATCTCAGAGGGACGCAGAGAACGCAGAGCAAATAAGACACTACTTCGTGCGCCTAGTATATTGCTATAGCCTGACAAAGTCGCATAAGATGCCGCGTTGATGCGCCGCTCCTTTGTGCCCTTCCGTAGTGCCACGCAAATCCCATTAGAAAGCCATTAGACGAAAGCCCATGAATAATCACTATTCCCCTGCACGAACGTCGATAGTTCTGCTGTTTCTGCTGACAGCGTTCTCTCTCACTTACTCCCAAACCCCTCCAACAAGCGATGACCGCCACAATGCGAAGGCGATGCTAAGCGCGATCAAAACCGATCTCGAGAAGCACTATTACGATCCAGAGTATCGTGGCATGAATCTGGACGAGCGCTTCAAGACTGCTGAAGCGAAAATTGACCAGGCCACTACTCTCGCGCAGGTCCTTGGCGTCGTCGGTCAGGTCCTGCTCGATCTCGACGACTCGCACACCTTCTTTCTTCCGCCGGGCCGCACGTACAAAACAGATTACGGCTGGCAGATGAAAGCCATCGGCGATCGGTGTTTTGTGGTCGCAGTCAAACCGAAAAGCGACGCGGAGGCAAAAGGTCTGAAAGAAGGTGACGAGATCGTTTCTATCGATGGCTTGAAACCCACGCGCAACAACGTCTGGAAGATTCTCTATCTCTACCACCAGATTCGTCCGCGCCCCGGCATGCGGCTCACGGTGATTAAACCCAACGGCGAGCAGCAGCAACTCGACGTGGCCGCCAAAGTTCAGGAAGGCAAGAAGGTCCTCAGTGTCAGCGTCTACGGACAGGGTTATGACGTCAAGGATCTGATCCTTGAGGCGGAAAGAGACGCTCATCTCAATCGTCAACGTTATGTCGAAATGGGTGATGTCTTCGTCTGGAAGATGCCCGGCTTCGATCAGGACGCGGTTCAGGTCCGGGACATGGTCGAGAAGGTGAAGAAACGCAAGACGCTCATTCTCGATCTGCGTGGAAATGGTGGCGGCTATGTAGACACACTCCTGGCTTTGATCGAAAACGTATTCGACCGCGAGATAAAGGTTGGCGACGTCAAACGACGCAAAGAAGAAAAGGAGATGAAAGCCAAATCAAGAGGTAAGGAGGCTTTCGCGGGCAAGATCATCGTACTGATCGACAGTGGATCGGCATCCGCGTCTGAGTTGTTTGCGCGTGTGGTCCAACTGGAAAAACGCGGCACGGTGATCGGCGATCGCTCGGCAGGCGGGGTCATGAGGTCGCGCGTTCATTCTCACACGATCGGTACCGACAGATACATACCGTACGCCGTCAGCATCACCGATGCAGACATCATTATGATGGACGGCAAGAGCCTCGAGCATGTGGGTGTTGCCCCCGACGAACTAAAGCTTCCCTCCGCCAACGACCTCGCAAACAAACACGACAGCGTGCTGGCTTATGCGTTGTCGCTGGCTGGTGTGGAGATTACGGCGGAAAAAGCGGGAACGTTGTTTCCAATAGAATGGAAGAAGTAAACCTCAATTAAAGAAAACAGGGTAAGGGCGGGAGCATTTTGGGGAACCCGCCCTTGCCCTTAGAGCAACGGCGGACACAGACCCATACCGCTGCGTGCGGCAAAGCGGCAGGCGTTCGTCGAACCGGAGCCCTATCTCGAAAAACTGGTTTTGTCGTTGGGGAAAGAGTCGGGACGGGAGAGGATAGAACGCGAGGGATTATCCGGTCACACTAAATAGAAGTCAAATGAGCGAACGTGGTTCACCAATCGCAAACTTACTCCGCTGGGCGAATTCACAGGATCTGGTTCGGGCGATGGTTCTCACCAGCTCGCGCGCGATCCCAAATGCTCCTTTAGATCTGTTTTCCGACTACGACGTGATCCTGGCACTGCAATCGGTCCCGCCACTCTATACAGATCGGACCTGGCTGGAGACTTTTGGACCAGTGTTAGCCGTCTACCGCGATCCAATTATCCCCGAGAATGGGCTGGAGCGATCGGCGTACGTGGTCCAGTATGAGAATGGATTGAAGATAGACTTCAACCTCTGGCCCGTCGAACTCCTCCAGAGAGTCGCGGAAAGCACGCACCTGCCCGCCGAGTTTGACGCCGGATATAAAGTCCTGCTCGACAAAGATGGTCTGACGACCGGGCTGAAGACTCCCACTTACTCCGGATACATCCCGACACCACCGACTGAAGCACGCTACCTGGCTTTAATCGAAAGCTTCTTCCTCGATACGGCTTACGTAGCGAAATTCCTGTGGCGCGACGATCTGATGGCCGCAAAACATATATTGGATCACTCGTTGAAGCAGGAACATCTGCGGCCGATGCTGGAATGGCATTCTGAAATCGCCCACCAATGGTCCCTGAAACCCGGACCATACGGCCGCAGGCTGAAGCGACACCTTCAACCAGACTTGTGGTCTGAGCTGGAGACAACCTATGTCGGCGCCGGCCTGGAAGAAAACTGGGAAGCGTTGTTTCGGACCATCAACCTGATGCGCCGCGTCACTCGCGAGGTGGGTCAGAACCTGGGATTCACCTACCCGGACCATTTAGACCAACGGGTGGTGAGTTACTTATTGAAAGTGAAGCAGTTGGATCAAAACGCCCGGACGTTCACTTAAAACTTCCTCCGTAAAATTACGCATATGCAGTACGTCCTCTAGTAGTAATCCAAATTTGATCCGAAATTCCATTGACATAACCCGCAAGCCCTCATAACATGCGCAACCATAATTCGTAATCTTTTTCTCAAGGATTGGGTCTAGCAATCGTCAGATTTTCTGACATGCCTTTTTTCGCACGTGGGTAAAAGGTGTCTCTAACCACCTTTTAGCTGTCCCTACAACCGTAGTTTGCATTTCCTCGTTCGAGTAGGCTCAAGGTCAGTATCGGCCTGAGTCTACAGTTTTGCTGATCGGTTTTCGCTGATCCATTAAGTTCTACCTTCATTTTCAAGGAGCCTCTCTAGATGAACAGGACTATTCGCTGGTCGTTAACTCTAGGGGTTGCTTTAGGTATCGCGGGCCTGTTTTGGGCCTTTACGCCTATGGCAACAACCACCACCAATAAACAAAAAGAAGGGGGCAAATCGTCGGCGAGTGCGCCGGCAACCGCTCTCTATCGCAGCCCCGGCACGCGCCATAAAGTTATGGCCAGCGATGCAAAGTCCTCAGCCGCGCTCGAAGCGCAGGGTGCTCGCTTAATTGCCGATTACGGCAGCTACAAACTTTTCGACGTATCAACTGAGCTTTCCGCGAAGGCGCAGGGTCCGGGCGTTGAAGTTGTGGACGAAAACAACCTCGTCCTGCTCAATTCAGGTCCCATCGACACCACGACGAGCGAAGCTCAAGACATGCGTTCCTTGAAAGTTCGTCGCGTGACCACTGGCCGCAGCATGCACCTCATCCAGTTTGCCGGGCCAATCAAACGCGAATGGTACGACGCGTTGGTGAACACTGGTGCGAAGATCGTCACCTACATTCCCAACAATGCGTACCTGGTCTACGGCGATGCCTCAGCCATCAACGCTGTACGATCGCTTTCGGCCCGCACCTATGTACAGTGGGACAACCCGTACACCAGCGATCACCGGATCGCGCCGGATGTTGAGGACACTCTCAACCGGACGGCCGCGACAAAAAATGCCTCGTCAAAAGGGCCGTTAGCCAGTCAAAGCGCGCAGGGTAATCAGCTATATGCAATCCAGTTGGTTAACGATAGCGCTGAAAATGCGACCACTTTGGGTTTGATCGACAGGCTCAAACTCGAACCGATCGTTCGCAAGGCAAATGTGCTCCACTACGTTAACGTCGTGGTCGCATTACCGCCGAGCGCTGTTGTCGGTGAACTGGCCGAACGTGGCGATGTCGTTTCAATCGCCGTGTGGAGCCGGCCACATAAGATGGACGAGCGCCAGAACCAAATCATGGCCGGTAATGTCACCGGTAACGCCCCGACTCCTGGTGACTATCTCAGTTACCTCGCGTCGAAAGGCTTTACCACCACTACCACCAGCTTCGGCGTAAACGTCTCCGACAGCGGTGTCGACAACGGCTCTGCCACGCCAAACCACTTCGGCTTGTACGCCCTCGGCAATCCTGCCTCAGCGGCAAACAGCCGCGTTGTTTACTCGCGCGTCGTCGGCACGCCGACTGGTCCAGGCTCGACCACACAGGCGTGCGACGGTCACGGTAACTTGAATGCGCACGTCGTCACTGGCTACGTGCCGACCGGAACCGTCGGCGGCGTGAATTTCGGCGCCGCTCCGCATGCTGATGCACAGGGCTTCCGTTACGGCCTGGGTGTGTTCCCGTTCACGAAGGTTGGTTCGTCGGTTATCTTCGACAATTCCGGCGCGCCGACTGGAGACTTTACGGACCCCAACTACACCACGCTCGAGTCGACTGCTTATAACGACACAATGCGCATCAGCACGAACAGTTGGGGCGCAAGCAGCAACGCTTACTCGATCGATTCACAGGAATACGATGCGCTGGTCCGCGATGCTCAACCAACGGGCGCCGCGTTCCCCGCAGCGGGCAACCAGGAATACGTGATTCTGTTCTCGGCCGGTAACGACGGTTCGGGTTCAGGCTCAGTGGGCCTGCCAGGCACCGCCAAGAATGTCATCACAGTCGGCGCAGCGGAAGGCGTTCAACCTTTCGGCGGCAGTGACGGTTGTGGAGTGCCGGATACCGGCGCTGACAGCCATAACGACATCATCGGTTTTTCGAGCCGTGGTCCAACGGCTGACGGCCGTCGTAAACCAGACGTCGTCACCGGTGGAACGCACATCTCGGGTGGCGTTGCCCAATCGGCGATTGCGAGTCCTGCCGGCAGCGGCAATGGCTCTCAACTCGCTTGCTTCAACGCCGTTGGTGTTTGCGGCGGCACGGGCGGTGGCAACTTCTTCCCGGGCGGCGGCCAACAGTGGTACACCGCGTCTTCAGGAACCAGCCACTCAACACCCGCAGTGGCCGGCTTCGCAGCCTTGATTCGGCAGCACTTCATTAATCAAACTTTGACACCGCCGAGCCCGGCGCTGACCAAAGCAATGATTATGAACACCGCCGCCTATATGACTGGCACCGGCGCCAATGACACATTGCCCTCAATGAGCCAGGGCATGGGTCAGGTCAATTTCGCCAACTACTTCGACCTGTTTACCGTCGGCAGCATTCGCAGGGATCAGGTAGGCGCCGACAAGTTCACCGCGTCCGGTCAACAGCGAATTTTCACCGGCACGATCAACAGCGCAGCCGCGCCGGTTCGCGTCACGCTGGCGTGGACCGATCCGCCGGGACCAACTTCCGGTAACGCGTTTATCAACAACCTCGACCTGGAAGTTATCGTCGGCGGCAACACCTTTAAAGGTAACGTTTTCTCCGGTGCAAATTCCGTGACCGGCGGCGTGGCCGACATTCGCAACAACGTGGAAAGCGTGTTCATTCCCGCGGGCCTGACTGGCAGCATCGTCGTCAGAGTTAAGGCCACAAACATCGCGGGCAATGGCGTTCCGGGTGATGCGGATCCGCTCGACCAGGACTTCGCGCTCGTGATTTCCAATGCAACCTCGGCGAACGTTCCCGTTCTCGAAGGCGGCACGACGACGATCACGGCTGAATCCTGCGCTCCCGCGAATCTCGCTCCGGAACCGGCTGAAACCATCACCATCGACCTGCCACTAACCAATTCCGGCACCGCCGCCACGACTAGCCTCGTCGCGACCCTGCAGGCAACTGGCGGCGTCACGTCCCCGTCTGGTCCACAAAACTACGGAGCTTTGACTCCGGGCGGACCGGCAGTCACGAGACCATTTACCTTCACCGTGGATCCTTCCTTGTTATGCGGAGCGGACCTGGTGATAACACTGCAACTGCAAGACGGCGCCACTAACCTGGGTACAGTTACGTACACCTTGAGAATTGGCACCCTCGGAGCAGCAAGCACTTCAACTTTCTCGACAGGTAACATCGCCACCCCAATCCCGGACAACACAACGATTGAGGTCCCCATCGTCGTCAACCAAAACGGCTCAGCGGCGGACGTCAATGTTCGCGTTCGGTTGAACCACACGTTCGACGCCGACCTGACTCTCGAGTTGGTTGCGCCGGATGGAACCAGCGTCGTGCTGTCGCAAAACAACGACACGGCATTGGGCGGAGGTGATAACTACGGAACCGGCGCGAACGATTGTTCCGGCACTCCGACCGTTTTTGACGACGCGGCCGCGACTGCAATCGGAGATGCATTACCGCCGTTTGCGGGCACGTTCCGTCCAGACTCGCCATTGTCCGTTCTCAATGGCAAATCGATTAACGGAACCTGGAAACTGCGCGTCAACGATAACGCGACGCTGGATACAGGTACGGTCGGTTGTGTGACGCTCGAAATTTCGCGTCAACCGTTTGTCTGCTGCGGCATTGCCGGAACGCCAATCATCGCTTCAGGCGGCCCTGCAACAATCACGGCTGAGAGCATCACGCCAGCTAATAACGCTCCGGATCCGGGTGAAACAGTCACCGCAACCTTCCCGGTCGTGAACACCGGCGACGGCAACACCACGAACCTCGTGGGCACGATGCAGATCAGCGGAGGTGTGACGCCAGTCACGGTCCAGCAAACGTATGGTGTAGTCACCGCAGGCGGTCCCGCGGTTTCTCAGCCATACACGTTTGTGGCTAACGGAACGTGCGGCCAGACAATCACCGCATCGATTCAGTTCCAGGATGGTCCAACCAACCTCGGAACTATTAACTATACATTCCAGTTGGGAACGACTAACACGGCAAACCAGACATTCTCCAATGCGACCGCGATAGTCATCCCAGGCACCGGAACAGGCGCTACGACAGGAGCACCGTCGACGCCTTATCCATCGAACATCACCGTTTCCGGCATCACGGCGCCGGTAAGCAAAGTCAGCGTCACTCTGAAGAACATGAGTCATACGTTCCCGGATGACGTCGACGTATTGCTCGTTGGTCCAACCGGACAGAAGTTCATCGTAATTTCCGATGCGGGCGATACCAACGACTGGGTCGGCGCGACGATCACCCTTGACGACGCAGCCGCTAATGCATTGGGTGACGTGGCCAGTAATCAAACAGGCACGTTCAGGCCTGGCAACTTCGGCACGGTGCAGGATCCGTTCCCGGCGCCAGCTCCGGCAAGTCCATACCTGTCACCGGCGCCAGGTGGTGCGGCGACCTTCGCCACAGCATTTGGCGGTCTGGATCCGAACGGCACCTGGAGTCTCTACGTGGTTGACGACGCCGCAACCGACGTCGGCACCTTCGCAGGAGGCTGGGACTTAACAGTCACCACTTCTGAATCGGTGTGCAACACGCAAACCTGCACGCTGACTTGTCCGGCAAACATCACCGTACCGGCTGATGGCAGTGGCACCAGCGCGGTGGTTAACTACCCCGCAGCCACGCCAAACGGAGCATGCGGTGTTCTGGGATACGACATTCCGTCAGGTTCCACTTTCCCGGTGGGCACAACTACCGTGCACGTCACCGGAGCCAATGCAGCGACTTGTCAGTTCGACGTCACTGTAACTCCGGCAGGACCAGGCGCTACTTCACTGATCATCAGTGAGTTCCGCGAACGTGGTCCAAGTGGAGCAAACGATGAGTTTGTCGAAATCTTTAATCCAAACTCGACTCCGGTCACGGTAGCTACCACCGATGCGTCGTCAGGTTGGGCGTTGGTTGCCTCCGATGGAACCGCGCGCTTTGTGATTCCGAATGGCACAGTAATTCCGGCCAGAGGTCACTACCTTGGCGCTAACTCGGTGGCGTACAGCCTTAGCGGGTATGCTGCTGCGGACATCACGTTCACAACTGACATTCCTGATAACTCAGGTCTGGCATTGTTCAATACGTCAACCGTCGCAAACTTCGTCCTCGCTAACAGGCTTGACGCAGTTGGTTTCACCTCTTCGCCAACTCTGTTCCGCGAAGGCACCGGTTTACCGACGTTGACACCGTTCTCGATCGACTACTCTTTCGTTCGCGATAGCTGCGGTAAGAGTGGTTCGATAACCACGATGGGCCCATGCCCGAGTGGTGGATCGTTGGTCGATAACGGCAACAATGCGACTGACTTCTACTTCGTGGATACGAATGGAACCAGTGCAGGCGCCGGTCAACGACTGGGAGCGCCTGGTCCTGAGAACCTTGCCAGTCCGATTGAAAGGAATGCTCAGATACCGGCAATCCTGACCTTCCCGTGTATGGCGGCGTCGGCTGCGCCGAATCGAGTTCGTGACTTCACGAGCGATCCGGCCAACAATTCAACGTTCGGCACGCTGAACGTTCGGCGCACGTTTACAAACAACACGGGAGCCCCGATCACGAGGTTACGGTTCAGGGTGGTCGATATAACGACCTTCCCGGCGCCGTCCGGCATCGCCGATCTGCGGCCAAGAACATCATCGGCCGCAGTAGGCGTTACCAACCCATGCGGAGCTGCAGTGAACATCGAAGGCACAGTGCTTGACCAACCGCCATCACAACCGAACGGCGGAGGATTTAATTCAAGCATGTCGGTGAGCACCGTTAACCCGGCAGTGGTCGGTAAGGGCAAACGCGGCACGATCACAGTCCGCGTGCGTCCGAGGGAAGACGGTTCGTTTGACCTCGATGCGCCGCTGGCTAATGGAAGTTCCATCAATGTCCAGTTCTTACTGGGTATTCAACAAACTGGAACCTTCAAGTTCTTCATCAACGTTGAAGCGATTCCGTAAGGAAGCTTCAACCTAAACCAAAAAGGGAGGGATCCTCGTGGTCCCTCCCTTTTGCTTTTTAATTAGCAGTAAAAATTTCCCGCCCCGTCAGTAATATCCCCACCTCTTCGACAACTTCCTCTTTCAGACTCAATGAAGAGATCGAGGCGATGGCCCTGCTGCGCGATCTCTTCGTCATATACGTGTGCACTCTTACTGCGGACTTAAAAGGAAAGAACAAGGACCAAACATGACACTCTCAAAACGCGGACTCATAAACATCCCCAGCAAAGCACTACTGACTCTTCTGCTCTCGTTTTTGTTTTTCACACCTGCTCTCGCAGACCAGGGCGACATCAATGGACCACCGAACAGCGGCATCTTCGGCGCGCAGGTCGCTGTATTGCCCAACGGAAACATCGTCGTTACCGATCCACTCTTCGACGAAAACGGCGTCACGAATATCGGCGCGGTCTATCTATTGGACGGCGTAACGCATGCCGTTATCAGCACGCTTAAAGGCAGCACGACAAATGATCAGATCGGCAACAGAATCGTCGTCCTGGCAAACGGAAACTACGTCGTGCAAAGCTCCGGGTGGAACAATGGCGCTGCAAGTTTCACAGGCGCGGTCACATTTTGCAGCGCCACAACTGGCTGCAATGGAGTGGTTTCATTCGGCAACTCGCTGATTGGATCATCGGCGTTCGACCAGGTCGGGTTCGTTATCGCGCTCCCAAATGGCAACTATGTTGTGCGTTCGATCGAATGGGACACCAACTTCCCACCCATCAAAAAGAATGTCGGCGCGGTGACGTTCTGCAATGGAAACATCGGTTGCAAAGGCGAGCTGACGACTTTGAATACAATTATCGGCGGAAGTGCCGAAGACCAGGTTGGCAAAGGAGACGTCATCGTCTTGAAGGACGGCGACTATATTGTGTACAGCCCGTTATGGCATGGGGGCGGCGGTGTATTTCAAGATGTCGGCGCGGTGACGTTTTGCAGAGGCACAACGGGCTGCGGCGGTGTGGTCAGTGCTTCCAATTCGCTCGTCGGCGAGAGGCGTGGAGAACGAATCGGGAGTATTCCCGGACCTCGCAACGCGATAGTCGAATTGGCTAACGGCAATTACGTTGTGGCCAGCGGCTTCTACAATCCCAACTCGATTAACGATCCAAATCCGTTCGGCGCAGTTACGTTGTGCAACGGCGTAACCGGCTGCCTGGGAACAATCCCATCCAACATCTCACTCGTCGGTTCGGCGAATCGCCAGAGTGTTGGCAGCAACGGCGTCACGCCTTTACCCAACGGCAACTATGTCGTGAATAGCCCGTTGTGGGACAACGGCCTGGGGTCCGATACCGGGGCGGTAACTTTCTGCAATGGGACGCTGGGCTGCAATAACGGTGTCCATCCCGGAAATTCGCTGATCGGTTCGACGTCATTTGATACTGTCGGCAACGCAGCGCCTCCCGGAACGACAAACTTTGTCAATCCTGTGGTTGTCTTGTCGGATGGTAACTACGTCGTGGTAAGTCCGAACTGGGACAAAGGCACAACAGTAGATGCCGGCGCGGTAACGTGGTGCAGCGGCACGACGGGCTGCTCTGGTCCAGTCAGCGTCTTCAACTCGCTCGTCGGCTTTTCGACGAACGACCGGATCGGCGTCACCGGCCTCAGGAACGGCGCTTTTGCCTTGAAAAACGGAAATTATGTAGTTAACAGCTCGGATTGGGACAACCCATCACTGGGGATAGCCGGCGTCGGCGCAGTGACGTTCTGCAATGGGGCGTCCAACAGTTGCGCGAACACAGTCGTTTCCCTGTCCAATTCGCTCACCGGAACAAGCGCGGGCGATGCTCTCGGCAGTGACGGTACGACGGCACTCGCCAATGGCAACTATGTCGTGGCCAGCAGGAGTTGGAATAACGGAGCGACTGCGGATGCCGGCGCGTTCACATTCTGTAATGGAACCGTTGGCTGTACCGGCCCGGTCGATCCCACCAATTCGCTCGTCGGCACAAAAACGGGTGATGCTTCCTTCAGCAGCTTCGTTACCGCTCTCCCTAATGGGAGTTACGCGGTTGCAAACCAAAATTGGGACAACGGAACTGTGACGGATGCCGGCGCAGTGACGTTCTGCAATGGCACGACCGGATGCACCGGAACTATCAGCGCTTCAAATTCGCTCGTCGGTACAAGCGCGAACGACAGGATTGGCGTGATCAGGCTTTTGTTGAACGGCAACTACGTTGTGAGCAGCCCGAGTTGGAGCAACGGAGGAGCAGCGGAGGCTGGTGCGGTAACGTTCTGTAACGGCACGGCTGGTTGCACCGGCGCTGTCTCTGCGTCCAACTCGCTGGTCGGATCGACGGCGTCCGATCGAGTCGGCAACTTTGTCGAACCATTGCTCAATGGAAACTACGTTGTGCGGAGCGAGACCTGGGACAACGGCGGGATCGCGAATGCGGGCGCAGTTACCTTCGGCGACGGAACGAGTGGCGCCGTTGGTCCAATCTCCTCGGCCAACAGTGTCCTCGGCACGGTGACGAACCCGAGTTCTGCTTTCTTGCCGCATTTTTATGACGCGCCACGCAATCGTCTATTTGTCGGGCGTCCGGCGAGCAACATGGTGAGTTTCCTGTTCTTTGAAACGAGCGCCATTGCGGACGGCAACCTTGATGACGACGCAATCTGGTCGGACGGAGTTCCCGGCGCGCTCACGAACGTGATCATTCCTGCGGGACGCACAGTCACCGTAAGCGCCCCTGCCACTATCGGCGGGCTCTCGATCGCCAACGGCGGCAATCTCGTGATGAATGCCGATCTTAAATTGACCGGCAGTCTCAATCTCGGCACGCAACTGAACACTGCGTCGCATACGATCTCGCTTAGTTGTACGTCGGGCGCAACTGGCCAACCCGCTAACTACGTTATCGGGAATCTGCAGAAACAGTTCTGCGAGGCGGGCGAGTTTTCATATCTGTCCGGCACTGCTTCCGGCTATTCGCCGGTGGTTGTGACTGTCTTGGCTTTGGGCCAACTGCCTTCCAGCCTGACCGTCAAGACGAATCAAGGCAATCGCGCAGGGATGAACGCCGCGCAGTCGGTCCAAAGGTATTGGACACTAACTGAGCACGGTGATTTGAAAGTGAACCTCTCGTTCAAGTATCCGGACGGCGATGTTGCCGGCGATGAATCGACTTACAAACTCTACAAATGGGAAGACGCGTCGGAAACACTGGCGCCCAGTACGCTGGACACGAATACGAATACGATTTCGACGGTTGGCATCTCGGATTTCTCTGATTGGACCATCGGCAATGCAGGTTCGTCAGCACCGCCGGATGGTGACAGTGATGGTGTGCCCGACGACGACGACAACTGCCCGGCCACTGCGAACGCCGGCCAGGCGGACGCCGATGGTGACGGCCAGGGCAATGCCTGCGACGTCGACGACGACAACGATGGCGTGTCGGACGCAGACGAAGTCGCAGCCGGCTCTGATCCGCTTAACAGCAACTCGACGCCGGAAATTTGCGATGGACAGGATAACGATTTGAATGACGGAGTCGACGAAGGCTTCACGAACACTGACGGTGACGGGCAGGCAGACTGTGTAGACGCTGACGACGACAACGACGGTCAATCAGACGAGGATGAGTTAGCCTGCGGTTCTAATCCACGCAACGCCGCCAGCAAGTCGACGGACCTGGACAACGACAATCTTCCTGACTGCGTTGACCCGGACGACGATGGCGACGGCGAGCGCGACGCAACGGACAACTGCCCGTTGACGCCAAACCCGGATCAGGCGGATGAGGATGGCGATCAGATCGGCGATGCCTGCGATCCAACTCCGGACGGCGATATCGAGGTTGTCTTCTCCAGTAATCGCGACGGCAACTTCGACATTTACGGAATGAAAGCTGACGGCACGGGTGTCGTCCGGCTTACGAATGATGCTGCCGAAGATCTTGATCCGGCACTGTCGCCGGACAGAAGCAAGATCATCTTCACCAGCACACGCGACGGTAATCTCGAAATCTATTCGATGACGATCAACGGCACAGGCCTGACGCGTCTCACCAGTAACCTGGCGACCGACGGCAGTCCCACCTGGTCTCCGAAAGGTGGCAAGATCGCGTTCGCCAGCGATCGTGATGGCGACTTCGAGATCTACTCGATGAATGGTGACGGTACAGGCGTGGTGCAGCTCACCAATAACAGTAGTGTCGACAGCTTCCCGGCGTGGTCGCCAGATGCTTCCCGGATCGCGTTTGTGAGCAACCGTTTCGGCATGCTTAACCTGGAACTCTGCGCCATGAATGCCGATGGCACAAACGTGATGCGTCTGACGAACCACAGCGGCGAGGATCTCTCTCCGACGTGGTCGCCTGACGGCGCCAGGATCGCCTTCAGCTCAACCCGCAACGGCAACCGCGAGATCTACTCGATGAATGTCGACGGTTCAGGGTCCATGCGCCTGACGACCAACTCTGCGTCGGATATCGAGCCGGCCTGGGGCAAGAACGGAAAGCTAATCTTCAGTTCGCAACGCACTGGCAACTTCGAACTCTACTCAATGAACGACGACGGCTCATCCCTAACCCGTCTCACCAACAACTTCGCCTCGGACTCGTCACCTCACTGGTGACGAGCCCCGGGGCTCCCCCGGGCACAGCGTTGGGTGTTTGCGAACCAACGGTCAGTTGGACGGGGTGAGTTAGCGCTTGATTCTTTAGGCGGCTAGCTATTAACTGTTGAGGTGATGCAAAAGATCGACGTCACAATCCGCAGCGCCAAGACAACAGACGCTGACTTACTGGCGGAACTGGGGAGGCGCACCTTCGAGGAAACTTTCTCCGCTGATAACACTCACGAGGATATGGAAGCCTACGTCGCCTCCGCTTTTAGTGTTGCGCAACAAGCTGCCGATTTGGCCGATCCTGCCGCGATGTTATTGATTGCTGAAGTCGACGGTGTCGCCGCGGGTTATGCCAGGCTCCATCCGGGTAAGTTGGCGGCGGGAGTCGAAGGCGCTAAGCCCATCGAGTTGGTCCGGCTGTATGTGTTGCGGGAATGGCTTGGACGTCGCGTGGGTGAAGCCTTAATGCGTGCGTGCCTGGATCACGCGCGAAGTGCCGGATACGAAACAATCTGGCTTGGCGTGTGGGAGCGAAACGCGCGGGCCCAGGCGTTCTACGCCAAATGGCAGTTTCGTGCAGTTGGTGAGCATATCTTTCAGTTAGGCGCGGATCAACAACGGGATATCGTCATGGAGCGGGCACTATGATGCAGCGCGTGCGAAAGGACGCAACAACGAGCATCACGATTCGTGAGTACACAGACGCAGACTGGTCCTTAATCTGGCCTATCTTTCAGGAGGTCGTCGCTGCGCGCGACACTTATGTTTACGATCCTGAATGGACTTCCGACGAGGCCCGTAATGTTTGGGTTGACCTTCCTCCGGGTCAGACCATAGTAGCCTGTGATGGCCCACGCGTTCTGGGAACGGCAAAAATCGGACCTAATCGTCATGGTCCAGGTTCACACATCGCAACGGCGAGTTTCATGGTGGCTTCAGATGCGAGGGGTCGTGGCATCGGGCGTGCGCTCGGCGAGTATGCGCTCTCTTGGGCTCGTGACCACGGATACGCGGCGATGCAATTCAACGCAGTGGTCGAATCGAACCTCGCCGCCGTAAAGCTGTGGCAGGCACTCGGATTTCAAATCATTGGGACCGTCCCCGAAGCTTTCGAGCACGCCCAACTTGGCCGCGTCGGCCTTCACATCATGTACAAACCCCTCTGACCCAGTCAGCTATCCAGGATTCTCGTCCCATCAAAAACTGTCGACGTCGATCACTGCTTGGCAAAAGCCTGCGGCGCCTCTTGAGGCAAATCGTGTCCGATGCCGCCACTGATAATTCGGTGTTCATATTTGCCGTTAGAGCGGCCGAATTCGTGAGTCGATCACGTAGCAGCCGTGGAAATTGCATATCGAGGGATAAAGAGTGGTTTTAAGTTGGGCGTTCCGATTAGAACTTCACGCTCTCAAGATACCGCAGACTCTGCGGGATCTGCGTGGCGGAGGTTGGGGATTCGTCTTCGATGAAGTACCACTTCACGCCCGCTTTCTGGGCGGCGCGAAAGACGCTCGGCCAGTCGATGATGCCCTGGCCGAGGACGACGTTGTTGGTTACGTCTGAGTGGCCGGTGAAGCCGCGCGGGGTGCCCTGCTTCATGTCTTTAACGTGCATCAACTCGAAGCGCTTGCCATATTTCTCCAGTAACTTCACCGGATCCTGCCCGGGATGAACGATCCAATAGACATCCATCTCGATGCGCACGTACTCAGGTTTGGTCTCGGCCATCAATAGATCGAACAACGTGCCGTCACCGTGCGGCAGAAACTCATACCCGTGGGTATGGTAGAAAAACTTAATGCCGTGTTTCGCAAGCTCTTCACCAGCGCGATTGAAGACGGCAGCCGCCTCGCGCGCAGTCTTTTCGTCGAAAGGAGCTTTGTGCGGAATCCACGCGCAACCGGCATACTCCAGCCCCAACAACTTCGCCTCGCGCGCAACGTCCTCGATCTGGTCGCGACACTGTTCGTAAGAGAAGTGGGCGCTGATAGCTTTGAGACGCCGCGCATCGAGTTCGGCTTTGAACTTCTCGGGCGCAAGTCCATAAGTACCGGCTAACTCGACATTCCTGACGCCAAATGAACTCACCTGGTCCAACGTCGCGCCAACGTTCTGCTTGAACTGATCGCGCAGACTGTAAAGCTGAAGACCAACTGGTCCTTTGAAGCTGGAACCAACGCCGGCAACAGTTTTCTGTGTCGCGGTTTCGACCCTTGTCGTGAAGCTTAGGGCGACGCAACCCAGGAGAACAGAGGCAAACAGGATGTTTCGTTTCATGTACGTTGATTGTAATGTACTCAACCCAACTCGAAAACGACTAAAATGGCGCCGATGTCAGGAATCGGTTTACTAAATGAGAAACCTCTGCACGCATCGCTGAAACAGTGGTATGCGCGACCGGGCGATCGCTTTGAAGTGCCTCTTCACGGGTTCGTGATCGATATAGTTCGTGACGATCTTTTGATAGAGATCCAAACGCGCAATTTTGCGTCGATCAATGCCAAGCTCCGCAAGCTGACGCACTCATTTAAAGTGCGACTCGTTTATCCCGTAGTCCAGGAAAAATGGATTGTCCGGCCGGCAACGGATAATAGCGACACAGTCGTTCGCCGCAAGTCGCCGAAGCGAGGACGATTGGAGGATCTGTTTTGGGAACTCGTCAGTATTCCGCAACTGCTGTCGCATCCCAACTTCTCCCTCGAAGTATTGATGATAAGAGAGGAAGAGGTAAGGCGTTACGAGGGAAAGCGACGATGGCGCAGACGCGGCTGGTCCATTGAACGACGTCGCCTGGTGGACGTCGTGGACCGGCGTTTGTTTGGTGAGTCGGCAGACTGGCTGTCGTTTGTTCCGGACGGATTGCAGTCGTTCACGACAAAAGATCTCGCTACTGCCGTTGACACTAAGCGGGAGTTGGCCCAGAAGATGGCGTATTGTTTACGACAGGCGCAAATGATTGAGTTGATCGGCAGGCAAGGTCGCGCCAACCTGTATCAAGTCACGAAATCCGGCTTCAAAACAGATACTTCACTCCCAGCAGAATAACCGGGCTGCAATATTAATTTCCGATATTAATTACTGTAAAGACCGAGATCCCAAGTGCGGCGGTCGGCACAATGCAGCGACGTTGTTATTATAGAAATGAATCCAGGGAGGGTCAGATCGGAGCCACGGAAGAATGAAGTCTGTTCTACTCACAGTGCTCTTCCTTGCGGGCGCCCCCGCCGCCTTGAAAGCGCAATCATGTGTAACGCCGGACGACGTGAAGCAGATGGTGGCGCGTGTTGAAACCACGTCGCCAGCCAAGCTAGACAAGAAGCTCAAAGAAGAGCTGCTCAAAATGTCCCAGAAGGAACGTGAACTGCTCCTCGAAGTGGTCGACAAGGACCTGAAGAAGCAATCAGACCGCGACAAGCTACACAAGCTTTACGAAAAGAACACGACGAGGCTCTGTGAGATCATCAAGACCAGCGGGTGGCCCACCACGGCGCTAGTCGATCGCGAGGGCGTCTTCTCGGCGTTTCAAATCCTCAAAAATGGCGGGACGTTTGAACTCCAGCGCGACTTACTTCCGGTTATCGTCGCCGCTATCAAAAAAGATCCATATCAAAAACCGGAGTTCGCCGGTCTTTACGATCGTCTGCGCGTCAGCGGCGGCATGAAACAACTGTTCGGAACCCAGGCCGTCATCACGGGTGGTTTTCTGATCCTCTATCCAATCGAAGACGAGCCAAACCTCGACGAGCGGCGTAAGGAATATGGCCTGGCTGAGATGGAACTGCACATCAGGGATCTCGAACGCACTTACAGCAAGTCGCTGATCAAAGCGCGACAGCCACCCAGCAGCCAACTCTCAAAACATCAAACAGACTCGCTTACGAAAGCGATCGACGCAACGCAAATCGATGGGGACGAAGTCGATCCTGGCGACGTCATCAAGGTAGAAACAAGTCTTGTGAGTCTCAACGTCAGCGTCTTCAACAGTAAGTTGAAGACATTTGTCGGGTCGTTGGCGAAGGAAGATTTCCGCGTCCTCGAAAACGATCAGGAACAAACCGTGAGCTATTTTGCCTCTACCGACGTGCCGTTCGATCTCGTCTTGTTGGTTGATTTATCAGGATCTACTAAAGACAAGCGTGATCTGATCAAAAAGTCGACGCTGAGGTTTATCGAGGCAGCGCGCCCGGCCGACAGACTCGCGATCGTCACGTTCTCTGATAAGCGAAACCTCATCTCGCCGTTGACGCTCGACCGCGAGCAATTGAAAACGAGCGTGGCGAACATGGAAGGCTCAGGCGGTTCGCACGTCTGGGATGCCGTGAAGTTTGCGCTCGACGACGTGATTGGACCAAAGACCCTGGAACGACGCCGCGCAGTAGTGCTAATGAGCGACGGAGTGGACGGGTCTTTGATGCGACAAGCGCCGCCCTACAGTTCGACGACGACCTTCGCCGACCTCATCGAACAAGTCCGCCAGACCGATACACTGATCGTCCCCATCTATCTCGACACCGAAGAAAATATCGGAAATCCTTACACGCAAGACGCTTACGAGAACGCGCGTCGCGCCCTCAACCTGCTCGCCGCCGAGAGTGGTGGATCTTATTACAAGGCTCGGAAGATTTCAGATCTCAACGGCGTGTACGAGCAGGTAATCAACGATCTCGGCAAGGTGTACAGCCTCGGATACAAATCAACCAACATAGCGCGCGACAATAGCTGGCGCTGGGTTAAAGTCTCAATCCTCAACAAGACAGATGTCGTAGCCCGCACCCGCCCTGGTTATTACGCACAGTGATTGCACCGCTCATGGCGCGATGCCGAGCGTTGGGGAATTCACACTCGCGAGTCCGCGCAGCGTAACTACCAGTGGCAGGTTGCCAGCGGATAGACCGTCAGGCAGTCTGACAATGATGTACGAAGCGTTCATGCCGTTGACACCGCCCACAGGACCAACACTTTCGACCGGAAGACTAAAGCCGCCGGCTTGCACTGTAAGTTGCGAAGCATCGGGCTGAGTCAATCCGAGATCGGAGGCGAACAGCACTACTCGCGTCCTGTGATCGGCGGAGAAATTGAAGAGGTTTATAAGACGAAATGGACCTCGCAGCCAGGTGACTGCATCCAGCGCCGCGGCGCGGTTAGTCATGCCCTCTTCGACGAAGATCATCGGGCCGGCAGTGGATACGGTTATGGTATTTGAGCTGGCCGTCGTGCTGGAGAGATTGTATGCGCGGAGCCGGTAATGGTAGAGCCTTGACGCTGTAAGGCCGGTGATGGAACGGCTGAGCGTGTTGCCCACATCAAGATTCTGATAGCCGCTCACGAAACTGCTGAATGAACTGTTGGTAGAAATATCCAGGCGATACCCTGTTGCTCCGCTGGAACTACTCCAATTCGCAATGAAGCTGTTGCTGGTAATGCCGGTCGCCGCGTTTGCCGTTGGCGGAGGAAGACTGTCGTTGTCAACGATCGTGACAGTCGCTGTATTTGGCGTTCCGAGCGTGAGGCTTAACGAGGGATTTCTCAACGACACGCTAAACGACTCATTGCCTTCGCTTGCCGAATCTTCAAGAATCGGAACGGTGAACGATTTACTCGTTTCGGTTTCACCAAAGAGTATTGTTCCGCTTGCGGCAGTGTAATCGCTCCCGGCCGTGGCAGTTCCATTCGCAGTTGTGTACTGGACAGTACCGGTTTCGATCCCGATGCTTCGTGTCACGGTAATCGTTACCCCGGTGTTGTTTTCGTTCACAGAATAGGTCGATGCGCTTAAGCGAACACTCCCGGCGCCACCGATCCCGATTTGAGTGACCGTGAACACCTGGCCGCCTACCGTAATCCTTCCCGTTCGCGAACTCGTAGTCGGGTTCGCAATAAAGTTGTAACTGACCGTGCCGTCGCCTGAACCGTTGCTCGACGTAGTAAGCCACGAGGTTGAATCACTTGACGCCGACCAATTGCAACCCGACGACGTGTCCATTAAGAAACTGCCTCCGCCATTTCCTGGTCCGACCGTAGTTCCCGAGGAAGAAATTGAAAACGCGCATTCCGAAAGACTGATCGAATACGCGCCTGTCTGGTCGTTTGTAGCTGAACTGGTCCACAAGAAATACGTGCCGTTGGCAGGCAAGGTGAAAAAACCGGACCCGGGTACACGCGAGTTCGATCCGGGGCCGCTGTTGTTATCTTCCGTCAAAACCTGGTTTGCTGAGTTCGCCAGAAACAAATAAGTATCGAAAGCGGATGAATTCATCGAGGCTGAAATTTGTTGACCTTGCACACCGCTAAAGGAGTAGACGTCTACGTAACGTGTAGTACCAGACAACACGCAATCTGAAGACGCCAACGACCCGTTGAGCGTTTGGCCCATGCCGATCGATGTCACGGGACATCCGCCGCCACCTGTGCCTGCCTGTGTGACAGTATGAACCTGTCCATTGACAGTGATTGTGCCGGTGCGCTGGCTTGCGCCGGTATTCGACGCTACCGAGTAGTTAACAGTCCCGTTGCCCGTCCCGCTTGAGCCTGACGTGACGGTAATCCAGGCGGTTTGACCGCCGCTGGTGAGGATCCCTAACGCCCATCCAGTTGCGATGTTGCCACTGTCGACACGTTCATCGTCGACAACATAGAGTCGCCAGGTTCCATTTGGTGACGTGCCATTAAAGACACTCAAACTGGAAGAGTATGCGCCTTGACCGGGTCCGGGCGAGGGAAAGTTGTCGACCCCGCCCGGTTCCTGCGTTGTATTGCCAGTGTTATTAGTCGGCCGAAAGGTTCCTGATGTCACCAGCGTTGAATCGGGGAGTTGAGAACTTGCAGTCTGTTCGAAGATCAAATTGACGGCCGAGATGTCGTCGCCGCCGCCAACGTCAGACATCAACATGACGCTTTGCCCACCCGGACCCACCAACAGCACGTCTACGTCATCCGGAAACGTGTGGCTCAAACCGTTCAGAGCGGCCTGGACAACGGTGATCGTTCCAGTCATGCCGGAAACATTAATCGTCGACGGATACAAGGAACCTAAGCCGGGCGGACCGGCATCAGTTGAACGATCGTTGATAGTTACAGGAGTGGAATTCAGAAAGACATCGTTTGCGGGTTCTCCAGCCATTACCGGGCGGACGTCAACTTTATCTTGCTGACGAGAACTCATCGCGTTAGTGAATGACAAGCTTTCGTCGCCGGATGGTGCGTTTACAACGGCCGTCCAGGAGCAGGCGCTTCCAGTGCTGACGTTGAAAGAACCGGAGGCGCCAGTGGCGGAAAAGTTCCGGCTCGTCGGATCGAGACTATAACTGCAACTGACGCCCCCGCTGTCCCTAAACTGCGAAATTATCAATGCCGTATTGTTAATAACACGATGATTGTCGCGCTGATCGGCGATGCCGGTAGGAAAACCACTGAAGTTCACCGCTGGGTTCGAGAAATGAGGCCGTCGAGGACAGCCTGAAGGGCATGGGGGTGAAGTGGACATCACTGTGCGAAAAACACCGTCGACGTAATGTCCAAAAGCATAAGGAAACGATGCTTCGCTCGGTAAAGCTCCATTCTCGGGGTTATGTTCACATCCTTCGTTGTGACCCAGTTCGTGAGCGAACGTAAGATTGCCCACCGCGCAACTCCGCTTGGTCACCGAAAACCCGTTCTCGGAAAAACCCGGACCGACATTGCGCATGACCCATGCGACACCACAATCGCTGTTTGAACTGTCTTCGATCAGCAATGCGACCAGGTCGGCTTTTGAGCTGTTTCGGGCAGCGGCAACTGCGGCGTTCGTCGTGACCCAATTAAGCGCCTCTGAAGTCGTTCCACCTTCTGAAAAGTCGACGTGCAGCGTCTCAACCAGTCGCAGCCGTGGCGAAATATTACTGTTCTGGTAGGCAGTGTTTGCGGCAGCGACCGCCTGTTGAATAAATGCCTGAGTTTGTGACGTTCCCCCAAGAAAATTCAGGACTGGAGTCGTATAGACGACCATGACGTCTATCTGCGTGCCATCGTCAGCCGCAGGCGCCGGCTGCATTGGTTTTTCAGAACGATCGCGCGTTGCCGCGTTGGGTGGAATCGCTCCGCCGCAGGGCGCAAACAGATCGTGATCGAGCAGCACAAGCAAATGCTTGAAGTCTTTTTGCGGAACGATCTCATAAACGCCCTCGGGTGAGTAGATGAGCCCGGAGAGAGCTCGGCCCTTGACGGATAACACGACGTCTCCGGACGAACCATCGATGCCGGTGATCGTGCCACGCCACGTAAACTCGTCTGGAGAAAAGCGCACAAAACCTTCGCGGTCTCTTCGGGCGGCGTTGTAGGCTTTACTGTTTAGCAGCGGCAGGCGAAGATTTGCAGCGTTCTCGAAGTCGATCTTGTCAAAGGCGACTTGTATTTCCTGCTCGGCCACCGCCGCACTCGATACTGCCGAGCGACTCTTTTGAGCACCCACAAGCGTGTATAACTCGGTAACCTCTGCGCCCTGCGGCGATGTCGCGATCCTTTGCGCGCTCGAAGTCCAAGTCGAAAGGGCTGCCAGCAACAACATGAGGAGCAGCAAACAAGCTGATAGATATTTCGAGTTCTTTTTCATGGGCTACTTCACAGAGGTGAAATCAACTGAGGCGTATGATTGTGTCCCACGAGACGTTCGGTAAGAGGCGACCAGAGAGGACGTATCGCAGGACGTTGAATTATTCAGGAGTACGGGTCGCGGAATCCCTGTGACGTACTTGGGAGTCACTCGCCTGGGATTAAGCGGCCAACTGCAAACGACTCGACAACCAGTTTTATACCTTCAAACAGTATAGGCAAGCAAGGTGAATTGCTTCTTGATCGATTGAGGCATTTCTCCACACATGGTCTGGACCGTATGGTCCCCTCACTCTTTAGCACCACCAGGCAATGGTCCAAGCCTCCTGGTCATTGAATTAGGACAACTCGTCACAAACTGACGACGAAAATGAATCGCGTCAATTTAACCTGCCACCCGTCTCCTTCAATAGTCCCATAACATCTTCAAGCGCTCTTGTGCCCAGACACAGACCAGCGCTTCACGTGTAACTCCGCCCCGCGCGGCGGCTTTTCTGCTTGTGAACAAGGAGCCCAATGAAAGTTCCCGCTACCTCCCAAACTAAATATCTGTTGCCCATTTTCTTCTTCGTCGTCGTTGTTCTGCTGATACTGCCTGGAAAAGCGTTTATCGGAGAACCCGCTGCCGCAAAAAGATCGGCGGCGCCAGCGCCAGCAGCACCACAAACTCCAAACGCAGGGACCATCGGACAATGGAACCCGGCCGTGATCCCGTTTGCGACCGTGCCGGTGCACATCAGCCTGTTGCCGAACGGGAAACTCCTGTACTGGGGACGCGACAAAGAGACGATTTTTAACCCGCAGACGATGCAAGATGAACTACAGGACGTGAACGGACGCTCAAATGCATACGTCGTCGATCCTCAATTCTTCTTCAATAACCCGATAGCGAATACCGCTATTTATCCGAACACCAGCACCAACCTGTTTTGCAGCGGGCATTCGTTTCTGCCTGACGGCAGACTTTTGGTGGCGGGCGGACATGACAAGAATCCCCATCACCCGTTCGCCGAGGGTCTTGGCGCCAGGGGGCTCAACATCTTCGACCACATGAAAACATTCATCACTCCATCAGTCAGTCCCTGGACCACACACTCGACCGGATTGTCCAAGGGCCGCTGGTATCCCTATAACGTAACCCTGGCCAACGGAAACGTGGTTATTGCCGGTGGTTCGCATTGGGTCAATCGAACCACCCCGACCGTGCAACCGGATACAGACCCCAATCAGTTTCCCGAAAAATATACTTTTGTTCCCGGTGGACAAGGCGCCATCGCCTCCTACACGCAGGATCAAAATCCAAACGGTCCGGTTGAAAATTATCCGTTGCTACACCTGTTGGGAGATGGCCGGGTTCTCGTCGCCGGATCAGGCTCACGTTATTTCGACGCGAACGATCCGACTATGGCCGGGCACTTTCTCAGCTATCCGGATGGAGGCATTACCGGTGGCTCTGTTCCCGGAGGAAGCAGGTACGACCAGTCTTCCGCCATGTACGACGTCGCGAGTGGAAAAATCCTGGTGATGGGCGGAACACCGGGTCTCGGCGGCGCGCCGATACAAACTGCTGTTACCGCTAACACAAGCATCGGTCAAAACTGGCAGGCTATAGGATCGATGGAGTTCAAAAGAAAGTTCCATACGGCCACAGTTCTGCCGGATGGCAAAGTGCTGGTTTCCGGAGGAACACAATGCACCGGTGGTAACAACGTCGACTGTGGCGCTGTGCTGAGTCCGGAACTATGGACTGACGGCGCGCCGGCGCCGAACGACTGGCAGACCATGGCGCCTAGTCCTTCCGGAACTCCCCGCGTCTATCATTCGATCGCGTTGTTGATGCCGGATGCGAGAGTGTTAATCGGTGGTGGCGGTCTTCCGGGAGCAGTAGGCGAGGAAGACGCCGGCGCCCCCGGCACCAATCAGTTTCGCGGCTATGGACATCCTGACGCCGAGATCTACTCGCCACCATATCTCTTTGATCTTAACGGACAACCAGCAGCTCGTCCTTCAATCACTTCGATACAAACGAAGAAGATCGGCTTGGGCCAAACTATGCAGGTGGGTTATTCGTCAGCCACTGCAATTACATCTGCGGTATTGGTCCGTCTCGGATCGGTAACTCACGGAAACAACCAGGACCAGCGACGTGTGCCGCTCACCTTCAGCGTTAACGGCAGCAATCTCAACGTGACGATGCCGCCAAACGGTCAAATGTGCCCTCCTGGTCCATACATGTTGTTTATCCTCAACGCCAACGGCGTTCCTTCCGTTTCGCGGATCATCTCGGTTAGCACTACAGCGCAACCGCTGCCGCAAACGGGAGAGGTCGTGTGGGTCGAGGACGACTTGCCGGCAGGCGCAATTCCTGACGGAATCGGCGAGGGTTGGAATTGGACCACCGCGAATCCGGCGCCGTTCTCCGGCTCGCTGGCAAATCAATCAAACATCGTTGCCGGTGTCCACCAACACTTCTTTTACAACTCTTTCGAAACCATGACTGTCAATGCCGGCGAAAGGCTCTTCGCCTACGTCTACATCGATCCGGCAAACATACCCAGCACGATCATGCTGCAATGGAACGACGGCACCTGGGAGCACCGGGCTTACTGGGGCGCCAACAACATGCCCTGGGGACTAGACGGCACCAACAGCCGCCGCTTCATGGGTCCGTTGCCGGCGGCCGGACAATGGGTACGCCTGGAAGTTCCCGCGAACCTGGTTGGTTTAGAAGGAAGACCGTTGAACGGCCTGGCGTTTTCGATGTTCGGCGGGCGAGCAACCTGGGATCGCGCCGGCAAGACATCCGTTGTCGTTACCCCGCCAAAGAACGTCGCGCTCGCAGCGAACGGCGGGTTCGCCAGCGCATCGTCCACGCTGAACGGTAATTACCCGGCTGCCGCAGCGATCAATGGTGATCGCAGAGGTCAGTCGTGGGGAACGCCCACCGGTGGTTGGAACGACGGTTCCGAAGGCGCTTATTCGCAGGATTGGGTGCGCGTTGACTTCAACGGAGCAAAGAGCATCAACGAGATCAACGTCTACACCTTGCGCGACAACTTCGCGCAAACAACCGATCCGACTCTATCCGAAACTTTCAACACAGCACTGAACACCGGTCAGGGAGCAACGAGTTACGACGTGCAATACCTGAGCGGGTCAGGCTGGATAACGATCGACTGCGGCACGCCGGCGAATCCCTGCGGCCGCGTTTCCAACAACAATCGAGTCTGGCGGCAATTCAATTTCCCGTCAGTCACGACGTCAGCCATACGCGTTGCCGTGCATGGCTCAGTTCCCTTCACGTTCGCCAATAACTACAGCCGTCTCGTCGAAGTTGAGGCCTACTCGCCTATCGGCAGCACGAACGTCGCCCTGGGCCGGCCGGCAACACAGTCGAGCACGCTGTACACCTCTGCCGCGGCTGCAGTCGACGGTAATACCAACGGCAACTTCGGCAGCGCTTCCACAACCCACACCGACTTTACCGCCCAGCCCTGGTGGCAGGTCGATCTGGGTTCAGTACAAAACATCGGCTCGATAAAACTTTGGAACCGCACGGATTGCTGCGGCGATCGCTTGAGCAACTTCTACGTGCTGGTTTCGGATACGCCGTTCACCTCGACCGATCTGATGGCCACGCTGGGCCAACCGGGTGTTAGCAACTACTACACGCCGGGTCAGGCGCCGGTGTCGCATACGGTCGGCGTCGGTCGAACTGGTCGTTACGTTCGCGTGCAATTAGCCGGCACGAACTTCCTGTCGTTGGCGGAAGTGCAGGTTATGACTGCCGTCAACCTCGCGCCCGGAAAACCCGCAACGCAGTCGAGCACGCTGTACACGACAGCCGCCGCAGCCGTGGACGGAAATACCAGCGGTAACTTTGGCGCTGGTTCTACAACGCACACGGACAGCAATTTCCAAGCGTGGTGGCAGGTCGACCTTGGGAATTCCCAAAATCTCGACAACATTCGTCTCTGGAATCGAACCGATTGCTGCGGCGAGCGCTTGAGTAACTTCTACGTTCTCGTGTCGGATCAACCTTTTGTTTCGACCAACTTGAACACCACGATCAACCAGGCCGGAGTGTCGGCTTATTACACTCCGGGTCAGGCCGGGGTCTCGCACACGATCAACGTCGGTCGCACCGGACGTTACGTTCGCGTGCAATTGGCGGGAACGAACTTCCTGTCGTTAGCCGAGGTCCAGATCTTCGGTTCAGGCAAGATCAACGTGGCCCAGGCGGTGCCGGGTTCTACCTTCCCGCGCGCTGTGGCCTCGTCAACTTTCAACGCCACTAATTACCCGGCGTCGGCAGTGATCAACGGCGATCGCAAAGCCAACAATTGGGGCGCTGGCGGTGGCTGGAACGACGCGACCGAAAACGCGTTTGGCAGTGATTGGTTGCAGGTGAACTTTGCCGGCGCCAAGACTATCAACGCGATCGAAGTGTTCACGTTACGCGACGGGTTTGCTTCTAATCCAAATGATCCCACGCTGACCGAACTCTTCAACACCGCACTAAACACCGGTTTAGGCATAACGAGCTTCAATGTTCAGTACTTAAGTGGCGCTACCTGGGTAGACGTGCCGGGCGCTCAGGTTCAGTTCAACAACAACGTCCGGCGGCGCTTCACGTTTAGCCCGATCTCGACCAGCGCAATTCGAGTGGTCGTGCGTGATGCCGTTGTCTGGACATCGTTCGCGAACAACTACTCTCGCATCGTCGAGGTGGAGGCATGGGAGCCATGAACACTACGATGAAGTGTCTAGCGATTGCAGGTTTCCTGCTCGTCGTTTCGGTTGGGTTGGCAGCAGTGGCGCCTGACTCAGCCAACCAGCAACATAATTCCGCGCCCGGTGCAATTGCATCGGGCGCGGGCGCAGAGAAGTTACCGGAGAAGAAGCCTGGCGCGGTGACCGTTGGCAGAGTGCAGATCGAGATTCCCGATCTGCTGGTCCAGGATCAGGATGGAATAGAACGGCGCTTCTATACCGACTTGATCAAAGACAAGGTCGTAATCCTGAGCTTCTTCTTTACCAGTTGTCCGAGCTTCTGTCCGCGGATGAATCTGAGGCTGCAAAGACTGCAAAAAATCCTCGGCGATCGGCTCGGCAAAGAGGTCTTCTTCGTCACCGTCACCAAGGATCCCGCAACGGACACAGTGCCGCGGCTCAAAGACTGGGGCAAGAAGCTCGACATCAAGTCGGGCTGGACCATGGTCACCGGAGACCTGAAGAACGTCGGCAAGATCGTTTACGACTTCACCGGCGATCCACTCGGCCCGGATATGCACAACACGATGTTTGTCATCGGCAACGACAAGACGGGGAACTGGGCCGATCTCTCAGGCCTCGCCACGCTCGACGAGCTTCGTCAACAAATCGATGCGGTTACGGAGCAGTGAGTTTGAGGTTTTTGGAAGGCGCGGAGGTGACCCCGAGTTAGATATTTCACCTCCGCACATCTCTGCATCAGAAGTCTTCCTGAATCGGCTTGCCGAATGAACTGTTGGAGCAAGCCCCTTCACTGCGTTGATTTACTGCTGCTTCTTCGTCGTTTCTTTCAATTTGGCGTGAGCGCGTTCGTAGTTGGTCTTGAAGACCGCGGTGTTGGGGTCTTTGTTCTCCTCGCCCAGCACCATCGCCTTGTTGTAAAGCGGCTCCGCGAGATCGATTCGGCCGCCGCGTTCATAAGCTTCGGCAAGACTGTCGTAGACGTTTGCCGATCCTGGATAACGTTCGACGTTCACCTTGAACACGGCAATCGCCTCATCAGACTTTCCTTCGAAGAGAGACTGATAACCCAACTGGTTGATGAGGTTCTCCGGCGTGGGAATCGAATAGTTGAAGCGCTCGCTGAGTTTCTTATAGTGAGCGTCAGCGCCTTGCAAGCCGCCGTTGAATCCACCGCTGACGGCGTCTCTTGCCGGCTGCCAACCTTCATACACCTTGCGCAGCCCGGCATAATGACTGCGCAGCACCACTGAACCATGATCTTCGTCAGTCATGTGCTCGGCTTTCCACTCGAATCCCTTGATGTTCGTCTTTGCCAACAGTTGCGTGAACTTCTCGTAGCTGTCTCCGATTGCGCCGGGTTCGTGGCCCAGTGACACGTACAGAGTTATATTCAGTTCCTTCTGGTTCTTCAGAAATTCTTCCGCGCGCTTCAACGCATCCTCGTCCACCCATTGCAGCGAAGGACTGACGGCAATATAGGAATTGAACAGTTTCGGCTTGGTGATCATCGCGTGAATTGCGAATAGACCGCCAAACGAATGTCCCGCAAAAATGCGATACGGCTGAACTCGATAATTCTTCTCAATCTCGGGAATCAGCTCAGTCTCGAAAAACTTCAAAAAGTTATCGGCGCCGCCGCTGGTGGGAAATTGCAGTTCCCCCGCAGCGTTCTTCTGGGTTGACTTTGCCGGCGTCAGATCGCGAGTCCGGTCGGTGTTGGTAACGCCGACAATGATGAGATCCGAAATACGATCGTTCTGCGTGAGAAACTCTACGGTGGCCGCAGTGTGAACCATATGACCGTCGCCATCGGTCATGTAAAGCACCGGATAGCGCTGCTTGTTTGTTTCATACCCCACCGGGGTACGCACCAGGATCACTCTCTCTTCGCCCATCACCGTCGACTTGAGCGCAAGTCTCTTGAGTGTGCCCGTATCCCGTTGGGCCATTGCGGCAGATGAGATCAGCAGGAGAACGGCAATACCGAACAGCAAACGCATCGTGCGCTTGCCGGCTGCGAAATGAGTATTCATAGCGTGGACTCCAAATACTAATTTAGTTTGCCGAATGCTGCGGCAATCAGTTGGGGAGGTTGTTGATATTACTTAATTCGGGGCTGCCGATCCTACTCGGATTTCAGCGCCTTCAGAGGATCGACTCTCGTTGCGCGACGCGCCGGGATATAACAAGCAAAAAGTCCCACCATCACGAGACCAACGCCCGTGATCGCAAGAATCAACGGATCGCGTGTCGGCAACGATGGTAAATAGGCCATTAGCAATCGGGACACGCCGTACGCTCCGGCGACGCCGACCAACGCGCCAAATACGACCAGCAAAGCACCTTTGCTCAACACGAGCCACAGAACATCGCGCGACTGCGCTCCCAACGCCATACGAATACCAAGCTCGCTGGTCCGTTGGACCACTGTGTACGAGACGACGCCGTAAATTCCGACGGCTGCCAGGATCAAACCAACGGCAGCAAACGCGCCGAGCAGACTTCCCAGCAACGAGATGTTGCCCAGCCCTTGATCGAGGGCCGCTCGCGCCGTACGAATCCGGTAAACCGGCAGATTGGGATCGATGCCGGCAACGGCGCTGCGCAAACTGTTGCCGACCGCGTCGGGACTCGCCGACGTACGAAGGACGATCGTGAGAAACGCGGGAGCAGCTTGAGCAACGGGCACAAATCCTTCGTAGCGTGTATATGGTTCTCGCAAACTGCCCGGAAATGCCAGATCATTCACCACGCCTACGATCTCGTAATATTCCTTCTCTCGACCAGTGCTGCTGATCCGCTTTCCAATTGGACTTTCATTGGGCCAATAATCGCGAGCGGTTGCTTCATTGATGATGATCACTCGCGGGTGATCGGCGACGTCCGTTTGGTTGAAGGTGCGTCCCTGTTGGAGGCGAGCGCCGAGCGTCTCGAAGTAGCGGCTGCTGGCCGGTTCGAAAAACATTTCCGGATACTTGTCGGGCGGCGGCTCGGGTTGTCCCTCGACTAAAAACGAACTGCTGCTGTTGAATCCAAAAACCGGATGCGAAGCGCCAATCGCAACGCTCTGCACACCTGGCAACGTGCTGAGTCGATTCTCCAACTCGGTCAGGAAAGTAATGCGTTGCTTATCATCGGTGTACTTCTCGCCTCGCAGATTCATGCTCGCCGTCAGCAGTCCATCGACACGCCAACCCGGATCTGCATTGATGAAGCGACGCAAGCCGCCGAGAAACAATCCTGCCGCCGCGAGTAACACCATCGCAAAGGCGACTTCGCCGACGATCAGCGTGTGACGCAACCGGTGTTGCGATCGTCCGGCTGTCGATCCGCGTGAGTTGTCTCTTAATGCCTGGTTCACATCGGCGCGCGAGGCAAACCATGCGGGAACGGTTCCGAAGAGCACGCCTGTCACGAGCGAGCACAGCAGAGCGAAGCCGAACACTTTGTAATCGAGTTGGACACTCGCGCCGGGTAATTCAGTAAAGAGGCGATTGCTGATAAATCGGACACCCCAGAGCGCGATACCGAGACTGATGATGCCGCCGATTAATGCGATTACGATGCTTTCCGTGAGCGACTGTCGCAAGAGACGCAGGCGACCAGCGCCGAGTGCTGCGCGAACGGCGAGTTCACGCGATCGCGCCGCAGTGCGAACCAGTTGAAGATTAGCGAGGTTCGCGCAGGCAATCAGCAGAACAAAACCGGCGAGTCCGAAAGTGAACCACATGACGGTGCGGCCGATGCTGTCAGATGTCGATCGTTGCAGCGGCTCGAGGCGCACGCTCTCGCCTACGTTTGAAGAGGTCTCCTGGCCGATGTTCGCGGCGAGCGTAACCATGCTTTGCTCCGCCTGCTGAATCGAGACGCCGGGTTTGAGGCGTCCAAGCGACTGGAGAAAGTTGTTGCCGCGGTTCGTCTTTCGTTCCTTGGTGAACGAGAGCGGCTGCCAGATATCGATTGGGCCCCAAAGAATCGGGTGTTCGAATCCGGGCGGCATAACACCGACGATCTCGACTGTTTTTCCGTCGAGTTGAATCGTGCGGCCCACGATGTTTGGATCGCTGCCAAACCGGCGCGTCCAGAAACGATCGGTCAGGACGATGACGTTGTCCGCTTCGGGTTCGAACTCTTCAGGTTTGAAGACGCGTCCGAGCGCCGGCGCGACGCCCATTATCGGGAAGAAGTCAGCGGTCGCGGCGAGACCGAGCAGACGTTCCGCCGTCTGTCCCTGTTCGGTCAGGTTGCGGCTGGAAAAGTTGTAGGCGGCCATCTTCTCGAAGACCGTATTCTTCTCGCGCTGATCGAAGAAGTTCGCGGCTGAATGAGGCCAGGTTTGGGAGTGTGGCGACGTGCGCCAGACCCTGACGATTTGATCGGATTGCGGATACGGCAAGGAGCGAAACAGGAACGTGTTCAGCACGCTGAACATCGCCGTATTGACGCCGATACCGAGTGCCAGCGTCAGCACCGCCACGACAGTAAATCCCTTGTGCTTTAACAGCATGCGCAGGCTATAGCGCACATCCTGAGATACGCTGGTCATACCTGTCCTCCCGTAGTTGTCTGAAGGCAACCGAAATGCTGAAGCCGGAATACAGTTCCTTAATGGAAGGACACCTTAGAGACGGGACTTGTGGCAGGTAAGTCGTCGAGAAGATCCAGTCGCAACTAACGGGTTTGCAGTGCGCTTTGCACAAAAAGTCTCCCGCAAAGGCGCAAAGCGCTGCCGCGTTACTAAGGGTTTTCTTTGCGCCTTTGCGGGAAACATCTGCTCCCCGATAAAGCACTTCTTGTGCTGGTTAGGGCTCTCGCTCAATTCGCTTATTCGCCGGGGCAGCAGCGAGCTTGTCTTGCGCTTCCTTTGCACACACTAGATCTTGATGTCGTTGCAGCTTTTTGTACCACAGCACAAAGCCGATAGGTGCGAAGATAAAGAAGCCTATGAAACCTACGATCCAGCCTCCCACCAGGAACACCCGCGAGTCGCGACGGCGGTTGAAACTGACCGTGTCCTCAGAGTTAACCTGCGCTCGCTTCAACTCAAGACTGAGACTCAATTCATAGGAAGCATCGGCTATTGATTGAACTTCACGGTTCGCCTCTTTTATTCGGCCCTCGAGTTTCTCAACCTCTGGGGAATTCGAAGCCGCATTCAGTTCGACCAGACGCTTCTGAAGTTTGTCCCTTTCGTCAATTGCTTGTCGTTCGCGGAGCTTAAGAGTCTCCAGGCGTTGGTTGACGAACCTTTCCTGGACTTGCAATTCGTCGCTGCCGCGGAGCTGTTTCAGATATTCCATGCCGGTTTCCTGAAAAAACACAGGAGGGATCAGGAAGCCGGCAAGAAAAAGGACGATGCCGCTCAGTGCCACAAACTTGTAAAGATTGTCCGTGGGAGGCGTGAAGATGCTCATCTGGTTTGTCGCCTTGAATCGTCGCTCATGAAACTGGGCATTCTCAAGCGAGATTGCTTACAGCGTATTCGCAAACCTTTAATGCTGGACCTGGGGTGAGCAGGGCCTACTTTATTTCAAATCAAGCTGTTCACACAACCGGTGAAGGGAGTTCAGGTTGCCGCCGATTCCGCCAACTGCCAACTAACGCAGTGAGACCGGCGAGTATCAATCCAAACAAAATTCCCCTGGCCACCGCCAACACAGCGATGACCTGCATTCGCGGATTGATCGTGCCAGGCACGGGCTGGGCAGGTTGTTCAACTCTGAAGGCGACTGCTCCTTCCGCCGTGTTCTTGGCCTCAAACTTCTCGATGGTTTGCCCTAGCGCGGCGGCAATAGCTTGCGCCCTCTCGGGTTTCGTATCGAGGTATCGGAGGTGAATGACTGCCGAAGTTCCGTAGGAATGTTCAGTAAGATCTGTACCATTTTGGAGTTGTTCCACGAGAGCCGTATTCGTTATGCCCGATGCCCGCTGCACTCTGAACACGTCTGACTCGACGACTGGATAGATAACCGGTTTGCTCCAAAGATCCTGGGTAAGTCTCGCTAACTGTCCAGGCGGTATCGTCTTTCCGTCCTTCGAGTGTGCGGCCAACGTCAACGACGATTCGTAGACGGCAGGCAGTTCGCGGGCCCAGAAGAGAGTTCCTGCAAGAACAGTTAATGTGGTTGTGAGAATTAGCCATCGTCGCCTCCAAAAGGGCGCGATTATGCGTTGAGTGATCATTTCCTGTCTCCTGTGATCGTAATCTCTTCCTCCGCTAATCCTGCGGCGGCGGCACATGGCATCTGCCGTTACATGCGTAAATCCCAAACGTACCGCAACCCCATGTAAGAACCGTACACCCACTGCTGATGCACTGGTAATTGCACCAATCGGAATCCTGGGCACAGGCACAACCACGCGTTGTCGGCGCATGACTGAGTTTGGATTGCTCAGTGAATCCAAGCTCCGCAAAGAGTGCCGCTCCCTCTTCCTGCGTAAAAACAATCAGGGCCTTTTGAATCAGTAATCGAACTGGTTGATCTACCAGGCTGGTCCAGTTGTCATCTTTAGGCGTCTTATACAACTGGGGAGTCACCATCGTGAGGGCTTCCAGAACGATCGAACGTTGGTGCTCGGTCCATTCCGGATGGCGAGCCAGATTGAGGCCAAAATGAATGCGCCACAGGCTGGCTTTATTCTCCGCGGACATCAGACTAAAACTGACTTTCCTGTCGCCTTTGCTGAGCGTTGACAACTCATTGTATTTCCGCAAGGCCTCGCCGTCCTGGGCTCCGCCGACTGCTGAAAAAATTTCAGCGGCCTCACTTCTCGAAAAAAGTTGAAGGCCGCGTTGTCTTAACTGCTCTACACGCTCTAGCGTGATTCGCCCACCTGGATCCTTAGGATCAGGCGGATTGAACAATTTGGGACCAACAAGCTCCAGCGCCTCGACGACAAGGCTCTGTTGATCTTTACTGAGAGTTGAGTTACGGGCCAGGTAAAGACCCAGGTGAACCCGCCACAGATAACTGCGTTCAAGCGGTGAGAGCGTCTGCATTAACTGAATTCTGCCCGGATCAGTTTGCCCGCTCAGCTCGATATACTTCTGGAGCAGTTCTGTTTCCTTGAGTGCTGTATAAGAATTATTTGCCTTGGCGTGACTGTGAGTAAGTATTGAGGACACGACTAGTGCTACCATCAGAGGTATACGGGGTAGCCTAATACGGTTCACTGACATGAGGGAGTCTCCTTGGCCTAAATGTGAAGTGGGCTAGATCTTTTTTTCAATGACCCTCTCTGCAAGGTGGTTTACTCCATGCGAGGAGAGCAAAACTAACTTCAGTAACACACGTTGCAGAAATCTGATTGCGCGTTCAAGATGCTAGAGCGAATCCCCGGATAGGAAGAGACTCGAGAGCGCGCCAGCTAACTTTGATGGTCGAGCTTAGGCAACCAAAGGACTTATAGGCTCTTCGTATTCGTCTGTCAACAGTATTTTCCACACACAATTGTGAGAAACCTCTCGACTCCCCTTGCTGTGAGCGGCTTTTTGGTGAACTCTTTTCACTAAATCCTTCAAAAAGACCTAAACGGTCGACAGATGGCGAACAAAATTTGACCCTCTTTCAGGTTTCAGGCAACTCGACAACGCCCGCGCGCCCGGCCTTCTTCCACTGCTCGTAAAACTCAAACACAAACTTCTTCTGCGCCGAGGGGCCGCCAAAGAGGCCGTCGTTGAAGTCGTACGTCTTCATTTCCTCATATGCCTGCTCGGCAGTCCAGCCGTCGCGAGAGATGCGGTACGCCGCGGTCAACGCGCCGGTACGGTGACGGCCGCCTTTGCAGTGAACATAGACGGGACCGTTCGCGGGATCGTTGACGAGACTGAAGAAGTAATCGGTCTGTTCCTTCGTCGCTGCCTTGCTCGGTTTGAGTGGCAGGTTGAAGTAGTTCAAACCGAGTTCGGCCGCCCACTGGCGCGCCTCGGGAACATAGTCCTTGCGCAGGTCGACGATCGTTTTCACTCCCATCGCCTTCAACGCAGCCATCTGCGATCGATCGGGTTGCGAGCCGCGAAAGTAGTCGTCGTTGACTTTGCCGAAGTTCTTGATCCCCGGCGGCGTGACGACTTTCTGAGCTGACGCAATAAAGCCCGTCAGGGCCAGCATCAGCAGAAGTCCTGCCGCTGCCAGCCCCTTCGAGTTGTGGAGACGCTGTTGACTGCTCCTCATGTTTACCTCGCGTTACTTCGCCGCCGCAGCCGGCGCGCTCAACCGGTTCAACTGGTTGATGCGATCGCGAATGACTGCGACAAAGCCGTCCATCGTCTGCTTATCGTAATTCGCTGCACGAAACGCGTCGCGAAGCTGTTCGTCGCTAAGCTCGGTGAGCAACGCTCCGATCCATCTCGCATTCTCGACGGTGATGTTCTGCATCACGCGTTCCTTGCGCTCCTGGCTGCTGCGATAGCTCGGCTTGAAGATCGACGCAAACACGCCCATCTTCTTAGGAGTCGTGTCGTAGTCGAACTTCACCATGCCATTTTCAACACCGAGAACGAACTTGCTCGTGCGATAGTCTTCGAGAGTATTCTTCGAACGTTTGCCGCCGAGTCCGCCGACTTTGCCCAGCGTCGCGCCAACGTCAGTCGCTACATAACGCGCTTCCAACTCACCGGTCTCGGTGTTCGTCGTCGCGAGCACGCGATTGTTGCGGATGCTCGTGTCGTAGTTGGCAAGCAGGACCATCAACACTTTCAGACCGTCCAGTTCGCGAGTCTTGAGGAAGGGATTCACTTCCCAGTCCCAATTGTCGCCACGTGAAATGTGCTGGCGTTTCGGTTCAAACCGCGCGCCGCGAATAACATTTCGATTCTCGACATACTCCTGTCCACGCGCAAGCTTGGGAAGGTTCTTGATCTCGGCGCGGTCGAGGTAATAGGCCTCGTCGGCAAAGTATCCGACGGCCCAAACGAGACGGGTCGCAACAGTTTCCGCCTGTGCTTCCGGACCGACTTTAACTACCCACGTCACACCGCGCGCGTCAGTCACGTCGAACTTCGCTGACTCGCCGGTGGTCTCTTCCTTAACAAACGTAAACGGCGCGGACGGGGCGAGTTCAGCCGATCCGGGGCCGTAAGTAAGATTCCGCCGTGAAATATCGCCGGGGTCACGCCAAATGACCGGCGCGCCGGCGGGTTGGGCTACTTGCGTCTTCTGGGCCAACACTGGTAAGGCCGCGAATGTGCTCAGCAGGATTGCCGCGCCAAGCAGTCTTCCAAGATGTTTTGCCAACATGATGATTTGTGTCTCCTGTGTATGAATGGTGAAAGTAAAATCAATTCCTCTCACTCCATAACGCGCAAGACACAACCAAAAAAGATCATCCTTCGCGGACCACTTCGACAGAACAATGCGCACGGGCCGCAATCGCCGCCGAGACGCTGCCCAGAATCACCCGTTCAAGACGGCTGCTGAAGCCGGTCGCGCCGGTAAAGATGCAGTCAGCGCCAAACTCTTCGGCATGTTCGACGATGACTTTCTTCGGATCGCCGCTGATGACCATCGTCGAGACGGTTACATTTCGTTCGCCTAAAACATCGCGCAACTCCTTCGCCGCCGCGATCGCAAACTGCTCCGCCTGGCTGCGCTCCTCCGCTTCCACTTCCTTTACAAACTCCCTGATAGGCGGAATCAAGAGCCAGATCGGACTGCCGCGCATCACGTCGTCCGCAACGACAATGCGAAGTTCGCTGCCGTCGGTCCAATGTCGCTTCGCAACTGCGCGTACGGCGGCGAGTGCTCCCGAAGAACCGTCAACACCAATGACGATACGCTCGCCTGACGTTCCGGCGCCGGGGTTCGATCGGCTTACGTGCACTGACGTCGACGCCTCAGTCAAAAGCTTCTGCGACACACTGCCCAACACGAACCTGCCGAGCGCGGTATGTCCATGCGACCCGACAGCGATCAGATCCGCCTGCCATTCGCGAGCGCAGTTCAGCAACTCAAAACCTGGCGAACCGTTTCGCACGTCATGGTCCACGCGCCAACCCGGAAAGATCTGCTGCACTCGTTTGCTGCCGCGCTGGGCCAACTCTTCCGCCTCTGCGATCGCGCGGGCCGCGCGTTCTCGCGCCTCTTTAACTCCCGGCGACTCGTGCTGCGCAACGTTCTCGCCGGCCGCTTCAGACGGTGGCAGCCAAACTTCCCCCACAGACACGACTAACGCGTCGACGTGCTCGGCGGGCAGACCAGCGCGCTGCAATGCGTCGATGGCAATATCAGCGGAATCGGAACCGTCGTAAGCAATAAGAATCTTCATCTATGTCTCCTTGAGATCTACTACGGACTAACATGTATTTTGCTTTTCTTATACTCTTCAATCTATCATGAACATCCTGATTCTTAACTGCGGCAGTTCCACGGTGAAGTTTCAACTGATCGCAACCGATCTGGAGTTGATCGAGCAGAACGCCGACCGGCGCCTCGCGCGGGGAACAATCGAGCGTATCGGCGGCGAGGCAGTGCTTGCGCTGCAAGTCGAAGGACAGCAGGAACAACGATCGACCGCGCCCTTGCGCGACATACGCGCGGCGGTCGATTTCATCGCCCGTTGGGCTTCGTCACAGGAATCAGGAATCAAGGAGATCAGAAGCATTGCCGACATCCAGGCAGTCGGGCATCGCGTGGTCCATGGCGGCGAACGTTTCACGCAATCCGTTTTGATCACCGATGAAGTCATTCGCGGTCTCGAAGACTGCATCGACCTCGCGCCACTCCATAATCCGGCAAATATCAAAGGCATCACTGCCGCGCGCGCACTCTTCGGCGAAGGCTTGCCGCAAGTCGCCGTGTTTGACACAGCGTTTCATCAAACGTTGCCGGATCACGCGTTTCTTTATGCGCTGCCCTATCAACTCTACCGCCGCTATCGCGTGCGGCGCTACGGCTTTCACGGCACGTCACATCGTTACGTCGCGTATCGTTATCGACAAATCCGCCACGTTCCGCGCGACCAGGTCAATATCATCACGCTTCACCTCGGCAACGGTTGTTCTGCCGCCGCGATTCGCAACGGTAATTCGATCGACACGTCGATGGGCCTGACGCCGCTCGAAGGTTTGGTGATGGGAACGCGCTGCGGCGACATCGATCCGGCAATCATCGATTTCATCGCGACTAAAGAAGGCTTGTCGTCGGGTGAAGTCGAAACGTTGCTCAACAAGCAATCGGGCCTACTCGGAATCTCCGGCCTGACGAGCGACATGCGCGAACTGCTGGCTGAAGCACGTGAAGAGAACGATCGGCGAGCGAGACTCGCAATCGAGATCTTCTGTTATCGCGTTCGCAAATACATCGGTGCATATCTCGCCGCGATGAACGGTGCTCAGTCGATCGTCTTTACAGGCGGCGTCGGAGAGAACTCGTGGGAGATAAGATCCCGCATCTGCAACGGCCTTCAATGGCTCGGACTCGAACTCGACGAAGAGCTAAATCGCACCCACGCCACCGGCCACGAAGGTCTGATCAGCACCACCAGCTCTCGCCTCGCCGCTTACGTCATCCCCACCGACGAAGAGTTGCTAATCGCGCGCGATACGGCAAGGTGTGTGTTGCAATAGCGTCAAGAAACTTAGCCAGACACAACACAAAACAACGTTGCGTTGCGAGCCGTCTCACGATGTGTATATTTGTGTCCATGAGCAGTGCTTTAGAAGAGACGAACAACTTGCAGGTTCCGGCTGACGACTCCGTCTTCCAGAGCTTTTGGATCGGCGGCTTCGAATGTTCGACGCACCGGCTGCCGCGGCGTAAGGCGATGGGTAACTTCGCCGGAGAGCGGCTCGATCTCATCGCTTCTACGCGACACGATGAGTTTGCCCGCGAAGATTACGAGCGTCTCCAACAGTCTGGCATCCGCACAGCGCGCGACGGCGTGCGTTGGCACCTTATCGAGAAAACGCCTTTCCGCTACGACTTTTCCAGCTTCGTTCCAATGTTGCGCGCTGCTCGCGAAACGCAAACACAGGTCATTTGGGATCTCTTTCACTACGGCTGGCCGGACGGGCTAAACATCTGGAGCGCCGCTTTCGTCGATCGCTTCGCGCGTTTCGCTCGCGCGACTGCCCAGGTGATTCTCGAAGAGACCGGCGGTCCGATCTTCATTACCCCGGCAAACGAGATCTCGTTTGTGGCGTGGGGCGGCGGCGACGCCGGGTTTCTGAACCCGTTTGCCAAACGGCGCGGCCCCGAACTCAAGGCTCAACTCGTGCGCGCGGTGATCGCCGCGACCGAAGCCGTGCGCGAAGTCGATCCTGGCGCGCGCATCATCCACGCAGAGCCGATTATTCATATCGCCGCCGATCCGGATTATCCGGAGGAAGCGCCGGCGGCCGAGGGTTACCGGCAGTCGCAATTCCAGGCGTGGGACATGATCGCCGGCAGAATGTGTCCCGAACTCGGCGGGCGTCCCGAGTATCTCGACATACTCGGCGCGAACTATTATTCCAACAACCAGTGGATTCACCAGGATCCGGATCTGCCACCATCGCGGCGGCGAAAGGACGTGCTGCTGCCGCCGACGCATCCGCTACACCGGCCGGTCCGCGAAATGTTAAGCGAGGTGTACGAGCGATATCGCAGGCCGCTCTTCATTGCCGAGACCGGCATCGAAGGCGACGCTCGTCCATCATGGTTGCGTTACATCGGTCAGGAGGCGCGCGCTGTCTCGGCCTCGGGCATACCGTTGGAAGGTGTTTGTCTTTATCCGATCACTGACTATCCCGGCTGGGGCGACAATCGTCACTGCTACACCGGTTTGTGGGGTTACGCGGACGACGAAGGTCAACGACCGATTTATGAACCGATGGCGGAAGAGCTTGCTCACCAACAGTCGTTGTGGGAGATTCAGCGTCGCGATCATCGTGCGGTTGAAGAAGCAGTCGACATCGACGAGATCAACGAAGCTGCACGACAGCTCGACGACGCCACGCAGAAGAGCCGTACCAAACGGAGGGAGTAGATCCCATTGAAGACGATTCGCCAACTCATCGCGACTAATGCGCCTCGATCGGTGTTGCTGATCCGGATCGTAGTCGGAGGGATCTTTCTCTCCGAAGGCATTCAGAAATTTCTTTATCCGGCTGAAAACGGAGCGGGAAGATTTGCGAGGATCGGAATACCGTCACCCGATGTGATGGGGCCGTTTGTCGGCGTCGTGGAGATCGTGTTCGGCATACTGATCCTGATCGGGCTGCTTACGAGGCTCGCGGCGATTCCGCTGATTATCGACATGCTGGTCGCGATCCTGTCGACCAAGATCCCGATCCTGTTGGGCCACGGATTCTGGGGCTTCAGTCTTCGCACTCTGCCGTATTACGGATTCTGGGGAATGCTTCACGAAGCACGCACCGATCTGGCGATGTTGCTCGGCTCGATCTTTCTCCTGATCGTCGGCGCGGGATTGTGGTCCATCGATGCGCGAATCTCAATCAAAGATCAAATGGACACCTGAAGGCTCATTTGAAACGAAGGTCGGCCTCACGTGGAAAACACTTTGGATAAGTTCCGCCGTAAGCACTTCAGCCGGCGTTCCGCTCGCGACAACACTGCCCTCATTCAGCAACACGATCTGATCGGCAAAGCGAGCCGCGAGGTTTAGATCGTGAACGACACCAACTGTCACCACGTCAGGCGCGTTGGTGAAGGTTCGGATCTTTTTCAGGAAGTCCATCTGGTGACGTATATCGAGAAACGTTAGCGGCTCGTCCAGGAAAAGATAACGACATCCGCGATCCGGCGATCCGTCACCCCACAATTGCGCCAGCACACGCGCGAAGTTGACACGCTGGCGCTCGCCACCGCTGAGTGTTTGATAATCTCGATGGCTGAACTCCGTCACCTCAAACTGCGCCATCACTTCGTCGACAATCACCTCGTCTGCCGGGCCGGGACGGCCGCCAAAGTGAGGATAACGTCCCATCATTACAACCTCGCGCACTGTTAACGGAAACGCCACCTCGATCGCCTGTGAAAGCACTGCCCGGCGTTTCGCCAGCTCAGCCTCGCTTGCTTCGCGAACGTCAACTCCCTCGTACTCGATCGTTCCCAGTTGCGGGCGCAGCAAACGCGCGAGCACTTTGATCAGCGTCGACTTCCCTGCTCCGTTTGGTCCAACAATCAAATGAAGCTGCGCCGGCGCGAACGAAACTGAAACATCCGAGATAAGCGGCTTGTCGCCGGCGCGAAACGTGATATGGCTTGCCGTAAGCATGACAATCAGAAAACGTACTGCCGTCGCCGCAACAGAAAGATGAACACTGGAACGCCGACTGCCGATGTCACGATACCAATTGGCAATTCCGCCGGCCGCACGACGAGCCGCGCGATCAGATCAGCGAGTGTCAAAAGCGTGGCGCCGGTTAACGCGCTCCCGACGATCAGAAACCGATTGTCCGCGCCGCCCACGAGACGAAGAATGTGCGGCACGACCAGTCCGACAAAACTGATGACGCCGGTGAACGCCGTCGCGACAGCCACGATGACAACGTTCACCGACAAGACGATCCACTTCAGGCGATTGACGTTGACGCCAAGATACGTCGCCTCCTCCTCGCCGATCATCAACGCGTTGAGTTGTTTCGCGTGGCGCAGCGCGACGATCGTTCCGAGCACTGTTGAAATCGCAACGATCTCTACCGCGCGCCAGCTTGCTCCCGATAAAGTTCCCAAGCTCCAGAACGTAATCGAACGTGCCTGCGGATCGCGCGCTATGTACGACAGGAATCCGATCGCGCTCGTGAAGAGTGCATTCACCGCCAGTCCGGTCAGCAACAACATCACGACGGAAGCCCGTCCGTCGTCTCGTGACCGCGCCAACAGAAAGACGAGGTATGTCGAGGCCACACCGCCAGCACAAGCCGCAAGCGGTAAACCCCAGATACTGGCGCCGATGTGCAGCACGCCGCCGAGAACAAAAAACATTGCAGAGCCAAAGGCAGCGCCGCTCGAAGTTCCGATCAGTCCCGGTTCGACGATGGGATTACGAAACAACGCCTGCATCAGCGTCCCGCCAACGCCCAGGCTCGCGCCAACCAACACGCACAGGATCGCGCGCGGAAAGCGCAGTTCGAGAAAGATTCGCTGGTCGAGAGTTGGTTCGGGATGTCCGGGAATGAGAGACGCCAGCGCGCCGCCGATTTCAGCGAGTGAAAAATCGATTGCGCCGTAGCGGACAGAAGCGGCTACTGTGAGAAGCGTGACGACAACCAACGCAGAGATAACGATTTTCCGGTTGGCCTGCTGCTTTGTCACTTTTGATGAATGATGTCGGCCACCTTTGCGATGTTCTCACCGGAGCGTGGGCCAAAGTAGTTCAGGACGTTCTCTCGATGCGATAGATACGATTGTTTCGGGCGGCGTTTGAGGTCGCGACTCCGGGCAACGCTTTGATCTGATCGAGCGAACCTAAACGATCGTAACCAAAGTCAGTCAACAGGATCACGTCCGGATTGGCTTTCGCAATGATCTCGGGCGACTCCATTCGCTGCATGCCGCGACCTGTATTCTCGATGGCCATCTCGCCACCGGCAAACTCGATCATCTGGCTGACGCCGCCGCCATCACCACCGCCGCCCTTTCCCACCACGAGATACACGTTCGACGCGCGGCCGAAGTGAATCACCGCCACGCGTGGATGGTCCGCATACTGCTTGACCTTTTCGAGCGAAGCGGCAACTTGCGCGTCAATCGCGTTACAGAGATCTTCAGCCTGCGCTTCTTTATGAAAGTAGACGCTCATCTCGCGGATCAATGCTTTCGTTCCGTCGAATGAATCGTTCCGGGCGGTGAATGTTTTCAACGGGATGTTCAGTTGTTGAAGTTGCTGCACGACTTGCGGCGGACCGATGTTGTTGTCGTGAATAATCGCCGTCGGATGGAGCGACAGGATTCCTTCTGCGCTCAGCGCGCGATGATAGCCGACCGTCTGCACATTTTTGACTGCGGGAGGAAACCTCGTCGAGAGATCGACGCCGACCACCGTGTCCTGCGCGCCCAACGCCCAAATGATCTCGTTGTAAACGGGTGAAATGACAACATAGCGGGCGTCTTTTGCTTCGGCCGGCGCATTATAAAAACGTGAGCAGCCACTCGAAGAGAGCGCGACACAGCACAGCAGCAGAATTATTTTGGGTTTAATGGAAAGCAAAGTGAGTGCAATTTATTAAGGGAGAAGAACTACTACCAGCTACCGTTCAAGTGAACTACTAACGCACGCACGAGTTCGGCCTGGACGTCACCGTCGACTTGAAATCCGCGCCGCGCTGCCCTGCCGACATGAAATTCACGAACACTCGTACTGCGGTGCAGCAATGTGATCGCAGGCTTATCAATACCGCCGCCGGCAATAATCTGAATCTCCGGCGCAGCAGCGCGCGCGTAAGCAGCGAGCCGTCTTCTTCTCTCTTCCAATTCTCCCGGTCCGCCGTGGCTCAGAATTCGATCGACCTGTGGCAGAGTTTTTAGTTTCCCCACTGCCTCCAACTGATCGCGCGCATCCTCAAATGCGTGATGAAAAGTTGCGTTCAATCCTCGTCCACAGGCAAGCACTCGTTTCGTCAGTTCGAGATCGATCTCGGTGTCTTTGAGAAAACCGATCACCAATCCATCGACGCCCAGTTCGGAGAACTCCGCAGCCGCGGCACACAGTTTCTCGACTTCCGCTTCACTGCCGGTTTCATAGCCGTCACTCTCGCGGACCATAACCCTGAGCGGTAAGTCCACCGCCTTCTTTATCGCCCGCGCCAGCTCGATGGAAGGCGTAAGTCCTCCGCGATCGAGAGACCTGACTACTTCAAGACGGTTTGCGCCGCCCATTTTTGCCTCAATCGCGTCGGCTACAGAACACGCTATTACTTCCAGGATAACGCTCTGCTGCATCTCGTCTTCTCTTATCATCAGAAATGTCGGCGTGGAAGAGTTTTTTGTGGTAGAGTGGCCGCCAGATTTAGCTCAGAATACTCAACCATTCGAGTCAGGCCTCCGTTCTCACTCGATTAGCCCAGGGGAAATTACCTTGAAAAATCAACTCCCACTCGCTCTGCTCTGTGTCTTCACTTTTACATTCTTTCTTACTCCAACGAGCTATGCCGTCGACGGCTGTTCATCGACCGGTTTCAAGACCGCGACGAACATAAATCTCGAGACTGGCCTGTTCGGAATGGGCGTTGCCGATTTCAATGGCGATGGACACCTCGATGTGATCGCCTCACCAAATAACGGGTCCAGCGAACTCATACTGCTATCAGGCCGCGGCGGCACAGAAAGATTTGGCCCACCTACAACGCTGCCGGCCGGTGGACCAGCACGACAACTAACGGTCGGGGATCTCAACGGCGACAATAAACCCGATCTGGTAGTTGTGCTCGATAACTTCGGACAATCTCTCGGCAGGTTCGCTATCTTACTCAACAACGGGACCGGCAGCTTCCTGCCCCCAGGTATCGTCAGCCTGCAAGGTAATCCTTTCAGGGCCGTCCTCGGCGATCTCAACAACGACGGCAAGCTCGATATCGTCGCCGGCCTCAGCACTGGCACCACGGACGGAAAACTTGCGGTCCTTTTGGGGAACGGCAATGGCGGTTTTACTCCGTCTGCAAGCTCACCACTGACAACCCTGAGCGTTAATTCGATTGAAGCCGTCATTGGCGATTTCAACGAAGACGGCAAACGCGATCTGGCAATCCCCGGCCAGTCGTTCGCTACCGTAGAGATTCTGCTCGGCGACGGCGCGGGTGGTTTTGCCAACGGAGTCAGTACAGCGACCGGCGCTGGTTCGACGTCGTTAATCGCGGAAGACTTCAACAACGATGGACATCTGGATCTCTTGAATGGCAACCGGATGATGTTGGGAACCGGAACTGCCACGCTTGCAGCGCCGATTACCGTGCCGGTTCCGGAGAACAGCGCCGCCGCACTCGCCGGCGACGTCAATAACGACGGAAAAATCGACGCGGTGGTAAATGGGCTAAACGGCCTCACGATCATGCTGGGCAACGGAACGGGTAATCTCGTCCGCGGAACGTCATATGTATCCGGCTTTAATGGTCTCACCCGTTTCGGAGACTTCAACGAAGACGGAAAGCTTGATCTGGTCGCAGCTCATCGGTTCGGTATTGCCATTCTCGATGGCGATGGCACAGGGGCCTTCAACGACGCGCTCAGTTACCCCTCCACTTTATCGAGCCCGCGCGCGATCGTTGCCGCCGATTTCAACAACGACGGCAAGCAGGACTTTGCCGCTGTTGGTCCACACCTCGGCACTTTCCCCCTTGCGGCAGGTGTTGAAGTAGCCTTAGGCGATGGCGCCGGTGGCTTCACGCGAAAGACATTCAGCAGTTTCGGAACCTTTCCGCTCGCGGCGATTACCGCCGCAGATTTTAATAGTGATGGAAAGTTTGACATTGCCGCCACGCGGCCCTCAGACGGAAGAGTTTATCTTCTCCTGAACGATGGCACCGGCGGGTTTCCCACCGACACGTTGTCACTCCCAAACATCTTCGTCGGTTTTCAAGTCTCTACGATCAAAACAGCAGACCTCAACAACGACACGAAGGCTGACCTGATTGTCATAACGCCTCAAACCAACAGATTCGCAGTGCTGCTGGGCGACGGAAGCGGCGGCTTCACCCCCAGTGGCGGCGGCGCGCTTCAGGGCTTCTCGAGCTTCGCCGACGACATGGCTTTCGGCGATTTCAATGCCGACGGCAACATCGATATGGCGGTTGTGAGAAGTGGCGCCAACATCGTCAATGTTTTGCAGGGAGACGGGGGCGGCAGCTTTTCCGGCTACGCAACCGCGCCCACTCCGGGTCCGCCGACTTTCGTCCTCGTAAGAGACTTTAATGGCGACGGCAAACCCGACATCGCGGCCGCGAGTTTCGTAAATGAAAACCTTACTACGCAGCCCTTAGTCACTGTTCTAATCAACAACGGCGCATCCGGGTTCAATCCCGGCACGAATTATCCGACTCGTGGCGCCGGCAATCTCGCCAGCGGAGACTTCAATGGCGATAACAAACCGGACCTGGTCATAACCAGTGGCGGCGCCCTTATCGGCGGTAACTTCGACGGCATTGACGTACTAACCAATAAAGGCGACGGACAATTCAATGCGGCGGTCGCAGTTTACGCCGGTTCGCAGTCTTCCCACCTGGCTGTCAGGGATTTCAATAACGACAACAAAGATGACGTTTTGATTAGCCAGCTCAACGGCCAGAGTGTTGCCCTGTTGTTGAATCAATTCACCGCTTCGCAGCCGTGCCTGAGCGTGAACGACGTAACTGTCACGGAAACCGATGCCGGAACCATCGACGCCACTTTCACGGTTACACTCTCGGCAGCAAGCGCGCAGACCGTCAAGGTCAACTACTTTGCTTTATCGACGGGCTCCATTACCCTGGGCGCTACGAAAAGCGTCGATTTTGAAGACGTTCCCGGCACGTTGACATTTGCTCCCGGCGAGACAACGAAGACTCTTAACGTCCCCGTCAAAGGCGATCTCATCGACGAGTTCGACCAGCGCTTCTTCGTCACACTCACCACGCCCATAAACGCGGCGATCAGCGACGGAAAAGGCACTGGAACGATCCTCGACAACGATGGGCCACCAACGATCTCGATAAACGACGTCACCGTAGTCGAAGGCGTCCTGGTTCAAGCTACGGCGACCTTTACCGTTTCACTAAACAGGCACAGTGAAAAAGAGGTCGGCGTTCAATTCGCCCACCAGGCCGGCACGGCGACAGCAGATGTCGACTACGCCAACGTTGGAGCGACATTAACATTCGAACCCGGCGCCGTATCGAAGACCATCCTGACCATTATCATCCAGGACACCATCTTCGAGCCCGACGAAACGTTCTTCGTCAACCTGAGTAACCCGACCAATGCCACGATTGCTGACGGCCAGGCTCAAGGGACGATCGCCAATGACGATCCGAAACCTACGATTGCCATTGCCGCCGCGTCGTCTCGCGTAGAAGGCGCCCAGGGCACGAGTGGCGATATGACGTTCAACGTTACCCTGTCAAATCCGTCTTTCCAGACGATTACTGTTGCTTTCGCTACTGTCGCCGGCAATGCCACAGCCGGCAGCGACTATGTCTCAACGTCAGGCACGCTCACGTTCAATCCCGGTGAGACGACGAAGCAGATCGCTGTCCAGGTAAACGGCGACAACACCGACGAAGTAACCGAGACCTTCCTCGTAAACCTGAGTAATCCAACCAACACCACCATCACGACGGCCCAGGGCACAGGCACGATTCTGGATGACGATGGGCCAACCATGAGCATCAACTCGATCTCGGTTACGGAAGGCCACACCGGATTTACCAACGCCGTCTTTACGATCACGCTTTCCGCCCCGAGCGTGCAGGACACATCCGTCTTCGTTTCGACCAATCCTGGCACGGCAAGTACCAACGACTTTCAGCGACTGCTCAATTTCCACGTTTCCATTCCGGCAGGATCTACGTCAGGAACCGTTACCGTGCGAGTTTTCGGCGACTTCGTCATCGAAACTGACGAGACGTTTACCGTCGTCCTGCAATTCCCGGGGAATGCATCGATCGGTCAGGACACGGGCACCGGCACGATCGTTAACGACGACTCTAACGGCAAACTGCAATTCAGCAGTGCGACGTACAACATCAACGAGGACGCGGGCAACATTGTCATCACCGTAAATCGCGTCGACGGCGCGACCAGCACCGTCACGGTCGATTTTGCGACCAGCAACGGAACCGCGATTGCCGGGTCGGATTACACGGCCAGCTCGGGCACACTCACGTTCACCCAGGGAGAGACGTCGAAAGCGTTCTCCATTCCCATCACGAGCGACAGCGTTGTCGAGGGAGATGAAACGATCAACCTCACGTTGAGCAACCCCGCTGGTGGGCAGTTTTCTAACGTGAGCCTGGGAACACCTGCTACCGCTGTTGCAACGATCAAGCCTCCGCAAATGCATTTGCTCCTGGAGGAACTGGCCCTGGTTCCGACTCAGGTCGCCGCAGTCGACGCGTTATGGTTCCTGCGCGATCCGTTCACCGTGATCTCGCCTGTCGATCTGCCTCTGTTCAACTCCGGACTCGACAAAAACACGAGAGTCGTCGTCTTTGTCACGAATCTTCAGTTGGCACAAGGCGAGACTGCCTCATCCGTCAGAATTCTCCTGACCGATAGCAACGGCCAGAATCACGACCTCGGAGCGGAAGACGTGCGCATCGTGCCGGGATTTGATTTTACCCAGGTGAAGTTCCGGCTCCCCGACAACCTGCCCGTGGGCGCCTGCACCCTCAAAATCAAAGCACACGGCGAGGAGACCAATTCCGGGACAATCAGGATAAGAAACTAGCGGATCCTCTCACGTCGGTGAGTGGAAGCTTTGCGCCGCTTACGAAACCGTTGACACGCGAAATAAAGCGTACGATACTGCGTCCTCGTTTTGCGCACTATGAAGCATCTTTAACAAGCCCCGGCCTCTTTAAAGTCCCAGCAAACTAACCTCCCAGGGTTGTTTACATGACGGGCGATCGCATTGATCGCTCGCGCCCACCTGTTTACAATCAGCGGCGCAACCAGGGGTGTCAAAGGAATTTAGCCGTGAGTTCGCAAGAAACCAAGGTTTACTTAAAGGGAAACGCGATGATCGAACCATTGTTCAATCAATGGTATGCGTGGTCCTATCTTATCTCCCCGGCAACCAGCGCGATGTACATTTCCAACCTGCATTTGAAGTTGATGGAGTCGTTTATCGCCGCGCCGCAAGTGCACGTTGCCGCGCTCAAGAACCCGGCCAACCTTGGCGGTCCATTCATCAACTACAGCACTTCGCGCGTCGCAGAAATCAAAGCCCTGCGTGAAAAAACGCTCAAAGAAAACCAGCCGATGCTGGCGTTCGCAGAGGCCGTGAAGACGCTCGACAAGATCCTCGTCGAAGAGGCTGACGGCCTGTCGCTGGAACCGCTCTACCGGAAAGTTCCCGAACCGCTCAAAGGCTACGTTGAACTCGTCTACGATCTCAACAGCCAGCCGTCGATCCGCTTTATCGAGGGATTGCTGTATCGCAGTCCTTATTACAACCCGCGCGCGCAAAGCCTGACGCTCACGTTGGCAGAAAGAGACGAACGCTCATTCGTCTTCAGCACGCCGCGTTTGGAAACAAAAGACGCGCTGCATCTCGAACTGCCGTTCAATCATCCGGGTTTGGACGAGTTGTTCAAGATGAAAGAGACGCCCCAAACCCTCGGCCACGTCATGGAAGCACTCGAGATCAAGCCGGCCGACGCCGAGTTGTTCTCGACGATGTTCACCGAGGAAGCGCCGCGGCGCACTGAGCGTTTCAACGGCGAAGGCGTTCGTGTTCGTTACTTCGGTCACGCCTGTGTCCTGATTGAGTCGAAAAACGTCAGCATCCTGTGCGATCCGGTGATCAGCTACCCATGCTCGACCGGGCTCGAGCGTTACAGCTTGTGCGATCTGCCTGAGCACATCGATTACGTGCTCGTCACGCACAATCACCAGGACCACTGCATGTTCGAAACGCTGCTGCAACTGCGGCACAAGATCGGAACCATCATCGTGCCGAAGAACAACGGCGGCGCCCTGGTCGACCCTTCGTTGAAACTCGTGCTCCAGCAAATCGGCTTCCGGCGCGTCAGCGAGATCGACGAGATGGAGTCCATCGAAGTGGACGGCGGGGCAATCACCGGCTTGCCCTTTCTGGGCGAGCATGCCGATCTCAACATCCGCAGCAAGATTGCGTACCTGATCAACCTCGAAGGCAAGTCGATCGTGTGCGCCGCCGATTCGAACAACATCGAACCGCAGCTTTACGGTCACTTGCAGGACGCGGTCGGGGAGATCGACGTTTTCCTCGTCGGCATGGAGTGTGACGGCGCGCCGCTGAGCTGGCTCTATGGACCATTGTTGACCAGGCCGTTGCCGCGCAAGGTGGACCAATCACGCCGGTTTGACGGCTCGAATTTTGAGAAGGCGTTTGATATCGTGAAGCGGCTGCGGCCGCAACAGGTTTACGTCTACGCGATGGGCCAGGAACCGTGGCTCACGTATCTCACGTCGATTCAGTACACTGACGCATCGCGGCCCATCGTCGAGTCGAACCGTCTGGTCCAGGAATGCACGAACCTGGGTCTCACAACCGAAAGACTTTACGGCCACAAAGAGATCCTGCTTAGCGCCGGATCGCAGAAATCCCAGGCCGCGGAGATCTAATTTTCTAACGCAGGAAACATGTCCAGCACGAGAGTCACAAATCCTTGGGTGTTTATCCGCACCGTGAGACCGCAGGCGCGGTTGAACCTGGTTTGCTTTCCCTACGCGGGCGGAGGCGCGCAGATATTCAATAGCTGGCAGGCGGCTTTTAGTGACGTGCAGATTTGCGCGGTGCAGTATCCCGGACGAGGCAGCCGCGTGAAGGAAACGCCGTTTACCGATTGCCAACTGCTGGTCGAGGCGTTTATTCCTCATCTGCTTCCCCTTTTGAACAAGCCGTTTGCGTTCCTGGGCCACAGCATGGGCGCAATCATCGCGTATGAAGTCGCGCGCCGGCTCCAACAAGAGCATGGCCTGCAACTCGAACGCCTGTTCGTTTCCGGACGCCGCGCCCCGCAGACAGTGGTGCAGGAACCGCCTACTTACAACCTGCCGGATCCCGAGTTCATGGAAGAACTGCGGCGTCTGAACGGCACGCCCCAGGCGGTGTTGGACCATCCGGAACTGATGCAGTTGATGCTGGGAATCATTCGCGCCGACTTCACTCTCACGCAAACATACAAATACACGCCCGGTCCGAAGTTAAACTGTCCGATCTCGGTCTTTGGCGGGCTGGAAGATGTCGACGTCACGCGCGAACAGTTGGACGGGTGGTGCGAACTGACGAATAATCGCTGCTCGGTGCAGATGTTTGAAGGCGACCATTTCTTTATTCAAACAAATGATAAGCCGGTGTTGCGGACGGTCAGCGAGCAGCTCATACGTCGCATTTGAGCAGTTGCAAACAAAAACTTTTCGGAGGAAACATGAGCACAGACGAACGCGAGGACAACACAATCTACAAAGTGGTTGTTAACCACGAAGAACAGTATTCCATTTGGCCCGCCGATCGTGAGAACGCACTCGGTTGGAACGATGTAGGAAAAAGCGGCACGAAACAGGAATGTCTCGACTACATCAAAGAAGTGTGGACCGATATGCGGCCGCTAAGTCTCAGGCAAAAGATGGAAGAACAAGCCGGCCACTGAAACATCTCATTCGAGATCCAACAACCAGATGTCGCTTTTCGATGAATACATCGTAAAGTAGAGCAACTCTCCATCCGGCGAGATGTCGACACTGCGAATCTCATCTTCTGCGGTCGAGAATATCTCGCGCACGCGCTTGGTCCTCGTGTCTCCCAGGTAAAGCGTTCTGTTGAAAAAGAAGACGAAGCGCGTGCTGTCCGGAAACCACATCGGACTGGCGCCAAACTCGGTCAGTTGTTCATACTCGCCCGTCTCGAATGAATAACTGCCGACAATCGAAGGTGGTCCACTCAGGTTGCCAATCAATCTCTTTCCATCAGGCGACCAGTCCCAGGCCAGAAACCTCTGTTCGCCGGGCGGCATCGGCAGCACATGGAGCCCCTGCTCGGACCACGGCTTGTTAATATCAACCACCGCGTAGACAAAGTTTCGGCGAAACGCGATCCGCGCGCCATCGGGAGACCAGAGCGGAAAGGTGGTGTCGCCCGTGCTGTCGAAGGTAATTTGCCGAAGGTTCGTCGTCTCCGCGTCGAGCATCCACACCTCGTAACGTCCAGCGCGATCCGAAACAAAAGCGACGCGCTTTCCGTCAGGTGACCAGCGTGGATAACGATCGAAGAACTTGTCGTTGGTAAGATCGCGCCAGTTGGACCCATCGCGATTGACCACCACGACGTCGTCTTGCGTGTGACGCGGCAAACGCAGGACGAAGCGCGCGCCGTCAGGCGAGAGTTCGGGACGCACTGTCAGCCGGTCGCCACGCGTGATCCAGAAAGGTTCGCCAACAGTTTTCTCCGCCACAGGATCAAACCTGATGCCGCGAATGTTTGACTGCCGATCTGTTTGCACGTAGATCATGCGCCGGCTGTCACGCGAGAAGCTCAAGTGGCGATTGAAAGTTGCAGGAGTGGAAACGGCTTCCGGTTCGCCTCGTACTTTCCCGGTCTTTTCGTCGATCGCCACGCGCCAAAAACTCATGTTGCCACTGCGGTCACTCGCGAAATAGAGCGACTTGCCGTCGGGCGCCCAGACGGGATTCCAGTTTGTCGCCGCGTCGTTCGTGATCACTTCGATCTCGCCGCCGCTGCGTGAAATCGTCGCGATGTCGCTCTTGCCGGCACTCGGATGCATGAACCAGAACGCGATTCGATCTCCGTTGGGCGACCATGAGGGTTGCATCGCATCGTTCTCGCAGAGATGGCGCTTCTCGCCCGTTTCGACATTCGCGATCCATAGAGCGCTGGGCCAGGTGTTCCTTGTCGTCGGTGCTTCATCGTGGCCCGCGGTGCTGCAAACAACCTCCTTCCCGTCAGGAGACCACGACGGGTGATGACAACCCGCCATCACTAACCGCACGTTCTCGCCGCCTGCTTCCATCACGTAAACTCCCGCCGGCTCGCGCGTCGATCTGAAAGCGATCCGTTCGCCGTCTGGCGAAAACACCGGTTGGATTTCATCGGAAGACGTGTTTGGCGTCAACGGTTTCGCATTCTTGCCGCCCACGCGTTGCTCAAACAGATCGAAGTTGCCGTTCTCGTTGCTCGCGTAGACAAAACTCCGGCCGTCCGGGGCGAGGCTGGGAAAGAACTCCGTTCCGTGTTGATTGGTGAGTTGCAGATGCGCGGCGCGAGACCAATCAGGCACTGTTGTTTCAGACTTGCGAAACCAAAGCCACGCCGCAACCACGGCTGCCAGGATCAACACACCGGCAACAGCAGGCCAGATCCAGCGACGCGGTCCAAACTGCGACGCTGTATTCACTCGTGGTCCACTTTCGGAATCACTCGGCGAGGAATCGAGTTGGCGCAACAAGCGACGCACGTCCGCGCGAAAGTCCGAGGCCGTTTGGTAACGCAGCTCGCGATCCTTGTCGAGTGCCCGGTTGAGAATCCGATCGAGGTCGGGCGGCAAGTCGGCGACGGTAGTCGTTACCGGCTGTGGTTGCGTCGAGAGAATGGCGTTGATCGTAGCCTGTCGCGTCTCGCCGCTGAAAGGTTTACGGCCGGAAAGGAGTTCGTACAGGACAACTCCAAGACTCCAGATGTCGGTGCGATGATCGACCGGTTCACCCGACGCTTGTTCCGGCGACATGTACGCCAACGTTCCCATCGCGACGCCTAGACGCGTATGCGCGCCGGTTCCCGGCTCCGGCTCGACTTCCCTCAGTTTCACCAAACCAAAATCGAGGACCTTCGCGTAACCATCGGGCCGCACCATCACGTTGTCAGGTTTGACGTCGCGATGAATGATTCCTGATTGATGCGCCGCGCCCAACGCTTCCGCGACCTGTGCGACGATCGCCAGCAACTCCTTCACGTTCAACTTATCTCGCAACGACGAGAGCGTCTTGCCCTCTACCAGTTCCATCGCGATGAAGTGAAGTCCGTTGGCTTCTCCGACTTCATAGATCGTCACGAGGTTCGGATGATTCAACGAAGAGAGCGCGCGTGCCTCGCGTTGAAAACGGCTTAGCCGTTCGGCGTCGGCGACAAAATGCCAGGGAAGAACTTTGAGCGCGACCATGCGATCGAGTTTGCTGTCGCGTGCGAGATATACTTCGCCCATCCCGCCGGCGCCGAGCAGTTTTTGGACCTCGTAGGTGTCGATCCGCTGTCCGATCAAAGTCATCACGCTCGTGATATTCGAATTGTGGACCAGTGTTTGGGCGGCCACGTTGATCGCCGAACGTTCCATGAACTGTGACGCCTTCGACTGGGCCCGCAATAAACTCAACACCTCGTCACGCAAGGCGGGATTATCCGGACAAGCCGTCGCGACAAACGCTGCTCGCTCTTCAGGCGGTTTTTCGAGTGCCTGCTCGAGCAGCGCGTCGACTTGTTTCCACAGTTCGCGGTCCATGTTTCTTAGTTGCTTAGTTCGCGATAGAGCCACGCCTTGGCTTTGTTCCACTCGCGGATCACGGTGATTGACGAGAGATGCATGACTTCCGCCGTTTCTTCGACGCTCAAGCCGCCAAAGAAACGCAACTCGACGATCCGGCACTTGCGTTCGTCCACTTCGGCGAGACTCATTAACGCCTCGTCCAGTGCCAGCAGATCCGGATCTTGTTCACTGGTGACAGTCATGGCCGCATCGAGCGACATGCGGATCGCTTCCACGTCTTTGTCGACGCGTGGGCGGCTGCGCGCAAAGTCCACGAGGATGCGGCGCATCATCTGCGCGGCGACGCCGAAGAAGTGCGCGCGGTTCTGCCAGCGAACTGCTTTCCAGTCGATCAGGCGAACGTATGCTTCGTTGATTAGGGCTGAGGTTTGCAGCAGGTGATCCGGCCGCTCGCGATACATGTAGCGCTTGGCAAGGCGATAAAGTTCCGCATGGACCAGTGGCGCGAGCTTTTCGAGGGCCTCCTCGTGGCCGTCGCTCCAGGCTTCCAGTAGTTCGGTAAGTTCGTGAGCGTCAGGTGTGTCCAATTCGGGGGACCTCGATAATACAGGTAACGGGAACAACGCTCAGAAATGTACCACATCGCCGTCGGCAGAATTATTTTTCACGATTCGCTCCATCACGGCCAATGCGCCGAGATGATAGGCATTGTGATCGGCGATCAGGAGCGCTTCACGCAGGATTGTTTGGCCTTCACCGTGTGCTAGCGGAGAATACAGATCGGTTGACGGATCTTCCACGAGTGTTTCCATCTGTCGCAGATCGTTACGAAACCCGTCGATCGTCTGCTGCCACAACACAGTTGTCCCTGGCTCATCGGGTTGGGGCCAATATCCTTTCGGAAACTCCGGCGAGACGTGGCTTGGATCGCGACTGAATTCGAGTATGTCCCA
>DATELZ010000232.1:0-18902 GCA_035276045.1 Pyrinomonadaceae bacterium | reverse complement strand
CGCAGTTGGTGGAGGAAGTTCACAAGATCCGTTCGTCGGATGTGACCGTGCTGGTCACGGGCGAGTCAGGTACCGGTAAGGAACTGGTGGCGCGCGCGATCCACGCGATCTCGTCGCGGCGGGCGAAGGTTTTCGTTCCGTTTAACTGCACTGCGGTGCCGAAGGAGCTCTCGGAAGGTTATCTGTTTGGTTATCGGCGAGGAGCTTTCACGGGTGCGGTAGCCGACTCGCACGGCGTGATTCGAACGGCGGCCGGTGGAACGTTGTTTCTCGACGAAGTCGGCGATTTGCCGCTCGACGTTCAGCCCAAGCTGCTTCGATTCCTGCAGGAAGGCGAGATTCAGCCGTTAGGCGAGCAGCGGCCGAGCAAAGTCGACGTGCGTATTATCGCGGCGACCAATACCGATCTTGAAGAGATGGTGGCGCAGGGGCGTTTTCGTGAAGATCTTTATTACCGCCTCAACGTGATCCGGTTGCGTGTGCCGCCGTTGCGCGAGCGCCGGTCGGAGATACCAACGATCGTCAATTACTACGTCAATCACTACTCGGCGAAGTTTGGACGCAAAGACATCCAGATCACGCCACAGGCCGTGGACCTGTTGATGGTGAGCGACTGGCCGGGGAACGTGCGGCAACTGTGCAACGAGATCCAGCGCACAGTAGCGCGCGCCGAAGACGGGGCGGTGATTACTCCGGAACAGCTTTCACCCGAACTCAAACGGACTTCCTCGCCGACCGCGCCTTCAGCGGCGTCAATTGCGGCGATGCCGTCGTCGTCGAATTTGCAAAGTACGGGGACGTTGGCGGAAGCGTTAGCCGAGGTCGAGCGACGGATGATTGCCGACTCTCTGCGTCGTCACGGTGGGAATATCTCGCGGGCCGCCCGCGAACTGGGGCTTACACGGCGTGGTCTGTATTTGAAGCTCGAGCGCCACGAATTGAGCGTCAGCGCCTAATTCTTTGGATCCGTGGATCTAGACAACCGCGGCCGTTTTTCGTTGCGTGATCTCCTGGGCAATATTGGAGATCTTGTTGATGTCAAACGGCTTCGCCACCACCCAGTCAGCTTTTACAGCATTTCTAGTCTGAACGCTTATTGCGTCAGCCCAACCGCTGACGATCGCTAGCGGAATCGCCGTCGAGCGTTCCCGAATCTCGGTTACCAGCTCCCACCCGCTCATCTCCGGCATGCCGATGTCGGTGAACACCGCGTCAAACTTCCCTTCATATCGATCGAACAGCGCCAGGGCAATTTCGCCACTCGGCGCCGAGATGACCTCGCAGCCTTCCGACTCGAGCGCTTCGATTAAGATCTCACGCACGTGCGTTTCGTCGTCGACTACCAGAACCCGAAGTTTGTCTTCTGTCACGGCGCCTTGGGTGGTCGTTACGTCTTGTTCGGCATCCGCGGCCCCCTCGGTCACCTTCGGAAGTGAGATCTTGAATGTCGTGCCGCGTCCGGGCTCGCTATCGACCTCGATCGAGCCTTCGTGGCGGCGAATGATACCGAAGCTGACGGCGAGGCCCATACCAGTGCCCGCTTTGCCTTTGGTCGTGAAGAACGGATCGAACAATCGTTGCTTCACTTCGGGCGTCATGCCAGTACCGGTGTCGGTGATACAGAGGACGACGCGTTCGCGAGTCTCCTGAGTGGAGACGCGGACTTCGCCGCCGGATGGCATCGCGTCGACGGCGTTGTAGACCATGTTCACGAGCACTTCGCGCAATTCGACCGCGTCGCCTTTGACGTTTGCCTCGCAGTCGGCGTGGAGTGCGAAGCGGATCGGGGCGAATTCGGAGCGCGACTCCCAGCGTGGGCGAGTCATTTCGCACGCGTCCTTGAGCAGTTCGGCTACGGAGATAAGCTCGAATTCACGGCTTGGGCGTTGGCGAGCGAAGTCCTGGATGCGGCGAATGATATGGGCGCCATCTTCGGCGCTCTTGATGATCAGCTCGAGGCCCGCCTCGACCTTACCGGGGTCGGTGCTATTGCGGAGAATCAACTGGGCGCGTCCGAGTATGCCGGTAAGAGTATTGTTAACATTATGAGCGACGCCAAAAGAGAGTTCACCAAGCGCCGCCATCTTCTGCGCATGGATCTCCTGCTCGCGCTGCGCAACGTGCCGGGTATGCGCCTCAGCAATCTTCTCAAGGCACTTCTTCAGTCGCTCCCTGGTGGCAGGCTGCTGTGAATTAGCGAGCAACTGATTCGCCTGCGCCCCAATCTCCCTCCTCTCATCATCCGGCAACTGATCACACATTTCTTCGATTAATATTAGAAGTGCTCGTCCTGCACTCTCCCTATCACCGCATCGCTCCGCAACTCGGCGGGCGCGTTCTATAAGAGGTTTGGCTGCTCGTTTATCACCCAGCCGAAAAAGAACAACGCCATAAGTGGTGAGCGCTTCGGCGAGAAGAGCATCCTCACGTCGATCTTGAAGAATATTGACAGCCGACCCTATAGCAGATTCGGCTCTTTGGTAGTCACCATTGGCTATGTAGAGTTGCGCAATAGTCTCGTTAACCTGAGCCTGCTTAACCTGGTCACCAAATCCCTCGAACAGATCACTCGCACGTTGAAGGTGAAGTCTCGCGTCCTCAAATCTGCGAAGCGTCAACAGCAAATATCCGAGATTATTTTCAACTATTGCAGAGTAACGGAGGTTTCCTAAGCTCTCAAACTCGTGAAGGGCTTCTTCATAATGTCCGAGCGACAGGTTGTAATACTCTTCATCGCCTTCGGCGACGCCTAGATCTCGTAATGTTGTAGCGTGCTCCAGATGAAATCGTCCTTTGATCCAGGCACGCTCTGTCTCTACTAAAGGTCGAGCTTGCTCTAACAATCTAATTGCGTCGTGCAGCCGTCCTGCATAGTGGTCAACAACAGCCAGGCGAATCAGCGCTACGCTCCGCAGTTCTTTCTGATCGTTATGCAGCGATTCGAGGGCATTCTGTAAACTTGTTCCGGCCAGGTCAAACAGCCCTTGCCAGAAATAGCACCAACCTAACTCGAGGCGTCCTTCAGCCGCCCGCTCTCTGTTTCCCGCTTGTTCGAATAATGCGATTGACCCGCTTAGAAGCGCTTCCGCTGATCGTTGACCACCGGCAAATTGGTTCGTGCTCGCTAATAAGCCGCTCAACATTCCAGCAGTTAGTAATAATTCTGCGGAGGCCTTATCGGTAAGACAAGATTGTCGCGGCCATTGTCCAACTTCCCACCAGGGCTGTAAGGCAGCTACTCCAGACTCATAATCTCCCACCTCAAGTTTTTCACGCGCAATTATGCAGCACGCTTCTACCCTTTCACTTTCGCTAAGTGGCGCCTGCGAAATGTCCTTTGTCGCTAATTCCCTCACCATCGTTCAACGCCTTACTAAACAAAGCCATTCTGGATATATGGTATCCAATGAAACATCGATATACATGAGAAGCCACTGGCCATAAATGCGTCTGTTTTTGACTTCAAGGTGAGTCAAACGCGAGATCGAGCATGGTTTGTTAGCTTTTGTGTACATAGTAACCAGAAACTGAGGATCAGGCATGTATGAGCTGCCCAAAGTATATTGAGACGATAAGTCCTTTAGATTTTAACGGTTACATGGGTTTTAGGCGTAGGTTGCCGGCTTGGCACGTTAATTGAAGAACTAACCTAACGTAACGCGATGAACTTAGAATGACCTGGCGAAAAGTACGGTTCCAAGCGCATTCCGCCAAGGTCATTGACCCAGCAAACTTTTTGTTCACTAGGAGAATTGAAATGAAGCGACTCACACAAACAACTTTAACCTTAACTTTGGTAACAATCCTTTCCTCAACTGCCTTTGCTGGCCACATTGCTGGTGGTCGTGCTGCTGGCCACATCGCTGGTGGTCGTGCTTCTGGTCACATTGCTGGTGGCCGTGCTTCTGGTCATATTGCTGGTGGCCGTGCCGCGACAATTGCAAATCCGAGCAGTCTCACGATCGTAACTAATGAAACGACTTCAAACTTCGACAGCCTGCATGGAAGTTTTGCGAGCCTGATCCGAATGTTGTTTGGCGCCGGCAATCTATTTTAAGTTGACCGATCCGGTCAAAAACGTGCACCACATTCTTCAAATATCAGTCAAGTTGCCCGTAAAGTTGCGTCCGCAGCGCAGGCCCAGCTAGTAGTTGCAAAGCACATACCGGACGCAACCGGAAGAAGGAGACCCGATGACTTTTATAATGGATGGAAAGAAGCCTCTCTCCGGCTTTATATTTCCCACCGAACTCCTGTAATCGCATTGCACGCCCGGGTCGGTGCTAAGCTTCCACAGCTCCCGACCCGGGGTGGCTGATAATCTCAAGACATCGCTGAAGACGTCGTCGTAGGACAGGACGCTCTGAGAGCGACAGCAGTTCAACTAGCCGGCCGCCTATACGTTGGCGCTCCTGATCACCAATCACCTCACCTGTTTCCTCAATCAACACTAAAAGAGCGCATCCCGCACTCTCGCTATCACCGCATCGGGAAGCCAATCGATGCGCATCCTCCAATACCCGCTTCGCGTCGTCGTATCGACCAAGCCTGCAATAGATCAGACCTTTTGTCGTAAGGGCTTTTGCAAGGAGCAAATCCTCGTCACCTTTCTCGGTTACCGCCACTGCGTGAGCGATCACCTCGTAAGCTTGTTCTGGTTTTCCTTGCGCAAGATAAAGGTGCGCAAGCGAGTCATCTACCTGCGCTCGACGAATGAGGTCACCGAATGAGTCGAAGGCTCTCCGTGCTCTACGTAAATGAGTCTCACCATCTCTCAGTTCTCCCAGCAGAAGCAGCATGTAACCGAGATTGTTCTCTGTAGAAGCTGCGAGCCGATGATTTCCGACTGCCTCGAATTCATAGAGCGCAATGCCGTAATACTCTTTCGCCCGATTAAAATGGCCAGGCGCTTCCTGGGCGATTGCCAGTTCCTTGTATGTGGATGCCAGTTCTATATGGCACCGTCCTGTAGCCCACGGTCCCGATCCTCTCCCGATTTCAGCCGCTTCATGAAGACACGATAGAGCGTCGGTCAGCCGGCCAGCATCTCGTTCGATGACCGCCAGTCTGATCAACGCGAGAGTCCGAAGTTCGACATCTTCAACCGATAACGCGTTAAGCACGTTAACAAGCGTGGCGCGCGCATGACTGAATAGGCCTTGTCGATAGTAACAAAGCGCAAGTTCTATGCGGCCTTCTGCCGCGCGGGGGCTTAAACCCAACTGTTCACAAAACGCTATTGACCCACTCAGCAGCTCTTCACCGTGCTTTTGCCCGTTTGGCAGTTGCCGTGTGCTTGCCAGCCAGCCAGAGAGTTGTCCGCTCGTGAATAGCAGATCGGCACACCGATGTTGAACGAGTTCGTCGAGTTTGGGCCAGCGACTGAACTCCCACCGCGGTTTTAGGATTAGACTCGCGGCCTCATAATTACCTGCGTCGATCTGTTCCCGAGCAATGGCGCAGTATATTTGCACCTCCTCGTCCGCCGTTAAACTTAGTGAATTGATTTGCGTGGATAGGGGAGTTTTAAAGTGTTCTGGTGTTCCATTGTGTTCGTGTTTTGTCAATTCGGCCATCAATGTCGATCGCTCGACTATTTGTGAGGCATCTCGATAACCGGCGTACCATTGGTGTACTGCCGGAAACTCCGTTTTCAGTTCATGTGCGCGGCGGAGTTCACGTTCTGCGCTTTTGCAATCCCATTCACAACGCAGTTTTATCTTCTGCTCATTATCGGTGAATTGAGAGGTAGGTTCAGGCTCTAGAACTCCATCAGGCTTAGTCCGATTGGTTACGTCTTCTTCTGGCGGGAGGTAGTTGGTGGCGAGGCGGAGGTAGCAGTCGATGATGCCGGCGTAGGAGAGGGCGTAGGTGGGGTCGAGTTCGATGGCTTCGCGGAAGTGCGTAATGGCTTTTTCGATGCCCGTCCGGGTGTATTTGCTCCAGTGATAGCGCCCTTCCAGGTAGGATTGGTAGGCGGCGGAGTTTTCGGTGTAGCGGGCGGTGATGCGCTTCTCTTCGTCGCCGCTGAGCTTGAGTTTCAGGGCGCCGAGAAGCTGGTGGGTGATCGTGTCCTGGATTTCGAGCAGGTCTTTGAGCTCGCAGTCGAAGCTTTCACCCCATAACTGCCAGCCTTTACCGACCTGCACCAGCTCGACGCCAATCGAAAACTCCGACGGCTGAGCACTTACCTTGCAGCCACACCGGGAACTGCCTTTGGAAGACCGTGATCTCGTTTTTTTGATCGAGGCGTCGGCGGATGAGTCGCTCTCGCCGTTCACGGAGTCAGACTTCCCAGGCGAGCGCACGTTGATCTTCCCGACCAGCACGACGTCGACCCCCAGCTCCTTGCCAACCGTCCGCGGGTCGAACTGCCGCTTCTTGTATCGAAATACCGCACTCCGCGACATCACACGCAGCTTCGACACACGCGACAGATTGTTGACGATATTCTCGGTCAGCCCATCGGCTACATATTCAACATCCTCGTCACCAGTCTCGTTGACGAACGGCAGCACCGCAATAATCCGCGGCTCGCTGGCTGTGTGTCCCTCTGGTCCATCACTCGCCGCCTCCGCCTCGCCAATCACCCTGACACTGGCAACAAACCGATAACCACGTCGCGGCACCGTCTCGATGTACCGGGTGCCAGGCCGCTCGTCACCGAGCGCCCGGCGCAACAGAAAGATGTTTTGCGTCAGATTTGATTCGTCGACAAACGTATTGGCCCACACTTCTTTCAACAGCTCATCTTTATCAACCAACGAACCGGCGTGCGAAACCAGCAGGCTGAGAAGTTGAGTAGCTTTAGGCGTGAGCGCAATCTTGTCCCCGGAGCGGGTGAGGATGCGTTGGCCCAAATCGAGCCGGTATGGCCCAAATTCATAACAGTGAGCGCTGTTCTGAGACATTAGTTCTCCACTCCCTTGAGAACTCATTGATAACTATTTGATTTTGCGTTTAAGACTTCCGGCTGGCGCGTGAGTATAGTTCGCCATGTCGTCAAACGCTGCTGCTGTTAACGGGCTGCGAGATTCTATGAGCAAGTCTGAAGAATGGCAAGTATGAGAAGTTCTCATGAAGCGTTTGATCCGGCCCAGTTGAGAGAGGGGGCAAAATCAACTGGCGGGATAGGTGGGTGTCCCTTGCCGGATGTGGGAACCTCACTCCCAACGACCTTCGCGCTTGCGCCTCACGGCAGTTCGCTCAGCAAGGCTGGCCTGGGGCGCAGGTCGCGGAGTAATAACCCCACAAGCGGGAAACACAGATCGAACTCCCAAACAACGCCGCCGCTCGGCTCGGACGATCGTCCTTTGTCCCATACATCGCGCGACTGTTATTCTTCCCGCACGTCGCATGTCAGAAACAAACGCCCAACTCAAGGATCGTGTGCGTGATTTCTGGCAGAACCATCCCTGCGGGACGAAATTTGCCGACGCGCAACCCGGATCGCGCGTCTTTTATGAACTGATTGAACAGCACCGCTACGAAAAAGAGTGGCACATTCCGGAAGCCGCGGGTTTCGATCAGTCGAGGAACCTGAAGGTGCTGGAAATCGGTTGCGGCCTCGGCACGGACGGCGCTCAATTCGCCAAAGCCGGCGCTGATTACACCGGAATCGATCTGACTCAAGCCGCTGTCGATCTATCGCGCCGGCGTTTTGAATTGTTCGATCTGCCGGGCGCCTTTCGCGTCGCAGATGCCGAACGTCTCGACTTCCCTGACAACACATTCGATCTCGTCTACTCGCACGGCGTGCTGCATCACACGCCCGACACAGCCGGGGCCGTGCGTGAAGTAAACCGCGTGCTGCGTCCCGGCGGACGCGCCGCCATCATGCTGTATCATCGCAATTCCTATAACTACCGCGTAAACATCTCCGTACTGCGACGCGCCGGCGTCCACCTGCTGCGCTGGAACGCGGGACTCACTCTTGTCCGCCTGTTCACCGGCGAACCGGAAGATTCCCTGCGCGAGCACGCCCAGCGTTTGCGCTCCGAACGCGCCTACCTCAGTTCGCAGGAATTCTTAAACCGGAACACTGACGGCGCCGGCAATCCTCTTGCGCGAGTTTATTCACGCGCGGAAGCACTAGAGCTTTTCAAGGATTTTTCGAAAGTCGAATTGCGCACTTACTTCTTCAACAAGCGGTGGCTTCCGATCCTTGGCCCAATTCTGCCGCGGTCGCTAGAGTCGCGTTTAGCATCGCGCTGGGGCTGGCACTTGTGGATCTATGCTACAAAATGAACCGCGAATGAAACGAATTCTGGTAACCGGCGGAGCGGGATTCATCGGCTCACATCTTGTCGATCGACTGCTCGCAACAGACGTCGAACGCATTACCGTGATCGACGATTTCAACGACTTCTACGATCCGGAAATCAAACGCGCCAACATCAGACATCAACTCGAAGATCCACGTTACCAACTGTTCCAGATCGACATCCGCGATCGCGCCGCCCTCGAACAAGCACTCGCCGGCAACGAATTCGATTGCATCGTCCATCTTGCGGCGCGCGCCGGCGTGCGCCCATCGCTTTCCCAACCGCAGCTCTACAACGAAACCAACGTCAACGGCACATTGAACCTGCTCGAATTCGCGCGCCAACACGGCATCAAGCAATTCGTCTTCGGCTCGTCGTCTTCCGTTTACGGCATCAACGCGAAGGTCCCGTTCAGCGAAGACGATCCGATTCGCCAACCGATCTCGCCTTACGCAGCAACGAAAGGCGCAGGCGAACTGCTCTGTCACACTTACTCGCATCTCTACGGCATCCGTTGCGTTTGTCTTCGCTTCTTCACCGTGTATGGACCACGGCAGCGCCCTGACCTGGCGATTCACAAGTTCGCGCGCCTGATCAGCGACGGCAAACCGATCCCTGTCTTCGGCGACGGCACAACGCGCCGCGATTACACCTACGTCGACGACATCGTCGACGGCGTTACGGCCGCGATCAGTTACAACCAAAGCGACTACGAAGTGATCAATCTCGGCGAGTCGCGCACGGTCGAACTGCGCGAGCTAATAAGCGTCCTCGAAAAAGAGCTCGACGCGCACGCCGTTATCGATCGCCAGCCGCCGCAACCCGGCGACGTGCCACAAACCTTTGCCGACATCGCCAAGGCGCGAAAGCTGCTCGGCTACAAACCGGTCACACAGATCGAAGAGGGAATACAGAAGTTTGTGGCGTGGTTCCGAGGAAATCTAGTCTAAAATGCCGGAGGATGAAGATTCTCGACGAACCCCAAACCCTTAATCACGACGCACCGGCAAGCCCCATCGGCGAAGCGCCCGAAGTCTCGATCTTTCTGCCTGTCTATAACGAAGAACCAAACCTTCTGCCGCTGCACGCAAAACTTGACGAGGCACTCAAAAGGCTCGATCGCGCGGCCGAGATCGTCTACGTCGACGACGGATCGACCGACGGCAGTCTGAAGATCCTGCGCGAGATTGCCGAACTGGATCCGCGCGTGCGTGTGGTCGCATTACGAAGAAACTACGGTCAAACAGCGGCGATGGCCGCCGGCATCGACGCCGCGAGCGGAAAAGTCCTGATCCCGATGGACGCCGATCTGCAAAACGATCCGGCCGACATCACGCGCCTTTTGCAAAAACTGGACGAGGGTTACGACGTCGTTTCCGGTTGGCGCAAGAACCGCAAAGACAAAATGGTCACGCGCAAGATCCCGTCGATGATCGCGAACCGCTTGATCTCCTGGATCGGCGGCGTGCCATTGCACGATTACGGCTGCTCGCTGAAGGCTTACCGGCGCGAGTCGTTACAGGACGTGCGTCTCTACGGCGAGATGCATCGCTTCATCCCGATCTACGCTTCGTGGGCCGGCGCGCGCGTCACGGAGATCCCGGTCGAACATCACGCGCGCACGATGGGCAAATCGAAGTACGGCTTGTCGCGAACACTCAAAGTCGTTTTCGATCTGATGACGATCAAGTTCATGGCCTCGTATCAAACGAAACCGATCTACGTGTTCGGCATGTTTGGCATGCTGGCGTTTGGCATCTCGCTGATCGCGGGGCTGTACGCAGTGTTTCTCAAGATCTTTCACAAAGCCGACTTCGTGCAAACGCCTTTGCCGATCCTGACGATCGTGATGTTTGCCGTCGGCGTGCAGTTTTTGCTGATGGGTCTGCTGGCGGAAATGCTCGTGCGCACTTATCACGAGTCGCAGGCGAAGGCGATCTACGCAGTACGCGAACGGCTTGGTTTCCGGAACGACAAATCATAGAACAACATGTGCGGCATCACCGGTTGGGCCAATCTTGATTCACACACACCGCCTTCCGACGGCGCGCAGGATTTGCTGCATTCGATGTGTGAGCGGATGGTCCATCGCGGACCGGATGCGGAAGGTCTGTTCGTAAGCCACGGCGTCGCGCTCGGCATGCGACGGCTCGCCATCATCGATCTCATCACGGGCGAACAGCCCGCTTTCAACGAAGACAAGTCAGTGGCCGTCGTGCTCAACGGCGAGATCTATAACTATCGCGAACTGCGCAAGGAACTCGAAAAGCGGGGTCACTCATTTCGCAGCGTGTCGGATACGGAAGTGTTGCCGCATCTTTACGAAGAGTACGGCGACGAGATGACGGCGAAGCTGAACGGGATGTTTGCGTTTGCTTTGTGGGACAGCAAGCGCCGCCGCTTGTTGATCGCGCGCGATCGTTTTGGCGAGAAGCCGTTGTATTGGGGCGTTTTCCGAAACACGTTGATATTTGCCTCCGAGCCGAAAGTTTTGCTGGCCCATCCGGGTGTAAAACCGTCGCTCGATCTTCAGGCGCTGCGGCATTACCTGTCGTTTGACTACGTGCCCGCGCCGCTTTCGATCTACCAGGGTATCAACAAGCTTCCCGCCGCTCACAAACTCACACTCGAAAATGGACGCGTGAACGTCGAATGTTATTGGCGACTCAGTTACAAGACCGCCGATCCGGTTCCTACCGAGCAGGAAGCCGCCGAGCAATTGCGTGAACTACTGGCCGACTCGGTGCGCATGCGTTTGGTTTCCGACGTTCCGCTTGGCGTTTTGCTTTCTGGTGGCGTGGATTCGTCGACAATCGCGGCGCTTGCCGTGAGTGCTTCGCCGGAAGCAGTGAAGACGTTCTCGATCTCATTTGCGGAAGCTTCGTTTGACGAGTCGGCGTATGCGCGCGGCGTGGCGAAGTTTCTCGGCACGGACCATCACGAAGAGCGGTTGAGCGCAAACCTGGCGGCGAACCTTGTCAGCGAGATCGGCGCGTGGATGGACGAACCGTTCAGCGATCCGTCGCTGGTCCCGACGTACTTGTTGTCGCGTTTCACGCGCAAACACGTGACGGTGGCGCTTGGTGGCGATGGTGGCGATGAGCTGTTTGCCGGATATCCGATGTATGCGGGCCATCGTTGGGCGGAAGTTTACAAACACGTGCCGGGGCTGTTGCGCCGCGGGATCGTCGAACCGCTGGTCCGCCTGCTGCCGGTGAAAACAAAGAACCTGTCATTTGATTACAAGGCGCTGCGTTTCGTTAGCGGCGCAAAGTACGACCCGGTTGCGCGACATCACGTTTGGTTTGGTTCGTTCTCGCCGGAAGAGCAACAAACGTTGTTGACGAACGACGTGCTGCGCGCGACGGATGGCGAGATCTATGCGCACGCGCGACAGATTGCGCAGGAGTGTGACAACGACGATATCGTGACGCAGATGATGGACGTCGACACGCGTCTCTATCTCGCGGAAGACATACTGACGAAAGTGGATCGCGCGAGCATGGCGGTATCGCTGGAGGTGCGCGCGCCGTTTCTCGATCCGCGAGTGGCGGAGTTTGCCGCATCGCTGCCGTGTCACTACAAGTTGCGTGGTTTGAAGACGAAATACATTTTGAAGAAAGCGGTGCGCGAAATGTTGCCGCCGTTTGTGACGCGGCGCGGGAAGAAAGGTTTTGGCGTGCCGGTGGCCGAGTGGTTGAAGGTTAAGTTGCGGCCGCTCGCGCGAGATCTGTTGTCGCCGGAGCGCGTGCGGCGAGCGGGAGTGTTCATTCCGGAGTACGTGGAGCGATTGCAGGACGAACACGAGCGCGGCGTCGCGAATCATCGCAAGCTGCTGTGGACGTTGTTGATGTTCGAACTGTGGCACGAGAGCTTTGTCGAAACACCGCGCCGGATCGAAACGCTGGTTAACAGCAGGTGATAGCCACAAAGAGGCACAAAGAGCAGCCACAAAGAGGCACAAAAGACGAAACAGGTGTTGACATTAAAACTGCCTATGATCAGCTTCTCGCCTGGTGCCGCGCGCATGACTTCGCCGGACACGATCCGTTCGATGCGCTAAACAGCCGCGTTTTCCAAGCCACGCCATTCACGAATTCACGCAACGCACGTTTCATCTGGACGCAACTGATAAAGAGATCGCCGATCGATCTGCGCAGCATGATCCGTGTGCCCGCGCAACGTAACGCAAAAGGCATAGCTCTATTTGCGCTTGGTCAACTCAACAGACCAGATCACGATCTTCTGGCAAACTTAATTGAACTAAAACTCGACGGCTACAGCGGCGCCGCCTGGGGTTATAACTTCGATTGGCAAAGTCGAAACTTCTTCGCGCCAATAGGCACGCCGACAATCGTTCCCACCGCCTTCGCCGCCCGCGCATTTATAGAAGCCACGGATCAAGAGTATTTACAGATCGCTCGTAGCACTTGTGATTTCATCCTGCGCGATCTGCCGCGACCGGTGGATACAGCAGATGAGATCTGTTTCAGCTACACGCCAAACAGCAATAACCGGATCTTCAATGCCAGTTTATTAGCCGCCGAAGTCCTCGCGAGTGTTGGCCTGAGAACGGGGGAAAAAGAGTTGTGCGACATCGCCGTTCGCGCGGCGCGCTTCGTCGTCAATCACCAGCGTGACGACGGCTCGTGGTCCTACGGCGCCGAACCAACCCAGTCGTGGATCGACAACTTTCACACCGCCTACATCCTGTTTTCGTTGCAGCGAATTATCGCTGCGTGTCCTGCTGCCGGCGAGTTTCAACCGTCGTTAAAGCGCGGCTATCAATATTGGAAGCAGCATTTCTTTCTTGCGGAGGGGTGGCCGAAATACTACCATGACGACCCTTATCCCGCGGATGCGCACGCCGCAGCGAGCGCGATTGTGACGCTTGTCGAGCTTCGCGAAATCGACGAAACTGCGCTGAAATTGGCACAGGATGTCGCTCGCTGGACGATTCAGAATCTGCGTGACGAACGAGGCTTCTTCTATTATCAACGCCGGCGGTTCTACACAATTCGCAAACCCTACATGCGCTGGACCCAGGCCTGGATGCTCTATGCGTTGGCGCGTCTGCTCGAGGTTGGAGACTAAACCATGCCGATAGCAGCAGACGTCAACCTGGGCGACGGTGTTCGGATCTTTCAACCGGATCTGGTCAATCTTTATGGCTGTTCGATCGGCGCGGAGACGAAGGTTGGCGCGTTTGTCGAAATTCAAAAGAACGCTCGTATCGGCGAGCGTTGCAAGATCTCGTCGCACAGTTTTATCTGCGAAGGCGTGACGATCGAGGATGATTGTTTCATCGGACACGGCGTGATGTTTACGAACGACGTCTATCCGCGAGCGGTGAACGAAGACGGCACGCAACAGACCGAAGCTGATTGGGAAGTGGTCGAGACCGTCGTGAAGAAACGCGCGAGCATCGGCACCAACGCAACGATTCTCGCAGGCGTTACAATTGGCGAAAGCGCTCTCGTCGGCGCCGGAGCCGTGGTTACACACGACGTGCCGAGCTTCGCGATCGTCGCCGGTGTTCCGGCGCGCGTGATCGGCGACGTGCGCAAACGTTCTGAGGGCAACGAATGATACGAGTCGGAGTCATCGGTTACGGATATTGGGGGCCAAACCTCGTGCGAAATTTCATGCTCGCGCCGGGTTCGGCCGTTACGCGCGTGTGCGATCTGCGCGAGGAGCGACTCACCTCGTTGCAGAAGGTCTATCCTGCTTTAAAGACCTGCACCCGCCCCACCGAGTTGATCGACGATCCCGAGATCGATGCGGTCGTGATCGCAACGCCTGTTTCTTCGCATTTTGAACTCGCACTGGCAGCGTTGCAGGCAGGGAAGCATGTGCTCGTCGAGAAGCCACTGGCGTCAAACTCAGATCAAGCGAAGAGGCTGGTCGACGAAGCTGCCGCGCGGAAGCTGGTCCTATTGGTGGACCACACGTTTGTCTACACCGACGCTGTGCGCAAGATCCGCGAGATGATCATCTCCGGACAGTTGGGCCAGATCTACTACTACGACGCGGTGCGCGTCAATCTTGGTCTCTTTCAACACGACGTCAACGTCATCTGGGATCTCGCGATTCACGATCTCTCGATCATCGATTACGTTCTGCCTGAAAAACCGATTGCAGTTTCGGCGACGGGGATCAGTCACATTCCCAACCAACCGGAAAACGTTGCGTACATCACGCTCTTCTTCAACAGTTCGCAAATCGCGCACGTGCACGTCAACTGGTTGACGCCCGTAAAAGTTCGACACACGCTGATCGGCGGCAGCGAGAAGATGATCCTTTACGACGATCTCGAGCCGAGCGAGAAGCTGAAGATTTACGACAAGGGAATTCGCGTCACGCCCAGGCCGGAAGATGTTTACCGCATGCTCGTCAGTTATCGCCTGGGAGACATGTGGGCGCCGCGGCTCGACAACACGGAAGCGCTGCAGACCGAAGCGCTGCACTTCATCGATTGCATCGAACACGGCCGCCAGCCCGAGACTGACGGCGTCGCCGGATTGCGCCTGGTGAACATGATCGAAGCTGCGGAAACGTCGTTGCGCGATCGTGGCCGGCTGATCGAAATCGCGCAATGACTACGGTAAACACAGACATGTCAGGAGGGTTTTTTCTTTGCGCCTTTGCGCCTTTGCGGGAGATCCTCTCTGGCATTTTCTGTGCGCTACAGTGAATTCGCAATGCGTCTTTGGATCGATCTTGCCAACTCTCCGCACGTTCCTTTTTTCAGAGCGCTCGTCGATAGACTCACTGCCGCCGGACATGAAGTTGAGATCACGGCGCGCGACTTTGCCGAAACAGTTCCGCTCGCGCATGCTTCGGGCTTCACGCCCGAGGTGATCGGTAAACACGGCGGACGCGAAGTGTCCGGCAAGGCTGGAAATTTGATGAACCGCGCTTTGAGTCTGGCATCGTGGGCGCGTAAGCGTCGGTTCGATCTCGCCGTCAGTCACAATTCATATTCGCAAATCGTCGCCGCGCGGATGTTGCGGATCAAAACGATCACGATGATGGACTACGAGCATCAGCCCGCTAACCATCTGGCGTTTCGTTTCGCATCGCGAATCGTCGTGCCGGCGAGTTTTCCGGCGAGTGCTTTACGCCGTTTCGGCGCGCGTGTTGGGAAGGTGCGCCGCTATCACGGCACAAAGGAAGACGTTTACCTCGCCGGCTTTCAGCCCGATCCGGCGTTCAACGCGCGGTTGTGTGAACTCGGCGTCAACCCGGATAATGTGCTGGTCCTGATGCGGCCGCCCGCAGTCGAGGCGCTATATCATCGTTTTCAGAACACGCTGTTTGACGAAGCGTTGACGATGTTGCTGCAGAATGAAAACGTGCGCGTCGTGTTGTTGCCGCGAAACGAAGCGCAGCGCGTACTGTATTCGACGAAAGCGATCGTTCCGTCAGCACCATTGCCTGGGCCGGATTTGATCGCTGCGAGTGATCTGGTGATCAGCGCAGGTGGAACGATCAATCGCGAGGCGGCGGCGCTGGGTGTTCCGACGGCGAGCATCTATGCGGGCAAGTGGGCGGCGGTTGACGAACAACTGATGAATGAAGGCAGGCTGCACCGCATTTCAGGAAACGCGGATTTAGAAAAATTGGTGGTCCAAAAGAAACCGGCAGCGCAGCCGCGCAGATCGGCGGCGGTGATCGACGAGATTTTGGGATTCATTCTTGAGAGCTGAACGAGAACGACAAAGATTTTTCGACGCGCGATCGGTGCGCGTGCCCGGCCGGGCGCCGCGCTGGATCGTGCCGGCAGTGAAAGTGTTGCTTGTCGTTGGCGACGCATTCGCCGCGGCGTTGTCGTTCATCTTTGCTTTCAACCTGCGCGAAGGTGTTTCAGCGTTTGCGCCACAAGGCGGGCTGGCGTGGAGCGAAGCGTTCGAGCCTTACGGTGCGTTGTTGTTCTTCGTCGTCGGTATCCGGCTGTTGAGTTTTCGTTATAGCGATCTGTATCGACTGCGCGGCGAGTTCTCGTTTGTCGACGACGGGATTCGCATCTTCAAGGCGACGGCGATCGGTTCGCTGTTGATCGTCGCGGCGGCGTTTTTGTATCGCGGTGGATTTGAGTTTCGCTCTTTCTCGTACGCGCGTGGTGTTTTCGTCGTCGATTTTCTGTTTGTGCTGTTGAGCGTGGGATCGATCAGGCTGGTCATCCGTTCGGTGCAGACGTTTGTTCGCAGGCATCAGATCAATTTGATTCCGACACTCGTGGTCGGTCGTGGACATGAAGCGTCGCTGTTCATTCGCGAGATGCGCGAGCGGCCTGCGCTTGGTTATCGCGTCATTGGCGTGGTCGATACGCAGGTGATAGAGACGTCGCCGGGCGATTATGAAGGCGTGCCGGTGGTTGGCACGTTGGAAGGACTGCCTGACGCGATCCGCGATTCGGGCGCGAACGAAGTGATCATTGCCGATCCGCAAGTGAGCGGCGATGCGTTGTTTGAAGTGATGATGCGTTGCGGGCGCAGGCGTGGCGTTGAATTTCGCATCGCGCCGAGTTTGTTCAACTGCCTGCCGCGCAAGACGGAGATCGATCAGATCGGCGTGCTGCCGATGATTCGTTTGTTTCGCGAACCGTTGTCGAGTGGCGCGCGCATTTTGAAGCGCACGTTTGACCTCGTGGTTTCCGCGCTCGCGGTCACGCTGCTGTTGCCGTTGTGGCTGCTGATCGCGCTGCTGATCAAACTGGATTCGAAAGGTCCGGTCATGTACACGCAAGAGCGCGTCGGCATGGATGGACGGCTGTTTCTGCTTTACAAGTTTCGCACGATGATCGCCAACGCCGATTCCGAGCTGCATCGCGAGTATCAACGCGCGTTTATTGCCGGACGCGCGGAAGCAAATCTCGGCAACGATCAAAAACCTACTTACAAGCTTTTTGCCGATCCGCGTATCACGCGCGTCGGGAAGTTTCTGCGAAAGACGAGTCTCGACGAAGTGCCGCAATTGTTGAACGTGCTGTTGGGCGACATGAGCATCGTTGGACCACGGCCCCCGATTCCGTACGAAGTCGAAGCTTACGAGTTATGGCATCGCAAACGGCTGGACATGAAACCGGGAGTCACCGGGTTGTGGCAAGTCTCGGGCAGAAATCGACTCACGTTTGAAGAAATGGTGCGGCTGGATCTTTTCTATATCGAGAACTGGTCGTTGCTGCTCGACTTGAAGATCATCCTGCGCACCGGCTTCGTGATGTTGGGCAGGGAAGGGTACTGAGATCTCAAATCTGAGCTCTGAGATCTCAGAGGCCCACCAAGGCAAGCTCCAGTAAGAGTATCTTCTTGATTCCTTTGTAGAGCGGTTCGATCTCGCAGTTTTCCGTCAACGCGTGCGCGTCGGCGCATGGACCAGCGCCGGTTGAGATCGAAGTGATGCCCTGCAACAGCGCGGCGCTGGAGTTGTTCGATCCGGCGTTTCCAATCGGCGGATTGAAACCCATGGCGCGATGCACGGCCTCGGCAATCTTCACGAGGCGCGACTCGCGATTTCCCGGCAGCACAGCCGCGGGCGACGACGAGAGCAATTCCGTCTTCACGGTCATTCCCTCGCGCTTTGCTTCTTCTTCGAGAATCGTGGCGATCTGTTTTTCCAGATCGGCGATGACACTGTTACTCGTCGATCGCAGGTCCACCGAGAACCACGCGTCGTTAGCTTTCGCGTTCACCACTTCCGATCCGCCCATCATGCCGATGTTCAAATTTGACGACGGATTGCTTGGCACTTTCAACTCGTAGATGCGCGCGATCGCACGCGCCATTGGCAACGAAGCGGAGTACGGCGGCGTGCGCGAGCGCGTGTGACCGCCCGGGCCGATGATGTGGTGACGATACCAGTTGATGCCGATGCCCGCGTAGGTGAATCCTTCGTAACCGCCGTCGAGCGCGACGTAGTAATCGACCTTGCCTTTGTTCTGTTTCGTGTAATGCTCGGCGCCGGTCATTTCCTCTTCTTCGTCAACCGTGAAGAGAAAAACGATGTCGCCCTTGGTTTTGATCTGCGCGGCGTCGAGCGCGCGAATCGTCGCCAGCAGCGCTTCTATGTTGCGCGTGTCATCGCCGACGCCAGGAGCGTAAACGCGCCCGTCGCGCACGGTCGCTTTGATCTTCAAGCCGGGTTTGAAAACTGTGTCCAGGTGCGCGTCGAAGACGGCGACTGGCCCACCGCCGGTCCCTTTGCGCGTGGCGATCAGGTTGCCGACTTCGTCGTAACGGATGTCGAGCTTGTGTTTGCGAAGGAGACTCTCGATATACTTCGCGCGTTCCTGCTCGTGTTTTGAAGGCGCGTTGATCTCTGTGATGGCAATCCACTCGCGCAGGATCGCATCGCGATCCTTGTCGATATAATCAAACGCCGCTTTCACTCGCGGATCGTCTTGAATCGCTTTTACCTCGTCGGTAGGCGACTGTGAACGCGCAACAAAACTGACAGACAAAACAAGCAGGACTAGCAGGAAAGATCGCATGGACTTCTCTTTTAGATGGAATAGTAGACCGCCGACATTCTAATATGCCGACGATGCAGATTTCGAATGGCATTATTGCCTGTATCTTTCTCATCGCCATCTTTGCCCCTCATTCGATCGCCGTCACGCAAACCGCGTGGCTGGTG
>DATELZ010000231.1:0-19157 GCA_035276045.1 Pyrinomonadaceae bacterium | reverse complement strand
GTGCGTCGCCGTCACGGCGCATACCGATCGCGATCGCGCGCGAGCGTTGCAGTCCGGGTTCAGCGATTTTGTCGGCAAACCTTTTCGCACTGAAGAACTGTTGCTCGCCGTTAAAAGACTCGTTTCGAAGTAGATCTACTCTGCGTTCCTCTGCGTAGTCTCTGCGGCTTTCCGGTTCAAACGCAGAGAACGCAGGAGAACCGCAGAGAACGCAGGGAGTCTTTCGCTTATTGCCGGTAGACCACTCCGCCTTTCATCACAAACTTAACCCGGCGCACCGCACTTACATCACGAGCCGGATCACCTTCGACGGCAATCAAATCCGCGAACAATCCCTGCTTGATCATTCCGACTTTGTCGCTCAGGTGCAGCACGCGGGCGTTGACCGAGGTGGCGGAACGCAACGCATCGATCGCGGGCATGCCGAACTTCACCATCATCTCTAATTCGCGGGCATTGTCTCCATGAGCAAAAACACCTACGTCGCTGCCATTGGCGATCGTTACGCCCGCGGCGAGTGCGGCCTGAAAAGCCGTGCGCTTTCGTTCCGCGTTGTTGGTGCTTACGATCGCGAGCGTGGGACAAAGCGCTACGCCTCGTTCCTTCATCAAGCGAAATACTTCCGGTGTTCCGCCATCGCCGTGCTCGATCGTTTCGACGCCCGCCAGCGTTGCGCGGCGCATTCCTTCGGCCGTAGTCGCATGCGCGGCGACAGGAACGTTTGCGCTCTTCGCCGTTTCCACCACGAGCTTCAATTCGTCGAGTGAAAACGTCGGCGCAGCGCCTTGCGTGCCCCAACGATAATCGGCGTAGATCTTGATCCAATCCGCGCCGTGTCCGATCTGATCTCTGACGACGCGCGTCAGACTATCTACGCCATCAGCTTCTTCAGCGCCCTGTGGCACGCGCCACTCGGACGCAAACCCTTTTGGTCCATAACTGCCGGTTGCGACGATCGCGCGCGTCGTGACGATCATTCGCGGTCCGGGAATGATGCCTTGCTCGACTGCTTGCTTGAGACCGACGTCGGCGTAAGCAGCGCCTTCAGTGCCGAGATCGCGGATCGTCGTGAATCCTGCCTGAAGCGTGTTGCGCAGGTGGTTCGTCGCGCGCGCCACGCGCAAACTCAACGACTCACGCGCCACCTGATCGTTCCAAACAGTTTCACTGTACGGATGCAGCAGCACGTGCGAATGCGCTTCGATCAAACCGGGAAGCAAAGTCAGTCCCGGAAGATCGATCGTTTGCGCATCGCGCGGTGCGTTGAGACTGTTTAATGGTCCAACCGCTGCGATCTTTTCGCCGCGAACGAGCACGGCCCAGCCTTCATGAAGCTGGGCCGATTCACCGTCGAAAACACGAGCGGGTTTGAGCAGGTAAACCGTTTCCGCAGGCGCCGGGCGTTGCTGTCCTTGCGTTGCCGGCCACATGACTACGACAAAGATAAGGAGCAACACCCACGCGCGCAGCACGATTATTTCTCCGAGATCACGACCTGTTCAGTCGTCGGTGGCAGCGGATGTAGCGTGCTGCGTGAGAACCCGGCATTCGCTGCCATGCGTTCGAGTTCGGCGAATGTATATGCGTCGCCGGATGGAGTGGTCGTTAACATTACGAGGCTGAATCCGGCGGTCTCAGGCGGTGTGACGCGATCGTCGTTAGGAACGAATTCGAGTGTTACGGCTCGCCCGCCATCGGCCAGCGCCGCATGGACCTTGCGGAAAAGCGTTTCGTTAGTGGGCGCGTCGAAGTGATGCAGGAAGTTGGTCAACAACACGAGGTCGTAGCCACTGCCGAAGTTGACGTCGAAAGCGCTGCCTTCGATGGTCTTGTACCTGTCGGCGACTCCGGCTTTCTCGGCATTCTCTTTTGCGACTTCGAGCACAGTTTTCCAGTCGAGCGCAGTGATTTCCGCCTGCGGATTATTCTGTGCGAAAGCGATGCCAAACAGGCCATGACCGGCGGCGATATCGAGAATCTTGAGTTGGCGATCGGCAGTTGAGTCAACCAGCTTGGCCATGAGTTGCGACGGCAGGGCCATCAGCGGCGCCATCGCGCGCGCGAACTTCACCCATACCGGGTTTTCCGGACCGACAGTGCCGTCGTCTTTCATCGGGGTGCCGCCTTTGCGCACTGCCTCCGTCATGTTTCTCATAGCGTCGGTCAACATCGTCGAGCACAGAAACTCTGTCGCGCCCCCGAGATACGCAGGCGAACGTTTGTCGAGGAACACAGACGAGTCGAGCGTCAGCGCATAGCGATTGTTCTCCTTGGCGATCATTCCCATGATCGTGAGGTAATCGCACAGAACTCGAATTCCTTTTTCCGACGCCTGGCAGCGCGTGGCGATTTCGGCTGCGGTCGTGTTGCCCTCGGCGATCGCGGTGAACACTTCAAGCTCGATCGCGGTTTTCAACACCTCGGTTGATTGGTGCGCAGTGATAGTTTGAAAAAATACTAGCGGTGATGGTTGCTGGGATGCGGGAGTAGACATGATTATTCCTTTCGTTCGGTTATTACGGGTAGGCATTCTAATTCATCTTTGCGCAAAGGTTTACCGGACGGGATCTCGCAACACTGTTTCGGCCACCGCCGCGGACATTTGCGCGGCTTGCGGATGAGTGCGATGCAGACCGGCGATCTGCAATAACGCCTCGCCCGTGCGCGAGAACATGCGGAACAGATCGCCTTCTTCGGCGCGTGTTTCGCGAACGATATGTGACCACTCAGCGCCGTTGGCCCAGTGGACCGCCGCGCCCGCAGCGGAGAAGTTGAGATCGGGAGAAGGCTCGACGCCATGCTTCCATTCTTCCGCGGAGACTTTGAAACCGATGTCTTCGAAGCGTGTGAGTGAAGTGACGATATCGTCTTCGAGTTCCAGTTCGCCGTAGTCGCGATCTTCATCTGCCGTGAGCGCGGCCATTATGCCCGCGAGTTGTTTGGGTGCGAGCGAATTGAACAACCCGCTTTCGAGTGCTTCGCCGACGAGCAACGGTCGATCGATGTGCAGGTCAGCCAACCACCGCCCGCGCTCGGTAACTTTCTGCGCGTCGTAATCGAGATAACCAAACACGGCGAGCACTTTCGCGCGTTGCTCGAAAGGCGCCCAAACTTCCTCACGCAACGAATCAATGCGTCGTGAAGCGCGTTCGTAGTCTTCGGCAGTTTCGTGCAACGTCCAGAGCAGTTCGGTGCAGCGTTGACGCTCCGCGCCGCGAATGTTTGGCGGCAGCAGGTCTTCGATCCGATCGTCGAGCACTTTCAGCGCATCAATTTCTTCTGCATACGCATCGCGCAAACGTGGTTCAGCCAGCACGAGTTCGCGGCCTCGCTGCCGGATCTCGTCAAAAGCTCTTTCGACGTCTTCATCGCGCAACCGGTAGACGGGAGAATAAACACGTCCGATTCGCTCCTGCGGAAAACTCGCGCTACTTCCGTCTTCGCGAAACCCGCGCACGCTGCCGTCGCGTTTTTCCGTCACGATCACCAGCCGGCGACCCGCGCGTCCCACGCCGACGACGCGCCCCGGTTTCACGACCTCGTTGAGCCAACGATAAAACATCTCCGCGCGCGACTGTGGCTTCGCTTCCTGAAGCCGCGCCCGCGCGCCGATCAGCCGTTCCAAACCAAGCACAGTCGAAACCGTCAGATCGCATCCTGATTCTTTTAGACCCGCGGCGATCTTTTGTTCACTCTCGTCGCGGCTCTTTTCGAGTTGGCCCATCTGCCGGGCGTAATCGCGATACGCGAAACTGCGTTCGGCGATCTCGCGCACGCCGGCGAACGTTCCGTAAGCGTCGAGCAGATTGAGCAGCGTCGTGTATGTCGCGCGAAACTGGCTGGTCAGCGGATCGGGTTGCGCTTTCAACAGTTGCGCGATGCGCGCTGGATCCTGGTGCAGTCCGGGAGCGGCGACGACGAACCCGACGTTATCACGCCCGCGGCGTCCGGCGCGTCCCGTCATCTGTTGTAATTCGGAAGCCGACAACGGACGCCAGCCACTGCCGGTGCGCGCATCAGCGCCGGTAAGCACGACACTGCGCGCCGGAAAATCCACGCCTGCCGCTACAGTTGCGGTGGCAAAGATCGCGTCGAGCAATCCCGCGCTCATCAGTTTTTCAATAACCAGTTTCCAGGCTGGAATGTGACCGGCGTGATGCGACGCGACGCCGCCGCGAATGATCGTGTCCCAGTGACGATGACCACGCACTTCGGGATTCTGCTCGACGAAGCTGCGCATGAACTGTCGCCGCGCTTCACGCCGGCTCTCGTTCGGATCGCGACGCGCGAGCGCGGCTTCCGACGCCGCCTGATCGCAACGACGACGCGTCGGCATGAACACGATCGCCGGCAACAGGTTGTACGATTCGAGCGCCGACAGCAGCGTCGCCGACGGCATCTCAGGCATTCGCAGTTTCATCGGTAGTAACGATCGCGACGTTCATGCCGCGAACGTTCGCGTTCCTTGTTTGCGCTTTCAATCATCTGCGCGATTTCCGGATTCAACTTTCCTGATTGGTTTTGCAGGGGAAGCAAACGCCGATCGGGCAATAACACCGCCGAACGCAACGGAACCGGCCGCTTGCCTGGTCCGGTGATCACTCCGCAACGCACGCCGCGCACCTCTTCGAGCCACAAAGCAAACTCGCCGGCATTTCCAATCGTCGCCGATAGCAACAACAGCCGAATTCTCGGCGGCGTCAGAATGATCGCTTCTTCCCAAACGTGACCGCGATCTTCGTCGGCGAGATAGTGAGCTTCGTCGAGTACGACGAGATCCGCGGTGACCTGATTTCCGCCGCGCAACGAGTCGAAAAGTTGATTGCGATAGATCTCGGTCGTGCCGACGATCAGTGGCGCGTCCCAGTTCTCTTTGCGATCGCCGGTGAGTATGCCGACGCGTTCGGCGCCGAATTCGTTGATGAACTCCTGGTATTTCGAATTGGTTAGTGCTTTCAGAGGTGTTGTGTACCAGGCGCGACGGCCGGCGCCCAACAGCCGCCTGATCTCCTCGCGCGCGATCCATGTTTTTCCGCTGCCGGTCGGCGCGGTCACGAGCACGTCTTCGTCTTCGAGCATCGCGAGTGCTTCGAGTTGAAAAGGATCGGGTTTAAATGGGCTGGAGGGCGGCGTTCCGATGCCTTCGAGCAGCTTTTTCACTTCTCTGGACTGGGGTTGCGGCCGAACGGGGCGCTCAACGGGTCGCTCAATTGGCACACTTTTTCGTTTCCCCGAGTTTTTTCGGCGATCTCGTGGCATGGCGATTATTCTAACCCGACACAGGGGAGTTACAATTGCGTTCGCAACGCTGGGTGGTGTCTTATTTTGCTCGGCGGCCTCCGCGGGTCTCTGTGTGCTCTGCGTTTAAAACACGCCTAAAGCGAAGTTTACGCAGAGATCCTAAGGGAACGCAGAGAACGCAGAGTTGAACTAGGACACCTCGCAACGCTGGGGCCGAAGCGGGCGTCTAAACCGACTTGAAACAAAAACGGCGGAGCGGCGTTTTCACTTAGGATGACTGAGCTTTTCGAGAAATTTGAGGTTAATCGTGACCCCAAGTGGCCGATCATTTCACGGCTGGTTGGAGCGTCGCTGATAGTTCATTTGGGGCTGCTGTGGCTGGTGCTCTACGTCCCCGCGTTTCGTGACACGCTCAACATCGCCTCGCTGATCGCAAACACACGGTTTGTTGACGAAGACTACGTCGCCACTCAAATCGGCGACGAGGTGCAGATGATCGACGTGCAGAAGTTTCGTTATCCGGACGGCTACTTCGCAATCGACCAACAAGCGGCGCCAGGCGTGACTGCCAGCGCCGCCAACGATCCGTTTGCGCCAAAGATCATCTCGCAATGGCGGGCGAACGAACCCGATCCGGAAGCTTCGCCATCGCCGAGTCCGGATGCGAGTCCATTACCATCGGCGAGTCCGGCGGCGTCAGCTTCGCCATCCGCGGTGGCCGCCAATGCCAGTCCTTCTCCGTTGACCCAGGAGGAGGCGCAAAAGAAACTCGAAGAAACAGCCGCGCAGAACGACGTCACGCTGCCCGCAGAAACCCAGATCAACAAAAAACCGTTGAAGGATTTTGCCGCGCGCGCGAACGACTTGAAGAACCAGGGGAAGCTCGATCTAAATAAACCGTTCGAAATCATCATCGACGCCAAGCTGGACGAGAACGGGAAACTCCAGAACGCCAGGGTCGTTGACAGTAACGGCGACGAGAACCTGATCCAGCTATTTCGCGACATGATTGGGGCCTTGAATGACAGTGGGTTCCTGACATATCTCTCGCCGATAAGTAAAGACAATCCGGGTTCCACGGTCCGGATCAGTGTGAAGCAGGGTGAAAGCCAGGTGGTGGCGTCAGTGGTCTCGGAAACGACTTCACCGGAGCGGGCCAAGGCGCTGGCAAACGCGCTGAACACGATGCTCTATTTCGGCGCTGGCTCGCGCGCAGGTAAAGACGAAGAAGTAATCATGAAGAACACGAACGCGATCCAGGATGGCAAAAAGGTCGTGGTGAATTTCTCAATGCCGCGACAGAGCGTCGTGGACATGATCAAGAAACAGATGGAGCCCGGACCCGGCGCTTAGTGGTTTATAGCTATATATTTGGAGTAAATTATCCCGCATGAGTTTCGATAAATTCCTGACTAAAGTATTCGGCAGCAGCAATCAACGCTTCCTGAAAACAATCGGACCATTGGTGACTGAAATCAACGCCTTCGAACCGGCGCTGAAGAAGCTCTCCGACGACGAGTTGCGCGCGCGCACGGCGACCTTCAAAGAGAAGGTCCAACAAGCCGTCGCCGGCATCACCGACAAAGACAAACGCAAACAGCGCGAGCGAGAAATTCTCGACGAGCTGCTGCCTGAAGCGTTTGCGACCGTTCGCGAGGCGAGCGTCCGCACGACAGGCATGCGCCATTTCGACGTGCAGCTTATCGGCGGCATCGTGCTGCACCAGGGAAAGATCGCGGAGATGCGCACCGGCGAAGGTAAAACACTCGTCGCCACGCTGCCTTCATACTTGAATGCGCTCACCGGCCGAGGTGGCGTTCACGTCATTACAGTCAACGACTATCTCGCTTCGCGCGACGCCGAGTGGATGGGCCAGATCCATCGTTTCCTCGGTTTGGAAGTCGGCTGTATCCAAAACGACATGGACGATTTCGAGCGGCAGTCTGCGTACGCCGCCGACATCACCTACGGCACGAATAACGAATTTGGTTTCGATTACCTGCGCGACAACATGAAGTTTGACCTCGCCACCTGCGTGCAGCGTGGTCATTACTTCGCCATCGTCGACGAAGTCGACTCGATCCTGATCGACGAAGCGCGAACGCCTTTGATCATTTCCGGACCTTCAGACGAAGCGACCGATAAATATCGAAACGCCGACGCGATCATTCCGCACTTGAACAAAGGCGAAGACGTCGACGGGAAGAAGACCGGCGATTACGTAGTCGACGAGAAAGCGCATACCGCGGTGCTTACCGAAGAAGGCGTCGATAAAGCAGAGCGGCTGCTCGGCGTCGGCAACCTCTACGATCCGTCGAACATGGAACTGCTCCACTGCGTCGAGCAGGCGTTGAAAGCGCACACGCTTTACAAATTAGATCACCAGTACGTCGTCCAGGAAGGCGAAGTGATCATCGTCGACGACTTCACCGGACGTTTAATGAAAGGACGCCGTTGGTCCGATGGTCTGCACCAGGCCGTCGAAGCGAAGGAAGGCGTCGAGATCGAAAAAGAGAACCAGACGCTCGCCACGATCACGCTGCAAAACTATTTCCGTCTTTACGAAAAACTTTCCGGCATGACCGGTACTGCCGAAACCGAAGCCGCCGAGTTTGCTTCGACTTACAAACTCGACGTGATCGTGATTCCGACGCACATGCCGATGGTCCGCACGGACTTTGCCGACGTGATCTATCGCACGTTGCCGGAGAAGTGGGACGCAGTGATCGAAGAGATCAAGGAGTGTTACCTGAAAGGCCAACCGACGCTCGTCGGCACAGTCTCGGTCGAAAACTCCGAACTGATCGCGCGCCGTCTTTTGAAAGAGAAGGTCGAGCACAACGTGCTCAACGCGAAGTATCACGAACGCGAAGCTGAGATCGTGGCCCAGGCCGGGCGCAAAGGCGCGGTCACCATCGCGACCAACATGGCCGGCCGCGGCACCGACATCCTGCTCGGCGGCAATCCCGATTTCATGGCGCGCGAGTTTTTGAAGAAGGAAGAGGTCGATCCTGACGAAGCCACGGACGAACAGTGGAACAAGGCCTACGAGCGCGCCAAGCAGATCGTCCAGGAAGAGCACGAGGAAGTCGTTTCACTTGGCGGCCTGCATATAGTCGGCACCGAACGACACGAATCGCGACGCATCGACAATCAGCTTCGCGGACGTGCCGGACGACAGGGCGACCCCGGATCGTCGCGTTTCTTCCTATCGCTCGAAGACGATCTGATGCGCATCTTCGCCGGCGACAAAGTCAAAGCGCTGATGCAGCGGCTGGGTATGGAACAGGGCATCGCGATCGAGTCGAAGATGGTTTCGAAGCGAATCGCGGCGGCGCAGAAGTCGGTCGAAGGCCGCAACTTTGAAGCGCGCAAACACCTGCTCGAATACGACGACGTGATGAACAAGCAGCGCGAGACGATCTACGGGCTGCGTCGTCAGTTGATGGAGGAGCCGGATCAGCGCGATTACCTGCTGGGCGATCCGCCGCAAGCTGGAGTTGCTTACGATCTGTTGTCAGATATAACGCGGCAGTATCTGAATCCTGATGTCTCGCCCGACGATTGGGACGTCGACAACTACAAGATTCAGGTCAAAACCATCTACGACCTCGACGTCGACAATGCCGGCATCGACGTGCAGAACATGACGTCGCAGGAAGTGGTCGACGCGATTTGGGATCGACTTAAAATCACCTACGAGCGCAAGGAACAACAGATCGGGCCGGAGGCGATGCGCACCTACGAGCGCATCATCATGCTCAATATTATCGACGCGCAGTGGAAGGACCACCTGCTTTCGCTCGATCACCTGAAGCAGGGAATCGGGCTGGTTGGTTACGGACAGAAGGATCCGCTCGTCGAGTACAAGAAGCAGAGTTTCGATCTGTTTCAGGCGATGCTGGATCGCATCGACACGACGACGATCCGATCGCTGTTCAACCTGCAAGTCGTCACCGAACAACCGCCCGAGACGTTACAACAGCGCCGTCTTGCAGCGCGGCGGCCGGCGTCGTTGAAGTTCACTGGTCCAAATCAAGGTGCAGCGCCTGCGGGGGAAGAGGACGGCAAAGTTAAAACCGTCGTGCGCGATCAGCCAAAGGTCGGACGCAACGAGCCGTGTCCGTGCGGTTCCGGTAAGAAGTACAAGAAGTGCCACGGCATAAACGCCTAAGATTCTCTGCGTTAAAGGGTCTATTTCAAACGCCGAGGTCATAGAGATACGCTGAGGCCGCAGAGAAGACTTTTCAGCCTGGTCGTTCCTTGAGCACTGAAATCACTTCCACCAATCCCGTCGTCGCAGCCATCATCACCGGCAAAGCTCCCCAACCGGCACGTCTCGCAGCCGCGCGGGGCATGTTGCCGCTGCAACAAAACGATCTGCTGGAAGTGCTGGTCGCACTCGCCGCAAGTGACGACCAGCAACTCGCAGCCGCCGCAACGGAAACACTTCAGGCAGAGACTCCGGACAATTTCCTGCTCGCAGCAAAAGCACCGGACACGTCACCAAACGTGCTCGCCTATCTCGCTACCCGACCGGCAGTAACAAACGAGATTTACGAAGCGGCGATCCTCAACAATCAAACTCCGGATCACGCGATCGCCAAACTCGCAGCGGCGACAAACAACGGTTCGCTGCTCGAACTAATCGCCATCAACCAGCAACGACTCGTTCGCTTTCCCGAGATCATCGACGCGATACTCGCCAACCCGGCACGCAGCGGCGAAGCCGAACGACGCGCGAGCGAAACCCGCAAAGAGTTTTTCGAAAAAGAACGAGGCGCGCGCCAGATTGCCGGCGAACTACGCGCGCGTGGTCAAACAGCCGCCGCCGAGTTTTTCGAAACAGCGGAATTAACCAACTTCGACGACGCGTGGCTGATCGCGCAGCACATCGAAGTCTCCGACGCCGATATCGACGATTCGTGGCTGCCTGCCGAGCGATATGAAGAGTTGCTCGCGGAAACCGCCGAGGAAACAGCCGCGAACGTTCAGCGCGTCATCGATAATGAGCGACTCGAACAAGGCGAAGTCTCCGCCGAACGTGTCTCGCTGATCCGTCGCATCATGTTTATGAACGCGCGAGATCGAATGAAGCTCGCGATGAAAGGCGACCGTGAAGCGCGCAGCATCCTCATCCGCGATTCGAACAAGGTCGTTTGCTCCGCCGTCGTTAAGAATCCCCGCATCACCGAGCAGGAGGTCGAAAACATTTCGGCCATGCGGACGGTTGCAGACGAGGTGCTGCGGCTGATCTCGATGAACCGAACGTGGGCCCGCGCCTACACGATCATTCACAACCTCGCCCGCAACCCGCGCACTCCGATACCAACCGCCCTGAACATCCTGCTGCGCCTTCGCACGAAGGATCTGCACCATCTCTCGCAAAACCGTAACGTCTCTGAAACAGTCAGGCGTCAGGCGTATCGGCTCGAACGAACGAGATCTGGTGAATAAATCCACCCTTCCCGTGAAACCTGTTACAAGACTTTGGCGAAATAGTTAATAATGTGCTTGACAGGTCACGCTTTTTTCGTGTAATTTCACACAACTTCGTAGCCAGATTCCTTGCTGTTTGGAAAGTTTATTGTTTCGTGGTGTTTGGACTGAGGTCGGGGCCGGTTCAAGTTTTATCTATCGGCTTTATTTTTCCGCCCGCATAAAGATCCGCCCGATTGAGTCGTAAGCAGTTCGACGATTCACATGCTTTTGTCTGCCACCCTGATTTGCCCGAACCCTGCCGTGAAGTTTGCGCCCTGTCGGTTCCCTGGACCGGCGGGGCTCCTCTCTTTATAGCCTGAATTATTTCGAGATTTAGCGTTTCGCAGTGGTCTGAAAAACTTCTGCTGGGGTAGGAGTTAATACTGGAGTTTCGATGGTCTTTCCACACATGCGGGCGAAGAGTTGTTCGTACTGGTCGACGACCTGGTCCCAATCGTAATGACTGCGAATCCGGAGTTGCGCCCGATGCCGGTAGGCCTGGACCAGCGAGCCATCGCGCAAGACGCGCTGTAGTTTCTCCGCCAGATCAAACTCATCCGCGTACGGAACGCCGGCATCCGCAACCACTTCCATGTTTTCCGGAGTCGCAAGCGTCAGCACGCAGTTGCCGTAACCCATCGCTTCAAGCAGTGCTGGATGCGTGCCGCCAACTTCAGTCGCGTGCACGTAGCAGTAAGCGTTCTGTTGCAACGCGCGATAATCCTGGCCGAACACAAACCCGGTAAAGATGATTCGCTTATCGCCGCGCGACCGGGCTTTCAGGTCGTTGATGTAATGCTCGGCATATGGCGCGTCTCCCACGATCAGTAAGCGATACGCAGTTCGCACCTTTTTGAAAGCCTCGATAACGAGATGAGCGTTATTTTCCGGTTCGAGCCGCGAAACGTACAAAACGTAGCGATTTGGCTCGACTCGCCACTTCCGCACCATCTCACGATCCGGGCGTCGTTCGACCTCACTGCCATACGCGATCATCGTCGAATTCGTATTGTGACGCGCGAGATAGTAGTCCTGAATTACCTGCGCATCCGTCACCATCTCGTTGGGCAGCAACGTCGAAAGGTGTTCGGCGAGTTGGTAATACCGGCGGCCCAACTGGCCCCACTTCTTCCGTTTGTGCTCGAGCCCGTCGACGTTGATGGCGACCGGTGTTCCGGTCAGCCGCAAGATCGGCGCAAATGGCGCGTTTGCAGCGTTGCAGATGAGCGCCACGTCGAATCGGCCCGACACCGCGTGAATTGCCGACAGAAACGTATGAATGACCGTGTCGAAATATTTGTGCCTGATGGTCGGCAGAACTTTGAGCCGGACGCCGTGATACTCGATCTGTCTCGGCGAAACGTAGTGCGCGCGACAATAAACGGTCACCTCGTGGCCGCGGGCCACAAGCCGTGTCGCGAGATGCTCCGCGAATGTCTCGAAACCGCCGTAACTGGCGGGAATACCTCGCGTTCCTAGGATAGCGATGCGCATACGGTCTATTGAGTAACCGCTTTCCCTACCTGCTCGTAAATCTGAAGCGTGCGCCGGGCCGTGTCACGCCAGTCAAATGTTTCTGCTCGGCTACGGCCTTTGACGCTCAACTCCAGGCGAAGGTCTGAATCGTTCATCAAAGTTTCAATGGCCGCGGCGATCGAGGCCACATCATAGGGATCGACTGTCAACGCCGCGTCTCCTACCACTTCCGGCAGGCTCGTTTGGTTCCCAACAATCACGGGCGCGCCACATTTCATCGCCTCGAGTGGTGGCAACCCAAAACCCTCGAAATACGACGGGTAAACAAAGCAAAGAGCGTCTGAGTATAAAGCCGGCAGATCGGATTCGGGCACGTAGCCGGTCAGGATAACCGATTCTTGCAAGCCTGTTTGCGTGAGAACGCGCATGGTTTCATCGTAGAGCCAGGCGCACTTTCCAACCAGGACCAACTTCGGTAATTCAGCAGCAACATATTTGCCCCGCAGCGAAGCATAAGCATTGATGAGACGAGGCAGGTTCTTACGGGGCTGAATAGAACCGACCGAAAGAATGTATGGACCGACTATCCCATAAGTGTGTCGTACCCGTTGCAGTTCCCTGTCGTCTTCCACGGGAGAAAAATGCCGCGGCGCAGCAAGTGGAATGGCCGTGATGCGCGCCGGATCGATGCCGTAAGTGTCGACCACGTCGCGGCGCGTGTGCTCGGAAAGAGTAAGGATTTTGGCCGCGCGTTTCGCCGAGTGCCGGACAGTCAGGCGAAGCTGCGTGCGGCTGCGGCGATGAAACGTATGCGGCAGATGCTCGAACGAGAGATCGTGAATACTCACCACGACGGGACACGGACAGAACGGCGGTGCGGTGAATTGCACGTGCAGCACGTCAACCGGATGTTTGCGCAACTCGGCGCTCAATGTCAGCGGTATGCGTATCAACGGTGTGTGAGGGAGAGTAGTGCGAACTTTAAAGTTGGGCCAACGCTGGTGGAAACGATCGTGCGCTGCGGCAGTCGTTACATAAAGTGTGTAATCGTTAACTTCATCGATCTGCGCGAGTGCTTCGATGAGGTTAACGGCGTAGCTTTCGTTTCCACCCAGCTTCGCCCCAACTGAATGAGCATCGATTGCGATCCGCAATCGGTATTCTCCTCATTCCTACTCGGATTGCTGGCCACGAGTATCGCGCTCGCGAATACGAGCAGCCTTGCCGCGGAGACCACGCAGGTAGTAGAGCTTTGCGCGTCGTACGCGGCCGCGTTTGATGAGATCGATGTGATCGATGATCGTCGCGTGCAGCGGGAAGATTCTTTCGACGCCGACGCCGAAGCTCGTTTTCCGAACGGTGATCGTTTCGCGCGCGCCACCATGCTTGCGAGCGATTACGACACCCTCGAATGCCTGGAGTCGTTCCTTGGTTTCCGATTCCTTGATGCGCACGTGAACGCGGACAGTGTCGCCCGGCTGAAACTTCGGAATATTGGTCCGCAGTTGGGCGCCTTCAATATTGTCTAAACGGTTCATCTCTCAAAGCTCCTTATTATTGCAATAAATCGGGGCGGTTACGCCGCGTTTTTGCCAGCGCCGCTTCTCTGCGCCAGCGTTCGATCTCCGCGTGATTACCGCTTAACAAAACTTCCGGCACTTGCATGCCTTTGAACTCCGGCGGCCGCGTGTACTGCGGATAGTCCAACAAGCCTTCCGAAAAAGATTCGTACACCGCCGAGGTGTCACTGCCCAATGCACCGGGCAACAATCGAACAACTGCGTCGACCACAACCATCGCCGCCGGTTCACCGCCGGACAGCACGTAATCTCCGATCGAGATCTCGTCAGTCACCAGCGCGTCGGCGACCCGCTCGTCGACGCCTTCGTAACGTCCGCAAATAAGCACGACGCGCGACGCGTTCTGCGAAAGATCCTGCGCTAACGACTGCGAAAAAACTTGTCCTTGCGGCGACAACAAAACCACTCGCGTCTCGCTTGTGAAATCTTCTTTGCGAGCGGCGCCGGTCAGCGACTCGACTGCCGTGAATATCGGCTCAGGCTTGAGAATCATCCCGTCGCCGCCGCCGAATGGGCGATCGTCAACGACGTGATGCTTGTCGGTGGTCCACTGCCGCAGGTCGTGCGCTTTGATGTCTACGAGACGAGCGTTGCGCGCTCGTCTCACGATCCCGCAGTCGATCGCTTCGCGAAAGAACTCGGGGAAAATCGTGATGATATCGAAGCGCAACATCTCAAAGATCTAAAAGCCCTTCTGGCGGATCGACGCGGATCGTTTTCGCTGCGGGGTCGATCTCGACCACAATCTCGGCCGCCAAAGGCACCAACTTTTCAATTCCATTCGCGTCGCTGACAACCAGTATCTCAGCGCCACCCGTTTTCAATACCGACCGCACCTGGCCGATGCTTTCGTCGCCGACCTTAACGGTGCATCCTTCGAGTTCCCAATCGTAAAACTCGTCTTCTTCGAGTTCGACGCGATCGGCTTCGGGAACAGCGAATTCGTAACCGACCAATTCTTTGGCAACGTCGACATCGTCGCAACCGGCTAGTTTCAAAACGACGCGATCCTTGTGAAACCAGAACCTCTCGATGTCTCGGGTCTGTTGTTCGCCGCCTGGCGCGACGAGGACCACCTGGTCCAGATCCTCAAACCGCTCGGGGAAGTCGGTCAGGAGTTCCGCTACTACTTCGCCTTTCAACCCGTGCGTTTTCACGGCCCGCGCGATAACCACCAGATCCGAGCCGGACGCCGCCATCGTTCACTCCACGATTTCCAGGAGGTAACGACGGTTCTTCTTCGTGCCGCCAATGCGCGCGATCGAACGCAGGGCGCGTATCGTTCGTCCCTGTTTACCGATGATCTTGCCTACGTCGTTCGGCGCGACCCGCACTTCGATCAGGGTCGTGCCATTCTTTTGTTCCACTTCACGAACGTCAACATTGTCGGCTTCGTCGACCAACGATTTGACGATCATTTCAATGGCGTCGCGCATGGCTTTATATAACCTTGGGCCTTGGTTTGTCTTTGGTTCAATCGAAGACCAAAGACCAAAGTCCAAAAACCAACGACCAACTAAGCTTGAGCTTCGGCGGCAGCCGCCGCATTAGCAGCCTTGTTACTGGCTTTGATCAGCCGATGAACAGTGTCAGTGGGTTGGGCGCCCTTTTCGATCCAGTAATTGACACGAGTCAAGTTTAGTTTGATCTCGGCCGGATTACGCGTCGGGTTGTAGGTTCCCACGTTTTCCAGGTATGCACCGTCGCGTTTGGACTGTTTTTCTTTGACGACAACGCGGTAAGACGGGCTCTTCTTGGCGCCGGTGCGCATTAACTTAATGGCTAGCAACTTCGTTCCTCCTAGGAGTTCTTACTTTCTTCGCTTCTTGCGTTTCTTCTTATGTTTCTTTCTTGACGGGCCCAACGACGGAGGCGCACCGGGTAGTTGCGGTAGTTCGCCTTCTTCGCCGGAAAAACCGGCCATGTCGGGCATGCCGGTCATCTTTCTCAGCATCTTGGTTTTCAAACCGCCGCCGCCAAACAATCCGGAACTCGAGAGTTGGCGCATCATCTGCCGCATCTCGACGTACTGCTTGATGAGTTGATTGACGGCAGCTACGTCCGTTCCCGAACCACGAGCGATCCGGCGCCGGCGGCCCGCATTCAAAATGCGATGGTCGTTACGTTCTTCCCAGGTCATCGAATCGATGATGGCTTCGGTGCGTTTCAGCTCCTTTTCCATCATCGCCGACTGCTCTTCGTTCAACTGCGGCATGCCCATTCCGCCGAGTAGCTGATCGGGCAGCAGCTTCATGATCTTTGAGAAAGAACCGAGTTTCTTGACCTGGCGCAACTGGGAACGAAAGTCGTCTAACGTGAATTCGTTCTTCTGTAATTTCTTGAGCTGCGCTTCCGCTTCGTCCTGATCGACCTTCGCCTGTACTTCTTCGATCAGCGACAGCACGTCGCCCATGCCGAGGATTCGTTGGGCCACGCGATCGGGATAAAACGGTTCGAGCGCGTCGTAACGTTCGCCGACGCCGACAAACTTAACGGGCTGGCCCGTCACCTGTTTGATCGAAAGCGCAGCGCCGCCGCGCGCGTCGCCGTCCATCTTCGTCAGGATCACGCCGGTGATACCGACGCGGCGATGAAACTCTTCGGCTGAACGAACAGCGTCCTGGCCCGTCATCGCATCGGCGACGAAGAGTATTTCGACCGGGCGCGTCTCGTTTTTGATCTGGACGAGTTCTTCCATCAACTCGTCGTCGACGTGCAAACGTCCGGCTGTGTCGATCAGCAGCGTGTCGAATCCGGTTTGTTGCGCGTGCTTTTGCGCCGCGCGGACGAGCGTCAGCGGGTCGTTGCTTTCCGGAAACTCAAAGATCTGTTGGCCGGTCGCTTTAGCGATGACCTTCAACTGTTCGCGAGCGGCGGGCCGGTAAACGTCGACCGAAAGCAACAGCGGCTTTCGATCCTGATTTTTCGACAGCCAGCGCGCGATCTTTCCCGTGGAGGTTGTCTTACCCGAGCCTTGCAGGCCCACGACCATCACGGTATTTGGCAGTTGTTTCGTAAAAACCAGCCGCGATGATTGCCCGCCGAGCAGATCGACCAGCTCGTCGAAAACGATCTTGACGACTTGTTCTGACGGTTTGAGTTCCTGCCAAACCTGCTGGCCTTCGGCCTTCTGCTGGACGGACGCTATAAAATCTTTGGCGACTTTATAGTTGACGTCGGCTTCCAGAAGAGCGAGACGGATCTCTCTCAGCGCGGCATCGACGTGCTCCTTCGTCAGCACGCCTTCGCCTCGCAGATTCTTTAAAGTCCGCTTTAATTTGTCCGAGAGCGACTCAAACATAACCCTAGGCGAAGTTCCGCGCTGCGAACGGAAACGGAAATGATAGCGGCCGACTTTGGGGGTGTCAAGGCGAGCAGGTGTTGTAATACAGCCGATAACCTGCGTGTTTTGAGAAGTTTATTGCGTGTGGACCATGCGTCGCCGGTCGCGCCGGGATGCGGCAAAGTAGCATTTATATTAAAACTCACGAATGCATCTGTACGCCTATCGGGCGCATGTGTTAAATTCAGCACGAATAACACGTTTGCGTCTGCCGTTAATCAAAAGCGAATTTGAGACGGTTCCCTCCCATAAAACAAAACGCGTTGAAAAGTCCGCTTGATTGATCATTTATAGGAACTAAATGGATAAACGTGTCGGTCACGGGCCCCCAGGCCGCGACCATCAAAAGCCTCTTACTGAGCGAGGTGTGGTTGATCTCGCAGACGCGCGCGTGAGAATTCGTTCGCGCGGAAAACCTTCTAGCGAATCGCTGATGCGTGAGCTAGACGAGATTCGTTCACTGCTCGATCAGGGTCTTTCAACTGACGCCAAGCAACGTCTCGCAACTCTGATTTCCAACGCTCGGAATTATCCGGCGGTGCTGGCGCTGGCTCGCTGTGCCTTGTCAACGGCGCTCGAACAGCAGGGTCACTATCGCGACTCGCTTGCGGCAGTGGCAATGTACGAGTCGTCTGAGTCGCGCGCGAAGCTCGACCCGCAGACTGTCAGCTATCTGCGTGTTCAGATCGGCCTTGGTTATAACTACAACGGCGATCATCCGAAGGCGATTGCGATGTTGCAGTCGACTTTGCGCGATTACGCCGAGAGTGGATCTGCGAACCTTGGTCCTATATATGCCGCGCTGTCTCGCACCTATCGAACGATCAGCGAATATCCGATTGCGCGCGATTTTGCGCAGCGTGCTCTGGAAAGTTTCCGGCAGAGCGGGGATTGGCGTGGATTAGCCGAGTCGTATTTCGGCGTCGGCGTTGCCGAAATTTATGAAGGCAATTACGAGTCGGGCCTCGAAAACCTCGAACAGGCGTTGAAGTTGATCGGGGATCGTCCGGCGGCCTATGTGCTCGGACGCACATACGCGAATATGGCGGGCGCTTGCTGGTTTCTCAAACGTCCTCAGGAAGGCATCGACCACCTTAAGAAAGCAATCACTTATTACGAGCGGACCGATCACAAGACGAACGCCGCCGATGGTTATAACAATCTGGGTATAAATCTGATTTTGATTGGCCAGTGGGACCGCGCTCAGGAAGCGTTGGAGCGTGCGTTTTCGTTGGCGAAAGAAGTAGACGAGCGTGGCGGCAAAGTGCCCATGATCCTCGATTCATTGGGCGAGCTGCACATGTTGCGCGGCGATCTCGATACGGCGAAAGAATATTTGACGCAGGCCGTCGCTCTCGCGACTGAAAACGGAAACAAGTGGTATGCAGGCCAGGCGCTCAGAACGCTGGCCCGTTGTTCTCTTGCACTGGGCGACACTGCGACTGGTTTGGGCAAAGCGAAAGAAGCGCTGGCGCTCGCCGAACAAATCGGTGACCGTCAGGCTATCTGCGAATCATGGCTGATCGCTGCTGAAGCGTATTTGCAAACGAGCGAGTATGACGACTGTGCGAATGAGTTGCAGCGTGTAACCGAAGCTACCACCGACTCCGCCACCGATCTCGGTCTTACAGGCGAGTCGCACCGGTTGAACGGAATGCTGAACATGGCCCAGGGCGATGCGGCGGCTGCGGCTCAGCACTTCGGGAGCAGTGTTTCCATCTTCGACATGCTCGGCGATCGCTATCGCGCGGCGCGCGCGCATCTCGAGTTGGGCCGCGCGTACATCCGGATTCTGCCGGAGCGGGCGGGGGAACACCTCAGCCGTGCGTTGAATACATTTCGCGAACTTGGCGCGAAGGTCGATCTGGCCCGTGCCGAAGAAGAACTAAAGACACTGGCGCGTGCCACACCCGAGCGCGCCCAGGAACAATCGGCGCTGACTCAACTGTTGACGTTGCGCCTGGCTGAGGCAGTTGCGTCGCGTGAACTTTTACTGCGAGAGCTTGCGGCCGTGATGCGTCAGGAGACTGGCGCGC
>DATELZ010000230.1:0-62769 GCA_035276045.1 Pyrinomonadaceae bacterium | reverse complement strand
GCGGTTCTCAGTCGGAGAGGGGCGCCGTTCGGGTTGCAGCACCCGATCGACCGTCGCCGCACTAATGCGCAGCAGTTTCTCTTTGGTGCTGGCAGCCAGTCGCAGTTCCCCAAACTGCTCGAGCTTAGCCACTAACTCCGGCAGGATGGCCACCAGCCGTTTGCCGCAACTGTAATTCAGCAACTCCCAGAGTTTAATCAACTCCCGTACCACCGGTTCGTCATAACACCGCGGCTTCTGCCGTTGCTGGCGCTGACGCACATCGCCCACCACCACCCGTTTCCCGCGCAGCCAAACCTGGCGCCCATGATTACGCAGCACAAACCGCGCATAACCACGACAATAACCAGTGGTCTCGCAGAACTCATCCAGGATCTGTCGCTTTACCTGCTTACTGCCCTGGCGGTAGCGCTGCACCGTCACCGCCGTCACTGCTTGCCGTTGTTTCATCGTCAGCCTCATCTCTGCCCTCCAGCCCTTGCGGCCGGCGGCAGTGTCTACTGTTTCGAGTAGATTTTTATCTGAGGCAACGAATACCCTTTCGAGTAGATTTTTAGTGAGTCAATTCGATTCGTTGACTTTCAATTCAAACCAGCATAATCTCACGCCCGCTTTGGCTGAAGGCTGATCCCGAGCCTCTGCGTCCTCGCATACTCGCTAAACCCGGCCTTCTCTATCTAGCTCCGCAACTTTCACACTTACTTAAGAACCGGGAAGAGCTTGTTTTGATCACAAGAGATGCTTTGTCAGCGTCACGCAGTGACGCGGCCATGTGAACCGTGTAAAAGAAAGACACAACACACAGGTCGTGTGTTGCCGAGTAGACTAATGGATCGAGCCGACTATCAACAGTCAAACTTAACCGTTAGGCGTCTTTCATTCCTAGCTGGAGGTAGCCCTTGAAAACTAAGCGCTTCATTTACAGCATAGCGCCCTCAACCTGCTGCGGACACAAATCGTTGCTGGTCCAAAGTCGCGACGGCGGGTTCATCTCACGCGACTGCCTTAAATGTGGCCGCTCCGATTACGTGCGCCCAGACCAAATGCCTGACTTGCACTGTGAATTCTGTGACGCTCTACTAACTGTGAAGAAAGCTGACGGCGTCAATTATCATTATATCTGCGATTCGTGTAATCGGCGTTGGCACTTGGGTTCGCTGCTGCCTGCCTGGAACGAACTGTTTGAATATTCGGGACTGGCGGCGCATGGCGATGGCGTTCTTCACTGACTTGCGACGCCAAACAAGTCGTAGGGCCGCGAGGCGCGAACTCGTTTCTCAAGATGCTTGTTTGATTCACAGTCGGCGCCATGGCGTGTTCGCATCAGCTTAACCGTTCGATGCCTTCGATATTTGAAGAATTCGAGTCACTAAACGGGAGGTAACGATGCCTGATACTTGCACCAAATGTTCAACCGCATTAGATGCAGATGCTATCTTTTGTCCTTCGTGTGCTGCTCCTATCAATCCCAGATGTCCCAGCTGCCAGAAATCCGTCACTGCGGACGCTAAGTATTGTAAGTATTGTGCCTTTGACCTCTCGCAAATGAGCTCTGCCGCCGACACTGAAAGCTCACACGCGTTTGCAGATAAACAGGCTGTCCCCACAAGGGCGGCAATTCGCTTCTGGTATTGAGGCTTTACTCGCCGACAAATATCACGCCATGTCCGACTCGCAATTGCTTGCATTCTTGAGAGGCGACCTATCAGGTGAAACTGAAAAGTGTCTTAACATCGCGCTAGCCGAGCTAGAAACCCGAACGAAAATAGATTGGCGAGATATGGGAGTAGCGAAGACTCGTGTCAGAGAAGCTATCATAGCGGCTAACTCATACGGCTCGATTGGCTCCCATATCAGTACCACGCGCTACAATGCTTCCGAGAATTCGGCCAGAGAAAGGGCGGAGCGTCTGGCGAAAGCGGGGGGTATTACAGCAGGAATATCTGCCCTTCTCTTTCTGTGGGGCTATAGTTACACAAGTAGTTTGGCTAATTCAGCACGCGCTAGCTTGATGAGTCTCGCCGGTCAGTCAGACTCAACCTATCAGTTAGCCTCATTGTGTGTTTTTCTGGGTTCCATTGGTTTTCTGGTGGGTTTGATCTTGTTTATTGTGGGCATGGCCCAGCGGTCATCTTAGATTCCAAAGCGACTCCGAAACAATACCTTGCTCTTGACGCGATAGCCTTATCCAATAACTCCTTTGCCCGCGCCAGAATGCTGGTACTACGCTGCACTCGGAGGCGCTTACGCGCCAATCCTCGCGGCTTGGAATGAGGGCAGATTTAGCGGGCTCCTCGCAAGAGGCTGAGCACTTCTGACGTTGTGGTCAAGAGAAAGTTGCGAAGATTGTCCACTGTGGGGAGAAGATTCTCACCAGCCCTCGCTCTGCGTGGCTCAGGCGGCTGCGCATATTACTCGGCAATATTCTGAGACACAGTTTACGAGCATCAGCGGGATCTCGGCTGTACTTACGTCGGGTTAATCCATCAGATGGCAAATACTGGATGGCGACTATTCTCGTGGAGCTGATTCACGGTATGCATAGCAAGCGAGCCAACATTACGCGGGATGGAATTGATATCAAGGACAAGTAAACAAGAAGAATGACAACCTACTCGCTCTCCTAGAGTCTGTGTCGCAAGTCTGAGTACAATTGAATAGATGATCCCGGCGTTCTTTTCAGAAGGGCGTCGGGCTCGCTGTAAGGCTACGGATGCTGCCACAGATTGAGTGGATAACTGGCAAATGGTATCTCGCAGTAGTTTGCAAGAGCTGCGGCTGGCAGTTTCCATTCGCACCTGTTGAAGGAAAACTTCCTGAATGCCCTATTTCCATAACCTGCATCGAGTGCCATCAAACTAGCTACTATTGTCCCAAAGAGTTCGAGCAGGTCCAGGCAAAGTAAACCAACAATAAAAACCACAAACAACAAAAGACCCTGTTCGTATTGTCGTCTACGAGATCATCAATATGGATTCCCGCAAGGCGTGGACAGTCGAGAGGATAGCAGGTTAGGTGTCGATTCAACGTGGACCAGAATGTATGAGGATTGAACGGTTGAGCGAGACTCAAAAATACTAGAGTTGCGTCTCCAATTTCTTCACCCGACCTTGGTCGGTGTCTATTTTGAGCACCGCTTCTCAGACCTATTGGATTACGGCCTGCGACCTAACGACGCGATGCCGTCGCATTAGGAAAACAGCTTTCGCGCTAATAAGAACAATCGATGCGTTTGTGAGAATTGCGGTTCTAAGTTCAGGCGACAATGCTATGGCAGGGTTATCCCCTTTCGTATTTTGCAGGCAACATAATATGGACCTCTACGATTTCCGTGGACGACGACGCACTGGACTTCGTTTCTCGAACAAGTCTTTGTGCCTTGTTTCCAACATGTAATTCAACGCCTGATATGACATGCCCAGACTGCGGGCAGCGGAGGTGATGCTTCCCTGCGCCACATCAAGCGCACGTTTTATCAGATCATGTTCAAGTGCTTGCACTTCCTCGTCCAGTTTTCCTCCGGCGATTAAGCTACGGCCCTCAGTTACAGCTAAGCGGTCTCCAATCTCCTGAAACGCTGCGCGCGCTGCCTGTGCTGCTCGGTTCATGTCTCCAGCGTGCTCAGCCGCTGCGATAGCTCGCCGAAAAGCTAGGAGTGCGGGGCTGTACTGCCGGAGCCGGGCCATCACCTTGCCGTGCGTCGTCAGTGCTTCCGCCAGGAGCGCGTGCCGGTCGCCTCTCTCCAACTCCCGCACCGCGGAGCGAGCAACGTGTTCGGCTTCCGAGAGACGTCCTTGTTCGAGCAGTGCACAGGCGCGAGTTTCGTCAACTTGCGCAACCGCGCCCTCGTCTTTGAGGGTCATTAAAACGCGGCGTGCATAGTCCAAATGCTGGTGTGCTTCGTCGTATCGGCTGAGCTTGTAAATGTGGAAATCCGGATTGTTCTCAATGTTCGCGAGATCGCCAGTGCGTTGCGGTTGTGAGCGTTGGCTCATTTTGGTTTCTCGATTAGAGCGATCTCTTTTATCAGCGCATCGCGAAATGCGGTCAACACCTTGATTAACAGATTGATCTTTGCCAGACTGATGCGCCGTGCAGTTCTCGTGCCGATATAGAACTCTAATTCGACTTTCCTTCGGCAATCGGCGATGTTGATCATGTTACTGCCCCATGGATGTTCGCCGTTGCGGGTCGATTCAACGTGGACCAGAATGTACGAGGATTGATCGGTTGAGGCGGGATTCAAAAATACTCGTTGGCGAAAAGAGGCATTCATGCTCGTAACCTCGGAGGAAATGATTAGGTGAAGGTTGCCCGGTATATCTGGGCGAAACCACAACCAAAAAACCCACGATCAGCATTCTATATACGGTCGTATATAGCGTCAAGAGCAACGGGGCTTGTCCCGTCAGGGGATAGCGCCTGATGGGTAGACGCAAGCCGAAGAAACTTGCTCGCAAGCTCTTGACGATCCGACAGATGCTAGGTGTCAGTCAGACGGAGATGGCGAAATTGCTCAAACTGGAAATCAGCTACACGGCGGTTTCGGCTTACGAGTTGGGAACCAGAGAGCCGGATCTGCTCACGCTCTTGCAGTATGCTCGTGTAGCTGGTGTCTCAACTGACGCTTTGATCGATGATAAGCTTAACGTCTAGCTGCGGCGTGATAGCAGCCATGTGAGAATGCTAGGCGTAGAAGGGCAGCAAGCTAACCCACAGACTTGCCGTTCAAAGAGGTAATTGATGACCAGATTAAATGGCCCTGACCTCGTCCGAGTCTTTAAGTTCCAGACAGAAACCTTACTTGCCAACTTCATTTTGAATCAGCAGTTCTTTGGCCCGACGAAGGTGGCCCTTTAGGCTACTGCGTGTAAGACCTAAACGCTGGGCCACTTCTCGCATGCTACCACCATGTGCTCGAAGCGCTGCCTCAATGCTGTATCGTTTGGCGCGAGCGGTCCATTGTTTAAAAGTTTCTGCGCGGCGCAGTACACACAATTCAAGCGGCAGAATAATGTCGCCCTCTTCGACAATCGACCGCAAAGAAGAGATTTGGGTTCCCCATTCCAAGGTTTTGTCTTTGCCGCTCAACGTCGAGTCTTTAACGACCGAAAGATTGACTTTGCGTTCATCACCACTCTTGATTGCCCTTCGAGCATTCAACCTGGTCAAAGCGGAATGGACTAACTCCACAGAGATCGCTTCATCCTCGTCCACATAACTGGTTAATTCATAAATCAAATTGCGCAACGATCGAATGTTGCCGGGATAGTCATACTCATAGAGTATTGCCATTGCGCTTTCATCTATCAGATACGACTGCGGTTTCATGCTCTGCCCTGCAACTGCCTCAGCCGCCTCGCGAAGGAAAAAAGCTACCATCGCTGGAATGTCTTCGCGGTGTTCCCTCAGGGGTATAGTTTCAATAGTTAATATCGCCAAACGACAATAAAGATCTTCGCGGAATTGCCCCGCTTGAATCATTTGCGCGAGGTTTCGCGAAGTCGCGGCAATTATCTGGACATCACAGAAAATGGAGTGGTTGGCACCCAGCCGCTTGATTTGCTTTTCATCGATTGCCCGCAGAAGTTTGTTCTGTACAGCCGGGGCCGCGTCGCCAATTTCATCGAGAAAGAGAATTCCACCGTCAGCCTCTTCAAATAACCCCTTGTGATCGCGGTCTGCTCCGGTGAATGCCCCCTTCCGATAACCAAAGAGTTCAGCTTCAACCAAATGTTCAGGCAAATTGGCACAGTTCAGTTCCACGAAAGGAGCATTGGAGCGAGCCGAGAGTCGATGGATCTCACGTGCCGCATGAGTCTTACCGGTTCCGGTCTCTCCAGTAATGAGAATATTGAAGGGCCGCCGCGCTACCCGCGCTATTTCTGAACGCAGTGTTCTTGATTGTTCACTTGTTTGGCCGACAAAGAAGTCTCTGCCCTGCTGAGCATAATCTTCGTTAGAGTTGCGCGAACGTTGGAAATTTCTTAGGCGCTCGTTCTTGCCAGGTAAAAGGGACACTTTCATTGTTGGGTATGCAATTGCACTGAAGAGTTTCAATGCAAGCTTATGGTACGGCTCCCACTTGCCGTCTTTATAATTCTGGTTAGGAGAGAAGTGCCAGACTACTTCGAGAGATTAGAGAGCCGCCCTCTTACAAAGACGCTTAAGTCTATGTGTCTCTCAGTCCTTGGGGGGTAGTTATTAGATGCGGAAGTACCCGTCCTGTCACTTAGTTGCGACGGCTTTTGCAGGCACTTTTTAGCAAAGAAATTTGCATGACAGCCATAATTCCTTTAGATCCGATTACAGCGGCGGAAGAAATCTATTGATTTCCCGCAAACGGCGGGTTTAAGCTCACAATGTTCCGTTTTTCTCCCACCTCCCAAGGGTATACCCAGACACAGACATTAAGAGCAGCGCTCGGAGTCAGTAGAGATCCGGCGACCAAACTGAGCATTCATGACTGGGCGGACGGCTATAGAACTAACCACATCGTTCGCAATAGCTCCAGAACGATGTCCTGTACTAAGGAGTACTCGTATGCTGGAGCATTGTTCGTGTCAGTCGAAATCTCACCTGAAGTTGTTGTTGAAACTGAGGTGGTCGGAGGAGGGGATTGCACTACACCTGGAGTACCGATGTGTCCTGCAAAGGTCGCCGTCGTGAACATGAATGTAAGCGCCACCGCCATGCAGAATTGCCGAAGGTTTTTCATGTTGTTCTCCTGAAAGGAAAATTATGGTCACTGGTGACACCAAGCACCGTGGCTGTTTTACGAGGTGGCTCTGAGAGCCACATTTTAGCATTCATGATGCTTGATAGATACCGCGATCCATCGGGACTTGCAAATTTATTTGCAAGAAAAGAGGCATTCAGATGAAGTCAAAGAGAGACTTACTTCACCATCTAGCAGATCAGAACCTCTCGTCCAATCAGCGAGCGCAAGCGCGCTGTCAGTTAGCTTGCCAACTGGAAGCAGAAGGCGATTACGAAGCAGCCAGCGAAGCAATGACTGAGCTATGGCAAAGGATAGGAGAACGGCCACAGCTAGCAGATCTTGATGAAGAAACAAAAGCCGCTGTCCTGTTGCGTACTGGGGTGCTAACGGGATGGCTTGGAAGCGCCAGACAAATCCCTGGAGCGCAGGAAACAGCGAAGAATCTGATCAGCGAGAGTATTGCCCTCTTCGAAGCATTACAGGAAATGAACCGAGCAGCAGAAGCGCAGATCGAACTCGCCTGTTGTTACTGGCGTGAAGGAGCCTTTGATGAGGGAAGGATTGTATTAAGAGAAGCTTTGAATCGTCTCGAGGACAGCGATCTTGAGTTAAGGGCGAAGGCCTTAATTCGCAGCGGGCTGATCGAAAGAACCGCCAATCGCAACAGCGATGCCTTGAAAATTCACACCGAGGCCGCTCCGCTATTTCAACACGTTGATAATCACGCTCTTCAAGGAAGCTTCCATAATGAGTTCGCCATTGTCCTGGAAAACTTGGGAGCGGCAGAAAGTCGGGATGATTACATCGACCATGCGTTGATTGAATATGCAGCCGCTGCCTATCACTTCGAGCAAGCGCGCCACATTCGTTATCAGGCTTGCGTCGAGAACAACCTGGCAATGCTTTTCTTAAGAGTCCAACGATTTGAAGACGCGCATGAGCATCTCGACCATGCGCAGATACTCTTTTCAAGACTTAACGATGAGGTTCATGGGGCGCAAGTTGAGGAAACGCGGGCACGGGTGCTGCTGGGTGAGGGGCGAGTGGCTGAGGCAGAAAAAGCTGCACGTCGGGCGGTACGAACGCTCGAAACAGGGGGTGAGCACTCATTGTTTGCAGAAGCTCTAACCACGCTCGGAATCTCGCTGGCACGTCTGCGACATTTCCGTGAGGCGCGTGCGGCACTGGAACGTGCGACCGATACAGCGCAACGGGCGGGCGACCTTGAGAGTGCAGGTGATGCGGCGCTAGCTATGATCGAGCATTTGGCTTCCAATTTATTAAACGACGATCTTGCGGCGACTGTGACGCGCGCCTGGACCCTGCTCGAAAACACTCGGGATGTAGGCATTCTGCGGCGGCTAACCAACTGCGCCTGCCAGGTGCTCTCGCTTGTTCATGGTTCGCCCAGATTCCCCTCAAGTGTCAATTGGAAAAGCTTTTCGATCAGAGATGAAGTGCATCGATATGAGAGGCATTTGATAGAGCTGGCCCTAAAACACTCTGGGGGCTCTGTTACGGATGCGGCGCGTTTGCTCAACTTGAGTCACCAGACCCTTTTGGCAAAACTCGTGCGGCACAAAGAGCTTTCAAAGTTCCGAAAGCCGGTCAGGCGCAGGAGTATTGACAATCGTGGACGCGGCGGCCGTTCGCCTGCGGAGGCAAGTAAGGGCGAAACTGAGTTATGAAAGAAAGATGAGGTTGCCCGGAAATCCGCGACTGCGACAGCAAACTATATCAGGGCCGAAAGCGTCTCGGATGCAGTTGCTTCGGCTTCGATTATTCCGGTCTCAATAACAGTTTCGTTGTTTGACCCATTCTGAGCAACAACATGATCAATTGCTTGTCGGACCTGTTTTAGATGATCAGTCGCGTGTGGTTGAGGCGTAGTAGCCATACCCTCTATGATCCCACGGCCCTGTGTTGGATCGTTAAATGTGCCTATGTTGCTGTGAAAGCCGGCAGTCGCCGGAGAGTTTGGACCAGTCACATCGAACGATAATTGAAGGGCCAATGATTCGCTTTCAGTGAACTCGCGGCCAGTAGGCAATACTTGTGCTCTCGCTGGAGTTAGGTTTGCAATCTGTTCTCGATAACTGTCGGTGAGAGTGTTAATGGCTTTGACGAAATGCTGGATCGCATCACGTTCTTCTTGTAGATTGGCATAGTGCTGATCGAATGCTCCCTCTAAGAGATTGCGATCGCCGTGGGCATCACTGAAGAAACCGCTTATGACATGCTCTCCAAGCGGCTTTGCACGATCACGAAGCGTGGCAATCTGTTCACCATCATTAGCTGTTATGAACGGAACAGAGAAGAACTCGCGATTCTCAATGAAGGTCTGAATTTGTTCGTTCAAATTCGCTAACCGTTCGTTCGTGGACTGCAGCGTTTCGTTAGCCCGAGACGCGATCCTTTCGATGCCGTGGGCTGTCGTTCCATAATGCGTTGGCAAGTGATCGTAAACTGTTTGAAGCATTGTGGGATCGCGAAGAAACTTGGCATTTGTCTCCAAGCGATCTAATTCTTTCCCGGTAAACTCAGGTTGTGGGATTGCTTCGCCAGAATTCATTTTAAGAATCTCAAGCTCTAAGGTGTACTGTAGTTCTTGCGCGGATTCTGTTTGCTGTCTGAGATCGCCGCGGAGCATTGCTCGTTGGCTTTCGAGAAGTGAATTAACTCCATTGCGTTTATCCTGAATATCTCCGCTGCGGCGGTGTGACTCTTTAATCTGTGCTTTCGCTGTAGCAGCATTTTCTTTGTAGTCATGCAGGCCGTAGAGTTTGAGAGGGTTGTTTATTGCACCGTATAACCTCGTACGATATGCCGAAACCGCGCGCCGGTCATAGTCGATCTGACGTTGCTGTGCTCTCTGTTGACCGTCCAGCCGAACGAGTGACCACTGCTCGCCATCGATTTCGAAATTGCACAGGTGCTTCGATCTCTCGAATTCGTCTAACCGTTTTTGTGCAACAGCAACATCAGAGTCCGCGACAATTGCGCGGGCTCTGAGACGGGCAAAGGAATGATCATGGTCATTGCCTCCGTCCCCAACGAGCAGATCGTCGTCTGGCCTCACCTGGAGCGTTTCCGAATCACTTGCGCCTTCGTTTCGTACTGTTGCGGTGAGACTCGACTGATTCAAGGCTTCAAGGGCCATCGTCTTGTCTCTTCGTCTTGATAGCGCATCGCCAAGATCAGCAACGGAGTCCGTATAAATGCGCGCGTCAAACCTGGCCCGTGAAACAGCAACATAGGCCATTCGTTGGTTCACAAGTAGATCTGTTTCGGTTGTCTCAGCGTTAACCAGTACGCGGTCCATCGTTTTGCCCTGGGACGAATAACTTGTAACGGCATAGCCGTGGTCCAGATGCGGAAATTGTTCGGGATTGAAAGTGATAATGCGGTCGGCACTAAGCGCGACAGTGAATTCTCCTTGCTCGATCCTAGTAATAATCCCTAACTCAGTGTTCTTTACCTTCGCTTCAGGAAAGGGTGCACGGAACTGGATGCGATCGCCGACGGCAAACTGTCGGGTGGCCTCCTTGTAGACAGAAACACCGGAGAGTCTCTTGGGGTTGTAACTGATCTCCCTTCCATCCTGGACCCGGACGGTGAGCTTGTTGTCACGATGATCGGAACTGACCACACGTCCATAATCGCCCTTGTTTATTTCCAGCACCTTACTGCCCTTGTTGTACCGAATGACGTCTTCATTCGGCACATACATAAGGGCAAATTTCCGCTCGGCCCCGGTCCTGTCCTGACGATTAACCAGAATCGTGGTTTCATAATCTTCTGGATTCACTAGACCTTGCTCCTGAAGCTGTCGATGAACTATCGAGTTGATGGCAACTCGTTCCTGATTGGCAGGGGATATAACAAGTGTGCGTTTAGGATTGCTGACATAATCGTTGGCGATCGCGGTTAGGCGTTCCTCGTCATCAACAACCTCGGTGATTCTGCCTTGGTCATGCAGCGTCTTTACCGCTCCGATGACGTCACGCATGGAGAGTTGCTCTACAGGTTTTCTTAAATCAGTTTGCTGTCTGACAATTTCTTCCAGGCTGGCGGTCTGCATACCAGCCTTTACGAATTGTTCAAAGGGAGCACCGGCCTCTACTGCCTGGTGCTGTCCTGTGTCGCCGACCAGTAGCACGCGGGCAGTGGGACCAGCCTTATCGAAGAAACGGAACATGTTCCGAGTGTCCGACAGCGATGACTCGTCCAGTATGTAAAGCTGCTTCTCGCTGATAGACGTCGTTGGAGAGCTGGCAACGAACATCTGCAACGTCGAAGTTCGAATGCCGCTTTCGCCGAGCAGGTCCGCGGCTGCACCAGTGGGCGCGAAGCCTTCCACTTCATAACCGCAATACTCGACGGCCTCTCTCAGGATGCTTAAAGTCGTGGTCTTTCCTGTGCCGGCGCGGCCTTCTAAACCAATGATTCGGTCCTGGCTGGAAAGTATCGTTTCAACTGCCTCACGTTGAGCGTCGTTTAGGGTGATTCCTTGTTGATTTGTAATTTCCTGAAGGAGTGGGCCAAGTTGTTCCTGTTCGAGAATTGGTGTTTGTGTTTCCTTTCCGGCAACAACCGTCCGGATGTTATTTTGCTCCATCGCTACAGTTTGTGAGGTCGTAACTTCTTCTATGCCAGGATTCCTGACTATGCGAATCAGATTGCCGGTCTTAATGTTTCTGCTGTACTCGTCGAGGACGGCTTCATAAGTTGTGAAACTCAAATTTCTCCTGAGTGCGTCCACGAGCACAGTGCGCTTGTCAACCACGGCCTCTCGCTCGCCGGCATTCTCTATGGCGAAGTTAACGGCCTCTCGGGCACGAGACCTGATCTCAGCTTCAGGGAAGCTGACTGAGCCACGCTCATGCGCTTGTTGAACTGAGTGCAACGATTGCTTGTCAAACTTAGCATCCATTTCGAGATGCTGAAGGCGCATTTGCTGCTGGTCGTACTGTTTACTGAGACGATCTGTTTTGGCAGCAGCCTGACGCAAACCCGCACCATCTTCAACGACGATGCCCTGTTGAGCTAGCCGCTCTTTCATTTCAGCCGCCTCGCGCTGAATCTCATCGCGACGAGGGCTGCTTGCGGTTAGATATTCGTTGCTGAAGCCCGTGATCTCGGGCGCGCCGGTACGTCGATCGACGATTATCTCATAACCAAGCTTCTGCAATTCGATGGCTAAAACTGAACGATAGACTTGTGTGGCGTAACGTTGGCTGCGATACAAGTCGAGTGGTTGGATTGGCTTGATCCGTCCGTCTTCAGTTTCGGTTAGGTTAAAGATTACGGTGTGGGTATGAAGTTGCGGCGCCGCATAACCGGTCTTGCGATCGGGACGCGCTGAGTCGTGCTGGAACTTGGCGCCTATCAGCCTGCCGGTGATTTGCGCGGGATGGTTGCCGCCCATTCGAGCCTGGGCGTACTTTTCGAGTTCGTTGAGGGCGACGTCAACGCTGCGATCGTGAGCTTGAAGTATTCGTTCATCACCACCAACCAGCGCTGCTAATGAGACACTCTTGGGCGCTGAGAAAGTAGCATCCCAACCAGCCCGATGCTCGCCGCTTTCGACAGTCTCACCGTATCTATTCTCATACTTATGGCTCGTGACGTGACGAACTAATTGCCCACCCGTTAGCGGATGCTGGCCTTCACAGAGACGATCGAAATGCTCCTCCTGCACGTCGCCCTGGAGAGTCCACGCTTCCGCTTGCTTGCCGAACCATTTGCCCTTAACTGTCTCACCTTCGCTGTAGTAGCTCTCCTGGGCATTGGTATATTCAGCCTGAAAGTAATCTTTGGCTTGTCCGGCTGCGAGCGCCTTGCTGAGGGTCATCATGGTGTGAGTATTTAGTCTTGCTGGTAATTGAATTCCTCAATCTCGTTCTCCGCCACGTTTGTCGTAGATAGATCTCTTGTTGGAGATTCAGCAGTTAAAACGTGCTCGGCAGACGTGTCTATACTAGAGCTGGGTTCAATTTGGATTGTGTTCCCGGCAATGGTGTGTTCATGTCGCTTGGTATCCGGTGGCGGCTGAGGCGCTTTGGCTGTCATCTCATCGCTCTGGTTGCGGTGAAGCCGCATATGCTGATTAGCCAATGCGTTTAGATCGAGCTGGCTTGGAGGAAGTTCGCGAGCGATATATCCGCGCGTCACGATCTTTACGGGAGCCAATGGCAACCGGAAGGGAACTACTGCGTCGCCATATTTCCAGTAACCGTGGAGGTCCGGCAGCGACATGATCTCTTCCTTGCTGATGGCCTGTCGTTGCTCCGTCGTTGTCGAATAGTTCAAGGCATCGCGGCCTCTGTCTTCCACGCTTGCAGTGGTTGCGATCCTCGGCTTTTCGACTTCGTATTCTCCGATCGTATCGCTAATCCAACGCGCCGATTCAGCCTCGCCGCAGCGGAAAAAGAGCTTAAGCTTGGGAGCTGCTAACATGGCTTTTGCCAGACGGTCGTAGTATTCCTCGTACTGCGTTTTCCCTTGTGTTCCCTGAATGAGTTTGATGCCGTACTTGCGTCCTTCAGTTTCAGTCTCATAAAGAGCTGGCAGTCGGTGGAGGGAATGAACTTCATCGACAATGAGCCAGCATGGATGAGCCTGGCCCCATTCTGGTGAGACGGACATCAAGCGTTTCATCAATAGGTTTATGAATGCTGCCTGTAACGGTCGCAGTGCCTCTCGCGTATCCATTCTGGAGGTGATGAAGATCCAGCCTTGCCGCTGGCTCGCCCATTGAGAGAGATTGATTTCTTGCTCACACGCCTTCCGATCGGGAAGCAGATGCAACGGCTCACCTAACTCAGACAGGACGCCTAAAACACCAGCACGTTGGCCGTGCGCGTTCTTGGGAATAAGGTGCGAGTGTTCTGTCCCGCGGACAATCAGGTCGATAGCGTCCTCACTTCTAAGCCAGGAAACCATCTGCGCCGGAGTCGGTTGAAACTCCAACATCCTACCGAAGATCGCGCGGGCAGCCTTCAAGAAGAAACCTGACGTGGAGGCTTGGTTTGCCTCTGGCTTGCCCGGCAAGAAACTCTCGGCCAGGAGCTTCTTGTCAGTCACAACTCGGAGTTCTGCGGCGGGCGACCAATAGGGCGATCTTTTATCTAGCGGATTGAGAATGATGTCGCCGCGTGCTGCATTGTAATGCCGCTTGACGAACTCACAAGCGGGGTCGTAGATCACCACAGCTTCAGCCGGCTGACGAGCCGCGATCTGCAAAAGAAAGTGGTGAATGGTCTGACTCTTTCCGGTGCCAGGATCACCTAACAGCATGATGTGCTCAGTCTCGTCTGCGCAGGGAATCCTGATCCATGTTGGGCGTTCGTCAAAACCAAAATAGTCTCTGGCGCTGGCGATCATGCGTTGGCTCAATCGCCCTCTGGGCCTTAATCGACCTCTCATAATTCGTTTCTCTCTGGCTGCAAGGCTGGTATCCCAATGCCAGCCTTTTGGCGCTTAACCTCACGGGCATATTCCTGTGGTTTCAAGATTCTTACGCCGCGCAGGAGATCCCCGGCCTCGTAGTCGCGATTCATTCTCAGGTCAAACTTGATTGAGGCGAACATACCAAGCGCGACGATTAGCGGAAGCGGAAGGAAACATAGCCAATACAAGCCGATGAGCGAACGACCGTCGTATATCTGGTCTCGAAGCCAGAGGCACATCTCTTTGTCCATTTGCGGCAGAGAACGCCAGTAGAAATACTTATGGGGAATACCGGGTTGTAGCGTGAAGAACGGTCCGAGTCTGGGATCGAATTTGACGCGTCCTGTCTCATCCCTGATTGGAGTAACCTGGTCGTCGGTGCAACCAAAGATAAGCTCTTTGCCGGTTGCCTCATCGCGAACCACACGGACTAGGAGGGTATACCTGGACGGCCTCTTGAGCGGCAGAAAGGACTTGATCGACGCCCTGATGTACTGACTTAAATAAAGTCGTTGCAGGGGACGATAGCCATAGCTGGTGCGCAGATAGATACATCCGGCGGTTGCCGCAGCGCCAACCAAGATCCAGACAATCAAGTAGCTCGAAACACGCCGCTGAAAGTTTCTGATGCGGGTTCGACCCTCTTCGGTAAAGGCACTTGTGCTCCCCATGATCCTCGTTCCTTTGCGCTGGTTTAAGGCATCAATGAATCAGAAACTCATCTTCTCTCAGTGCGTCTTTCGGCGTAGCTGGCAAGCGCGGCCTCGGCCAGTTCGGGGGCTCGGTGCTTCGCGTTGGCGCGTAGCTTTTTCCATTCTTCGCTGGTCAAATTGTGGTCAGCGAGCAATTGAAACCCCTGGGTTACGAGGTACTGTGCGCGTATCAGATACTGGAACAAAAGCCGCTCGCCGGGCATCAATTCATCGTTGCGGTTGAGCTTTTCCAATAGTGCAGAGCGAGCCCACTGGTGGGGACTTTCCTCTGCCTTAGCCGCTCGTTTCTCGATCTCGTTCCATGCTTCTTCGGTAATGCGATAGGAGATTGTTCGTTCTTTTTCGGGTCGCATCATGACGTGCTGCTACTTTCATTTAAGGCGTTGGTGATACAAGTCCTATGCATGCAGGCGCATACAATTGCATGCGCTTGCATACGTGTCCTCACAAGTGCTTTTGTTGCCGCTGTATACATACGCATGCAAAAAGTTTGCATGCGTGTGCACCTTCAGGGGTGACGTGTCAAATGAAATCAGGTGCAAAGCACCTCGCTTCGATTCCACGCTCTTTGGTGGAATCCCAAAATCAAACAAATCGCTTGTCGTCCAAAGCCTTTCATCGGTCCCTCTCGGATTTCTAAAAGAGCGATTCATGATTCGGCGGTGCGAGCGTGAATCACTGATTCATTCAGTTCGGAAGTGCTCGCCGCGGTTGCTGGTTTGCGGGTTCGATTGCTCGCTTGCTGTTTACCGTTCGAGCGCGTGTTTAGTGTTGTGGTAGCCCCTTGTTTGAGAGTCGCAAGCAACTCCTCAGCACCTGACAGATAAGCTTCAGTCGCTATCCGGACAGCCCGTTTAAGCTCACCATTGAGAGCGGAGATCACTCCTCTTTGTTGAAGCAGATCCGATAGCTGAAAGTCGCCAGTGGCCGCTGTCATGTTGATATTGAACGTCCGCGTGTCCCCTTCAGTTGAGTCCGTTACTTCGACCTTAATCCGTTCTGTTTTAGTTGGCATTGCGCCCCTCTCTATTCAATGTTTTGGTTACTTGCCGGTTTCGGGATTGGGTAAGTTGAGTGCTCTAAATGGTTCCGGCGCGAATCCCATCGTGATGATCTCGGCTTCACTTATGAAGGATCGCGGGAATGGGATCTCGTCCAACCGTGTCGCTATGTAAAGCTGCGCTGCGTCTGCATTCGCCTTACTCTGAGAGCTGCTCTGAGGCACGCGAAGTAGCAGCATCGGTCCATCGAGTCGTTCCTTTCCAACCGACAGAACTTCGATTTCAAGTGGCTCGGATCGATACCGCAGTTGAAGCTCCCCGCGCACTGAACGGACGACTCCGGTACTGGCGTCCAGGTCCATTCCCGGTGGTAGCAAACCAGCTGCATTAACGCCGGCCAACAGAGCATTCATAGTGGAGGGAGTACGCTGCGCAAGGGCTTCGTTGGCTGCATACAGCGTGGCAGCAAGTGCTACGGCTGTCACCTCACGAATGCGTTCTTCCGTGCGTGAAACTTCACCTTCAGCAACCGACCTAAATGCGTGTACCTGCTGCCGTCGCTGTTGTTCTGCGAACTGTTGCGCTTCATTTGAAAGCAGGGTGATGCGAGGATCTACGCTCCCGGTTCTCGCAGGGAGCGCCGTTGAAAGCAATCGCAGACCGACTATTAGGGTGACGATAGTTCCGGCCAGTAGGAGAGGGATGTTACGTCGCAGTCGCATCATGGTGATACCTGTTCTGGCTGTAAGATTGGCAAGCTCTCAGTCTTGGCTGGCGCGCTAAACACGTCTTCGATCCACCCGTCAATTTCTGGGTGTACCGTGTTCACAGCTTCTTCGAGACGCGCCAATGCCTTTCGCAAACTAGAGAGTTCTTTTTGCTCTTTACCAAGGCAGGCGAGGTACTCGGCAATCACACTTTCGGTTAGGAATGCCACTCCGTCTTCGGTGAGGGCAGTTAGTAAATCGATCGATTCGCGCAGCCCCGGCTTATCCCTAACCTGTGGCATGTCCAACTTAATGAGCTGCGTGATCTTCACTGCTGCGGCAATCAGATATGGACTCGCTTGCGGCACTCTCGCGCGTAAGATACGGACTTCTTCTTCAGGCGACGCGAGGTCCATCCAGGTTACGAAACAGCGTGAGCGAAGCGGTTCGGACAGCATCTTTAGATTATTGCTGGTGAGCATCACGATGGGTCGGTGCTCCCGTTGGCGAACACCAATCACGCCTGCCAGTTTCGGGACGTTTGCCCAGCCCCGCGCTAACGGCTGAAGCAGAAGGTTTTGGATCTTCAACTCCAGTTTCTCTACCTCGTCGATGATCAGAACCGGAGGCGGTTCATCGCGTTCAGCCGCTTGTTGTGCGTAAGCAAAAGCATCGAGAAACTCGCCTCTTTCAAAGAATTCTTCCGTCCAGACAAGGGCACGCGCCGTACGTGGATCAGCACCGGTTTGCATCAACTGTTCAATGGCCCGCTCCTGGGCTCGCTGTCGCCAACTGCCAAGCACTTCGCCGACAGTTAAGCCCTCAACTCCCGGAATGTAAAAGAGACTGAGATTGCAACCCTGTGCCAGCGCTTCACCCAGTGAGGTCTTGCCCGAGCCACGTGGTCCGCCAAACAAGATCGGATGATATTGACGCAGGGCCAAGGCGACATCCGACAAGGTATGCCACTGTGGAATGTACCCGGTGGCGGCCAACATTCTGGCAAGTGCTTGATTGCCGCCTTCGCGCACTAAACGCCGTGGGTCGACACTTGTCTTGTTTGGATCTTTTAACTCCACAGTCTTGAACCTCCGCTCATCGCTCCAGGACTACCAAAGCGATCTTTCGCATCTCGGGTGACATTCTGGGCAGCTTTGCTCTGATCTCGTCGGGTGAACCGTCGGCAAGTAGATCGGCAAACTCGCGTTCGCTGATTCCAGTCGCGGGCCGTATGGCGTCTAGGTCCGCGAGCGTTGCCAGAGTCTGTTGATTCAGCTCATTCGCGTCAGTTGCCTTGATCTCGGCTGGTAGATCAGTGACGATGACATACCCAGGCGTACCGGCAACGATTTCGACAAAACCGCCCCGCCTGTTGCGCTCGGTCTGAGAACCCAGCACACCGTTTAATTCGTCTGCGATCGGGTTTATCACCGGCGCACGTGCTGTGTCTGAAATGACCACTGTGCCGTTGCCGCGGCCACCTAGCAGGGCGCCGGTTAGAGTGACGGCGGCATTCCCCACCTGGCTTAACACGCGCGTCCAACGACTATCGACTTGCCGTGATTTACCTTTGAGTCCCGCCGTGCCGTCACCGCCGAGAACGTCACCGCCAAGCTTCACCAGTTTTCCGCTCTGGGGATCGATAAAGCCGATAATTGAGACGTAAGCTCGGCTGTATTCACCACCTTTAGTGGTGCCGACGAGTATCGTTCCTCGCTTCATGGACCAGCCGTTTCCGCTAATGTCGCGGGTTAGTTCGAAGCGTGCAAACGCGCCGCTCCGCAGTGTGTAAAGCCCTCCGATCGCACGCACGGGAAGGATGCTGCCAAACGGCGGCGTCACGACGGTTGTCTCTGTGTTCTCGCTGGCCCTCCCCGACTCTATGCTCGAGCGTTGTGCGTTGCGTGTAGTTGGCTGGATTGGTTCTTTGTTTCCTTCACCAACATAAAGAGAGGTCTCGGAGTTGCGCTGTGAACGAACGTGCGGCTGCTCGTTAGGAGTAGACGCGGTCGCTGATGAGTCTTTTTCAGCCGAGCTTGCGTTGTTTGTGCTCGTTGCCGAAGGGGGGATGGTGAACGGCCGCTGAGATTCGTTCGTGGTAATAGATCCGCTGTCGTTGGCTAGCTTTTGAGAGTTCGTTCCCGCTTTCGGAAATTGTTGTTTGGCGCTATCTGCGCGCCCGGCCTCACCTAAGCGTTGTACTTCTTGAATAGCTTGCTCATGGCGATTATCTCGGGGGACAGAGCCATTCGATTGAGCTGTCAACGCTCGCGTTTGCTTCGCTGCTTGGCCGTATTCAACTGTCACACTGTTTGTACGGTATAGCACTACAGCAAAAGCAATACTTGCCGACAGCAACATGAGGATAAAGCCTAAGGCGATCCAGCGATGACGACGCCGTTTGCGCTTCTTTTCCTCCTCGGCACGATGTAACGCCTCTTCTTGTTGCGCCTCTTCATCAAGTGCGGTTTCGCCATCCGTCCGCGGCTGCTGTTGGTCGTTTGCGACTGCTTTGAGATAGGGATTGCCTTCGGTGCCGATGGCGGTTGACTGTTTCACAGAGTCCTCTTGCTTTCCTGGGCTGGTCATTGGTCTACGCTCCTTCATTTAGCTGGCTTAGTCAGATCTGCCGTCGCCGGTTCGTCGTCGGCGCTCATGTGGGCCACCACAAGTTTCAGGTGTTGGCTAACGCCGAGCACCGGCACTTCGTAAACCAACGCGAAATAGCGGATAGCTCCTGCTCGTATCGAGCTGTCGTTGGCGTTGGAAGAAGCAAGATGAAGTTTGGGGACGCGTGTTCCGGCTTCAACCGGCCGGCGCTTTTCATTGAGTGTCTCGACGTAAAGATCTGGATAGCCGGAAATGACGCGTAGAGGTTCAAAGGTCACGTTATGCACGGCAAAAACAACCAAACGCGCTGTATCGCTTAGCTCACGTGCCGGTAACACAGAAATGCTTAAGCCATGTCGTTGCCTGGTCCACTGCCGAAACCACTTTGGGTTCTTGACGGCCTCACTCAACGCCGCTTCGGCGGGTGGTCCGTAGTCGGGTTTCAGTGGTAGAGAACTTGCGCCTTCCGCCGGCCCTTGTGGCTCGACGGGCTGTTCGACTGTCAGTTCGATCTTGGCGGATGTGTTCTCTGTGCTCGGCCCGGGTCCTGTGAGGTTAGTAGCCAGATCCGCAGCACGGCGGGCACGAACAACTTCTTCCGTTTTGTAACTGATTACAACGCGATGCGCCTGCTGTTTAAGCAAAGGCACGGGATAGACCATTATGGTAATCGCCATGCCGCTATCCATCTGCGCCACAATGGAAGTGGCTGGAGCGACTGCGTGTGATGTCTTCGCTCGTGCATCGGGTACGAGAAAGCCACTGCCAGCGCGCAGGACAAGGTGGTGATCGCGCTTCAAGCTAGGCGATTTCTCGATTGTGACTAGGTCGGAGTTGCCAGCATGGACCGCAAAGAACTTATCGCTGACGGGAAACTCGATTAGCGTGACGCCGTTCTGCGCCATTCCGATCCGCAACAATGGATTTGAATTGGCGGCTACGGAAATGCTGGCTTCCCCCGAAAGGTACTCGGGGTTATTCAGCACCGTTACTGGCGGAATCGTTACCCGTCTATCAGTAGTCTTTGGACGAGCTGGGCGTTTGCTTTGTCCCTGAGCCGCAGCTTGCGGTGCGACCATTACGACTATGAACGCAGTTATAGCTGCGACGCTGGTTATTACTTCTCTGAACTTCATGCTGACTCCTTATTGCGCTGCTTGCGGTGTGGCGACGGAAATGGCGGGAGGGGCAGTAATGGTTCCATTGGACTGCGTGGGCAAGACTTTCATTTCGGCAATTCCGGCCACGCGAAAGCCAGTGTTTTGGTTGTCTTCTGTTCGTTTGGAGGTGTCAGGCCGTAGCGCAACAGTGAAAACGATCTGTCGGCCATCGTGCTGAGTGACACCACCGATGGTTTTTGTAATCTCCTGTTGCCCGATTACCTGCACCTTATAAGGATCGTCGCTGCTGATTGTGAGGGACTGCGGTTTCCATACGCTTTGCCACTCTTCACGTTGCTGTGTTTCCCATTCACCTGCTCGTTTTACTGCTTCAACAAGTGCCACGGCAGCGTCGGGAGTCATCATCTTGAGGCCGCGCACCAGGTCGTCTCGGCGGGTTCTTGGATCAATTTGAAAGAAACTCTCAGCCCATTTTCTGACGAGGTATTTCTTATCGCCGTCGCTGGGCCTGTCGGCGAGCAGTTGCACCGATCCTGACAAAGTGTAGTGCTGGTCATCAGCAACCACTCGATCACCGTCGGCAGTACGTTCGACGACGACTAATGACGGGCTGCGAGTAAGCTTGTAAATAAGGAAGCCAGCCAATGCGAGGGTAAGAATCGCGAAAGCAATCGCAGCAATGGAGAGACGCAAGATTGTCCGTATGTCATTCGGATCACGTTGGCAGATCGGGAAATAGATTGCGTCGGCTGTATCCGGCACGATGTCTCCGTATTCGTCTTCCGCTATCTGTTGTTCAGATAACTCAAGTGTTTCAACGTTTGTGCTCATAAGAGTTCCTTAAGTCTTGGGTGATGTCTTCGCTGCTCTTGATGTCTTCGGCAGTTTCGTTGCCGATCAGATCTTCATCTGGACCACGCTTCTGCTTAAGCTTTGAAGCTGGACCCCGCCCGCGCCTTCTGGGTGGCTTTCGTAGACACTGAAGTACACCTCCCATCAAATTGAGGAAGACGAAACCCAGACGCCGTACCTGGGCGTCGCTTACTCGGACGCTGATGGCATCCGGCAGGGACTCGATTTCCTCTTTTGCAAATGTCTCCAGATATTCATCCAGGGTAAAACGTCGGCCCATTCTGTTTCTCTCCTCTTCAACGCTGTGAAGCACTCTTCATTTGACTTCGGCTGGGCCTAAGTACAAGCGATGTGCCATGTGCAAAAATAGAAAGTTTTGGACGTTCCGGTGGGTAGGTCTGGGCTGGTCCGTTTCCGATCTGGCTCAGGGCTGGCAAGTGTCACAGAGTGTCACAACTGTGACACCACCTGTCACACTTGTGACACTCTGTGACACTGTCTCCGCAGTGAGGTGAACCCCTCGGCTGAGACAGTTTTCATTGGCACGCCTGCGCCATTCAACGAAGAAAATAGCGATGCGAGTCGTAAATGGCTCGTTGGGTAGGTGATTGATTCGTCGTCTAGAAATGCGAGCTAATTGACGTACAATGAATTGGTTTTTACGAAGCCAAGCTGTTTGCTTGGTTCATTGGTGTGCTGAGTTGGATGGTCCAAACTGTAAATGCTGTCCTGCCGCTTGGAACCTGTCGGCAGAGATTTAGTTTGCGGGCTTTGTTGAGCGTCTTTAGCAATCGAAACCGGAACCGCGGTAGCGCGAGTTCTATTGCTGTAGACAAGCGACCCAAGGGCCACATAATTGCGCGTTTCCTGATATGGCGGTATTCCTCCGGTGCGAATACCGCGCGGATTGATCACCTTGTTTTGCCAGACCAAAGTCTTACCTTCGCGAAACGCTTCCACTGTACCTTCACCGGCATTGTAGGCGGCCAGAATCAGCTCCGCGCGTGAGCCAAATCGCTTTTGCAAATCCCGCACGTAACGAGCTGCGGCATCGATAGCTTGTTGCGGATCGTGGGGATTAACAAGGCCATAGCGTTGGGCTGTGGGGATAGTAAACTGCATCATGCCGTAAGCGCATGGCTTCCCATTCTTGTAGCTAACTGCCTCATTTCTAAAGCGTGATTCTAAATACGCGATGGTCCACAACAAATGTGGATCGATCTGATACCGTCGCGCTGCTGAAAGTATCAACGGTTCATAAAGCCTGGCTCGCACAGTCACGGCCTCGGTAACGTTGCCACGTTGCTCGCGTTGTGCAAGAGCAATCTCACCGCAGACTAAGAAGACAATCAACAATGCCGCGATATTAGGTCTCATTTGTCGTCTACTCCTCAATCCCCGATCTCGCAAAGCGGATACCGTCTCGAATTGCTATTGGCATAGGTCTTGTTTATGTCGCGTGCAAGAACGTTGACTTAACCGTTCCAGTTGGCAGCAGGAATTCAAGGGCTCTGCTGCTTGTGCGGGGGGAAGTGAGCGTTGGGAATGCTCACGGCGCTTGGATGGGCCAAACGCCGTGAGCAGAAAAAGTCAGCTAAGACTGACTCCAATTCGGGAGGAGAACTAACATGGACCAACCAACCGTTACTTTTAACAACCTCGATCATTTTTCAAAGCAATCACAGGCAGCGCGATGGGCGCGAGCATGTTTCAAGACGGCTATCTGCTTGCGCATGATTCAACCCGCTCTCGTCTTCGCGGGAGCTGCGTTTGTTGTGGTGCTCTCGACGGCGTTTCCGGTGGCAGCGCAAACAGGCGGGCCAATCATCACCGGCGGCAATCCGAATGCGCCCATTACTGGTATTCAGAACCTCGTCACGCTCGGCGTGTGGTTACTCATTGCCGCGGGTATCGGCGGTATTGGCTGGGCACTCGTCAATGGCATGCGCCGACAGTCCTGGGGTGCGCAATTGATCTTCGGTGCGGCCTGTCTTGGATTCGGCGGCATCGTGGCGCTGTGGAACGAGTACGCAAATGGACGCAGTCCCGATCTACCGGCCTTCTGATCACAGAGGCAGCGGCTGGTAATGGGACAAACAACCTGGCGGACAGGATCGGCAGCTCCGTGCTGGTCCTGCTTTGCCTCTAACCGGAGAACTTGAATGCGATTTCGACCTGTCCGACCGAACATTTATTTACCCGTAATCCGTTTTGGTGTGCTCATTGCTGATTGGAAATTCATCCTCGTCGCAACACTCGCGGGCTACCTCGTGCCGTTCATTTTTAGATTGCGCATTGGTGTCATCCCGCTGTGGTTCGTGGGCGGAATCGGATGTGCCGCTATTTCCTATGCGTTCTTCCGTTACACGAAAGTTGGACGCAAGCCTCATTGGTTTCAGCACTCGGTGAGCGCGTTACTACAAGGCTCGGTTGCTCGTAGAACGTTGGTTATAGATCGCGAACGTCGACGTCGAAAAAGTTGGCTAATAACTACGCACTAATTGCGAGGAACAGAATCATGGACGCAGTTACGATCGTTAGTGGAATCGGTGCGGCAGTCGCCTCTGGCTTCGCAATCGGCAGTGGTGTCCGTTTACTTCCAATTACGGGACAAGCAGTCCGTGATGCTCGCCGGTTCTCGCAAAGCCGTGATGGTGTGCTTCAGACAGAGCGGCTAAGGCAGCTCCAGGCAAAGAGCAAGACACGAAAGCTCTCAGGCCGCACGCGTGAATCGTCAATCGTTGGTCTATTTGGAGATGTCCTGCGCCACACGGATGGCTCATATACGCGAGGCTACGAGTTGCCGCTCCAGTCAACCATGCTTGCTCCAGACGAAGTTGTCGATGATTTCATCGACGGTTTCGCAGATATGCTCACGGTCGATTTGCCGGCTGGAACGGTTTTGCAGTTCCGCTATGCCGTTGGTCCTGATCCTGGGCGAGCGATCGCCGAGCATCTGCGAGCACGCAGTTATGATTCTAGCTACTTCCCGGCGGCACGGCTTCACGATCTAAACCTCGATTTTCTCAAAGGAATGGCGGACGCACGTCTGTTCCGACAGGAGCACGCGTCTCTATTTGTGCGCGTGCCAGTTCGTCACGAGAACGATCATTCCTTGCACGGCTTCAACACTTTCGTGTCGTTGATGGTTAATGACTGGCGCGCGCATGGCTTCAAGAATCTCAGGCACCGCGCCGGCCCGCATTGGTCCAGCTCGCGCAACGATGGCGTAGTCCGTCGCATTCTCGAATGCGAGGATGAGAGCTTGCGTAAAGCCGAAAAGTGCTTTCGGCTGCTGGAAATGCAAAGCCCGGTCACGCTGAGCCCGTTGGACCGCCAACAACTTTGGCGAGCTGTCTATCAAAGCCACGTCACCGGTTCAGCCTCTGTACCTCGCCTGCCTGAATACGATGGTCTCGACCTGCGAGATTATCTCTGTGCCGAAACGATTGAAGATCGCGGCTGGTATGTGCTGCATGGTATCTGTCCTGCGACTATCGTTTCAGTCTTTGCTCCTGGCGAAGAGTTCATAGCGGGCGATGCCATGCGGGTGTTGACAGCCCATCCCGGTCTCAGTTTCAGGCATACGATCATCACAGAGTTCGTTAGCATCGACCGCGAAAAGGCCAAAGCTACTCTTGATTCACATATCAAACACGTAGAGCGATCGGGAACACGAGCTGATGGACGTTATGAATTGACGCCGGAAGCGGAAGCCTCATTTAACGATCTAAAGCAAACACGCAGAGCGATTACTGGCTCACGCGAGGCGCTGGTCAAGATGCGGCAGTATGCGGTTGTCTATGGCGATCCAAGCCGCACGCGCGCTGAGTTGCAACGATCTCTCAAATTGCTCGACGTAAACGCCGATACGCTGGTCGCTGCGTTTCAATCACTCGATGGCGTTCAGGCAAGCCGTGAGGAACCGGCAGCACTCCATTGTCTCTATCCGGGCACACTCGTTGGCGAAGCGTCCAATGAGATTAACGGCCGCGAGCTGACGGAGGTAGCTCACTCGCTTGCCGCCTTCGTTCCCGCTGAATCTTCCTGGGGTGGCTCACATCGACCACACACATTGCTGACGACGGTATCGGGTCGGCTCACAGGACTTAACTTGTGGGACAAATCAGCTCGTACCAACATCAAGTCTCCTGTGGTCCTAATTCTCGGTGAACCCGGTGCTGGCAAGACGATCTGCGGTGCACGAATGATCAATGACGCGCTTGCCACAGTACCCAATTTACGCGTCCACGCTCTTGATATAGGCGACTCACTCGCGCCGCACGCATTTGTTACAGGAGCGAGATACCATCGTTTTAATCCTGAAGATCCAAAAGCAATCAACATTTGGGACTTTCCCGAACTGGCCTACGGCAAAGATCTGCAACTCAACAGGCTCACTGAACAGATCTCTTTGATTGTGATGGATGCTATGAACCTCGCTGAGGCAAGCGATCCACTGGCTCGCGATCTGCTCTCGAAAGCTGTGGTGCAGGTGCTAAAGAACATCGCGCCACGCAACGGTCCAGGCAAGCCGCGCAAGGAACCTGTTCACTCCGATTTGGTTGCGATGCTGGAAGCGTACGATTTTGGGAGCGAGGCTCTTAACGATCGTGCTCGCGAAATCGCGCTCGCACTCGAGAAATATCTTGGCAACCCGTGGCTCGATGCGCCGACGCACTCGGATTTTCAAGTTGAGTCTCCTTATGACGTTTACGAACTGGAGTCACTAAATGCGTTTCAGCCTGACATCAAGCAGACATTGGCTAATCGGATCGGGGCACGTGTCATACGCGCTATCGGCGCGAAACAATCGGACGGGACGCGTGCGCCAACGTTGGTGGTCTTCGACGAAGTCCATGAGTATCGACAGAATTTTCCTGGTCTAATTCCAGTGTTAAAGAAAGGGACTCGTCACGGTCGCAAGCACAATGTCGTGACTGTAATGATGACGCACACCTATGACGACTTCGAGGGAATGCACGATGTGACAAGCACCGCCGGCGTCAAGCTGATTGGCAAACAGACCGGCGATCTGTCGCTGCTTGCTCGTGACGCGAAACTATCTCAGCGAACGGTTCAAGCCATTGGCGCCCTTAAGAATCTTGACGGCCAATATACGCAGTGGGTGCTGGTGATCGGGTCAGGCGATCATCAGCAAGTCGAGGTCGTGCAGAACAACTTGAGTCCTACTCTGTTGTGGACCTTTACCACGCATCCTGATGAGGCTAACGCAAGAGCCCGCGCAGCGGCGCTTCTGCCTGGCTGGCCGCTCACCGAAGTCATTGCCTGGCTTGCTTCACAATATCCGGAGGGTTTGGCCTCGTCAGGTCTCATCTTTGATGAGTCATTGTTATTAGGCACGCCACTCCTTTCTTGAAAGGTGAAACCACTATGCGAAACCACTTCTCGCGTTCTGCAATTATTGGCGTTCTACTTGGAATACTGCTTGTACCGGCAGCACCTGTCCAGGCGCAGTTCACCGTATGGGACCCAACCAATTACGCCCTGCAACTAGCGAAGAAAATCGAAGAGGCGAATCGCTGGCTGGAAACTGTTCGCCACTACGCAACCATGGTTGATAGAACGATCCAACAGTTCACCACCATGCAGGGCGTTTTACGTAACGTTGATGAGCAACTGGCGCGCAATGTGCGGCTGGTCCGATTCATTAGCAATGTGGGCCAAATAGTACGCGGCTCGTTCCAACTTAAACGACAGCTCGAAGGCATGATTCGTTACCGCATTGCCATGCTCAAAAGCATCGATGATCGTCTGCGTAACGGCATCCTCGATCCTGAACAGGATCTACAGGATTTGGAGAACTATCTGAAGTTCACGATCGGTCGTTCAGCGGATCAGACTGTGGCTCGCCTCGATAAGCTCGCCCGCAATGATGGTCAACTTGAAAGCTGGTGCGTGCGCCGTACTCAGGTGCAAAAGGATCTGGCGGTCGCTCACCAGGTGTTGAAAGAGGCTGAAGAACAATTGGAGCTTGAAAAGAATAAACCCGACGTCGATCAGTCAAGTGTGGCGCACCTCAACGATGTCATTCTTCAGCAACAGCAACTCATCGCAGGACTAGAGAAAGAGCACGCTGAGTTACAGGAAAAGATTACCGAGCGCGCCGCCAGGTACGGCTTGAGATTGCAGGACATGGAAAACTTTGCCTTCTCGATTATGACCGCTACCGATGGCTGGCTAACTTTGCAGCAAACGAAGGATCAGATTGAGCGAACACTAACCGATCTAATTATCAATCGCCCCGCTCCACAGCGATAGCGTGAGGGAAAGAATGTCTATCAGCAAACTTCATCAATGCTTGGTTCGTTTCTTATCGGTCGTGCTAGTTCTTGTCGCTGGCGGTGTCACGGCACGCGCGCAAACGCCTGCACCAAGCGGTCCTACTTTGTCGGACCATATAGCCCGATTGAGTATCAAGGCTTCGCAACTACTACCTTATCTCCAGAACGAAGTTCTCAGCCATATTCAGGAGTGGGTGCATGGCATTGCTATAGCAGTCGCCGTGCTGGTCTTGCTCTTTAGCTTTTTGCGTCTGTGGCGCGAAAACGCAGGCGGCAATTCAAACCTGGTCTTTTTCTTTCTGCGCTCACTTTTCTTTTTTGGCTTAGTAGGTTCAAGCGTATGGATCATTGGTCAGATGGCCGCGACCGGGAGGGAAATTGCCGAAGGCAGTGAGATCAGCGGCGCTGCTGGTCGGGGGTTGCTTTTCGAGTTCTATAAGGCCCAACGCGATAGTTTCAACGAATCGTATGAAAAGCTGGTGATGGGTACGTTCACCGTCAAAGTTGACGGACGTGATTTCACCGTTCGTCCGAGCACAGACACGGGCGACACGTTTGTGGGTGTGCTCTACGACAGTGAGGGGACAATTAAGGATCTGGATAAGAAGCTTAACGATTCTTCTTACACTCTCCCGACATTGTTCAATCTACTAAATGCCTCTCGCACGATACTGGAAGCGGGCGATTTCTGGCTCTTGATCTTGGGCGCTGTCCTGGTTCTCATCTTCAAAGCGGCTGCGCCTTTAATGATGGCTGTTGCTATCGACCAAAAACTCGCGCACAAAGTTTCATATCCGTTTGCCTGGGGCGCTGGTGTGTTGACCTTGATATGGCCGGCTGTGAGCTACTTCATCCGGGCGCTCGCCTATCTTTTCGGCAACATGGCGATGGCCCTTGGAGATTCTGAACCGCTCTACAACTGGGACTATGCGACGATGTATGCAATCAAGAGCAACTTTGCATCGCCGGTCTATGTCGTCGCGATTGCGGCTTTCATGATGGCGATCGCCGGTGGCTGTTTGTGGATCTCACCTTATCTCGCTTACCGCTTCTCAATGGGTCAGGTCTATGAAGGTGTCTCAGCCGCGATGTCGCAGTTTGCAGCGATGATTATTGGCACTGGCGTCGAAGCCTACAGCGCGACTGCCGCAGCCTCGATCAATCAGTTGGCCCAAAACACTCAAACTCAAGGTTCGTACGACGCACAAACTACAGAAGCTCGCGCCAATCGTGAATCAGGCATGTTGCGCAATCAAGCCGCCTTCATTGCCGGTAAAGCTCAAGCACTATCATCAGCGGAAGCTACTGCCGGCGCTGCTAGGGCAACGGCACAGGCAGGCGTCAGTCAAGCCTACACCATGTTCGGCAGCGCTAGTCGGGGCATCGCCGGATATAACGAGCAGATGGCACAAATAAGCACCCAACGTTCGATTAAAGATAACAACACGCTCAGCGGCCGGCAGGCGAGTGAGGCTAACACGGATTCGCAGGTGGCCCGAAAAGAAGAGTGGTCCAAAGGGCTTAATCAGGTTCCGATCGTTGGCGGGCCAGCCGATCTGATCCGCAAGTGGGATAGCGGCGTGGTCTCCTATCTTTCAGATGGCAAATATGGTGCGCAGCCGCTTACGCTGCATCAGCGCGGTTACGATGCTGCACGAATTGACTATACGAGTGGCGTCAACACCAACGCGGCGCAGAGTTTTACGGAGGCTCAGAGAGTCGAGCGCCAAACAGGCGATCGCATGGCTGCTATCTCAACGCAACAAGGTAGAGAAGCGGCAGGAGCCGCTTATGCTGCCGCTGGTACTTCCATCGCCGGCCATCGAACTGCGCTTGGACTTAACAATCAGGCAGTCCAGGTTGAGTTTACTGGCCGCATGAGCAGTGCTGAGAGCATCCAAAAGGCAGCCGTGGAATCCGCTAGGCTTCAGGCCATTTCAATGATCGTTAGCCGCATGGGTTCGAAATTAGCCCAAGACATAGAAAAGGGGTTGGAGATGCGTTACTAGCAACATAGATAGTTCAGCCTACTGCTTCTGTTTGGGCGTCAAGGTTCTGTCTCACCAGAGAATTCATTGTCGAACGCGAACGACCGAAATGAATTCGTAGTCCGGGTGAGCTTTTTTAAAGAGTTCAAGTTTAGGGCTGACATTTACTGTATCCATAGTCTTACATGTAAAAACGGTAACGCTGGTCTGGCTCTTCAGTGTCAGTCTCCTCAAATACTTTCAAGACCTGACCTACATTTCGAGAGAAGCCAATAGTGATTGGTAGACCGCTACAAAAATCTGCGGTGTTCCAATTCAGCTTGGTGAGAGAAAGAATCTCTTTGCAGATTTCTTTGTAGGATGAATCCCCTTTTGCTTTTATGACTTCAAAAGGTGCTGGAACATGAACACCTGGGTATGTTCGAAGTTCGGGTACATAACCTTTGGTGTAAAGGAAGTTCAAATTGTCAACTGCAAACATGCTTCCGCGAGGAACCGGCATTGTGCCATATCGAATCAGTCTCATCGGAGACTTCCTCAAAGTAACTAAGTCATACATGATTCCAGCTTGTTCCAATACTTCGCTGAAACCTTTTACTTCGCCTTGTCGAAAACCAGACGTTTTATGAAGGACCATTCGCTTAGGTTTAGCGTCGCGATGCTTCTGAAAAACCTCTAAAGCAGATATGATTAGGTTGGCCGATTTTTCGTAATCGAGAAATGGTTCCCCTAAAACTTCATCAAACTCTACTTTTCGTCCGCGCAAGATGATGTCCTGAAAATCATTCGCGAACATGTGGGCCATCGAAGTATAAACATCGTCTTGATATGCGCTTTTCTTGTGATAGAAACTGATGCCTAAATAACAGGTCTTCGGGTCAATTTCATCTAGAATCCAAGGATGATTACCGGATTTGTAATAAACACCCGTGCAGAAATTCCAAGCTTTAGTGGCTGCGTTCTGAGTTGTCTTATCGTCAGGGTCGATTGTTGATGGTCTAAGTATCTGAACTGGGACGCCAACATCTTTACTCATTGCAATCTTCTTCATCATGCTTCGAAAGTTAAGATAGAACGGCTGTTCTCCTTCGTCCTTAGCATCTGGTTTGTCTGTAAATAAATCTATATCCTTGAAAATGTTCAGTTGGTTTGGGTCTATTTCTTTTTTCTTAAGTTTCTTATGGTAATCACCTGCCGCATGACCTAAGTCATACATCTCCTCCGACAGTACGCACAGAATTACATTGGGCTTTAAATCGCCACTTACTTCAAGCATCAATTTGAGCTTTTCTTCAAAGAGGGCGAGGAGTCCTTTGGTGTAAGCGACATCATTTGCTCGGTCGAGTTTTCCGTATTCACTTAGTTTGATCTCTTGTACGAATCTGTCTTCTGCAATCAGAGTTGCCTCAAAGGCAATACTGCATCCGGGGAAGTCTGGAAATAACTCTTTGTTAATGTCCTCCTTTTCCTTGTGCGGCTTGCTCACAATTTCGTCGTTACATAGGGCAATCCAGTCTCGCGTTTTATCAATCAGTTCACGCAAACCAACAATTCCGAGAACGATCTTATTAGCGTGTCCTTCCTTTATTGAATCGTATGGTCCTCCAGCGGCCAGACCTACTTTGCAATAAGTGGCAACTTCAGTCTTGAATCGTAGTTCCGGTTCAGGTAATCGGAGAACTTTCATGACTCAACCTTTGGACCAAAGTAATCGTTGAATAACATAAAGTTTGAGGTGAATGTTTCGTTGAGAGTGCTTATTCTCGCTACTTGGGTGTTTGGCAAGGGATCGCTCGGAAACACCATGTAGTCAGAGCTCTTAGAGAAAAACTGTTTCCAGAAATGAAGCAAGTAAAGATAGTGCTCATTAAAAGTATTAGCCTTCTCCCGAGTTATTCTCACTCCAATTTGTTTCTTTGTTTTTGTTCGGTCGTACGGATAGCTAAAAAACCACTCAGGTTCAATTTGGAAATACCAGTAATTTCCGAGTTTCAGAAAGTTCACTCGAACAGCCATGTGCTTGTACTCGACAGTGTTTCCTTGCTTGCTGATATAGATTTTGAGCCTTGAACTTTCAATATCCCGTTTGAGTGGCTTGAAATCAAATTTCCCTTCGCCGCCTTCCGCAAGATTCTTCGTTGAGAAAACAAATCTCTCATTGTTTACAAACATTGTGTGCTGCAAGGCGTAAATAAAGAGCATCCGATTAAGAAGCTCCATGTAATGTGGTTCTTCTATTTCGTCGCGGCTCTTGGTGCTGATGTAGTCGATATTGCAGTAGTCCCTAAGCTCACAATCTTCCGAATACAAATCGGAGAAAGTAACCAGCTTTTTGTTCTTGAGGATAAACGTGTAGTAGTTCTTGAGATGAACAGCAATATCTTTTTGAGCTTGATAAACCGTAGGAGCGATATAGATAGTTTTTGGAAGGTCAATTACTGGAAACCAATTAGCTAATAGTTCCTCTTTGTTATCCTCGGTGTAGATTATCTTTTCGTATTCTAGCTTACCATCGACAACCATTCTTAAAGAGTTCAGAACATCCGGCGTAAAAACATCTCGAACTTTATCGAGTGGAAAAATCACATTTTGTGTTGTCTTTTTGATCAATGAAGGTTCGCATTTCAGATATTCCTTAACAGCTTTCCAATAGAGAATCTTGGTTTCTGGATGGTAGAAAATAAGTAGGACAGGAACGTTCATGACATTCCACAGGTCCACATATTTTCTCTCTACTTTAACGCGAACATAGTTCTCATTATCGGCGGAGATATAGCTGCTCCCAGCTTTGACCTGGGTCTTTAGAATTTTTCCTTCAAATTTGAGGGCTTTAACTAAATCGATTTCACCATCAATACCAGCATTGTCTGGTTCGTGACGGCGAAACTCACAGTTCATTTTATTGACGACTGTTTCAACGGCAAGGAGGCTTTCTTTCTGGAGCTGTTGAGTAGGAGGTCTTTTGAGGCTCATTCTAGGTTTTATGCCACCCAGTTTGTTTTCATACTGGCCTTAGTTTTGTTACCAATTCATAGTCTGCAACCGGCAAGATCATCTTGTCTTTGTCAAATCCTACAAAACCGCTTGCTTTCGTTAAAATTACAACCTTGAATGGTCCCATCCTAAGGTATAAAGGTTTAGCGTCAGATGAAATTGGCTCGACTTCTGGGCAGTACATTGTGCCACGCATGATACATTAGAATAATGCTTAGGAAAAGTCATGCGAGGTAGTTGGAAATAGCAGGTAGTTTTTATCAGGAGAAACACTTCTTGAATTCAGTCGCTCTAACAGCATTTCTCGCAGTCAATTTTTGTCAGTACCATGTTTACAGACGCCGAAGTTCTGAGTAGTTAAAGGAGCGTGAAGAATATGCTGAGAACGAACCGTCTTTTGATTTTTCTTATGATTCTTCTTGCAGTTGGCGTATGGGCTCAACTCTTACGTCCTTTGGTTGCTGATTACGTGCCAGTAGCACAAGCGCAGGTACGTAAGCAATATGCGATTGTAGCAATTGATAAGAACGGAAACCTTGCAATCGGTGGTGCTGGAACGATTGCTCTTAACGCCACCGCTCTCCAAATGGCTATCGATGAAGCGCCGCGCCAAGGTGGCGAATCCATTCGATTGCTTGTCCACAGGCAGGTGGTTATGTAGTGCTCGTCGAAAAGTAGGCTTCATCCATCCGCTAAGTAGCGACCGAACACTTTGAGATCACCGAAAATTTTTGGTACAGACGATGCCGAGGATCTCAAGCGAAACTAAAAGCTAACTGAGTTGCGGTCGTCGCTTGTCCGAACCAGGGCGTTGGAGTGTGCTGCTGATTTTCTTCAATCGGTGCTTCGACGTTTGTAAGGGAGAGCGTTTGTTCTGTTGTTTTGAATTCGTGGGTGGATGTCTGTTCTTCGTCGTTGACGCGAGCAATCTCATCAACCGTCGTCTTGCTACTTGTATCAATGATCCATTCGTTAAGATCGATCAAGTTGCACGGGATTACATCGTTCGACGCTTCGATCATCACTGCCTGCGCCGTTTCTGCTTCTGTTGAAACTACGACAGGACACTCAGCTAAAAGGCTGGAGAGAGTTGATACGCCTTTCGTCTCATCCGTGGGAATGAAGAACCGTTGCTTCCAGCTAATCTGTTCATTCACGAGTCCAAGTTGGCGTAACTGACTAAACTTGTTCGGATCGGCTCCGCGTAACTCAATAGCCGCTTCGGAGTGAAGGGATGTCCTAACCAGTTTGAGATTGGAAACGAGCGTAATTTCATCGCCCTGATCGAGCACGGCGTGGAAGATCGCCGATGGCTCACGCAAGTCACGCACTAGTCCAAGCGAGCGCAGGACTGCTCCTACCTTTTCATTTGGTAGTTGAATGCCAACTATCCGCTGCTGATCTTCCGTGATTACTCGAACGACGCGCAGAGTTGTATCCTGATTCACCTTTAGGCGCTGCCATAGGGGTATTATCGCACCGCTAAGGATGTGAGTTTCGAGTGTTTGGATGGCTGGAATGCTGGCGTGCTTCTGAGTCCACCAACTACGCACCCGCTCTGACGCCACGGCTTTGTACCTCTCGCATAAATCGGTTTCGTTTATGTAAGCTACCCGCGCTCCTTCCGGTTTCCAGATCGCAAAAGTGCGGTAGCTCTTGCCGGACGCTGGATCGGTATGACGGCCGGATTCGAGAGTAAGAATAAAGTTACCGTTTTTGCGATGCGCAAAGAACGCGCCATTTTTGCGCTTACGGATCTGCTCGGCTTCTTCAAAGCTAACCGCATTGGACGGTAGATCAACTTCCAGCGTGTAGTGGGTGGTTTGCGCGGCAGTGATCTCGTCGGTGTGAACGACCATCGGCGCTTTGGCTACTCTAACCGCGAGCGCTTTAATATCGGTTACTCCTTCATCAAAGGTTCCGTTTGCTTTCGCATGGCGGACGGTTTGATCAAATAGCTCCGCGAAGTAATCGAAAAGGGCGTTTTGCTGATCCACTTCCAAAGCCAATACTCGGTTGAGAAATCGCGGCACGTTGAACTCGTCCTCTTTTCGTATTCGTTCGCCACCGTCTGGACTGGCAACGAGCAAGCCAATGTCGCGCAAAGTCTGTCGCGGATTGTCCAGTCCCGGCACGGCATGACCTTCCATGATTCGGCGTAGGGTCAAGCTAAGTGCTGCTCGTCCTTCTTCCGTTTCAAAGTTGTATTTCGCGAGATCGTTGTTATCGGCTGCGCCCCGATCACCTTTGGTTAGTGCTCCTAAGCTGCCGAGCCTTCTTGCGATTGTGGAGCTAAATCGCTTCTCACCGCCAAGCTCGGTAGATAACAAAACATATTCGGGTGGCACGGCTTGATCGGATCGGTGTGTTCGGCCAAACGTCTGCATCTGTTTATCGGCGCTCCAGCCAAGCTCCAGCGTGACATGAACGCGGCGCTGGCGATTCTCGGCACGGTTTGACGCGTGGAGCGATATGCCAGTTGACGCGGCGTCGCTAATAATTGCAATGCGCTTCTTGCCGGATTGGAACTGCTCCATTTCATAAACGTTCGTGCGATCCATTGCCACGCCATCGGGAGCTCGCTTCATATATCGCACCTGTCCCGTATTAGAGTCGCGAATGAGACGGCGCATTCTGCCGGTAAGTTCCGCAACCTTGTCCGGGCCGAAATGATTTACAAGCTGATCTAGCGGATTCTCTGGAAGCTCCAAAGCTGAGAGACCATCGATTAGCTGCTGCTTCATCTGTAAGGCTTGCTTACTTTGGGCGGTGTTTCCCTGACTGTCTTTAACTGGCACTTGGATGGTCTTGCCTGTGGCGGGGTCGGTGACATCCTGATATAGCGTCGTTGGGAAAGCCCGATCAACCATTGCGGCAATCAGTTCGCGCGGCGAAAAATCCAAATCTTCAAGCACCCCACCGTTGGCCGCAGCTTTCGCTACTTGTTCGCGTGTTCTCGCTTCTCCAGTGCCTACCAGCGAGATCACAATTGATTTTTCTTGAAGTAGAGCGGCTTCCGTCTCTGCGATAACGCTCGGCACCTTAAAGGCACAAATGACCTGCCGGAAGAATCGTTGGTGATCTCCCCAAAACCTGTTGAGCGCGAGAGCACGGGCGCGGCGTCCGCCGTTCGTTACTTGTAATGCTTCATCGATGTTGCGGAGCACAACACGCCACGCTGCCGCAGCGCGGTTATACATTTCTTTTTGTTCGGTTGTGAGGCAATGAATGCGTTCTCTATATTCGACAGCTTTGCCGCTGTTGGGACATACGCCAAACGAGATCGAGCCTGATAAATACATACCAAGCGCTTTCATATCGCGGCTAACCATTTCCATTGCGCCTACGCCGCCAGACTCGATCTCCTGCATAAATTCCGAAAAGCCGCTTGGAAAGCTCGTGCCTTTGCCCCACAACCCAAGCCTTGTCAGATAAGCCATATTGCGAACGTCCGTCGCTCCGGTTGCTGACGAATAGACCACGCGATAATCGGGGTTAGCTCGGCGTCTTGTAAATCGATCACGGCTTGGCCGGTCAAAGTCGGTTCTCCGAATCCGCTTGCGAGGGCATTCTTGGCCTTATGCGCTTCGTCAAATATCACTACTGCATCACTACCTAGCCAACGTTGAATTTGATCTAATCGGCGTTCTCCTGATCTGGCTGTTGCGATAAGCGATGAATACGAACTAAAAATCACGCCATGCGGCAACGTGATCTCACCTGCTGCCGGATAGTCGTTAATAACTGCGAGTGGCAGATTCTCGAATCCTAAATCGGTAAGATCGCGGCGTGTCGCTTCCAACAGATCATTATTAACCGAAAGCCATAACGCCCGTTGTCTGTCCTGATTAAAGTTGTCACCGATGATCGCGGCGAGAATGCGTCCTTTACCTACTCCCGTTCCGTCGCCGACAAAGAAGCCAGCGCGTGAACCATCCGCTAATCGTTGCTCATGCCTTTGTCCCGCATAGATAACGCGCTCAAGCTGAACATCGGAAAGTCGACCGTCGCTGACGATCTCCTGAGCAAGATGTGGTCTATAGGTAATCTCGGGCGGAATTACTGCGGCCATTGACGAAGATTCAACGATCATCGCCGGATGTGATTTTCCACCTTTCAACCTGGCTGGTGCGTACGAAACGAAGAGTGGCGAATCATCGTGATTGTCTGTCCGCTCGGCTTCATCTTGATCTGTCGTGGCATGAGGCTGGTTTGTAATATCACTCAATGCTGCCCAGGCATCCTCGATCGTGTCGGCGTCTCGCCAAAGAATGCTAGTAAGCTGCTCTTGCCAGTTCTCACCGATGGTGGCTCCGGTCTTATCAACGACAACAATTTGCAAGCCAAATGTCGTTCCGTACTTTCCATATTCCTTACCGTTTAAGTGGAGGTTGGCACGTACGTTGTAGCTGCTGGCGATACGCTGCCACCATTCAGACATTGCGGCGCAAGTAAAGTTCATTCCTTCGCCGGCGATTGCTACCAAGCGTCCGCCATCCCGTAACCTTCTCAACACACTTTCAATATGTCGTGCTCCGAAACGTGCGGAGTGCTTTACAACTCGACCGCCGGTCGCGCTAAACGGAGGGTTCATTAAAATTGCCGTGGGCTGAACTTCGGGAGGGAGTAAGTCGTCGATGATCTCAGCATCAAGGTTGTATGTCTCGAAGGCTAACGCTTGCGTGAGTAATGCGCGACGCCGCGAATTGATCTCGTTGCAGATGATTGTTGCACCAATTGAATGCGGCCAAATGGCGAGGCTTCCAGTTCCCGCCGATGGTTCTAAAACCGTGTCAGTTGAATGCGGATTCAGGAGTCGAGCGGCAAGGTACGCAAGCGTCGGAGGGGTCGAGAATTGTTGTAGCTCTGTCTGCTCTAATGTGCGGTCGCATTGACGTGGAAGCCGCTCCATCAATGGTCGTAAAACGGAACCAACAACATAGCCAAACTCCGCGTGCATTAACTCCGCTGCATTTGTTTCCAATAAATGCTTGTTAACTGCGGCTTCTAAAGCGTCGTATGCGTCGCGGGGTGTGTAGCGTCCTTGTGCGCGAGAGCCACCGAATCTCTCGTCGGCAACGTGTTTTAGCTTGCGATTATTAAAAGATTCTCCTGCCTGTAGGCGTTCTTGTAGTTCGTTGACAAGCTCACGAGTACCCGCCAATAGCTCGGTTGTTTCCTGTAGGTCTCTCGGTATGAAGTTCTGGCAAAGCATCAATCTTTCTCCTAAGCGGCTGAGGTTTTGTTCTTAAAGGAGGTGTTCCCCCTCGTAGAGAAAAATTGGCTACGACTGGCGCCACACGGCGCACCCGCAGGGCTGAAACAACGTGGAAGACTCGAAACGGAGTGAAGAGTTGTGTGGTGTGGCTGTCGTGGAAAATTTGAACGCAGAGGGGGCAACGAGATCAGATGTTCTCGGCCCGGAATGGAGTTAACGAAATGAAGGCTGAGTGTTATGAAGTGTGGTGTGAGGTTTCAGTCGCAGCTTAATGCGACAACAGTTTAATGTGTATTCTGATTTACGGTGTGCTTTACGTTACAACCAGGCGTTAATTATGCGCGGGTTGATCGCTGCGATTCGATTTGTAGTTGTAATCGCTTGATTCCCATGTGCAGGGTGGTGCGCTTAATTCCGAGTCGGCGTGATGCCTTGGTGAGATCGCCATCTGCTTGGGTAAGCGCTCGGAGATAAAGTTCGAGTTCGTCACGTCTCGATAGGTGCCTGACATTCAAAGGACCATCGGTAAGGCACTTCAATCCTTTTGAAAGTATGATCTCGCGAGGTTCATCATCTTGATCGTTGCTGCCGTTCAATTTCAAATCGGAATTTATATCCGCCGCAGTTACAAGACCGTTCTCGGTCAGAATAGCTAATCGCTCAATCACATTTTCCAGTTCTCGGATGTTGCCGGGCCAATTGTAGTCTTGCAGCACTCGCAGAGCTTCTTCGTGAAAACGTAGTGCACTTGGTAGTGCGAGGTTACTTTCGAGCTTTTTCAAGATCGCACACACTAACAGAGGCAAGTCCTCCATACGATCGCGCAGTGCGGGAGAGTGAATCGGAAACACGTTGACTCGATAGAATAGATCCTGACGAAATCGTCCTTCTGAAACATCCCGTCGCAGATTTCGATTTGTTGCCACTATTAGTCGCGCATGGAATTTCATTTCTTTTGACTCCTCTGAGCCTACGGGACGAACTCGTCTTTCCTGTAGCACCCGTAAGAGTCGCAATTGCATGGACGATGACATTTCGCCAAACTCGTCCAAAAAGATGGTGCCTTGGCCTGCTGCTTCAAAGATTCCTTTCCTGTAGGAGTTTGCACCAGTGAAAGCCCCTTTAACATGACCGAACAGTTCGGATTCAAGTAGCGATTCCGTGAGTGCACCGCAATTTACAGGTAGGAACGGTTCCAATTGTCGGACTCCTAAATCGTGAATAGCGCGCGCAATTAATTCCTTCCCTGTGCCAGACTCTCCGCTGATTAAAACGGTTGAGTGGCAATCAGCCGCCTTCAGTATGGATTCCTTCAGCCGCCGCACCGTTGAGCACTCGCCGACTATTCTGGCGTCCAGTTCGGCAATGCGAGACTCCGTCTTACTTCGCCGCTCGAATGAGTTCGCATAGAACGGAGAGCTTATGATCGCCTCCAGGGAGACTGAATTCTGATGGCCAATCTCTTTCTCAATTCTCTTATATTGAATTCCTGACGGGTTAATTAGTGGCGTGGCTCACATACGAGCCACCCTGGCTCACATACGAGCCACTTCTAACCTGTGCCTGCTCACCGATATTCAATTAAGTAAATGTTCGGGAACGGCGAAACCGCTCGGATACGACGCTTCCGCAATCAATTGCGGCGCGCAGTTGTTTATTTTCTTGCCTTCAAATGAAGACTTTCGAAGATTCGCCGCTTTCCTCCACTAGACCGGCTAACGCTGAATATTCGTCTGCAAAGCAGGTGCCATTTCAAATTCCATCTAATGTAAGGATCGGCACACAAATACGGGCGTATAGACAAGGGTAAGACCGTTGGTCACACGGCATAGAGGATGCAGGATCCAACGCGTATGAGGGCTGTGGAGTAGCTACCTTTATCGTTGACCTACTGCGTTGATTCGACCGCTTCTCGCCTTCATTGAGTCGCAGATCCAGTACGCACAAAGGAACAAAGTAATGAGTACAGTAGCCAAGTCCCACTTGTTGTCGTCAATACAATCAACTACATGCATCGGAATAGCTGCGAAGCCGTTGTTTGAAACTATGATACAAGAACAGGAACACACGCTGCGCAAACCTCCCAGATCGTCAGGATCATTGATGACGCCAGAACAGTGCGCGAATTTCTAGGTATCAAGATAAACACGCTTTACGTGATGAAATCTCAGGGTCGTATCCCCTACCGCAAGGTGGGGCACCTATTGCGCTTCGACTTTGACGAGATTGTCGAGTGGACAAAGGACAAAGAGAAATGAGTTTTGGAGCGGGCGGCAAGCTCAGGTACTATTCGTCAAACCTCTGTGGCTGCAACCGCCGACAAAACGGAGGTCTGATCTATGACAGTTAAAAAACGTGGTGGACGCTGGCATTTCTCTTTTCAGATCAAAGGTGTCCGCTATCGCGAAGCTATACCCGAAGCGCGTACTAAGTTTCAGGCAGAACAAGCCGAAGCTAAGGCGCGCGATCAGGTGTTTCAAGGCACCTACGGCGCGGTGCAACTTGGCAATCAAGACTTTAGCCAATTTGTAAGCGAGACGTATTTGCCGTGGGCCAAAGCTAATAAACGCACATGGCGCAATGACGAGATCATTGCGAATCAGTGGGCGGAAACGTTCAAGGGCCAGACGTTGCGTGAAGTCTCGCCCCTGGCGATTGAAAAGTGGAAACGTGATCGTGCTCAGTCTATTACGAGGCGCGGCACAACTCGTAGTCCGGCATCTGTGAACATTGAGCTTGCTGTACTGTCTCGAATTTTCACCCTGGCGGTGGAGTTAGAGCAGGCAGCGTCAAATCCTTGTCGCAAGGTGCGGAAGCTGCGAGTGGACAATCAACGCAACCGCTATTTATCCGACGATGAGGAAATGCGATTGATGGCACAACTCACTGGAAGGCGTAAACACTTGTACCCGCTAGTTACTCTCGCGCTTGGTACGGGCATGCGTCGCGGCGAGTTGCTAAATCTATCGTGGCGGCACGTCGATTTTCTGCGGGGCGTTATTCACGTGATCAATACAAAGACTGCGCGTGACCGGATTATCCCGATGAGTCAAAGAGTGAGAGACGTTTTGCTCGATCACCGGAAGACCCAACAGGGTGATCTCGTGTTCGCTTCGAGGCGGGTAGCCAAGAGGCGAGCGGGTGAAGGCTTGGTAGACGTTAAAAAGGCTTTTGTGGCGGCATGCAACGATGCAGGCATAGAAGATTTTCACTTCCACGATCTGCGTCACACCTTTGCGACGCGATTAGGTGACGCAGGATGTAATGCAACGACGATTGCGCGACTGTTGGGCCATTCAAACATTCAGATGTCTATGCGGTACACGCATGCGTCTGATGACAGCCTAAGAAGCGCAGTCGAACACGCTGCCACAAAAATGCCACAAACACTAAAACAGCCACTCACGCGAGTGGCTGTAAATACTTGATTCTATTGGAGCCGGCTGCCGGAATTGAACCGGCGACCTTCTAATTACGAATCAGACGCTCTACCAACTGAGCTAAGCCGGCCGAAGGGTGAAAATAACAGTGCGAAGTGCTTCTGCACTATACGAATGCGCTGTTTGTAGTGTCAAGCGAGCGGTTGAGTGGGAAAGACGGATTATAAGGAACGAACCACAGGAGGGATGAATGCCAAAGGATGCTAAGAAGAATGTAGATCGATACAAGATTCGTGGTGGCGATCTAAACGAGTTTGAGTTTCATCAGAATCAGGCGCAGGTGAAGGAATCAGCGGAGCCGCGCCAGGGAGTTGGGACGAAGAAAGCAGCGAAACCGATCAGAGGCGCCACGGCCAAGAAACTAGCGGCGAAGAAAGCAGCAAAGAAATAGTCTCTCGAATGTCTGTTCCCCCAATCAGGAAAGCTCTGTTTTTACTCTTACTTGCGCTGACCATCGCCGTGCCTCACACGGCGATAGCGCAGAGCAAAAAACTGCCATCGGTCGACAAGATCGTCGACAACTATTTAAAGGCCATCGGCGGCAAGAAAGCAGCGCGCGCAATCAAAGACGCCACCTACGAGTGGATTGTCCAACTCAACGATCAACCGCTCGGCGCCGCGCGCCTGCAACGCAAAGCGCCAGCCTCCGAACGTTGGGAATTCACTTTCGGCAATGGCCAGATCATCTCGGCTGCGAATGGACGCTCGGCCTGGGAAATCGGGCTTGATAACAAGCTGCGCACGCTGACGGCACTCGAAGCAGCCACGGCCAAACTCCGCGCCGCACTCGATTCATCGCATCTGATCGATTTCAAGAAAGCAAACATCCTCGCCCGCGTCGTGTCGCTCGGCGACCTCGGCTCGGAACCCGCGCACATCGTCGAGTTCTCAACCCGCAGCGGCGCGCGCATGCAGTATTACTTCAGCGTCAAATCAGGATTAATAACAAAGATCACCAGTGACACTAAAAAGACGCGGATCGTTTTCGACGACTACCGCCGTTTCCAAAACAAAGAAGCCATTCTCGAACCACATCGCGTCCGCATGACCCTCGACGGTTCCGGCGAACTCACGCTCATTCTGCACAGCGCCAGGTACGACACCGGCATTGACGATCGCACGTTCGATCCACCGGCCGCGACTGAGAAACTCGACGTCGCCGAGTTGCTGCGCGAAGTCGGCCGCAACCAGGACGAACTCGACCAACGAGTTTCTGAATACGCTTTCACGCAAACCGAAACCGACAAGGAACTCACCAGCAAAGGCGAACTAAAAAAGCAAACCGTCAAAGTCTACGAGATCTATCCGCTGCCAAATCGTGAAGCGGTCCGGAAGCTGATCAGCGAAAACGGCGTCCCCCTCTCGCCTGAAAAAGCAGCGAAAGAAGAGAAGCGCGTCCAGGATGAATTCACGAAAGCCGAACGCGAGCGCGAGAAAGACGAAGTGCAAGCCGCCAAACGCCGCGCCGAGCGCGAGAAGAAAGCGAACGAAGGCACGGAGATCTCGCCGTTTCTACGCGCATGCGAATTTGTTTCGCCGCGTCGCGAACAGTGGGCCGGCCGCGATACGATCGTCTTCGACTTCCGTCCAAAACCAGGTTTCAATCCGAAGAATCGCGAAGATAGTTTGATCTCTAAACTAGTCGGCGTCATCTGGATCGACCCTGTCGACAAGCAAGTGATCCGCCTGGAAGCGCGACTCGCCGAAGGTTTCAAGATAGCCGGAGGACTATTGGCTTCACTCAAACCCGGCGCCGCGCTCGTCATCGAACAGACGCGTATGGACCAGGGCGTTTGGCTGCCGCGATTCGCGCACTTGAATCTATCGGTGAAGGTGTTGCTGTTTGGCGGCGGGGATTACAACAAGACCGTTGAGTGGAGCAACTACAAACATTTTTCGGGTGACGTGAAAGACTATAAAGTCGAGTCGCCGCCGATAGCTAAGCCTTGAAGCAAACACGGATAACACGGACAAGACGGATAGTGAACGTAAACCAGAAATGAAAGAAATAGATGTAATCGGTGGCGGACTCGCCGGAGTCGAAGCAGCGTGGCAGGCGGCGCGAGAAGGCGCGCAGGTCAATCTCTACGAGATGCGCCCGCTCAAACAAACCCCGGCCCATCGCACCGAAAATCTCGCCGAGATCGTCTGCTCCAACTCTCTCAAATCTGACGAACCCGGCACCGCCTCCTATCTATTAAAGGAAGAACTCAGACAAGGCGATTCACTCGTGATGTCCGTGGCGGCCGAAACGCGCGTCCCCGCAGGCGCGGCGCTTGCCGTCGATCGTCAAAAATTCGCCGAACACATCACCGGGCGCATCGAAAACGAACCTCGCATTCGTTTGATTCGCGAAGAAGTCACACGCATTCCGGAAGACCGGATCACGATCATTGCCACCGGCCCGTTATCTTCCGATGCTCTCACAACCGAGATCATGAAGCTGACCGGCAGCGATCAAATGTACTTCTACGACGCTATCGCGCCCATCGTCGCCGCCGAATCGATCGACACAACGATCGCCTTCCGTGCCGCGCGTTACGACAAAGGCGGCGACGACTATCTCAACTGCCCGTTCGACGAACAACAGTACGAAACGTTTTACCAGGCGCTAACCGAAGCCAACAGTGTTCCCCTCCAACGTTTTGAAGAAACACGCTGGTTCGAAGCTTGTCTGCCGATCGAAGAGCTGGCGCGTCGCGGCGTTGACACGCTGCGCTTCGGCCCCATGAAACCAGTCGGCCTCCGCGATCCGCGCACCGGACGCGAGCCGTACGCCGCCGTCCAGTTGCGGCAGGAAAATTTAATGGCGGACGCATACAGCCTGGTGGGCTTCCAGAATCATCTACGCTACGGCGAACAAGCACGAGTGTTGCGACTCATCCCGGGTTTACAGAACGCCGAGTTCCTCCAATTTGGTCAGATTCATCGCAACACTTACATCTGTTCACCGCGCGTCCTTGGGGCAACTATGCAGATGCGCGAGCGTCCAAACGTCTTTTTTGCCGGACAGATCACGGGAGTCGAAGGGTATGTGGAGTCAGTCGGGATGGGATGGCTCGCCGGCTTGAACGCCGCGCGCCAGTTGTTCGGCCGCAGCCTCGTCGAAGCGCCAGCGGCGACCGCCATCGGTGCTTTAGCCCGTTACGTCTCCCAGGCAGACACAAAAAACTTTCAACCGGTAAACATAACTTTCGCGCTCTTGCCGCCACTGAATGAACAGGTCAAGCGCACCGTACGTAAGAAACATGAACGCCGGAAACTCCAGGTCGACCTCGCATTGAAGGAATGGGCAGATTGGCTCAAACAACTGAAACACAAAGAGGCAGCGCAGATCTCAGCCGGATGAAAATCCGTCGCTGGTTTTGGTTCGCCGCCATCCTCATCTTGTGCATTGCTTTGCCTGTTTGGAGTCAATCGGGAAGACGCAACGAACCTGGTAAGGGAAATAAACCCGGGCCCGATCCGAATCGGCCTTCCGGCAATCCTTCGACGCCGCGTGACCCGTCGGCGCCCGGTGATGAAGTCGACGAAGACGACGTCGTTCGCATCACTTCCAACCTCGTTCCGATTCCTGTCTCGGTCGTCGATCGCCGCGGCAACGCCATCACGAATCTTAAATTGGAAGACTTCGAACTGCGCGTCGACGGAGTAGTAAAACCGTTGACCGACTTGACGCGTTCGGAGACCGGCGTTCGAATGACGATGCTCTTCGATAACAGCGGCAGCCTCGACAAAGAACGCGAGTTTGAAAAACAGGCCGCCATCCGGTTCTTTCGCAAAGTCCTGCGGCCCAAAGACGAAGCTTCAATCTATTCGATCGAAACCGACAGCTATCTGGCCCAACCGTTGACGAAAGACATCGTTCGTCTCGAACAGACGATCGCGATGTTCGGCAAACCCGAAGGCGGCACGTCGCTATTCGACGCGATCATCGGCGCCGCTGATTACTTGAAGCCTTATCCCGGCCGCCGTGTGCTGGTGATCGTTTCCGACGGCATCGAAACGACGAGCCGGCACAGCGATTTCGATTACGTCCTCCAACACGTGCTCGCCGACGACTGCCAGATCTATGTCGTGCAGACTGGTCTTTACGAAGGCGCAAACCTGCGCCAGTTGGCTGCCGAACGACGCATGGAACAGTTGACGTCGCAAACGGGCGGCGCAGTCTATCTGCCGAAGACGACTGACCAACTCGATCTCGCGTTCGATCAGATCGCCGCCGACCTGAGCCAGCAATACGTTTTGAGTTACTACCCGAGCATCGAGCATCGCGACGGCCGGTTGCACTTGCTCGAGCTCAACGTCAAATCGAGAAATGATGTGCGCGTTCGCGCGCGAAGAGGCTATTATGCGCCGAAGAAGTCATCAGGTGGCTCCGGCGGCTGGTAGCTAAATGGAAAATCTGATCGAGCAATTTCTCGAACATCTGCGTTACGAACGCAACGTCAGCGCCCACACCCTTCGAAACTACGCCAGCGACCTGCAACAGTTTTACGACTTTCTCGCCCCGCTCGATGCTTCAGGAAAGCGACGCCCCTGCCCGGAAATTTCCGCCATCGATCATCTGACGATTCGCGAATGGTTGGCCCAACTTCACAACGCGCAAAAAACCAAATCTTCAATCGCGCGCAAACTCGCCGCGCTGCGCACCTTTTTCCAGTTTCTTGTTCGTGAAGGAATGCTCGAACTCAACCCGGCGAAGCTTGTGTCTACGCCGCGGCTGGAAAAGAAACTGCCGAAACATCTTTCGATCGAAGAAGCGATACGATTTATAGAGACGCCGGATCTCGAAACGGATCTCGGTAAACGCGATCGCGCGATGCTGGAGTTGATGTACGCGACTGGCGTGCGTGTGGCGGAGTTGACGACGCTCAATCTCGCCGATGTCGATTTTCGCAATCAGTTGATTCGGGTAACCGGCAAGCGACGGAAACAACGGATCGTTCCGTTTGGCGAGCCGGCTGGTGAGGCGATCCGGAATTATCTCGGCGTGCGCGATAAGTTTCTGTTCAATGCGCCGGTGTCGAAGCGTGACGACGAGGCGCTCTTTCTGAACTACCAGGGCACGCGAATTACGACGCGATCAGTTGGACGAATGGTCGACAAATACATTCGCATCTGCGCGGGCATGCACAACATCAGCCCTCACGCTCTGCGTCATTCGTTTGCGACGCACCTGCTCGACAGCGGCGCCGACCTGCGCGACATCCAGGAACTGCTGGGCCACGCGCGTCTCGAAACGACGCAAGTTTATACGCATGTATCGATGGAGAAGCTGATCGCTGTCTACGACAAAGCTCATCCAAAAGCCTGATCATTTTTCGTTTGTCATTTACCATTTTTCAGTTGCCATCTCGTTCCGGCGAAGCGCAAATGACGAATGAGAAATGACGAATGATCAATGAAAAATGGATTTTCAAAGTGTAGGCAAGTCGTCGTCGCCGTTAGCGCTTTCGATGAGCGCCTGGCAACGAGCATCGTAGCGCGCGGTGGGAACGGCTTCGAGGCGGCGTTCGTCGATAGGTTGACCACAGCGCGCGCAGATTCCATAGCTTCCTTCCTTGATTCGCAGCAACGCCTGATCGATATCGGCGACGACCTTTGAGCTGCGCTCGCCAAGCCGCAGCGCGATCTCTTTGTTCAAGTCCTGCACTGAAAGATCGACGCTGTCTTTGACGCCGTCGTCGTAGAATTCGAGAGCCGCGGCCTGATCGGTGCGGATCTGTTCGGTATGCTGTCGAAGTTGAGTTAAAAGAAGGTTTTGAAAGTGTTTTAGTTTCTCTGCGTCCACTGGTCTTCCCCCCAGATGCCAGCGGAGTTTAGCATAAGGCGCAAGGAAAGGCGGTAACAGGGACAATTCAAAAACATCGCATGACCCGTTTGCAGCAGCTCGACCACCAAATCGCGAGACTAAAACGCCGCACCGAGTTCCTCCAGGTAATCAGTCGCAAATACTGGAACGCACGCAGAGCGATCTTCATCGCCGGCGCGTTGCTCGCTTTGGCTTTCTGCAACCTTGCCGGCACGCGCGCCGCGTGGGTGCTGGCCGGACTGATAACAATCGTGTTCTCGGTCGTCACCGTTTTTCATAACAAGGTGCGTGACAGTATCACCCGCGTGTCCGTGCTGATCGATATCAAGCAGGTTCAGATCGCGCGCATTCGTTTGCACTGGGATCGACTGCCGCCGATCGATCGCGTGTCTGTCGGGGATCATCCGTTCGCCGGCGATCTAGACATTGTCGGCGAACGATCGTTGCATCGCTTGCTCGACTCGGCAGTAACGAGGGAAGGCAGCGAGAGATTGAGAGGGTGGTTGCTAGGCGTTCGACCCGACGCGGAGCAGATCGAGTATCGCCAGGCCCTCGTTCGTGAGTTAAAAGATCATTCGCTCTTTCGCGATAAGCTCCAGGTGCTTTCAGCGGTCGCGCGTATCCGCACCGATGGTCCAGCGAGGCCACGAAGCGGTTCTGGACGCTGGGACTCGCGAATACTCGTCAACTGGATCGAGAAAGCTGCGCCTCATAATTCGTTGCTTCCCCTCGTGTTCCTGTTGTCGGCTTTGTCGGTGGTGAACATTGCGTGCGTCGCGCTTGCGGTGCTCGACGTCATTCCTCCGATTTGGCTCATCACGTTCATGGTGTACTCGGGCATCATGCTGATGCGCCAACAACGAATTTCTGCTGCGTGGGAAGAACTGCACGATCTCGAAAAAGCGCTGACGCATTTCAAACTGGTCTTTCGTTATCTCGAATCGCGCTCTTATGCAAACACGCCGCGTCTCGCCAAGATCTGCGCGCCGTTTGTCGAGCAAAGCAAACAGCCGTCGACCGAAATGCGACGCCTGGGACGGTTGGCAGCGGCGTTAGGAGTGCGGACTAATCCGATACTTTGGTTCCTGGTCCATCTCCTGATGCCGTGGGACTTCATCTTCACCCACCGGCTCGAACTCTTGCGCAACGAACTCGCGCACCTGCTGCCGCGTTGGATGGAAGCGTGGTACGAACTCGAAGCGTTGAACTCGTTGGCCAACTTTGCTTACCTGAACCCGCATTACGTCTTTCCGGAAATCGACTCCGAGCCGAATCGATTCGCCGCTCGACGACTCGGGCATCCGTTGTTGAATCCTGAATCGAAGGTTAGCAACGATTTCGAGTTGGACCAACAGCAGCGAATCGTGATCTTGACCGGATCGAACATGGCAGGGAAGAGCACGTTTCTCAGAACGATCGGCGTGAATCTCTGTTTGACTTACGCCGGCGCGCCGGTGAATGCGGATAATCTGCGCGCGTCGCTGTTTCGATTATTCACTTGTATCAAGGTCAGCGACTCAGTGCAGGATGGACTCTCTTACTTTTACGCCGAAGTGAAACGGCTCCAGGCGTTGCGCGCAGCAGCAATCGCGCCCGACGAAATGCCGGTGTTGTTTCTCATCGACGAGATCTTTCGTGGCACGAACAGTCGCGAGCGGCTGATCGGCAGTCGGTCGTACATTCGTTCGCTGTCGCAAACCGCGGCGATGGGACTGGTCGCGACTCACGATCTCGAACTCGTCAAGCTGGCAGACGAGATCGACGGCGTCGTGAATCTTCATTTCCGTGAAGAGGTAAGCGACGGCAGAATGGTGTTTGATTATCGTCTGCGATCGGGGCCATGTCCCACCACCAATGCTTTGACGATCATGCGTCTTGAAGGTTTGCCGGTGGATGTGTAAAAGGATCAACCATGAATAGACACACACTGATCAAATTCGGACTTATTCTTGTGGCTATATTTCTATTCCCAACTGACGCCCAACTCCAAACGAACCGCCGCTTCGAGATCGCATTGCCGCAGGCGGCAAGCAAAGAGCCCCTTGACGGACGCCTGCTGCTCCTGATCTCGGCCAACAACGACCAGGAACCGCGGTTCCAGATCAACGACGACCTAAACACGCAACAGGTGTTCGGCGTCAACGTCGACGGCTGGAAACCGGGGCAAACGACGGTGGTGGACCAGGGCGCGTTTGGTTATCCACTGCGGAGTTTGTCGCAAGTGCCGGCAGGCGAGTATTGGGTTCAGGCGTTGCTTCACAAGTACGAAACGTTTCGCCGTTCGGATGGTCACACGGTGAAGTTGCCGATGGATCGCGGCGAGGGCCAGCAGTGGAATAGCGCGCCGGGAAATCTCTACAGTAAGCCGCAAAAGATCCGCCTTGATGGCAGCAATCAACCAATACGTCTGGCCTTGGACCAGGTGATTCCTCCGATCGAACCGCCGAAAGACACGAAGTACATCAAGCACATCAAGTTTCAAAGCGAACGGCTGACGAAGTTCTGGGGACGCCCGATGCATCTAGGCGCGCACGTGCTGCTGCCCGAAGGTTTCGACTCGCATCCCGAGGCTCGTTATCCGCTCGTCATCCTTCACGGACACTTTTCGTCCGACTTCGGTGGTTTTCGCGAAGCGCCTCCGGATCCAAGCCTGAAACCCGATTACAACGCGCGTTTCAAGATGTCCGGCTACAACCGGATCGTGCAGGAGCATGCGCACCAGTTCTACAAAGAGTGGACTGGACCAAACTTTCCGCGTTTCATCATCGTCGAAATTCAGCACGCGAATCCGTACTACGACGATTCCTACGCCGTGAATTCCGCCAATCTTGGTCCATACGGCGACGCGATCACCTATGACCTGATTCCGGAGATCGAGAAACGTTTCCGAGGCATCGGCCAGGGTTGGGCGCGCTTTCTTTACGGCGGATCGACGGGCGGTTGGGAAGCGTTGGCGGCGCAGGTCTTCTATCCCGAAGAGTACAACGGTTGTTGGGCCGCGTGTCCCGATCCGATAGATTTTCGCGCTTACACGGTCGTGAATATTTACGAGCACGAGAATGCTTACTACGCCGGCTCGAAGTGGAAACACATGCCGCGTCCGGGAAAGCGAAACTACCTCGGCGAGTTGTCGGCGACAGTCGAAGACCTGAATCACATGGAGCTGGCGTTAGGCACAAACAGCCGTTCAGGTGGACAGTTTGATATTTGGGAAGCCGTCTACTCGCCGGTTGGCAGCAACGGTTATCCAAAACCGATCTGGGACAAGTTGACAGGCAAGATCGATCGTTCAGTCGCCGATCACTGGCGCGAGAATTACGATCTCGGTTACATCCTCAAACGCGATTGGGCCAAGCTTGGACCAAAGCTCCAGGGCAAGATCCATATCTACGTCGGCGAAGCTGACAACTTCTACCTGAACAATGCGGTCTATCTCGTCGAAGACTTTCTAAAGACGACGAATTATGGCGGCGTGGTCGATTACGAACCGCGCGCGGAGCACTGCTGGAACGGCGATCACACGCGGCCGAACGCGATCTCGCGTTTGCGTTATCACCAGTTTTACGCGCCTAAGATCGTCGAGCGGATCTTGAAGAGCGCGCCGCCGGGCGCCGACTTGAAGAGTTGGCGTTATTGATGATGGCTTCATTTCCTACATGGCTCGTGCCGATGGCGGCGACCCTGACGCAGGAGAGGTTCGTTGGGCCAGAGTGGATCTTTGAACGCAAGTTCGATGGTATTCGATTGCTCGCGTACAAGAACGGCGAGACGGTCGAGCTATTTTCACGCAATCAACTTCCGCAGGTCATTCCCGACATAGTTGAAGCTGTCAGAAGTCTTCCGGTAACGGACGCGATCCTCGACGGCGAGATCACGTGGGGACCGGGAAATCGCGCCTATCACGTGTTCGACGTCATGTGGCTCGACGGGCGGAATGTTACTTCGCTGCCAATCGAAGAACGGCGCGAACTGTTGGCCCAACTGCCGTTCAAAGCGCCGCTGCATCGCGTCGAGTTGATCGACGATGCTTCACCGTGGGAACTCGCACAGAGAGAGGGTTGGGAAGGCGTCGTTGCAAAGCGACGCGGTTCGCTTTATGAGCATCGTCGCTCGCGCGAGTGGTTGAAGATGAAGTGTGAGTTGGTGGACGAGTTTGTCGTCGGTGGATTTACCGATCCGCAAGGCAAGCGAGTCGGACTCGGCGCGTTGTTGGTTGGTCAACACAAGGACGACTACTTCGTCTTCGCGGGAAGGATCGGAACCGGCTTCGACAACGAAATGCTATTGGAGCTTCGCGCGCGTCTCGACAAGCTGGAAATCGAGAAGCCGCCGTTTACTAAAGGCGCTGGCCTGCCGCGTCTGCGAAGGCATTGGGTGCAACCGCAGATTGTCGTGCGCGTCGGCTTTATCGAATGGACCAATCATGGCAAGCTGCGGCACCCGCGTCTGTTGAGCGTAGTAAATTGATCATCACGCATCCCGAGAAGATCATGTTTCCCGGCGAAGGAATCACCAAGGGCGAGCTTGCGTCGTACTACGAAACGATCGCGCCCGTGATGTTGCCGCACCTTCGCCGGCGTCCGATCACGATGGAACGATTTCATCGCGGCATCGACGCGCCGGGCTTCTTTCAGAAAGACGTGTCGAAGGGATTTCCGGAGTGGCTCGAACGCGTCGAAGTGCCGAAGCATGGCGGCACGGTCCATCACCCGATCGTGACCGACAAGGAAGGACTGCTTTGGCTGGCAAATCAGAACAGCATCACGATTCACGTCTGGCCATCGCGCGCGCCGAACCTCTATCAACCCGACATCTGTGTTTTCGATCTCGATCCGATGAAAGCAGACGATCTGGGACCACTGCGAGCGGCGGCGCTCGGTTTGCGCGATCTGCTTGCGGAATTGGGTTTGCCGAGTTGGGTTAAGACTTCCGGGTCGAAAGGTTTTCATATTGTCGTGCCGCTCGACGGCAAGTCTGACTTCGGCACGGTGGCGCGTTTTGCGCACGTCGTGGGCGAGGTGCTCGTCAAACGCGATCCGGATAACCTCACGCAGGAATTCGCGAAGGTCGATCGCGGCGGACGTATTCTCGTCGATACCGGTCGGAACGGTTACAGCGCGACTTTCGCCGCGGCCTACACGGTGCGCGCAAAACCTGGCGCGCCCGTGTCGGCTCCATGTTCGTGGGAAGAATTGGAAAGCGGAGCAGTTGGACCACAGAGTCTCACTTTGCGGACCATGGCCCAACGAGTTTCTGCAGTCGGCGATCTGTGGGCCGACATGCTGCGCCGGCGGCGATCGTTGAAACGTCCCATCGAGCTGCTTCGGAAACTGGCTCAGTCTCCGGCGTAAGCTTGTTTGATCGGCTCGATTTCGATCTTGTCCATTTTCATCATTGCCTGCATCACGCGGTTCGTTTTCTCCGGATCTTTGTCGCCTATCATTTCCGTGAGAATGGTCGGGGTCACCTGCCACCACAAACCAAACTTATCTTTGACCCATCCGCAACGGGACTTCTCGCCGCCATCCGCGGAGAGTTTTTCCCAGTAGTAGTCGACTTCTTCCTGCGTTTCGCAGTTCACCACAAACGAGACCGCCCAATTGAATTTGTCCTTTGGCCCGCCGTTGAGGCCGACAAACTCCTCGCCGTCGAGTTCGAAGTCCACCGTCATCACCGTTCCCGCTGGTCCAGGACCACCGTCGCCGTAGCGGGTGACTCTGAGTGCCTTCGAGTTTGGAAAGATCGACACGTAAAAGTTCATCGCCTCTTCGGCGTTGTTATCGAACCATAAGAATGGTGTGATTCGTTGCATCATTGTTCCTTTCGATTCTTCAAACTTAAGTAGTGTTCGCGTTGTTCCTTATCCAGTTTTTCGATGCTGTAGCGCAGCGCGGTGCGCGGCATGGTGGCCGCATGTTTGTCGAGGAAACTCAGCAGGCGAGCACGATCTTTGTCGCCCGTGAAGCGCAGCATCCATCCAGTTGCTTTATGAACCAGGTCTTCTTTGTCCTGCAGCAGCATTTCGGCGATTTTGAACGTGTCGTCTAAGTCGCGTTGACGGATGAAGTATGCAGTGCTCACGATCGCGGTGCGTCGCTCCCACATGTTTTTCGAGCGCGCGAGTTTGTAGAGCACGTTGCGTGGTTTGTCGTGTAGATAACCGCCGATCACGTAGATGGCGCAGACGTCTACGAGGTCCCAGTTGTTGATGCGATCGTGACGGCGGAGATAGAGATCGTACAGCTCTTTGCGGCGCTCGTCGGATGTTTTCTTGCGGCGCGCTTGCTTGTCCATGATGCTGCAACCGCCGGCGCGCACTTCGTGAATCTTGCTGTCGAGCAGCTTCTCGATCTCGTCCGGAGTCATGTCGATGAACTCTTTTGCGAGCGTGAACACCTGGCCCATGCGCACGCCGATGAACTTGTCGCCGTCTGTGTTCTTGAAGTAGCGCTGTAGCTTGACGCTTTCTTCGGGTGAACTGTGCGTTTTCAGTTTGTCGATGAACTGTTTGGCGCTGATCGTTGTGGGCATCGGGGTTCCTCTTGACGTGTTAGCTTTTCAAACTCTCGGCCATCTTATCGAGACACTGTTCGAGTCCGGCTTTTGATGTTTCGACTGCCTGGTCCGACGTGTAGCCGTATTCGGATACTGTCATTTCGGTTTTACTATTGCCGAGGGCTTTGAACGTGATGACGTGCGGAACGTCCAGCGGGATGCCGGGCGGCAGGCCCATCTTTGCTGGATCGAGTTTGTTGCCGTCTTTGTCGGCGAAGTTCAGGACAAATTCGATGCGCTCGTGCGGGACGATCTTCTTGTAGGTCCAGGTGTTGTACATGTCGAAGCCGCCGAACTCCTGCGGCGCGCGCATGCAGACGAGCGAGACGCCGCCTTCGCGAAAGTCCATTTTTGCGAGCGGGGAAGTGAAGCCTTTCGGTCCCCACCACTTCATCACCTTGTCGGAGTCAGACCAATGCTTCCAAACGCTCGCGACGGGTGCGTCGAAGGTTCGGGTGACGATCACGTTCTTGGTGTCCTGGGTCATGTGGTTAAGGCTCCCGATCTGAGAATTCGAAACTGGTGTTGAGAAAGCAATTGCGGTGAGAAGTGCAATAACCGCCATGCTGGTAGCTCTGAGGATTGTCATAGTTTCTCCTTTCTATCTCCTGGTCGAACGAGCGCGGGTCAGATCGACAGGGGTCAGGAAATTTTTTGAAGGATAATACGCAGGCGTTGAGCGGTCGAGCCGGTAGCTTCGACGACGGGCGTGGTGAGTATTGTGAAGTCGTCGTCGAGCAGGATGGCGTTGAGGCGGCGATCGACGGCTTTTCGCAGTTTTGGGTATTCGGCGTCGGAGTCGTTTTCAATCGGCAGATAGACGATCAGATCGAGGTGCTTGATGGCGGTGGAGATTGGGTCAAGCCACTCGTGGGCGTCTTGGGCACGGCCGGGTTCGAGTGCTTCGATGTATGCGAGGAAGTCGAGTGGACAGCGTTCGTAGATGACGTTTTCGTCGCGGTCGTGTTTCGCGAGTAGACTGATGCTGAATTCGAGTTGCCGCAGGAAGTCGTCGACGCAGGGCTCGGCGGAGAATTCCTCGCCGAAGTCTTCCACGAGTGTTGTGTAGGGCTCGGGTTCATGGATGTAGTCCGGGTGGACACGCAGGAATTCGTCGATTAGCGTCGACTTTCCGACAGAATGTGTTCCGGAGACCGCGATTCTCATCGGTTCGCTAGATTGCGAGATAGACCCAGGCCTCGCTCCCGGATCTCAATTGGACCAACACACGCTCGTATCCGCGTGGTTCGTACGCATCAGCCTGTTTTAGTTCATCGGGTGTGACGTCGAACACCATGCCCTCGACAGAATCCGACTTGTTTCCTGTGAACTGAAGACTCCGTTGCTCCGCGCTGCCGCTCCTGGCGACAAAATCGCTATCGGTGATTTGTACGATCACGAGGCGATATCCGATTAGCGCATCTGGCTTACCTTGTAATCTCCTGCCAAACGTCGAGAGTTGAACGGATTCCGATTGCAGCGTGCCGTAAGAGAAGAGTTGTTCTTTCGTATCGCTCACTGAGAGACTTCACCTGGCAGTGCGACATCGTGGAAGTTGTCCGATGCTATCTGAGTATGTTCGCTTAGAACAATCGGCTGCAACTGTAATGTTTGAATCAAGGGAGCTGCGGCGGGTGTTTTTTCAGGGCTGAGATATTTGAGCTGAAGACCGGCGTGCTCGTGATCGCTGAGTAGTGGTCCTATCGTTGCGAGTACAGATTGGTAAGGAACGATGCCTGTTTCTTGCTTCGTTCCAAAGATCCGTTTGTTTTCACGCTCCACGTAGACGTAATCACAGGGCGGAAAGAACTGTGCGATTCCCATGGGCCACGCTATCACTGTGAACAGTTTGTTTGCCGGACTCTGCAGAATCATCAACGAGGGAACAAAGATATCTTCTGTCACAGCTTCTTCGAGCGCTTGTTTCACACTCATGTAACGCCACCATTCTGTGGTCTGCTGCTCGGGAAGATAGTGCAGTTCCATGCCTTCCTCTTTCGCCAATTGGACCATCGAGCGCATTGCCATTGCATTATGTGATCGCCAGGAGGCAATCAATTGTGCAGCGTCAGCAGGGCCTATCGTTTCCTCTTGAGAGTCCTCAACCGTCAAATTGAAGTGCTTACAGAATGCCTCGACGAGCGGCATGGTTTCGTATGCGAAGAAGCTCGGCCTTACGAAGTTGAGGTTGAATGAGAGTCCGCTGGAGCCGCAGCCTTCGGACTCGTTCGCATCAAGCGGGGAGTATGAGAAGTCGCAGTACACGCCGGTTGCTTCGTTCTGATACCAGAACTGCACGCCGCCGTCGGCTGAATCGTTAATTTCGACAAACGGGATCGTTGAGAAATACTGCTTGAGTTCTGGTATGGATGGAATGGCGCCGTCCGGTCGGCAGAAATACAAATCAAAACTCATTTGGTGTTGTGTGGCCTCCCGCCGCCGACCTCGTGATCTCATCGACTGCCACCGTCGGAGAACTTATCGCCGGTCAGTTCAAGTGCGTGCGAAGCGTGTAATGCAAAACGGGCGATCACCGATCGCCCGTAGTTTAAATGAATTTGGTGCCCGCTAGTAGATTCGAACTACTGACCCCTCGCGTGTGAAGCGAGTGCTCTACCGCTGAGCCAAGCGGGCGCATGTTTTTGTTAACCGTATGCTACAACGCCACTTGCTTATCTTGCAACGGGTTAGCGGCTTGTTCTTCGCCGCTCCCAACGCTCCGAACGCTCTCAACGCTCCCTTGAAGCGTCAAGGTTGCGTCAACGTTGCTCATCGCTTGGGTAGCTAGTATACGGCCCTCATTCCGTGGTCGCAGGTACACAGAAAAGCTCTCAAGCGTCTTGTGACCGCTCCACTTCATTACGCTTCCGGCGTCGTTGCCGGTGACTTCCATCCAGTGAGTGATTGCAGTGTGGCGGAAGCTATGGCAGGTAAAACCGTGAGCCTGGCCGTAGTTGAGCTTGGCGACTCTACCGGCTTTCCGACACGCTCGCGCTATCGCATTGTCATAGGTCGGTGTCTTGGCTCGTGCGAACAAGTAACCGTCGCCTGTGAGACCTTCGCGGATGCGGGCTTGCACAATTTCGCGGATGGTGCCCCAAAGCGGTATGTCGCGCTCGTTTTCAGTCTTTGTGGCTTCCAGTCGAACGAAGTCCTTGTTCCAATGAAACTGATCGAGACGCAGTCGCAGGATCTCATTCAGGCGCCCACCTGTCTGCCGCAGCAACCGAACGGCATCAGCAGCATCGCGCCCAATCGCCAAACGTTCGGCTTTGCGTGAGCCGAATTTGTGGCAGGGCGGTGGGTTGAGAAGCGTAAGCACTAAGGCTCGATACTCCCAATCCTCAACCACGCGGCGCTCAAACTGGGTCTTACGCTTCACAGCGAGCTTGGGCCGTAGCCAGTTGACGAGATCCGGCTTCGCTTCCTGGGCCGCTTTCAACATACCTTGTACGCGACCGACAAAAACCGCAGCACTATTTTTGCTGAGTGTGGGCCGGAAGCATAGGCGCTGATAAAACTCGCGCAGGTCTGTCTCAGTGATCTCGCGCACAAGTCGAGTAGCGCCAAACTCAGTCACAAAGTCTTGAAGCACTTTGCAGTTTGAGCGAACGTTGTGACCGTACTGATTGCCTTTATCTCGCGCCCTCACTTCGAGCTTGCGCCGGTAGATGTCAAGAGCATTCTGCGCCGTAGTGGGCTTGCCGCGATACTCACCACGGTTCACCGCTTGAACATCTGACATTGCTTCATTCAGATGTTGCTCGGCTTCGCCCGCTGTTAGGAAGCCACGAGCACGGAGCTGTTTGCCCTTGTACCTGCGCCGATAGCCAAAGCAGTGCTTGCCTTTGGCGTCGTGCTCGTAGATGTATGGATTAGTTTTCTTTGGCATCGTGGTCCATCTTCAACAGGCAGGTCTTGTAGAGCATTATATGGTTAGTAATGGTTGCTTGCCACGTTTTACTTTCAGCTTTCCTTCTGCGAATGCCTCTACTTCATCAAGAAGGTAGCGGTAGGTCCGCCCGTGCTTTACACGAGTGAGTACGTGGGTGCCAGCTTTACCGGCGCGAATAGTTGATGGTGCAAGACCAGTGATCTCATGCACCTTTCGAGTTGTAATCTTTTTTCTAATCATACTTCACAGTCTTTCCTAAAGAACTAATGCTCCGAGATCGATTTCAGGTGCTTCCTTCTCAAGCTCGGCGGCTTTTGTCGGTGCTGGATCGGTGTGGGTTAGGGTTCGTTCTAATGGTCGCTGCTGCTGTGAGGCGAGAGAGTCCTGACTCAATCTATCGCGATCTTTCTTTACCTCATGTGCATCGTCTTGCGTCGCGTCAAGCGGCGTTGCGTGGTTCACGCCGCGATCGAGAGCTTCTTGTAAATTCCGCGTGGATTCCGTAGAGATCGCGGGTTCATATCTTGCTCTGGAAATCTCCATCGGGATTTCAGTCGCAAACGGCGCGGCCTGGGTCTGTGTTGGCTCTGGATAGGTGTGACGTTGAGCCAAGCTGTGATCGAATGGTAGTTGCTGCTGCTGCTGCGAAGCGGGAGGCTCTTTAATCACTTGCTCGCGATCTTTTCTCTGGCGTTCGTCGTCTTGTATCGCTCCAAGCGCCGTTTCCTTGTCCATTCCACGGTTAAGAGCTTCGGATAGATGCTGCGTAGAGTCGGTATAGATCAGGGCGTCGTACCTGGCTCTGGAAATAGCAACGTAGGCCATGCGGTCATTGAGCAGGCGCACGGATTCGCGGGTGTCCGCGTTGATCAGGACGCGATCAAAAGTTAGTCCCTGAGCGGAATGGCTGGTAACGGCGTAACCGTAATCAAGGTGGCGAAACTTGCGCAGGTCAACCGTAACTTCGCGCCCGCTGTCCATCGCCAAGCGGATTCGGTCGGGCTCGATTTTGGTGATCGTCCCGAGTGCGCCATTAGCGATCCGTTTCTCCCTATACGGAGCGCGAATTTGCAGGCGATCACCTGCGGCGAAAGTGCGCTCGGCTTCGTAGTAAACGCTCACACCGGAAAGCCGCGTCGGGTTATAGGTGAGTTCGCGGCCACTATAAAGGCGGACGGTAATTTTGTTCGTCTCGTGGTCAGTGGCTATTACTCTGGCATAGTCGCCTGCTTTGACTTTATGGACTTTGCTGGCGCTGTTGTAGCGGATTATGTCTTCATTGGGTCGGTAGGAATTGGCAACAGTACGCTCCGCTCCGGTCATATCTTTACGCTCGACATAGACCGTCGTTTGCTGGTCGTTACTGCTGACTATTCCCTCGCGCTGTAGTTCTCGATGGATCAGCAAATTGAGTTCGGAACGTTCGCGGTTGGCGGGCGAAATAACCAGCGTGCCGGTGGGGGTCCTGGCGTAGTCGTGGGCGATGGCTAGGAAGCGTTTCTGCTCGTCCGCGATCTCGATCACCTTGCCTCGGCGGTGCAGTGCGGCGACTGCTTCGGGCGTGTTGCGGGCGGCTAAGTCCTCGACGTTTTGCTTTAGATCTTTGTCGCGCTGTCTGACGATCTCACTGAGGGTCGCAGTGGTCATGCCGTGCTGTTGGAGTTGCTCAAACGGACTCCCTGCTTCGACGGCCTGATGCTGGCGTGCGTCGCCGACTAAAAGCACCTTATCTTCGGGTTCGAGGCAGGCAAATAACTTGTGGATGTGTTGAGTGCTGGCGAGGGAGCTTTCATCCAAAACAAATAAGCGGCTGGTAGCAGCGGGTTGCTTTCGCAGGCGCAAAAACAGTTGAATGGTTTCGCTCTCAATACCGCTTTCGCCAAGCTGCTGCGCGGCGCGTGCGGAGGGTGCAAAACCGCGCACTTGATAGCCTTCTTTTTCGGCGGCTTCGCGCAGCACGGAGAGCGCCGTTGTCTTCCCGGTTCCCGCGCCACCTTGCAAGCCAATAATCTGATCTCGGTTGGAAAGAATCTGTTCAATGGCCGACTTTTGATGAGCGTTTAATCGGCGTTGCTGGCGCTTGGCGGTGGCGGTCACAACCTCATTGACGCGCTCTGCTTCGACGATGGGCGGACAGTTCTCTTTACCGTCGAGCATGGTCTGAATAGTCTTCTTTTCCATCCTCACCATGCGGTCAGTAGTAGTCTCGGGTTGACGTTCCTGACGCGTGATTTCTATGAACTCACCACTCTCCAGTCGGCGGTGAATTTCGGCGGCAACGGCGCGGTAAGTTGTGAATCCGAGATGGCGGCGCAGCGCGTGAATCCAGATGTCACTCATGTCTGCCACGGCGTCTTTTTCCATGACCTTATCGCGAGCAAAGGTGACTGCTTCCTGAGCGCGTCTTTCAATCTCGTTTTGCGACAAGCGGAGCGGCAATCGTTCCCGCGCTTCAGCTACCACACGTTGCGCTTGGTAGCCGTGACTTACGTCCTTTTCGAGGGCGCGTGTGCGCATCACTTCAGGGTCGAAGTTTTTGCTGCGGCGATTGATGTGGGCGGCGGCTTGCTGCAATCTCGCATTATCTGAAACCGTCTTTCCTTCTCGCTCCATGCGCTCTTTCATCTTTCCTTTTTCGGTCAAAACTTCTTTGCGGCGGGGGCTGCTGTCCTGCAAGTATTCTTCTGTGAAGCCTTTGATCTCGGGTGCGCCGGTGCGTGGATCAACGCGAATTTCGTAACCAAGTTCTTGCAGCTTATCGGCTAAATGGGCGCGATAGTTCGCGGTCGTAAATTTCTGGCTTTTGTACAGCGTAAGCGGGTCCACGGAGCGCACTTTCCCGTCCTCGGTTTGGGTCATGTTGGAGATGACTACGTGGGTGTGAAGTTGTGGCGCGGCGTAGCCGGTTTCACGATCAGGACGTGAGGATGTGTGCTCAAATTGGACGGCTATCATCTTGCCGGTGGTGATGGCTGGCTTGTCGCCGCCACCACGCGCTTGCAGATACTCTTCTAACTCTTTCAGGGCTTCATCAACGCTCTCGCGGTGTGCTTCTCTGACGCGTTCATCGTCTCCAACGAGGGCGGCTAAGGAAACGGATTTAGGGGCGCTGAAGGTCGCGTCCCAACCGGCGCGATGCTCGCTCGTGGTCTTTTCTTTTCCGAAATCGTCAACGATTTCGCGGGCGGAAACGGAGCGAATAAGTTGCTCGCCGGTGTGCGGATCTTGACCAGCAACCAGGCGCTCATATTGTTCGCTAGTGACCTCGCCTTTGAGGTTCCATTCTTCGGCGAGGGTGCCGCACCAACGGCCCTTAACGGCACCTGATTCAGAGTAGTAATTGTCCTTCGAATTGGTGAACTCTTGCTTGTAATAATCGAGTGCTTGTCCGGCGGAAATTGCTCTACTAATGGTCAGCATAAATTCAAACTCCTAAGGTCATAAGCGAACGCGTTTGCCTCGCTGTTTTGGTTCCGTTTTTGTCGTCGTAATCGTGATCGTTTTCGGTGCTAAACCGGATCGGATTTCGTCAAGACACACTTCGTCCTGTCACCCTCGGGCGGGGTGGATTTTGGTTTTTCCGTTATTCGTTTCTTCGTGACGCGAGGGTGAGAAACAGAGGGGGCAAAACTAAACTCTCGCGTAATCTTGATCGGAGTTAGCTCTCAACAGCTCGGACTCCGATTTTTCGTGAGCGAGCGCCGGAATGTTGGGCCAACAGTGGTCCATCGATGCTCGACTGATTCAAAAAGCGATGTGCGGCTGACTAAGCCGCGACTTTCTGCTGGTGTGGTAGTAACAAGAGTTGTGCCAAAAGTCTGACTGGTTTCTTGGAAGTTCACCAACCCTTTGACTTGCAATAGTTGTTAGTCAAGCGGCGGTTGTTGGACCAGTGAGGGAGGGTTAAAAAAGTGTAAGGGTTTCTTGCGCAGCGCAAGGATTCCTGACAACTTTTTTAGAAATGGAGGCGCGTGACACGCGACAATCAGAGATTTTTTCCTTAGCGACCACTACAGTCGGCTGGGTGCCTGACCAGCACACCCGCAGGGCCGTAGCATCGCGAAGGACTCTCCGCACAGCGGAGAGTTGTGCGGGCGGGCTGCCGACTGATAATGCAGCTAGGGGAAAACCGCAGTCTGAAAAGAGCAAGTGGGTCTTTAGCCCGCTGTGAGATTGCTATTCACTTCGCGGAGTTGCTTGGCGCTGCTTCCTGGGCTGTTGATTGAACGTTGGTCCAATCAACAACTGCACCTGAGAGCAACACACGCGGCTTAGGATGGGCCAACAACAGCAAAAATGCGAAATTTAAAAAAATTAAAAAAAGTCCGTAACTTGTAAACCTATTGAACCCAAAGGAGTAAGCAGTTTATTTTGTTGACCAAAACGTCGCAAATTAAACGCTAAACGATTGACGTGCAAAGAGATAAACGAAAAATTAAGTCGTAACTTTTTGGTTAACGGTCCAAGCCCAAGCAATGCAAGGAGATACAGACGAAAGACGCGAAGTTGTTAACGCGAAATGTTGCTGCGTAACCGCGACAGCCCCGCAGCGGGGGTGTCGTGTCTAATTCATTCAGGTGCGCAGCACCTTTAAGTTTTTTCTCTCGAATTGGAAGTCGCTGGATTTTAGTGAACGTGTGATAGGAGTGTGTTAGGTGAGCCATGCGGCGTCTGAGCAGGTGGATAAAAACGCTTGGTCTAACTCGAAGGATGTGAGGCGGTACGCAGTCGTGGCGATTCATGATAGTGAAGAGCACTAATACTACGAAGGGAGAGATGTGATGGATCAGAAGGATGCCCCGAATAAATAGGAACCGATAAAGCGCGTGTCAAAGCAACGCGCGGACGGTCAAAAGTCGGGACTGGCCGGGGAGTTTTTTGTTGCTGCTGAACTTCTTAAACGAGGCTTGCAAACTTCGCTGACTTTGGGCAATGCAAATCAATAGATCTGTTCGCCATTAACGACCACGATAAGAGGTTCACGATCCAAGTAAAAGCACTCCGAAGTCCGAACTATTTTCTCATCGATTTGGAGCGCGTCCAGGATGCCTGTTATTACGTTTTTGTGGTGCTAAACAAGCCGGATGTTCCGCCCGATTATTACATCGTGCCCGGGTGTGATCTTCGCTCCGATCCTTCGAAGTTTGGGAAGTGGTTTGCGGACTATAAAAAGATGCCGGGGATTCACCCGAAAGACCTCGCAGAGTATCGCAACAACTGGAAAGTTTTTGAGTCGTAAGTGGGAATCAGAACAGAACCAAACAGCATCGTCAAACGTCCGAACTTGGAGTGAGTCTTGATGAGAAGTTCAGGGAGAAAGTCGTCCGTTTGGGGTAAGATTTTAGCCGAAATTTCGACGCAACTGCGCCACTAGGCGCAGTT